>CANBCZ010000018.1 GCA_947367255.1 uncultured Alistipes sp.
GAAAAATTGACTATTTTTGTGCATCGCAAATAACACTAATTTAATAATAAATTACTATGAAGATGTTTTTCTATTCAACTCTTTTGGCTGTAGCACTCCTGTTCTGTGCAGGTTGCGAGGGCAATACACAGGGTTCAGACGAGAAGAAAAGTGTCACTGTACTTGCCACACTCGAGAATGGTCGAGAGTGGAAGGCAGGTGACGAGGTAGTCATCAACAACATCAAGTACACAGTTGAGGTTGGTGGCACATCTACAGTATCTATCGAGGATGTTGTAGCTGCAGACTACTACTATGCAGCTTACGACTTTGGTAACGGAACTATCGACAATACTACACTTGCTGTCGATCTTCCTGCAACCCAGAGTCCGTCTATCTCGATGATTCGTCCAATGGTTGCTTCAAACGGCAATACAAAGCTCGTCTTCAAGAATCTACTCGGTACACTCCGCCTCTCACTAAGCGGTAGCGGCGTTGTGAATCGTGTGGTACTCAGCTCGCTTGATACTGCTCTGGCAGGTCACGGCGTAGCAAATATGGACTTTGCCGGTGCTCCGCAGCTGGAGATTGCCAACGACGGCACCCGCTCGATTACCGTAGATTTGGGTCAGGGCGTAACTCTGCCGGCTGATGTAGATGTTGTACTGCCTGCAATGACTTATTCGGGTTTTGTGCTCACCGTATACGGTGCAAACGATGCCATTATGAGCGGCTACACAATCTCTTCTACAGAGGTTCTGCGTGGCGATATTCAGATGGTCAATGTAAACTACGAGCCTGACACCGAGGCACCTACATACCTCACAGCGACTGTAGAGAACGATGCTGAGGGCAACCCTTATACTTGGACTGCAGCCTCTATGCTCTATGTAAACGGCACCCCTACACAGATTGCAGGTGGTCAGGGTACAGCTAATGGCGAGTTTGGTCCGGTATCATCTGCCGAGGTATACTATGCTTCGACCTCTTCAGCCTCTGCAAATGGTATGAGCGGTCAGACAATGCGTATTGCTATTCCGACAACTCAGCGTTACAATGCTGCACTTGCGACTATCAACCCTGCTGTAGCAAAGTCTACAACCAACAACCTCTCACTCAACTACTTGTGTGGTGTGGCAACCGTTAAGATCACAGGTCCGCACATCCTTCGTCAGGTAACTCTTGCAGGCAAGAACAATCGTCGCCTTGCAGGTTCGGGTGTGGTTGATCTCTCTACAGAGACTGCGCGTCTCTCGCTTAATGCCGATGCAGCAAAGGAGCTCTCTATCGACTGCGGCACCGCAGGTGTAAATGTCGAGAATGGTGCCACCTTCCGCTTTGTTCTCCCTGCAGAGGATTACTCTGAGGGTTTCACACTCACTATGCTCGACTCAAACGGTCAGACTATGAGCATGGAGATTGCCGGTGGCGTAATTGCTCGCAACAGCGTAACAGCCCTCTCTGATGTCGAGTGGCTCAGCGCACAGGGCGACAACAATAACCTCAGCCGTATGGGTTGTGCTAACTGCTATATGGTTCATATGGCTGGTGACTACACATTCAGAACTCGTTATGTAGACAACACCCCTGTAAGCAACATCGCTAAGGTCGATTGGCTCTGGGCAACAAAGGTTGAGGGCAAGGAGGGCAACGCCCTTATCTCAAACATCAACTACGCTGACGGTACCGTATCTTTCACCGCTTCGGAGTATGAGGGTAACGCCGTTATCGCTGCATTTGATGCTGCCGGCGAGATTGTATGGTCTTGGCACATCTGGCTGACCGATATGCCCGCTGTTTACGACTACCAGAACAACTATATCGAGCAGAGCGGTGGTCTTACTGATGGTTACTACTGTATGGACCGTAACCTCGGTGCTACAGAGGCTACCCTTTGGGGTGGTTACGAGACATTTGGTCTCTACTACCAGTGGGGTCGTAAGGATCCGTTCATCGGTGATAAGGCTGAGGAGCGCGAGCAGATATACGTTGAGGAGAATGGTCGCTACGAGTGGGTTGAGAAGGTTAAGCCATTTGGTAATAGCGATCAGTTGACTGTTTGCAACACTGCTTACACTCAGGCTAAGTGGGAGGCAACTCCAACAGATAGCACAATCGGTACATTTGACTACGCTGCAGCGCACCCTATGACATTCCTCACAGGTGGTACAGGTAGTCAGGCAAACTGGCTCGATGTAAAGAGCTTGGATGCCGCCGAGAAGAATAACATCATTTACGATGCTGACAAGAGCCTCTGGCGTCCGTTCCAGAAGAGCAACTACGATCCATGTCCAGTAGGCTACCAGGTTCCACGTAAGGCTATGTGGATCTGCCTTGACTCTTACAATAGCGTATATACTGACGACGGTTTTGTAAACACTACAGCCGCTGGTGTTGAGGCTTGGTTCCCATCATCAGGTTGCCGTAGCGCACACCCAACCGATGGCGGTTCGCTCATCAAGGTTCAGAAGGCGAGCGGTTATGCTTACTTGTGGACATCAGAGCTTCAGGCTGCAGAGCAGTCATTCCGATTCTACTACCACGCACCTATGTTTGACGGTATTCAGTCTGCAGGTTGGGGTAATGGTTATAACGTACGATGCGTAAAGGCTTACTAAAATGAAGAAATTTATCAATACAATTCTTGCAGCACTGACCACAGTGGCAGTGCTGCTGACAACCGCTTGTACTGACGGTGGCGAGCAGACTTCTGCAGAGGATCCACAGCCAGCAGATATCTCGCTGCTCTTCAGCTCCCCCGAGGTTGTAATGAGTGCCGAGGGTGGCGTGGTAGATGTAAAGGTGGTAACAAATGCCGAGTCTTGGGACTTTGTAGCTGCAATCTCTTGGGCAGAGGTTGAGCGTACTGATAACGGACTCTCTATCTATGCAACCGAGAATAAGAGCAACAGCTCTCGTAACGGCGATATCCTTGTTATCGCAACCACAGGCACAACCGTAAAGGAGCGCACAATCACCGTTGAGCAGGTTGCAAGCGGCGGTACAACTGCCGACGGCAGCCTTACCTTCGAGTGCCCTGTATTCGAGGAGCTTATACTCAGCTCGTTCGATACTGACGGCGATGGCGCTATCTCTGCAACAGAGGCAGCACGCGTAACAGATCTCGACCTTACACTCGACGAGAACTCGGATACCGAGCAGGAGGCTATCACCTCACTCAAGGGTATCAAGAACTTCGTAAACCTCGTAAATCTCGACTGTCCGGGCAACCTTATCACCTCACTCGATTTGAGTGGTATGGAGAAGCTCGAGTATGTGGATTGCTGCTACAACAAGATTAAGAGCCTCAATGTAACAGGTTGTAAATCACTCAAGTGGCTCTACTGCTATGTAAACGATATTGAGAGTGTACTGCACGAGGGTTGTGACAATCTGATGTTCTTCCAGGCTTATAAGAACAAACTGACAAGCATCGATATGAGCGGCAAGCCTGAGCTTATCTACTTCGATGTTATGTTAAACTCTCTGCGCGAGGCTAAGTTTGACAACTGTCCAAAGCTCAAAGTGGTTGCGCTGGGCAACAACAACCTTACCTCAATCTCTCTTGAGGGTCTGCCAGAGCTCTACACGCTCGGTTGCTACCAGAACAACATCGCATCACTCGATTTGAGCAAGCTTCCAAACCTCGAGATGCTCGAGTGCTACACCAACAACCTTGCATCGCTCGACCTGTCGGCAAATACGCTCCTCTCAGCACTTACCTGCCAGAACAACCTCATTACAGAGCTCAAGATTGACAACTGCACAGCTCTTCGCAAGCTCGAGTGCAACAACAACCGCCTGACAGGTACTCTCGACCTGAACAAGCACAAGTCGCTGACAATACTCTCTTGCGGTGGCAACAACCTTACTGCAATCAATGTCAATGAGTGCACAGCGCTGACAAACATCGACTGCGCAAATACAATGATTACTGCACTCGATACTACATCACTTTCACTGCTCGAGTCACTCATTGCAAACGACTGCCTTATCGCTACTATGGATTGCAGCAACAATCGCAAGCTCAAGACCCTCTATCTGCAGGGTAACCCGCTCACATCGCTCGTCCTTGCAACAGGTCAGACTATCGAGGATATGAAGATTGACAACTACGACGTAATCAGCTACAAGTAGTCGTTTACCTATATAAAAAAGATGGTGTCCA
The DNA here is from genome assembly GCA_947367255.1 of uncultured Alistipes sp. Classification (GTDB taxonomy): domain Bacteria; phylum Bacteroidota; class Bacteroidia; order Bacteroidales; family Rikenellaceae; genus Alistipes. Next base: position 4,148 of record CANBCZ010000018.1, read on the forward strand.
AAGTTGTTGGACACCATCTTTTTTTATGTTGTGTAGCGTACTACTTGTACTCTACAGTAATCGACTCAATGTTAGAGTGGCTTGAGCCTGCAGGGGTAAATACGATGCGTGACTTACACTCGCCTGTCCACTCGGCAACAGATGTTGTTGCAAATGTTGTAGTGGTATATGTATCGTTCTCCTTTGCCTTGAGGTCAATCTGGTAATCTACAGGGGCACCAAGGGTAACCTTTGTAATAACCTTGCCGTTCTGTGCCTCAATACGAAGCTCGCCGGATGTTGTACGACCGATATAGATACAGTCGCGACCATCAGCTTTGTTTGTTCTCCAAGTGCCTGTAGAAGAGATAACTACATCGCCGCTATAGATAGTACCCACGCTATTGCCGCTCGATGCACCCTCCGGCATATCTGCAGGGAAGGTCAGGAATACACTCTGTGCCTCTGCTGTTACAGCCTCAACAACAACCTCAAAAGAGGTAGATTTAGTTGCTACATGGAGAGCCTCGTCTGCTGGATTTGCGGTAACGGTCACCTTATACAAACCTGCAGCCACATTCTCAAAGGTTGCAGTTGTAGTGGTAACGGTTACGCTCTGCTCGCCGCAAACTACAGTATAGTCCTTTGCACCCTCAACGGCTGTCCACTCAACAGTTACGGTATTGCCTGTAGCGGTAGCTGCTGTAATTACAGGTGCCTCAAGCGGTGTTACAACCGGCTGCTCAGGGTTCTCAGGCTCCTCGGTTGCTGCACCGTCGATATAGTAAATATAGTAGTAGTATGTACTCTGGCTGGCTGCAAAGTTGAACTTGCTGCCTGCATAGTTGTTGAAATAACGACCATGGAGAGTGTTGTAAAGAGTTGCAAAGTAGCTCTCTGCGCTCATTGTCACCTGCCAAGTAGCCTCAGCGTCCTTGTCAGCCTTGAATGAGAGCTTGCTTGTCCAATTCTCCGAATCGTAGTTACCATAGAGGTAGCCCTCAGCAGCCTTGAAAGCAAATGTATCTGCATCTACACCCTTCTCAACAGTAAAGAGTGCTGCATTCTCAGGAAGACCCTCTGCAACAATCTCAAGGGCGTCTGTAACGGTTACAGAGCTTGTGAACTTCAGCGCGCTGCCATCTGCAGTAGTCGAGAGGAGCTTTGCGGTAGAAGATGCGGTCTTCTTTGTACAGAAGATAACCTGATCGCCTGCGTTGAGCTCAGCAAGGTCGGTCATAAGCTTGTAAGCCTTTGGCTTCTCAACCTCAACAAGGTCGGTTACGCGGAATACGGCAACATCTGCACGCTCGAAGTTAAGCTTCTTGTCAGTAAGGTCTACGCTCTTTGTGTAGTTTGTTCTGTCGGTTACAACGGTTACGGTGAACGATGTGCCGCTAAGGTCGGTAGGAACAGCTACAAACCAAACTGTATCCTCGCCTGTAGCTACGCGACCACCGAGGTTGAGGTTGATATCCTCGTAGTTGTTGTACCACTTTGCATTCTCGAGTGTGCCCTGCTCGTGTACCTTGAACTCTACGGCACCGGCTGGCTTTGCAACAGATGAGAATGTAACCTTCTCGATCTTCTCGCCCGCCGGAATACCTACGAGGGTCATCTTTGCAAATGCAACCATACGGGCAAACTTGAAGCTGATCTTGTTAGGAACGGTCTCGGTTACAACGGGATTCTCAGATACAAGGATATCTGCCAACGGGTCGTAGCTTGTCTCGGTCGGAGTCTGCTCCTGTGGAACGGTAAGGCTTACAGACGATGTGGTAGACTTGTAAGCATAAGGGTAAAATGCACCGAAGGTGTACTTTGCAGCGCCATCGGTTGTGGTGAAATCTGCAGTAAACTCTGCGCAGTTATTCTTCAGGGTGTAATCCTCGTGGGTTGCACTCTGACGACGGGTTGTGCTCTCATCGGCAAAGTAGATGATATTGAGCTGCTCACCCTTCTCTGCCCAATGAATCTCTGTACCCTCAACATAGGTTCTTGACTCTGCAGCAAGCGCCTCGATGGTGACAGTACTCTTCTTCTCAACAAAAATCTGCTCGTCCGAACTCTTAACACAAGAGCTGAGAAGAGCTGCAATAGCTGTAAGTGTGTATACAAGTTTCTTCATAGCTGTAGATGTGTTAAAAGTCACCAAAATCGTTAAAATTAGGGTTCTCACCCGGCAAACCAATGCCGTCAGAGATTGTAAAACCAGCCTCGGCAACGATGTTCAGAACCTCCAACATAGGGCTCTGATAGCCATACTCGACTTCATTAACCTTCTTCATAAAATTTAATATTTGTTTGTTAAAAAATCTATTTTGTCGGCAAAGGTAGTAAAAATTTCCAAATCATATTCTCTGAATATGCAAAAAACGCTATCTTTGTACAAAAGCTAAGATTATGAAACAGTGGACTTTACTACTTTTGTTGCTTGTCGGAGCACTTGGCAATAGCTTTGCGGCAGAGCTTGACGGCACGGGTACGCTTACAAAACATACCTTCAAACACAAGGGTGTCGAGTACGATTATTGGCTCTATATTCCTCAAAATATTGCGGAAGATGCACCCCTGCTGATGGTCTTTCACGGCTATGGTTCAAAGAACATTCCCTCTGTAAATTACGGTTTTCAGCCACTTGCCGACAAGCACGGCTTTGCCATCTGCTACCCTCGCGGACCGAAGGATTTTAAGGGCAAACACTACTGGAGTGTCGGCTATCAGTTTCATATAGAGAATAACTGTGAGCGCGATGATGTGGGTCTTGCCATCCGCCTTGCAAAACATCTGCAGAAGGAGCACAAACTATCTAAAGAAAACCTCTTTGCAACGGGGCACTCAAACGGCGGTGCAATGAGCTATATACTTGCATATCAAGCGTCTAAACACTTTACTGCCGTAGCTTCCGTTTCGGGTCATATTATGGAGTGCCGTTACCGCACGCTCACTCCGAAGCTCCCAATTCCTGTAATGGAGGTGCACGGAACGGAGGATAGACTCTCACGATGGAATGGCGATCCGTACAACAAAGACGGATGGGGTGCCGACATCGCCACACCACGTGCCGTGGGGTTATGGGCTGCGGCAAATCGCTGCACACACGAAGAGACCGAGGTGCTGCCGATTGTGAAAAACAGAGTTATTGCGCACCGTTTTGTGGGTGGTACAGGTGGCAATGAGGTGTGGTTTTACGAGGTTGTCGGCGGAAAACACAACTGGGCAAGCGATAGTATGAATACCGCCGCCGAGATATGGAAATTCTTCTCCAAGTATATCAAATAGAGCTACTTGACCTTACAGTCCAATGGATATTTAAGTCCCTTGAAATCAGAGATATAGGCGCGGATGCTACCGACAATTATCGGTGATTCGAGCATTACGGGGAACTTATTCTTGTCGTCAGTAATCCAGATAAAAAACTCCGAACCGTCGGTAAATGAAAACCCCTCGCTTGTACCGAGTGTGCAGGCGAGTTTTATCGTTCTGAACTTACCCTTTTGCGGCACGCGACACTCTTCACGACCCAACAATCTGTATTTGAGCACCTTGATAGTATCCTCAAGCACCATCTCGAGGTTGTACTCCTTGCCCTCTTTGAGTGTCGAAGCATCTATCGAGCGGAGGTTGAAGTAGAGCGATACGGGGTCCATGCTGCGCTCGGTAAGCTCCAAAGTCTTTGTGCGCAGCGTGCGCTGACGGCTCTGCGCCCAAGTGTGCACCTTCAGGCTGTCCCAGTCGTAGCGATAGTGGCTGCGGAAGGTGTAGTCACCCTCGCGGATGTTGCTCTCAAAACGCTGCGTACGCTTTGACAGCGTATCTACAAGGATGTCGTAACGGTCCTCAAGGTTGTAAAACCAGCGGTACTCGGGCATAATCTTTCCCAAGCCCATAACGCGATAGACACTCTTGCCATCAAGGGTATCGAGCGTCGTCTGCACCGTAACGGTCGCCATCTCGGTATTAGGAACAAGCTTCGCCTTGTATGCCACGCGATAGTCCAGCTGCTCGCCCGGGTGGTAGACCTGTGCCGAGAGGGACAAAGTGGCAAAGAGTGATATGAGAGCTGTAATTACAATCTGTTTCATGACCTAATAACGAGCAAAAAGCGCTCCCTATTATGAAATCTTAGAAAAATCTATATCCTGCTCGGTCGAGTAACGCGCCTTGAGCTCGCGGAGAGGATAGTGTTGAGGCTCTGCAAGTGCCGAATCTACCGAGAGCAGAGCCATTGCCGCCTGCTGTGCCACCTGCAGTATCTGATTGTCGAGTGTCGGGTTGGCAATCTTCAGACTGACAGCCTCGCCACTCTGCAGCGTACCGTTTATATCGCCCGCGCCGCGCAGTTGAAGGTCGAGCTCGGCAAGTCGAAAACCGTCGGTGGTCTCGCACATAGCCTCGAGGCGTGTTCTGGACTCCTTCGAGAGCTTCTCGTCGGACATCAGGATACAGTAGGACTGATTGGCACCACGACCCACTCTGCCTCGCAGCTGGTGGAGCTGCGCAAGTCCGAAACGCTCTGCTGACTCGATAACCATCACCGTCGCATTCGGAACATCTACACCCACCTCGATAACAGATGTGGCAACAAGGATATCCGCCTCGCCACACTTGAATTGACGCATAGACTCCTCCTTATCCTCGGGCTTCATCTTTCCGTGACACGCCGATACGCGATACTTCGGCAGCGGAAAATCCTTCACAATAGTCTCAAAACCCTGTTCGAGGTTTGCATAGTCCGCCTTCTCCGACTCCTTGATAAGCGGATAGACGATATATATCTGGCGACCCTGAGCTATCTGCTCGCGCATAAATCCGAATAGGCGCAGGCGTGCCGAGTCGTAGTAGTGGAGCGTGCGAATAGGCTGACGACCCGGTGGCAGCTCGTCGATAACCGAGACATCCAAATCGCCATAGAGGGTCATAGCGAGCGTACGCGGTATAGGTGTTGCCGTCATTACAAGGATGTGCGGCGGATTGTTGTTCTTTGTCCACAGGCGCGCCCTCTGCTCAACACCAAAGCGGTGCTGCTCGTCGATAACCACAAAGCCGAGATTTGAGAACTGCACTCGCTCCTCGAGCAGTGCGTGCGTGCCGACAAGGATATCTATCTCCCCTGCTGCAAGGGCTGCAAGGGTCTCTCGGCGCTCCTTAACCCTTGTTGTTCCCGTAAGTACACCTACGCGAAGACCGATATCGCCCACCATCTTTACTATTGTGGCGTAGTGCTGTCGTGCAAGAATCTCGGTTGGTGCCATCATACACGCCTGATAGCCGTTATCTACGGCAAGTATCATTGAGAGCAGTGCCACAACGGTCTTTCCGCTACCCACATCGCCCTGCAGAAGGCGGTTCATCTGACAGCCCGAGACAGTATCGGTGCGAATCTCCTTGATAACCCTCTTCTGAGCACCTGTCAGCGGGAATGGCAGACGGGTGTTGTAGAAGGTGTTGAAGTAGTTGCCCACACGACCAAAGTGAAAGCCCGCGTGTGCCTCTGTGCGCGCCGAGCGTCGCGACTGTATGTTGAGCTGTATGCCGAACAGCTCGTCGAACTTAAGACGATACTGTGCCTGCTTGAGCATTATTGCCGACTGTGGAATGTGGATGTTGTAGAGTGCCTCCTCAAGCGAGATAAGACCATACTTATTTCGCAGATAGTCAGGCATATAGTCCTCAATCTCACCCTTCACATTCTCCCAAATTTTGGAGATAATGTTGTACATTCCCTTTGTGCCGAGCGCCGATGAGAGCTTCTCGGTTGTAGAGTATATGCCCTGCATCGAGCACTGCACCTTGCGGGTTGCAGCTACCTCAACAGCCTCCACCTCGGGATGTACTAAACTGAGCTCGCTGCGGAAGAATGACGGACGACCGAAGATAAGATACTCGCGACCCAGCTCAAACTTATTTTCAATCCACTTTATACCACGAAACCAGATAAGCTCAGCCCTACCCGTATTGTCAGATACATAGACCACAAATCGCTGATTGCGACCCTCGCCAAAGAAGTTTTTGCCCGTTACACGACCACGAATTTGGATATAGCCGCTCTGTGTATTTGCCTCATTCAGTTCGCCGATTTTATAGACCTTTGTGCGGTCGATATATCGGAACGGGAAGTGGTAGAGCATATCGCGCACGGTATGCACACCAATCTCCTTTCCGAGCAACTTGGCACGCACCTCTCCCACACCGGAGACAAACTTTATGCTATTATCCAACGGATTCATAGTACAAATTTAGTAAAAATTACCTATTTTTGTAGTCATAACAGAGCTTTTGCTATGAATTTGACAAAATTTTCTCGTCGAGAGAGCCTTGAGGTGGCTATCGGTTCGACCAAAATTGGTGGTAACAACCCCATTGCCGTACAATCTATGACCAACACTGCAACGGCAGATGTCGCCGCATCTGTTGCGCAGATTGAGCGCATTGCCGATGCCGGTGCGCCGATTGTCCGCCTGACTGCACAGGGTATAAAGGAGGGTGAGGCATTTGCAGATATTATGCCTGCACTGCGTGGTGACGGCTATCAAACAGCCATTGTTGCCGATATTCACTTTGTGCCGCAGATTGCATCCATCGCTGCCGACTATGTCGATAAGGTGCGCATAAATCCAGGCAACTACCGAACAGATAACGGTGAACTTGAGGCGCTAATCGAAAAGTGTCGCAAGCGTGGCGTGGCACTGCGCATAGGCGTAAACCACGGCTCGTTGGCGCGCCATATTGTCGATAGCTACGGTGACACTCCGCAGGGTATGGTTGCCTCAGCTATGGAGTTCCTGCATCGTTGTCGCGCAGCAGAGTTTGATCAGGTGGTGGTCTCTATGAAGTCGTCGAACACCCGCGTAATGGTGCACGCCTATCGTCTGCTTGTCGAGGCTATGGAGGCGGAGGGTATGCACTATCCGATACATCTCGGCGTAACAGAGGCGGGAAATGGTCTTGAGGGTCGCATAAAAAGCGCCGTAGGCATCGGTGCGCTGCTTGCCGACGGTATTGGCGACACTATTCGAGTATCGCTCACAGAGGCACCTGAGAATGAGGTTCCTGTGGCTGCTATGCTTGTAGAGCACTTTGCAGATCGTGCGGGAGAGTTTGCTGTTTCCCACCCCGAGCGCTACAGCCCGACAGAGTATCGTCGTCGCTCGGATATCCAGACACCGATAATTCATAGCGAGGTTACAGACGAATTTTTGGTTATCGACTCTCTGTCGCAAAACCCGACAGCCGAGTGGAGAGCCGCAATTCTGAACCTCGAGAACGAGAAGCAGCCTGTTGTTATCCGCCGCCGATATGAGGGTAGTGCGGAGCTGGTGGCTGTTTGTGCCGCTGCCGATATTGGTCAGCTGCTACTCGACGGACTTGCTGACGGAGTGTGGATTGATGCACCACAATTGAGTGAGCAGGAGCTGACAGATATAGAGCTCAATATCTTGCAGGCATCGCGCGTAAGAATTTCACATACAGAGTATATCGCCTGTCCGAGCTGCGGTCGTACGCTCTACGATATAGAGGGTACACTTGCACAAATCAAGGCGAAGACCTCACACCTTAAGGGTCTTAAAATCGGCGTTATGGGCTGTATTGTAAATGGTCCGGGCGAGATGGCGGATGCCGACTACGGATATGTCGGTGCTGCAGCGGGAAAGATTACCCTCTACAAGGGTCGCGAGGTTGTCTGCCGAAATATCCCGCAGGAGCAGGCTCTGGACCGACTTATCGAGATTATCAAAGAGAACGGAGATTGGACAGAATGTTAATCTAATAGAATGCTAATATTACCAGCTACATATTTGCCTGATATAGAGTATATTACTCGCCTGCTTGCTGCAGGTGACGACCATATTATCGACTGCGGCGAGCACTACATAAAGCGCTCGGTACGAAACCGTACACGCATTATGACGGCAAACGGAGTGCTTGAGCTGACCGTTCCCGTAGTCAAAGCCAACCACCCGCGAACAGCGATGCACAAGATGCAGATAGACTACTCAAAACCGTGGCAACACCAACATTGGGTGGCAATTGAGTCGGCATATCGCTCCTCGGCATACTTCGACTTTATCGCCGAGCGCCTCCGTCCATTCTACACCGAGAATTACACCTCTCTCGTGGAGTTCAACCTCGCTATACTGACAACTCTGCTCGCCTTTCTGGGCTATACAAAACCCCTAAAGACCACCACAGAGTATGTCGTAGCTACCGAAAACGATGTCGATCTGCGCCCAAAACACCGCACTACAGAGTTCTCGACACCGCACTACTTTCAGCTCTTCTCCGACCGCCTCCCCTTTGCCGAAAATCTCTCGATTCTCGACCTGCTGATGTCCGAGGGAGACTATGCTGTCAGCCTGCTGAAATAGAGTCGTTATAAAATAGTTCAAAAAAGAGTGTGTCCGTATTACGAACACACTCAAACTTTTGATATCCCTACCGGTTTACAACCCATGCACGGCAGAAAAGTCGGCTAAAATCTCGTCTGTCTCGGTGCTGTCGATGCCGTAGCCGATGCTCATTGCTTGTGAGATGTCGGCTGCGCGGTCTGCATCGGTAATCTTTCGCAGGGCTGCGTGTGCCTCCTCTGCGGCGGCAAGGTCCCTCTTTGTAAACTCCCTGCCCAGATATGCCAGAGCCCAACCACGCGCTTTATCCTCATAGCAAAAGTTAAAGTCGGACAATGCCACATTGAGCGACCTTATATCGATAAAATTATCTAAGATATCGTCCAGAGCCTCCTTGCTTATATATTGTCCTGCAATATCCACCCACTTTGAGGCAGTGGTGGCTGCACCCTTACCCGCCTTAATCATTGCACCGATTGCTGCGGTAAGATAGAGATGATAGAGCGCCACACCACGCTGGGCAACAGATCGTTTGATGACACAATTGTTGTAGTGTAGCAGTTCTGCGTCGGGATTTTCGGCAAGAAGGGTATCCAAAATCGCTATTGCATCCGCAACCTTTCCGGCAAGCACGGGGTTGTACTCCTCGTAATTGACAATATCATAACCAATCTTTCTCTTATCGCGCTTAGCCCACTTTTCCACATCACGCACCGTACCATAGCTGCGCAGTGCAAAGGCAGGCATAAGGTAGCTTACGCCGTCATTTTCGATAAGGTAACTATATGGCAGCAGCGAGGTGTCGTGGTGCTTTGTGTGGCGACCGATAACCGTTGTAAACTCTCCCTCGGCAGCCGGCGCCATAACATATCCGCCACTTGCGAACTTCGTTCCGCGACGGTGTACTGCCTGATGTATAGCTCCACTCTTGAAGAGATGGTTGCTCTGGTTTGTACCGCTACCGGCGTTGAAGAAGGAGAATATGCCGGCAATAAGCAGTGACGACTTGTGGTGCGAGACGGTATAAGGTCCCGCAAAAATAGAGCACGCCTCGCCATTTTCGAGGTGTGAAGAGGCAAAAATCAACGAATCAACGGCTGTAAAACCATTTGAAATAAGACAATCTTCGCCAATAAAAACGCGCTCCAAGATGGCTCCACGGTCGATTTTCGAGTTATCGACAGCAATAAAATCCTTCGCCTTGACATCTATGCCGATATATGCGCCGTCAAGCAGTGTTCCATTCTCCAGCAGCGATGCTCCCTCGATGGTCACCCCCTTGCCAATATTCACTTCGCGGACAAAACGGGCACCCAAAATGGTACTGTTTTCGCCGACAACACCCATCACGCTGCGCTGTGACTCGGCGTATTCTGCAATCTGGTCTGAGATCTTTTGAATAAGCTCCTTGCGGTGACGATACATCGCAACGATATATGCACATTGAGCCGTAAGTTCGTTGTATATAGCAACGCTTCGTCCGCCATTTTCGTTTACAGCCGCCACCTCAACTCCATTGCCGAATGTTGAGCTATGGCGGGTTTCAAGTCGCAGAGTATCAAGAATTTTCGCACCCTGACAGAGGTGGTAGTTGCAGATTGTAGAGCCACGAAGGGTAACATCTGCCTCTATCTCTACACGACCCTCGAAGCGGCATCTTTCAATATTGTCAATAGCGAAATTATCGGCAACAAATATATTCCGCCAACTCTCGGCACTACAGCCCTGAGATTTCAAGGTCAAAATCTCATTTTCGGTCAAATTTCTCATAGAAAACCTCCTCTCTTGAGTAACGGCTTGGCATCCTTGACTGTCTCCACCAGCCACTTGTAGAGTGTCTTTGTCTGCTGCTCGTCGGTCAGCTGCCACCCCTCAACCTCGTGGCGCATACGCTCCGAGAGCATATAGACAATAATTGCTGCGCAGGCACTTACATTGAGACTCTCGACCATTCCGCACATCGGTATTCGCAAAAACTCGTCCGCCGCAGCCATCACCTCGTCAGAGATACCGGTCTTCTCGGTGCCCATAACAATTGCGAACTTACCCTTTGTGACATCAAAACTCTCGGGGGTGCAGCTCTCGCGGTGTGGCGTAGTGGCGATAATACGATATCCCTCACTCTTCAGGTGCGCAAGTGCATCGGCTGTTGAGGCGTGGTGGTGGATATCTATCCACTTGTCCGTTCCGCGAACAATATCGACATTCGGGTTGAACTTGCAGAGGGTCTGCACCGTATGCAGATTCTGCACACCGAACGCCTCACAATGGCGCACAAGTGCGCTGGCATTCTGCGGATGGAACATATTTTCAGCAAGCAGTGTCATATAATCCGTGCGATTTTCGAGGGCGCGACGAAGTGTCGCCAATCGCTCGGGTAGCATAAATTGTGCAAGATAGTCAATTCGCTCTCTGCACTGCTCGGTGGTGAGATTATTTTCGATATTTGTCATCGTCATCAAGAATTTTGAGGTAGCTCTCGTAGCGAGAGTATGAAATTCGACCCTCCTTTACCGCCTCCACTACAGCACAACCCGGCTCGTGGGTGTGTGTGCAGTTGTAGAAACGACACTCGCCCGCTGTTGCAATCATCTCGGGGAAGTAGTGCCACAGCTCCTTGTCGTCAATCTCGATAAGTCCGAAGCCCTTGATGCCCGGGGTGTCGATTATGTAGCCGTTATTGCCTATCGGATACATTGTCGAGAAGGTTGTAGTGTGCTTTCCCTTGTGAAAACTCTCGGATATCTCGCCGGTGCGGATGTCGAGCGTAGGGTCTATCTTTCCGACAAGTGTCGATTTGCCGACGCCCGAGTTACCCGATATAAGAGTCACATTGCCGTCGAGCATACTCTTAACACGCTCAATACCAATGCTTTCGGTTGCCGATATATCGATAACCTCGTAACCGGCACTCTCGTATATCTCATGGAACTGAGCCACCGCCTCGGGGCTCTCTGCAAGCAGGTCAATCTTTGCCAGCAGAATGGTCGCAGGGACTTTATATGCCTCGCAGGTAATCAGAAAGCGGTCCACAAATTCGAGTGCCGTAACGGGCTCAATAAGTGTCACCACAATCATTGCGCGGTCGATATTTGCCGCGATAATGTGCGACTCCTTCGAGAGGTTTGAGGCACGACGGATGATGTAGTTGCGGCGCGGAACAATGTCGTAGATTACCCACTCCCCATTCTGGTCGCTCTGGCAACGGACAATATCTCCGACAACGACAGGATTTGTCGAGCGTACACCCTTCAGACGAAGTTTGCCACGAATACGGCAGTTGATGCGCTCACTGCCATTCAGAACCTCATACCAGCTGCCTGTGGCACGAATTACAAGACCCTCTGCTGTCATTATTTAGCCTCCTCTGTAAATGTGTTAAACCACTCCAGCGCCGTGCCCGACAGGGAAGAGACCATACCGAAACTCTTCGACTCCTCGAAGTGGCGCGCCTCAACAATTTGGAAATTGTTGTTCAGACGCTCGAATGTGACAAAAACAACGCTCAGCAGCAGCAGATATTTCAGCTCCGACAGCACCACACCAAGCAGTGCATTTACCGAGCCTAAACCCAGCGCAGAGAAGAGTTTCGAGAGGATTTGTCCCAATAGTGAGGCAACTATTGTTGCGACAATAAAGGTGATAATAAAACCCAATACCTTTGAGTATGCAGGGTCCAGATTGAGCATCTGACCGACACTCTCTCCATAACCTATAGCGAGCATAATTCCACCAACAATACTGAGCAGCGAAAAGAGCTGTGAGATAAAGCCTTTTCGTGCTCCTGCAATGGCTGCAAGGACCAGAATTATGATAGTAATGATGTCAAAAATGTTCATAATATGTCTATTTAACAGCACGAAGTTAGTATTTTTTTCAACAATTTCCTACCTTTGTGACAAATTAACACTGTTATGAAGAGATTTTTGTTGGTTTTATTAGCCTGTGTTACAGCTATTTCCACCCTCTCGGCAAGGGAGGTTTATATACTCAACAACTCGTGGCGATTCTTCTTTAAGGATGAAAATTCGAGCGACAATGCCCGTTTTGTAACCGTTCCGCACACTTGGAACAGCGACGCCCTTACAGAGAATGGCGAGCTGCGTCAGACTACGGCAAACTATCGTCGTAAACTCTTTGTGCCGGCAGAGTGGCAGGGCAAGAGACTCTTCCTGCGCTTTGGCGGTGTGATGAGTGTTGCCGATGTCTTTGTAAACGGCAGCTTCGTGGGCGGTCATAAGGGCGGCAGAACAGCCTTTGCTGTGGAGGTGACAGACAAGATATTTTTCGGCTCTGAAAATACACTGCTCGTTGAGGTCAGCAATGTCTATCGCAGCGATCTGCTGCCTACATCGACGGAGCAGAATATGTACGGCGGTATCTATCGCGATGTGGAGCTGATTGTGACTGACAAGACTACCATCTCCCCACTCTACTACGGTACCGATGGTGTTATCGTTATGCCTACAAAGGTCTCGGCAGAGAGTGTCGAGGGTAGTGTGAAGGTTGCCCTGCTCGGCAAGAAGGATACGCAGTGTAATGTTACGGTAGATGTCGTCTCTCCAGATGGTTATGTTGCTGATACAAAGAGTGTTAAGGCAAAGATAGATGGCAAGCTGCTCAATATCCCGTTCTCGGTTACAAACCCTGAGCTTTGGTCACTTCACTCGCCGTCACTCTATCGCGTAGATGTTGTTGTGGGTGCCGATACCGTATCTCTCAACACCGGTTTCCGCAAGTTGGAGATAACCCCGCAGCAGCTGCTCACGCTCAATGGCAAGCAGCTCCCTGTGCGTGGCGTAAACCTCTGCCACGACAACGCAAAGTCTGCAAATGCCCTGACCGAGAGCGACTATGACGCCGATTTTGCAACAATCAAGCAGATGGGTGCCAATGCTATCCGCTCGGTGGAGGGTCCTCACTCGCAGATGCTCTACGACAAGTGTGATCGCGAGGGTATGCTGGTGTGGGTAGATACTCCGCTCTGCCAGTCACCATTCTTGAGCGATATAGCCTTCTATAACTCTGACGACTTCAAGCAGAATGGTCGAGAGCAGCTCAAGGAGATTATTTTGCAGAATATCCACCACCCGTCGGTGGCTATGTGGGGTATATTCTCGTTGCTCCGAGGTCGCTCGGCAGACCTTATGGGATATGTCAAGGAGCTCAACAGCCTTGCCAAGAGTACCGACCCGTCACGCCCGACCGTTTCGTGCAGCAATCAGGATGGCGATATTAACTTTATTACCGACCTTATTGTCTGGCAGCAGTCTGTAGGTTGGGATAAGGGCGCTGTTGAGGATCTGAACCTCTGGCAGAATGCCCTGCGCACAAATTGGAACCATCTTCGTCAGGCAGTATGCTATGGCGAGGGTGGCACAAAGGGTAACTACAATGAGGATTATGTTAGCCATAGCGCCAGCCAGCACCGCATTCCGGAGAGCTGGCAGACCCGCTTCCACGAGGGTTATGTGAGCCGCATAGACAATAACCTCTTCTGGGGCGTTTGGCTCAATACTATGTTCGACTTCGGTGCCCTGCGCCACGGTGGCGGTGTACGCAACTCGGGACTTGTGGCATTCGACCATGCACAGTATAAGGATGCCTACTACCTCTATAAGACTCTGTGGAACAAAAAGTCGCCAACCCTCCATATTGTCGGCAAAAACCGCGAGGTTAGACTTGGTAAGCGTCAGGCAGTCAAGATCTACTGCTCACGCGGCGTGCCTACAGTTACAATCAATGGCAATCCGGTGGCTGTACGCAATATCTCACAGGGTATATTTGTCACCGACTCTATCGAGATGTACGGCAATAACCACGTCGTCGTATCGACCGATAAGCTGTGCGACTCGACAACCTTTGCCGTCGGCAACTACCTGCGCCGCAAGTGGTAAAACCCTATCCATCAAGACTTTTGCAAAAACAAGGAGTGTTCAAACTACTGAACACTCCTTATCTTTAACCTATAACCCACCCCTCGGATATTTACAATTTCAATATCCGGATCGGCTGCAAGATGATGACGCAGACGAGAGATGTATACATTGAGGCTGCGCAGGTTAAAAAATGTATCATCACCCCACAACTCTTTGAGTATTACCGACGCCTCAACCCTCTCTCCGACAACTCTGCAAAGATGCAAAAGTACAGCACTCTCTCTGGCAGCAAGGGTTGTATCTCTGCCCGCAATCGAGAGTAAGTTGTCTTTCGGCGTGAAGGTATAACGACCTATTGTATAGACCTTTTCATCCTCAACAATGCTCCCTTTTGTCCTGCCGGCAAGAGCCTTAATACGAACGATAAGCTCGTCTATGGCAAACGGTTTTTTGAGAAAATCATTTGCCCCAGCCTCAAATCCGCGTACCACATCTTCGGTTGCCGAAAGTGCTGTCAGAAGTAATATCGGGGCTTTGCAACCTTCGCTACGAAGTCGTTTGACAAGGGTAAAACCGTCAATTTTGGGCATCATAACGTCTGTCACGATAACGTCAAAGTCTCCGTTTCGAACCATCTGCAGCGCTTGCTCTCCATCATAGGCAAGGGTTATGTCAAACTTGCGGTCAGTAAGGGTATCCGATAGTATCTCAGCAAGCATACGCTCGTCTTCAACAAGCAGTATTCTAATCTTTTGCTCCATCTGCAGGTAATTTTATAGTTATTGTTGTTCCTATACCTACGCGGCTGTGTGCAGTAATCTCGCCATTGTGCATCTCTGCAACTTTGCGGGCATAATAGAGCCCGAGCCCGTATCCGCGCGTGGTATGTCTCTCGCCATTAGGCACACGGTAGAACTTCTCAAATATATGTTTAAGATGTTCGTGAGCTATACCACATCCATTGTCGGAGATGGACAAGAGAACAAACTTGTCTCTCTGTACCACCTCTGCGGTCACTACAGGATGCTCTGCCGAGTACTTGACAGCATTGTCAAGGATTGTTGCGAGCATATTTTGAATATGGAACTTGTCGGCAGATATAACAACCTTTTCCGGAGATATAATTCTGATTGTTAATAGCCTGTCACTATTAATCTCCATATCCTTCTTTAGTGCAAACAGAGTTTGAACTATATCTAAAGGTTCAGGATTATAACTCTCTTGTTGCCCCTCTACAGAGACGGATAGGATTCGCTCGACCATCGTCGATAGTTGAGACAGCTGCTGTTCGACCATCCCCAAATATCTGCTGCGGCGCTCTGCATCGCTGTCAGCAGAGAAGTTGCGCAGGGCATCTGTAGCAGCAATGGCAACAGATATCGGGGTCTTGAGTTCATGAGTGATGTTGTGGGTAAAGTCGCGACGCATCTGCTCGAGACTTTTTTGGCGAAACATGGTGCGGATAAGATATACCAGCACTACACCAAGTACGACTATAATTGCTACCGACGAAAGGATAATCCCCCACATACGACTCCAAAACTGAGCATACGGTATCTCTATTGCAAGACACAGAACAAACAGACTGTCATCGTCAATTACTATACTGGTTGTCAGCGGTTTGTCTATCTTCACATGGCTGTTATGTACCATCATTGTGCGCTGTGTGGCAGCATCAACAACCTCTACGCGGTATGGCTGCAGAGCATCGAGCTCCAACAGATTCGGTTCAAAATAGAGAGCAAAGCGGTCGAGATCTATATTTATCTGCTCGGCAGCGGTAATACCCGGAATGGCATCCATACGGAACGCCTTGTAGATACTTTTGTAGGTGGCAGACTCTACGCGACGGGTAAAGTCTGTGACAGAGTCCTTATACATCCTATATACCCAATAACTCTGAACTCCTGCAAGTAGAAGTAGGGAGCAGATAGTCACTATAGATATATTTCGGAAGTACCTTTTGTTCATACTACAAAGGTAAGTATAAAATCAGTACAAAAAATCGAATTAACATTTATTAACATTTCTTAACAGAGTTTTCACTCAATACCGCAAAATCTCGTTATATCTTTGCAGTAGAAAAACCGGTTTGATATTAGTTAATCTTAAAAATTTCTTTTCATTATGAAACGTACATTTCTAATTGTGGCACTCTCGCTTGTAGCTTTTGCAGCGGGTGCCAAGGGTCTTAAAGAGCAGAATAGAGATACTAAGCAAGAGAATATTCTCTATATCGTTGATGGTGTTGTAACACCTAAAGAGAAATTTGACGCTCTGCAGCCTGAGCAGGTCAAAAATATGAATGTTGTCAGCGGTATCGACAAGGCTGTTGTCGTTACCACAATGGCAAAGGATGCTACTGTCAATGGCAAGGTGATTAAAATCTCGGGTAAGCCTCAGACAACTGTTATCACTGTAGACAAGAGTGGTGAGGGCAGCGTTGTTATCGACGAAAAACTGAACGGCACAAAGATGCGCGTGATAACTGTCCCCGATGACCCTGCAAAGCAGCAGTTTGATGCTCTGATTGTAATCAAGAGGGCAGACGGCAAGATTGAGGTAGCAGAGGACTACGGTCAGTTTGAGCCTAGCGACATCAAGGCAATCTCCGTTCTCAAAGCTGAAGAGGCCCGCAAACAGTTTTCAACCTATGGCGATACCTCCAATGGTGTAATTCTGATCGAATTAAAGTAGTATAAAACCATCATCAGCCACTTACTACTTGTACGAAATGTTCGTAAGTCGGCACCCGTATTTAATACAAAGCCCACTCCAACAATCAGATTGGAGCGGGCTTTGTATTAAACATACTCTCAAATTTGCAAAGTCTACTTTTGCAGTCCTCTATTTGATTACGGAGATTTCTGATTTTTTGTACGTTATACGGCAAAAAGTTGTAAAATTTGTGTAAATTACCATAATTTTACTATATTTGACAAAAATTTGGATAAAGCGGGCGGATTTATGTCGTGGTTTGTACAATGTCTTGTATGAAAATGCCTTGAATTGTTAGATATAGTTCAATAAACTTTTACACAAAATGAACAATCGTAAAGAGCCTTACATCGTAAGGCGCGTCTCAAAATCGGTCTCTGATGAGGTCGAGGCTGTGATGTTGGATAGAGAGTTGGTGGTCTATGTGGTAAGTGGTGAGATGAAGATTCTCTATAATGGTTTCAAGACGGTTGTTGATGCCGGAAAAGTTGTTCTGATAAACAGAGGATTTCATCAGTTTGAATACAGCGACTGCGAAATGGTTGTTTTTCAACTCTTTCCTCCTGACATAGAGCAGTTTGTACTCCATTTATCAACTAATGTTAGCGTTCACTCTGATCACAGTTGCGAAGCTTGCCGGTTTCGCAACTTTTTTGTTGCAAACACTGGAGTGGTGTTGATGGAGTTTTTTGCATCGGTATACAGGCTGACAGCCATGAACGACTTCAAAGAGTACAACAAGAGACTAAAACTTGAAGAGTTGATCTATCTGATTCTCTCCGGAGATGATATATGCCTGAAAACCAGACTTATAAGAGTGATAAATTGTTGTAACGGCGACTTCTCGAAGGCTGTATATAGCCACATCTTCAACCCCACCTCCATCTCCGACATGGCTAATCAATGCAGTCTGTCCGTAACGGCATTCAAGCGCGAATTTCAACGACGATTTCACACCTCTCCCCACAAATGGGCAACCTCACAACGACTCAACAGAGCCAAAATTCTGCTGCTGACATCCAATCGCTCCGTATCGGAGATTGCCGATATATGTGCATTTTCCGATATATCGCACTTCTCAAAGTGTTTCAAACAACGATACAGCCTCTCACCAAGTCTATATCGAAAAAAGTTCAAAGGAAATTAGTGGATATATTCCCGATTGTCAGACTATTATAGCAATTTGTTATGCGAATTGTGTCTATAGTCGGAGAGGGTCATTCCCGTATTGGTTTTGAAGAAACGGCTGAGATTTCCGGTGCCAGAAAAGTTGAGTTTTTGGGCTATTTGTTGTGCTGTAAGGGTTGTGGTAAGAAGTAGCTGTTTTATCTGCTCGACTGCCTTATTGTCGATAAACTCTTTGGCTGTCATACCCGTTCCACTGCCGACAATTGCCGAGAGGTGCTTCGGAGATATAGAGAGTCTTTGAGCAAAGTGCGCCACCTCACGACACTGCGGATTTGCAGTAACCATAGCCACAAAGCGGTTGAGAATATCATTGCGGAACTTAGGTCCATAACTATCTCTCTGAAAGGATTTTACAGCTCCGTTATGTGTCTCCAGCAGCAGTGAGCGCAACAGGGCACGCACAATCTCTTTGGCGTATGGATGTTGCTCGGCGGAGAGTGTCGAGAAGATAAGTTTCAGGTAACCGAAACGGTTTTCGTAATCACTATTTTCAAGCAGATTGTATACCGGATGCTCCGCAAGATACTTTATGAGGGTCGTTGGAATACTCTGCGCCACCTTCGTTATCGCCCGTGCCGAAAAACGGACCCACGAGGCGGTAAAATCTACCGACATACGACCAAGAGAGTATATATCCCCCGGCATCGCGACAACAATATCTCGCGAAGTAAGAGTGTGCTCTGTTCCAAAGTGTTCAAACTGCGCTGTACCCGTATGGCAGAGCAGCACAAAGCCGGCACCATCCTCCGCCGTAGAGAGCGATGTTATCTCCTGACTCTGCAACACAACCTCGATACCAAACTCCTCAAAACCCATAGTAGTTCCGATTTTGATAACAAAGGTACTATTTTTATCCAAAATTTCCACTGTCAAAATTAAAATTTATAAAATTTTAAGCAATTTCTGAATTAATTATAATATCTTTGTGAAAATTATCTCATTATACCCTTTCGTATTATATGAAAAAACTACTTACCCTTGTAGCGTTTGTATTGTGTGCAACATTCGCAACCGGTCAAAATACCACAGAAGAGATTCGTCTGGCGCGTGCCATTCAGGACGATATACAGATGGAGCAGTATGTGTGGGCAATAGGTACCGGAGTGACAAAGGAGGAGGCTGATAAAAATGCCATCAACTCCCTATCGCAGCTCGGTATGACGCAGACAACAATTATTGACAACGAGTTCTCGAATGTGAACACCGGAGGGGATGTCAAGTCGTCAATGAGCACCAAATCGGCATCTGTCGGCATCTCCAATCTCTCTTTGGAGAAGGCGAGGGTTATATACCTTGCACCACACGCAGGCATGGAGGTAGCACTGCGTTTTATGACTCGCGAGGATTGGGAGAAGCGTCACGAAGAGACAAAACTCAAGATCGAGAACTACATAGATAGCGCCGCTTTTGCATTCTCTACAGAGGATCAGCTGCGCTACTACTCGTGGGCAAATATCCTTATGAGCGGCTACACCAAGGGCGATATTTTGATTGATGGTGTAAATGCAGGACCCGTTCTGCAGAGCAAGGTCCGCGAGATATTGAACGGAATTAAAATCTCGATTGTGGCTATTGAGGAGGATAAGCAGAATAAGAACTATCCGTACAAGATTATGCTCGACTTTGTCTATGACGGAAAGCCTCTGCCAAGCATCACCTACAGTTACTTTGATGGTAGCGGCACAGTGAGCGATGAGATGGTAAAGGATGGTCGTGCGATGATACAGATGAAGAAGCTTCCGGAGAGTTTCAACATCAACATCGACTACATAATGGAGGATTTGGCTCGTCAGGCAGAGCCTGCTGTGGTTGTCCTTGCACCACGCACAGCACCGTTCAAGGAGGCTACAAAGGAGGTCTTTACAAAGGGTTTCAGACCAAAGAGCGAGGTCGATACCAACTCCGAGAAGGTTAAGTCTGTTGTTACAAACCAGCTCAAGCGACAGCAGGCAGACTACGCAGCCATCACAGAGGTCAAGGATGATGCGCAGGCACCATATCGCAAGATTCTGAGCGACATTGTCGCCTCGTTCTCGTCACTCTCGAGCATAAATATCCGCCCACACTTTACCGACAGCGCGTGGAGAGAGTATCAGATGATTGTTGCCGAGGGTAAACCTACTTTAGCGCGTACTCCAAACTGGACATTTGCCGAGCTCGACTCGCTTGTCATCTGCCGCGAGATGCCGATAAAGCTCAACTTCAAAGGTAACAAGAAGTTTGTCGAGGATGTGGTCTTCCGCGTAAACAAGAACACCAAGAAGATCGAGTCTGTTGCCTACAAGCTCTCGCAGAACACAGAGTCGCAGATTATGGCAAAGGAGTGGAAGGAGCGCGACAGACTCACCCTTATCACCTTCCTTGAGGACTACCGCACAGCATACTGTCTGCGCGATATAAACTACATCAACAAGGTCTTCTCGAACGACGCCTACATTATCGTTGGTAAGATTCTGCAGCAGTCGAAGAAGAAGTACAACGACAACAACAATTTGGAGATAGACGGAAAGGTTGTCTACACCCAATACAGCAAGGAGGAGTATCTGGTAAATCTGAAGAAGAGTTTTATGAGCAAGGAGTTCGTAAATATCCGATTCGATGACTGCAATGTCTCTAAGGGTTACAACGCCAAGGAGGGTATCTATGCCGTGCAGGTGCGTCAGCTCTACTACTCGAACAACTACTCCGACGATGGTATTCTCACTCTGGCTATAGATATGCGAAACGATGTAAATCCACTTGTTCGTGTCCGCGTATGGCAGGTAGAGAGAGATGTAAACTATACCTCCGAGCAGATGATTGAGCGTACAGTATCTACCGAGGGAAGTCTCTCCTCAAACTAAACCCGAGCTATGAAACGACTGTTTTCACTACTTCTTTCACTCTGTGTGGCTGCTGTGGCAACTGCGCAGGTCGAGCAGGCTATAATTATCGACAAGGCGACCTTCAAGGCTATCAACAGCGATATGCTGACAGGTGTAAATATCGACCCGATAGCTCCAGACTCCTCTCGCCGCCCATGTGCTCGTATCAAGATGAAGATCAATCGTATGACCCGCGAGGAGATCGATGGTCTTGAGATGAGAATCAGAACCAACAACGAGTGTACAAAGTGTAAGACTGCCGATTATGACAATGGTCTGATTATAGAGATGACCGCAAAGGCAGAATCGCGCTTCTACCTCCATCACGACAAGTTTGGCGACTCAAACGAGGTCTCATTGCACCTTGAGGCTGATAAGGAGTACTATATCGAGGCATCGCTCAACCAGCAGTTTTCGATTACTGTGGCATCCAATGTTGCCGATGCTGAGGTCTATATCGACAATATCTTCAAGGGAAAGACCAATGCGGACGGCTATCTGACTGTTGAGGGTCTGCTTGCCGGCGAGCACGATATGAAGCTTATCTACTCGGGAGTGGACTACAACCAGACTATTCTTATCTCCTCGACAAAGATATTCTTCCGTCAGGATGTAGACATCAAGAGTACCTCAAGTCAATATCTCGTTATCAAGACCGAGCCGAAAAATGCGCTTGTCGAGATTAACGGCGAGGTTGTCGAAAATAGCGCAAACGGAGCGAGCAAGATTCTCAAGCCGGGTGCCTATACCTACACCGTAACGGCTCAAAATTACCACCCAAAGAGCGGTACAGGCATTATGCGTGGCGAGAAGATTACCCTCGACATCACTCTCGACCCGGCATTTGGACACTTGGCAATCGATGCCAACAACGAGTTTAACGGTGCACAGGTCTATGTAGACAACTCTCAGCGTGGCACACTGCCTCTGTCAAAAAATATCATCCTCAAGAGCGGCGACCACTCTGTGCGTATCGTAAAGTCGCTCTACAAGACCTTTGAGCAGAGCATAACCATCTCTGACGGCAAGGTTACAACAATCACTGCCGCCCTCGAACCGAACTTTGCACAGGTAACACTCAAGGCTGATAACGGCGTCGAGATTTGGGTAGACAACACCAAAAAGGGTACGGGCAGCTGGAGTGGCAAGCTCGAGATTGGCGACCATATTGTCGAGTGTCACAAGGCATCTCATGTATCAAGCCACCACACTCTGACAATCACAAATCAGGCTGCTGTTTCACGCACATTTGACCCACTGAAGCCTATCTACGGCACACTCAACATATCGAGTACTCCTATCGGTGCCACAATTACCATCGATGGAGAGAAGGTGGGCGAAACGCCGATGATCAAGAGCGATGTGCTTGTCGGAAAGCGCGTAGTGGAGATAAGTATGAAGGGCTACCAGACCAAGGGCGAGAGTGTCGAGGTTGTAGAGGGTAAAACTGTCGAAATCAGCCCTAAACTCTCTACTGCAAAGAGTACAACAACCTACAACACAACCTCAACAAACACAACAACCTCAACTAAGAGCTCTGTTAAAAACGGCAACATACTGCAGGGTGCTATAGGTCTTACATACGGCTTTGGTGCACAATCTATGGCTATAGGTGTACCTATAGAGATGAGAGTGGGTAACATACACAACCTCTTCAACCTCTTTGTAACGGGTAAGTACAACCATACAACCGCTATGAAAAAGGAGGATTCGACCGATATTCAGACAGAGCTTAGTGCAAATCAGTGGTCGTTGGGTGGAAATCTCCGCGCAAACTTTATCCGTAAAAGCACCTCCGCATACTTTGTCGATTTGGGTGCGCTCTACAACTTCAATACAAGCGCCTCTTACAAGACAGGCTCTATCGGTTACGGCTCAGAGAGTGAGAGTGCAGGGTATAGCAGTTATACGACAACCAAAGCACCTGAACTTCTCAACAAGAACTCTGTATCGGGAATTATAGCCATTGGTGGTGGCGGTAAACTTATGGAGTGTTCGCTCTACTTCCAGTACAACTTTACCCCTACATTCAATACCGAAAACCTTGCACTATACCCTGTACAGCAAGACTCAAGTACCCTTCAAACCCTTGCCGATATCCCTAATGCGGTAAAGATGGCAAACGGTAATTTCAATATCGGTATATCAATAAAGGTCTACTTCAATGGTGGATTTTTCAAGTAATAGTTTTCGATAAACACAAAATGAGTGTGCCCAAAATTGTTGGACACACTCATTTTTGTATCACTGCCTAATTTAACAAGAGCCGTATTGAAGCCGATAGCACTCCGTAGAAGCCCTGTTATAGTTCACCGTTTACAACGATAGTGCAAGCTCAATATCCGGAGAGTTAAAGAGCGTATGCAGATTTGAAATTTTCGCGGTGTATACAGCCTTTGTTGTCGGATGGGTGTAGTGCATCTCGATCTCGTCGGTATACCAGTTAAATGCGTACTCTTTGCGCAAATTAAGGGTGT
Source organism: uncultured Alistipes sp. (assembly GCA_947367255.1). Taxonomy (GTDB): domain Bacteria; phylum Bacteroidota; class Bacteroidia; order Bacteroidales; family Rikenellaceae; genus Alistipes. Next base: position 27,601 of record CANBCZ010000018.1, read on the forward strand.
ATACGCCATTTTCGCCAACATTGATACTTCCGATACGCACACCGTCCGATACGCGTGAAAATGCCACAAAACCGTACTGTGGAACATCGAGCGTCTGACTGCCTGTATTATACTTAAGTCTACCCGAGATAAGCTTGTTGGTAACCTTGAACTGCTTGTCGTAGAAGACTACGCGCTCATTGTCCGAAGAGATTGTAATTGTACCTGCACTTGTGACGGTTTTTGTCTTGAACGGGATAGTCTTACGCTCGCCCACCTGATTTACATTACCCATCTCGTCGCTGTTAAGCACTGTACCGTAACCAAAAGCACGCTCTGCCTCGCGATCCGCCTCAACAGTATAGACAAATCTGCCATCAGAGAGTTTGCGCACCTTGTTGGCATTGATATTAAACTCTGCAAAACGGGTTGCGTCAAGGTCGAGCATCGGTGCATCGATATAGATATCGAACTGCTCGCCAAACGGATCTACACTCTTATTGTCCGAGCCACGGAACGATGTCACCTCAAATGACACCTCGACACTCTGATTTGGCTCGTAACTCCACTCGATGTGGCTCACACTCTCCGCAACCTGATAGCGCTCATACTCGCCCTCGCCATTAATCTGCGCAGCAAAGTGGAAAGGTCGGTAGTTTGCAAGCTCAAAGACTACAGAGCGGTATGTATTACCCGCATAAGGGGTTGTAACGCCCGGAATAGCCGAGTTGGATTGGGTGTTGTTTGAGGCAATACGAACAACATCCTCACTCACGGCGCGGTTGGTCTTGAGGTGGATAGTGTACTGACCGATGTCGGTTGTATTGTTCGGATTGTCAATCATAAACATAAATACACGACCGTTTGTCGAGTGCGACCAATAATCCTCACTTACAGAGTAGAATGTAGCGCCATGGTCCTCATGACCCTCTGTATAGTAGTCGAGAGTCTTCGAGTAGATCATAAACTCGTCCGCTGCACCGGCATTAATTGCGCTGCCTGTAGAGTTGTCTATCATCTGCATATCGAATGTTACCGGAGCATTGCGCTTCTGCGCCACAAGGCGGTAGAGGACAACCTCATCATCCGGCACCTCCTGATTAGGGTCGTTCTCCGTATTGACACTATACTCCGACAGACCCTCGATAGTAATTGCGTACTGGTGGTCGGTAAAGGTGAAGAGCTTTGTCAGGGTCTCGAAGTAGTCTGCCTCGATCATAATATCCTGATTGATATTATCCTCCTGCTTCAGAATGGTATGGAAATAGACGCGCTGCACACCCGGGTTGGTTACTGTATAGACATACTTGTAACCTATCGTATTCTCCTCCTTGCCGTAGCCCTCCTCACCCTCGCGGATTACCGGCAGGTTCATACCCGACGATGAGCGGACATCAAGGCTGTTTACAGAGATAAGCACATCGAATGGATAGAGCTCCTCCGGACAGCTCTCCGGAATGGTAAACTTGAGTGTTACAAACTCGCCCGTAGTGCCACCGAAGATCTGTGTACCTACCCACGCAGGGGTAAATTGCTGGGTCTTGATGACGATAATATCTATCGTGCGCTGCAGCTTACCCTTCTTGATAAGCAGTGTTCCGCTCTGGCGTGTAGGGTTTGTCATCGGCAGCAGCTGAAGTGTTACCGAGCCGTTGCCAGCAGAGTCGAAACTATGGTCGGCAAAGGTGTGGTTTGCCACATTATTGTCGCCCACCCACGAGATATCGGCATCCGAGAGTGTCGAGCCCGACTTTGCTGTAACCTTATAGCCCAAAGTGAGCGGTTTGCCCGCCTCGCTGTCGTTGAGAACGACATATGTGCGGTCCACAGAGAGGATATACTCCTCATCCTCAATCTCATTAATCCACGATGCTACAGAGATCCAAACATTGTTCGATGCCGGCGCAGTGAGAGCCTGTTCGAAGGTCGGCTGACCATAGGTAAGCTTACCGACAATATTTATCACATAGGAGTAGTTACGACGCACCTTGATTCGGTCGCCATTGTCGTCTATCAGCACCACTCGATAGTAGAGCTGCTCGCTCGAACCGGGAACACTACCCTTGATAATGACAGATATTGGCGACTGGTCGGCATTCTCACTCTCGAAGATATAATCCTCAGTCTTGGTGTCGATATCGGTAATATCGGACATAATGGCTGTATTCTGAGGCATTGTCACAAACGGCTCGCTGCCCGGCCATACAAAACCCTCAGTCGGGTGGAATGGTGCCACAGTACCGAACGCCTGACGGTTTGTTGTAACAAAACCTGTCACATTGAGGTAGGCGCTGTTCCAATTGGCTATAGAGACCTTTGCCTGATTGCGCAACAGCTCTATTCCGTTCGGAAGGGCTGCTATCTGCTCGTTGATATTCTTACTACTGCTTGCATCCTTCTCGAAACGAGCCCAATAGACCATCATACCTGACGCACCCTCCATTGCCGCGATAACAGACGCCTCACTCTTGCCACGGAAGTCATTCTCGTTGTAGAGGTTTGCATTTTGGTTGGCAATAAAGTGGATTATTGAGGTCTGCTCGGGGATGGTCGCCTCAAAGAGACCACTTGTAGTACTCTCCGGAACAAGTGTAGCCCTTACAGTCGAGATAAACAGACCATACTCGTTAAAGCAGAAGAGGGTCATATTCTGAATATCCAGACCATCGGGATCTACCGCGCGCACAGCAACTGACTCAAAACCATCTACAGTAGTCCTGAACGAGATATTTGTATACCCCTCCTGCACTATAGGAGTATCCTGCTCACCCCAACCCTCTGTACAAGCGGTGAGGGTGAGAGCAAAAAGGGCTGCAACAATATATATAAATCTTCTCATCGTAGTAGGAGTTTTTCTATTAGTAAGCATCGCGTACACAGCGCACAGAGTATGAGCTTCCGCTGTAGCTGTTTACATTGGTTATATCATCATCATTCTTTGTGTTGAATGTTCGTCCGCTTGCCGACTCGTAGAATACAGCATTGAGCAGGTAGTCGATAGCGTCTGCATCGTCGTCTGCTCCACCCTGCAGGTCCATAATAATCTGCAACTCGGCAGTTGTCGGCAGTCGCCAATCGTCATAGACAATCGGATTGCCGTTGCTATCCTTGCAAACCTCGACATACTCGCGGCAGTGGTCAGCAAAGACTGTATGACGCTCGGTATCGTTATCTACAACGGTTCCTATATTAGTACTTGTAGTCACAAAACCAAGGCGCGATGCAATCATAAACGATGGCGAAACAAGCTTTGCATTATCCTCTCCCGGATCGGTAACATTGTCTGTAATACGAGGACGACCTACAACATAATCTGCTGAAGTGGCAGTCACGCGCACATGGTACATACGACAGTTCTGGTAGGCATAACGGCTTTTGTTTGCCTGAGTTGCAGAAGACGAGGTGTTGTCCCAATTATAGTAGTAGAGGTACGATTTACCCACATTTTGACCCGAAGTCACAGGGTCATCGGCAACCTTCGAACGCCAGAAATAGGCATTGCTGTTGTTGTAGGTATATTTGCCCGTCCAACTTCCGGAACTTACCGACAGACCTACACGGTGGATATTATTACCCTTATAAAGGAAGGTTGTCGGCTTGCTGTCTGTTGTCTTAAAGTCGTCACGATAAGAGAACCAACCCACAATATTTGTAACATAAATGAGCGGATACTGGATTACCTGCACATCTGCATAGAGCTCGCCCGAGTCGTGACTTCCGTTGCCATTATCGTCTTGGAAAACACGCAGAGTGATGTAGCGGATAGTATTATTGGTCGGAACATCGCTCGTAACCTCAATATTTCCCGCAAGTTCTGCAAGCGGCATAGCACCGATATTGTAATTACTTACCTGAGAGATAATATCTATCTGCTGACCGAACTTGTTGATATAGTATGAATCTGTAACCGCAATTGTTACAGGCGAAGAGGATGCAAATACCAATGACTCGCTATCTACAGCCACATTTCGCATCTCCATCTGCTCGCGATTTACCTTGAGGTATCTCGGACCTGCCTCGCCGCCGACATCCACACTCTGGCTCACCCACTCCTTAACCGAGTACTTGGTCTGAGGAAGAGTAATCGGTGTTGAGGTCTCCTCGGCACCCGGAGCGTTGATAGTCGCTGTGACATAGTAGATATGGTTGCGCTCGAAAACCTCATCCTTACTGAGCTGCAGCTGGTAGTAGCTGTTCTCGTATGTATGGGTTGTAGAAACACCCGTTACAGAATCAACCTCGGTATAGTTGAGAGGGATATTTACAACGAGCGAGGTACCGCGCTCAAAGAAGCTCTGACCCTTATGGTTGTGGCTGTACATATAGCCAACAATAGTCACCTTGCTATTATCAGCCTCCCAGTGGAAGAACTGTGAGCTTACACCCTTCTTCGGAGTTGTGAGCTTCGCCTCGTGTGTATACTTGTCCATAACAAGGGTATTGTAAGGCATATTGCGGAAGTAGTAACCCGCCTGTGCGCTGTTTACAAACTCGACAAGTCCACCACGCTTGAGTGTAACGACAACCTTTGCAGCAGCACGACGCAGCACACACTTGAGCTTTGTATCCTCCGTAAGTACGCCATTATTTATCTCTATGGCAGACTTTACCTCCGGCTCGCTGACCTCCGACGCAGAAAATGCCTGACCATCCATCAGAAAGTACTGCGGAGCGTCGGCAACCTGCTGCTGACCTGTCATATGTATAAGCTCATTCTGCTCCGAGAGGCGGAAGAGCGCATCCATATCGCTGCACTGGGCAAAACTCTCAGCAGGAAGGGTGCTGTTTGCAACAAGATAGACATTATACCTACTGCCGACAGCGAAATCGTCGCGGTTTTTATTCAGATATACCGAGCCCTGGTAGGCGGTAGTTGCAGATACGCGCTCGTGGTAGAACAGCTCGCCCGACGGCTCATAAAACAGCACATCTATATGCGACATTGCAGCCTCAACACTCTCGGAAGCAACAGCTCGCGAAGCGGCAAGAGCACCACTCTCAATATCTAAAGCTATACGCCCACAACCGGTCTGTGCAACGGGCAGCTCGACACCGGTCGAACAACCCACACCAAGCAGCAGTATCAGTGCGTATGTTATATATCGTAACTTTCTCATCTTTAATGCGTTGTTAAATCTGCTTTATTCTGATAATCTTAGGGTCGTCACCACTCTCCGGCCACGCAATATCGCCAAGGTGTCCGTTGATAAAGAGGAACATCGACGAGCTCGGATCCATCCATGATGCGGTATATGAGATACCGAAATCTACAACATTACCCACGCGTTCAGGCTTGAGAGGAACAATCTTGATGTTATACCAATCCGAACTTGCAACCAACTGACTCATATCGGTAATACGAGCACCTTTCTGGTATACTCTCACCTCATAATCAGAGTCAGACTGACGCAGTGTCGGTACCCAATGCTGTCCTACAGGAGCGGACATATAGAACCAAACCGAGAAGGCACCAGCCTCTTCATCGGTAGCATTATAGCTCATTGTCGGAGGGGTGGTAATGGCACCTGTAATATTTCCCGAGTTGTAGAGCTCATACGGAAGTACCGGATTATGGTATGTCGGATATGCAAACTCGCCATAGTCCCAATCGCCACCAACCTGCCAGTCTGCAACTTGGTAGGTAAGCTCCAAATTACCCTTTGCAACACCTGTAATTCGGAAACGATAGATAGTATTGCGAGCAATCTTTGATGCCTCGCCTGTCGGTCTGCCCGCCACATAACTCTTGAAGTGCAGGGCATCCGGGAAGCTCAGTGTTGTAGAGTTGGTTGTAACATCTACAGAGAGTTTTGCCTCATAGAGCGGATACAATGTGTTGTCATACTCCGGGATATAGATTACAAACTTTCTATCCTGCTCGACCTCAACAAAGTTAAGAGGCGCAACATCTACCGAGCTGTAGCCACGGAAACCGCCTTCGCGATCGATATTTTTTGTATCTGCAACAACATCCCAACCTGTCGGCAGCACATATCCCTGACCGTTGTAGTAGTTGAGTGACACCTTGTCCAACTCGACATTTGCAAGGGCTGCATCGAGCTCCACCTCAACCTTTGCAGCTGCACGAAGGAGGGATATTGTACCCAAGTGGGTGCTTCTGCCACCAACAAGCTCCGAGAGCTCCACCTGCTTTACGCCCCACATAGGGATTGCGCCGCTCTCCATATTAAGGTTACTCAGCGAGTAGAGCAAGCCGCTATCTGCTATGCCCGAGGTATTGGCAAAGACCATAAATCTATACTGCTCACCACTCTGCAGCTGCTCGACAACAGCTGTCGGCAATGTGCCGTGGAATTGGTAGAGGGTATTTTCGTTGTTGATAGCCCAATGTTGCAGGTTTTCTACATCGCCCAAGTGGTTGTTGTCCGAAGTGTATACCGCAACGCGCAGGCTCTCGGGGTTGATCTTATTCTCGAAAGTTGTTCCTATCTGATCTGTAGGCTCGGTTTCGCCCCACTCGGCACGAGTAGAGCCCGGGCTGTCGATAGCAAGGACAAAGTTCACCTCTCGCGGCTCATCTACAGCAAGGCAGACGCCATTGTCGTAGATAGTATTGCACGAGGTGAGAGCAAGTCCCACTATCGCCACAACTATATATTTTAACACATCTCTCATAGCTCTGTCTGTTTGGATATGTTAAATAATCTCATTGTTGAGAACAACTCTCCAAGAGTTGATAATTATCTGACTCGATACCCACTTACCGTCGTGGATAAAGAATGTCAAATTGTACTCATCCTGACGGTCAAGGTACTCCTGATCTTCCATAGAACGGTTGTAGTTACCCTTTACGAGCAGTGCGTAGTCCACAATCGGCACGCTGAGCACTCGTTCGCCACTCTGCTTGTTTGTCACAACGAGCATCGGGTGGTGGTCGGTCATAAGTCGCGCGGTGGTTATCTCGGCAACAGATACTGTAGCAAGATTTGCGCGGGTCGAGTAGATGTCGGCATCGATATCGACCTTACCCGAAGAGATCTCCCACGGACGGTAGACAATCTGCTCATCCTCCATCACACTGTTGTCGTAGTCCATCTTACCGTTGTTGTCGATAATTGCGAAGTCGAACATATTGATATCCACCTCCTCAGCATCGGCACTGTCAGACCAAGTCTGCTGGAGAATGACGCGGAAGTTGTTTGTATTCTTTGTCAGCGACAAAACCTCGGTATGAATACCCGGCTCATTTGAGTAGGAGATCTTCTTCAGTCCATGGAAGAGTGCGCTCAAATCCTCATCCACATAGCTGCCCTCTGCACCACTCTTACGCGACATAGTACAGATCATCTGCTCGAGGGTTGTCTTACCGACAGTTGCTGCTGGGGTGGTAAAGCTCTTGCCATCCACACCACACCAAGCAAGCAGGTTATACTCTGCCGGCTCAAGCTCGAGAATCATTGCGTAGTCGTCAGCCGCAAGTGCCTCGCCACTCTGGCTTTGCTGCTCAACAAGCACTCCCGACTTATCGAAAACGTAGAGTGCCACAGAGCCGACTTTTGATGCAAAGGCGTCTGCAAACTCCATATTCTTTTCGTACTCAAACTCTATCCTGTACTTTATTGAACAGTCACCCTCTCCGTCATAGATTACACTATCACAAGAGATAAGCGTAGATGCAAGTGCAACAGCTACAGCGAGCATCTTGAGTTTTGAAATTTGAGCAGCTATATTCATAACCTTTAAGTTTTTAGTTAACAATTTTATATCCGTTTCCGGTCTTTTTATCTTTAGGAGGCAGTGGGAGATATCCCACCCCCACTGCCCGGGTCTTTTCGTCTATATTTTTTTCTCGAGGTTACTCGAGTACTGCATCGTTAGATACAACTCTCCAACTCAGGACATTAATCTCAGCTGCGATATATGTCTCCTTGTCAGATGGCTTAACAGGCTCTACTTTTGAGTCCGGATCGTAAACCGGAGTACCCCAGCCCTTAACGCCACTTACATTTACCTTGTAGCTGTGGTTACGAACAATACCGTACTCACCTACAGAGTTGGCAGAACCAAGGTGCTTAACATCTACATAGTAGTAAGACTGACCATCCTTCCAAACCTTTGCAGGCTCAACCTTTGCAAGCTCTGCATTTGCATCAACAACAGCTGTGTAGGTATTTCCGTCGAAAGAGTACCAATTATCTGTTGCAACGCCATCAGCAAGCTGGAAAGATACCTCATAGCTCTCTGCTGTATCAAGACCTGCAACGAGCTTGAGCTGTGAATCGTCGATAGATGTATAGGTATCTACGCCGTCGAAGTGCAGAAGCTTGCTCTTGAGAGTAGGAGCAACAGCTGCAAGAAGAGCCTCCTCACCTACATAGTTTGTTCCGTACCACTGTGCAATCTCCATAACATTACCTGATTTATCCTGAAGAACAGCAGCTACAACACATCTTGCGCGTGCACCGATAAGCTCACCAAGATACTCTACAGAAGAGGTTGTGTTTGTAAGCTGAGAGTATGTAAAGTCGTTGCTTACTGCATTAGCTACGCTCTTTGCAGACCAATATGAGCGGAAGAATGGTGCGTCATTCCATACAAAGCCCAAAGATGCCTCAGTCCAAGTCGGATCGATGCTCTTGAGGTAGAAAGACTCAGTCTGAGTACCGATAACATCCCAACCGATAACCTTTGCATAGACAGCCTTATCACCAAGTGCTACGCCTGTATCGAAAGCAGCATCACCAAGTGCTACGCTCATCTTTGCAGTCATACGCTCAACATAGATTGTAACAGGGCTTGCAAGAGCCTTATCTGCAGATGTCTGGAAGTGGTCAATTGTAAGCGGAGTAGCATAAACAGCTGCGCCTGAACCATCTACATAGACAGAGTTTGTCATAATGAAGTTCTTACCGTTGGTGTGACCTGCAGCCTGCATATTGTCCTTCAACTGAGAGAGAGAAAGGCTTGCTGTGCCCTTGTAGTTTACTACAGCAACAACCTGTGCTGGGAACTCACCCTTGTACTTCTCGATAACAATTACAGGGTCTGTCATAGACTCAATGTTTGGAGCATCAACGCCGCCATTGTCTGCTACAGATACATTGTAGTAGTTACCGTTTGCGTTTACAGGGAAGATGTTACCGGCAGCATCAAAGAAGTAGAATGTTGCCTCGGTTACAGCCTGCTCGTCAGCAGTACCATCCTCATAAACTGCATCTGCAAGACGTGAAGAGTCATTTGCAGACTTGAGATTGAGTGCCAAATAAGACTTGTTGGCACCATCAACAGGTTGATTAACCTTGTTCTCTTCGTCATTGTGTGAGCAAGCTACAACAGCTGCCAGCGCGAAGATACCCATCAAAATTTTTGAGGTTTTCATAAGCTTTTTTTGTTAGTTGATAATTTATTTATTATGTGTTACTTGTTTTTCTCGATAAATACCTCCAGCTCTGCAAGTGCTGTTGTTGCCTGAGCAACACCGCTTGCCTCTGCCTGCTTGTAGAGTTTGCGAGCTGTATCGTAATCCTCGATCAGTGCAGCATAAGCTGCGCGAGCGTAGACTGCCTCAGGAGAGTTACCGGCACGCTTGAGATAATCCTTTGCATATTCCAAATCGCGCTTGTGCATAGCTGAGTTTGCAGCATTGAGGTTTGCAACCTGATCGTTCGGATACATTCTTACAGCCACCTCAAATACCTCGAGGAACTCCTTACTGCCCGACTCGTAGCTGTTTGCTACAAGATAGAGCTCGTTAAGGCTCAACTTCTGCGGAGCTGTTGCAAGAACTCGCTTAATCTCCTCAACATCGCTATACTTGCGGATTATATACTCCACTCTGTAGTCTGAGTGGCGAAGTCCCGGATAGACATTGTCCAACAGGTAGCGGTACTGCTCCGGATAGGCATCCTTAATCTTCCAGTTCTTACGATCCGGATCTCTACCCGAGTCGATAATATCGATAATAGCGCTCTTATTGGCGATATTCGAGTTCTCGACATAGTTTCTCAGACCGATCCAATCCTCAGGCTCATAGTCTGTGTGAACTATAGCCGGATTGAAGTGGTAGAGATTCTGCACATAGTTCATAAGCGAATTTGTACGCTCCTTAGCAAGGTATGTATTGTGCTGATAACTACCCTCAGGCGATGCAAAACCCTTAATGCTGAGCGATACAATCTCTATATCCTCATCCTTGCTCACAGAGTCTATAGTTGCGAAAATCTTATTGAGCTCGGCAGTGTTATTGCGATAATTAGGATAGATCTTTATCTCGTTTACAGGGTAGTCGATATATGCCGAACCCTTAATCTCACGAACCTTTCGGCTCTCTGCGTGAGGCTTGACATACAAAAACTCAGGGGTGTAGTATACCTTCTCCACAGAAGGGGTGCGGAAGTTCTCGACAAGCGGTGAACTCTCCTCGTCGAGCTTTGTGTTACAACAGCCGTAAACGGAGTTGTTGATAACAAGGTTCGAGCCCTCCATCCACTTCTTATACGGAATAAGTGAGCTGTACTCGATGGTATCAGGACGCTTAGCCTTGCGGAAACTACGCTCAGAGCTACCTGTAATAGTGCTTTTACCATCGCGAACATAGTAGTAGTAACGCTTGCGACCATATACACCGACAGACGAGAAGTCGAACGAGTTTTCGCCGTTTACAAGTGCCGGAGTGACAATCACTGCACGGTTAGCCTTAACCTTAAGCTCTGTAAGGTCCATATCCATATCGACAACCATAAAGTCGCCATTGCGAACAAGACGCACATTTTGGGTCTTTACACCATCTGCATAGGCAGAAGAGCCAAAAACCAAGAGAGTTGCAAGTGTAAATATAAATCGTTTCATCTCTATTCCTTATTATATATATGTATATTAGAACAAATAGACCAGATTGATAGCAAGCTTCGTAGGACCGAAGTAGTGGTGAGTAAGACCTGTATCTGTCTTACGACCACAACCAGCACACTCGAAAGAGTCATACTTTGTATAGGCATAACCCACACCCAGCTCGCACTCGAGGTTCCAGTGACGACCAAGAATAAAGGCATAACCGTAAGATACACCACCACCGGCAAACCAACCCTGATAACGGTTGTCTGTCAGTTTGGAAAGATCTGTACCCAAGAAGCTGATGTTATTCTTTATACCGCCGAAGTTATACTGTCCACCATGAGCGTGAATACCGAGGAAGTGACCCATAAAACGGTCACAAAACCAGTAACGAGCCTCCGGCTGAACAAGGTAGTGCTTCCAACGCTTCTGCTCGGACATATTCCATGCGTTAAAGTTACCTGACAAATCGAGGGTCCATCGCGGAGCAAGTCCAACCTCCACACCCGCATTAATAGTTGCCGTCAAATCATACAAGATATTGGTCTTGATGGCAACATCGTTCTGCGCACTCGCGTTGTACGAGAGTAACAGCCCAAAAATCAGGGGAATGTAAAATTTTAACTTCATATATACAGTCCTTGTAAATAGTGTTTATAAATTCTGTTAATTGTGCCGAGCAGACACAATCCGCCCCGCAAACTCAATAATT
>CANBCZ010000019.1 GCA_947367255.1 uncultured Alistipes sp.
TGCGGTGCGTAGGGGACTCGAACCCCTGACCCCGTGCGTGACAGGCACGTATTCTAACCAGCTGAACTAACGCACCAGAACCTGTTGCTTTCAGTAGTGTTATCTCCCCCCTGATTGCGAGTGCAAAGATAGAGCAAATTTTTCAATCTCCAAACTTTTTTGAAGTTTTTTTTCAAAAAAATTACTGTTTTTTGAAGAACGAAAACTGAACACTACCGTAACTTCTTGACTGCCAAAAATATGAATGATTTTCGAAGTTATATTTATCCGAGTGCTCAAAGATAAAGATTCCGTCATCTTTCAATATCTTCTCGCCTAAAACCATATCTACAACCTGGTCAAGACCCTCCAAATCATAGGGAGCATCGGAAAAGACAATATCAAAACTCTTAGGGCAGCTGCGCAAATAGAGAAAAACATTTGCCTTAACAGCAAAAATATTATCTGCGCCCAAGCTGCGAGCCGTTGTTCGGATAAAGTTATGGTGCACAGCATTTATCTCGACAGAGGTAACGCTCTTTACTCCGCGCGAAGCAAACTCATAGCTTACAGAGCCGGTACCTGCAAATAGATCGAGTACATCACACTGTTCAAAATCCACCAAATTGTTAAGGATATTGAACAGATTCTCCTTTGCAAAGTCCGTAGTTGGTCTTGCGCGCAGATTTTTCGGCGGGTTGATAGCTCGTCCGCGATACTTACCACTGATTATTCGCATATCACTTTATAGTACTTCTTGAGTAGTTTAACACAATCTTTTGCTGCACCCTTTATATATATATAAGGTATATCGATTGCTGTAATCTCTAAAATGTTTGCCACATAGTAGAGCAGCTCGTCGCAAGAGTAGAGTTCAAGCGCCTCTGCCAGCTGCAGCCCGTTGTTATAGAGTCTGAGATAGTAGTTGTTCTCGCTCGCCTCTATTACCAAAGCCTTCTCGTCCGAGTGGGTCTCGGCAAGCAGGGGAGTGGTAAAGTGCAATCGATCGCCAAACCTCTCCGCAAGAGCCTTGTATGCCTCGGCAGCCACCGCTATAACGGCAACCTTATCACCAACAGCATCACTTACAACTGCCACCTCATCTGAGAGCAGACTCTGCCCGTTTATTGCCAAAATAGCCTCAGCAGCGAGCTCTGAGGCTATCTGCGAAGTGACAAGAGTAACGCGTGGAGTATCTACAACGACCACAACATCCCCATTTTCTGCAACATTTGTTAAGGTTGATGCAGAAAAAAAGCGTCCACCCGAAGCAAGACGGATGGACGCTTTAATTGTGGAGTTATTAGAGCTCCTCCCAGTTACCTGCCTCATTGTTACCGCGGTCCATAGCACCGAACTTGATGCCCGGATACTTGTTGAGAACATTCAGACACTGATCAACCAAGTTGATAACCTCCTGACGGTAAACTACAGTATCGAGGAAGTTGATGTAAGGTGCACGACACTCGATAGTAGGGATGACAATCTTAGACTCGGTTGTGATAATTGCAGCCTCAAGATAGAACTCCTTGTTCTCAGAGTAAGGGATGTAACGAAGGTTACGAACATCCTCCTCAGAGAGGTGCTTGAAGAGAGAGTCCTTAATAGAGTAGGTGAACTTCTCTACATTCTTAAACTTGCGACCATACTTCTTACGAGCCTGAGCCATTGCTACAGAGTCATCCTCGTCGATAAGACGACGCTCACCCTCCATTGTCTCGTTGAGAACAAAGTTGATAAGTGAGTCGAAGTCAGCAGTAAAGTGCTGATACTTGCTCTTGAACTGACGCTCAGCAGTACGGATATCCTTAATGCGAGAGATAACCGCCTTCTCGCGAATCTTCTGCTCCTCAGCAAACTTGATAGGAGTAGAGATGAGTACATAGACATAGAAGCCCAGACCTACAACTGCCAGAGCAAGCACCAATTGAAGTAATTTCTTTCCCATTTTTAGAAATGTTTTTTAATTTATAATTTTTTGTTTAGTTGCAATAGTGCGAAAAAGTGTCTAAATTTGTAACCAATTAAAACAATCAAAAATGCAAAGCATTACAATTGCGACCCAAATTTACGAAAAATTATCGGTTCGACCAACGGAAAATCAAAAAAAAATCATAGAATCGTTCTCTGATTATCTTTCAGAAGATAATTCTTCGACTTTTTTTGTTTTGAACGGCTATGCCGGAACGGGAAAAACCACACTTATTGCCGCAATTGTTTCCGCGCTTAAATCGCTGGGTATCAAGACAATACTACTTGCACCTACGGGCAGAGCTGCCAAGGTACTATCGCAATACTCGGGCGAAAAGGCACTTACCATCCACAAACGCATATACAGAGAGCAGACAAATGCCGCATACGAGTCAAAATTCTCATTAAACATCAATCGCGAGAACGAGGCACTATTTATTGTCGATGAGGCATCTATGCTCTCCTCCGGCACAAATGCCGATAAGACCATCTTCGGCAGCGGATCACTGCTTGATGACCTTATACAATATGTACGCAGCGGAAAGCGTTGTCGTCTGATGCTCGTTGGTGACTCTGCACAGCTACCACCGGTAGGAGATAACTACAGTCCGGCACTCACGCCAGCCGAGTTTTTGCCGTTTGGAGATGTTGTGTACGAGACTATGGATGAGGTTGTTCGTCAGGAGCAGACATCGGGCATACTTTTCAATGCGACCCTTGTCCGCTGTATGCTCGAGAACAACATCTTCGAAATTCCGCACCTCGATATGCAATACGATGATATTGAGTCAGTTAGCGGTGGCGAGTTTTTGGAGAAGCTGCAGGATTGTTACGACAAATACGGTCGTGATCAGACCATAGTAATCACCCGCTCAAACAAGCGCGCAAATCGCTACAACGAGGGTATCAGACGCAACATTCTCTTTGCCGAGGAGGAGATAGAGAGCGGAGATATGTTGATGGTCGTAAAGAACAATTACCACTATACCGAGCGCATTGAGGATTGCCCAATGAGTTTTATCGCCAACGGAGATATCGCCCGACTAAAGCGTATTCGCCGTTTTGAGGAGTTGTATGGTTTCAGATACACCTCTGCCGTACTCGAATTTGACGACTACGACAGCACCGAAATAGAGTGCAAGGTACTGCTCGACACCTTGAGTTCCGAGTCACCATCACTCACATACGAACAGTCACAAAAGCTCTTTTACGAGATCGAAAAGGACTACACCGATATAAAGAGTAAAATCAAGAGATTCAAGGAGATACGCGAGAATCCATACTACAACGCACTGCAAGTAAAGTTCTCTTACGCCGTCACCTGTCACAAGGCACAAGGTGGTCAGTGGAGTGCCGTTTTTATCGATCGTTTTCTATTTGGCGACGAGCCGATGACAAAGGATATGCTTCGTTGGCTCTATACAGCGCTGACCCGAGCAACAGAACGAGTATTTTTAGTCAATTTTGACGAAAAATTCTTTGAATAATCGCTCAAAAATCGTACCTTTGCCAATTATGGCAACAGAGAAAAAATACGTCGAAACACCCTTGATGAAGCAGTACTATCAGATCAAGGCTGTTCATCCCGATGCGATACTCCTATTTCGCGTCGGAGACTTCTATGAGACCTTCGGAGATGATGCTATCGAGGCATCTTCGATACTCGGCATAACCCTCACAAAACGTGCAAATGGCGCTGCATCATCTGTAGAGCTTGCAGGCTTCCCGCATCACGCAGTAGAGACCTATCTGCCCAAGTTGGTACGTGCAGGTAAGCGTGTGGCAATCTGTGAGCAGCTAGAGGATCCAAAGACCGTAAAGGGTCTTGTGAAGCGCGGGGTAATCGAGTTGGTTACACCGGGTGTTACGCTGAGTGAGAATCTGATTGAAAATAAGGAGAATATATACCTTGCATCGGTATTCTTCGGCAAGGAGAAGACCGGTGTTGCATTTCTCGACATTACTACGGGAGAGTTCTTTGTTGCCGAAGGAGATGACAAGTATGTCGAGAAGCTCATCTCGAGCCTTGCACCGAAGGAGATTGTCTATCAGCGAGGTGAAGAGGAGCGATTTGCCAATGTCTTTGGCAGAAAGCACTATACATACCGTTTGGAGCAGTGGGTATTCTCATATCAGGTCAATCTTGACAAGCTCTGCACACAGTTTGGCACGCCGTCGCTGCGAGGCTTTGGTGTAGATGGTATGGTAGAGGGTATTACCGCTGCGGGAGCAATTCTCTACTATCTCGAGTTTACCGAGCATAAGCAGATTGCACATATCTCCTCAATCTCTCGCCTCGACCAGAGCGACTATGTATGGATTGACAAGTTTACCATTCGCAATCTCGAGCTGTTCAACTCTGCAGGTGGCGACAAATACTCATTTGCAAAGGTTATTGATCGCACGCTGACGCCTATGGGTGGTCGAATGTTGCGCCGTTGGATAGCTATGCCGATACTCGACATCGAGAAGATTACACGCCGTCAGGATGTCGTTGCAGCATTTGTTGCAGACCGCGATCTCGCATACGCAACAGGCGAGCAGCTTCGTGCCATAAACGACCTTGAGCGAATAGTCTCACGAGTAGCATCTATGCGTGTTACACCGCGCGAGTTGGTGCAGTTGGGGCGTTCACTCTCTGCAATAGAGATACTCAAAGCGGCATTGGAGTCTACCGATTGCGCAGTTATGCACACACTTGCCGAGAAGATTGATACTCTGACAGCTCTGCGTGAGCGTTTAGCGCACGACATCTATCCAGACCCTCTGAACAATCAGATTCAGAAGGGTGGAGTTATTGCTGACGGTGTAAATGCCGAACTTGACGATCTGCGCCGCGTAGCTATGCACGGCAAGGATGTATTGAAGGCTATACAGCAGCGCGAGAGCGAGGCTACGGGTATTCCGTCGCTCAAAATCAGCTACAACAACGTCTTTGGTTACTATATCGAGGTGCGCAACACCTACAAAGACCGCGTGCCTGAGAATTGGATTCGCAAGCAGACACTTACAGCTGCCGAGCGATATATTACCGAGGAGCTGAAGGAGTACGAGAATAAGATTTTGGGTGCCGAGGAGCGTATGCTTGCCCTCGAGCAGCAGATATACAACGAGCTGCTTGCCTATATCTCGCTGCACCTCAAGCAGTTACAGAGCAACGCAAAGGTTATTGCAACTATAGACACTCTGCTTGGTTTTGCAACCCTTGCCACCGAGCGCAACTACTGCCGTCCGACACTCGACGATGGCACCAAGATTGAACTCAAGGCGGCCCGCCATCCGGTTATCGAGACCCTGATGGGCATTGGCGAGGAGTATATCCCTAACGACCTTATGCTCGACAGCGATAATGAACAGGTGATAATCATCACAGGTCCTAATATGTCGGGTAAGTCGGCACTTCTACGCCAGACTGCACTTATCGTACTGATGGCTCAGATGGGTTCATTTGTCCCTGCACAAAAGGCGCATATCGGTATTGTAGATAAGATCTTTACCCGCGTAGGCGCAAGCGACAACATATCACAGGGCGAATCTACATTTATGGTCGAGATGCTCGAGAGTGCAAGTATTCTCAACAATATCTCAAAGCGCAGCCTTGTACTGCTCGATGAGATTGGACGAGGCACAAGTACATACGACGGCATCTCTATTGCGTGGTCCATGGTCGAGTATCTGCACAATTACCGTGATATACGCCCACGAACACTCTTTGCAACGCACTATCACGAGCTTAATGAGCTTGAGCAGATGTGTACACGTGTAAAGAACTACCATGTCTCTGTCCGCGAGGTGGATAACACTATCGTCTTCCTTCGTAAACTCGAAAGGGGAGGCACCGAGCACTCGTTCGGTATCCACGTGGCACGCATGGCAGGTATGCCGACATCTATCGTCGAGCGTGCTACAGCCATTCTAAAAAATCTGGAGCAGGTATATGGCAATAATGAGATTGTGCCATCAGTCTCTCCATCGGCACGCAAGAAGGGTCGCAAGCCATCTCCATCTGTCAGCAGTGCAGCACAGTCGCCAACAGACGGCATACAGCTCTCGATGTTCAAGATTGACGACCCCGTACTTATCAAGATTCGCGATCAGATTAAAGACTTGGATATCAATAGCTTAACACCGCTACAAGCACTTAATCTCCTCTCCGACATCAAGAGTTGGGTATAGAAACAAAAAAGTCTGTCGAGAATGACTGTCCTTTTTCGGCGGTGAATACATTTCACCGCCGATTTTGTTTATTTACAATATGTTTGGTCATTAGATTATGAAACGACTTTTTGTACAAAAACCGCTTAAACTCTATTTCTACCCTTTGCGTGTAGTCCTCTATGTAGTCTAAATTAAGTGTAAATAACCGCACCTTTTATTTAATCACCTTTCGCGTATGTGCGAGGGGTGATTTTTTTATTTTATCCGAACAAGACCTCGCAAGAGTGTTGTCATTTGTGAAATTTTTACTAATTTTGTAATGTCGTGGGTGTTATGCCCTCGGCATTACATATTTGATGAAAGTGTTTTCGCTTTTATCCTTGACACGAAATCTGACAGTTTCAACGAAAAGAGGATACGACAACACTCATTTCTTGTATAGCTATGTGGCTATGCACTTCTCTGTGCATATACCCCATACTATCCAGGTGTGGGGTCTTGTAATCGTTTATTCTTTTCAGGGTTTTGTCAGAACCTCGTGTCAGATAAACGAAAGTCAGCTCCACACTTTCTATTTTTTGACTAACCCACCGCACAGGAGATGATACGGTAACAAACTAAATGAAATGAAAAATTTAAACTTTTGTCCGAAATGTGGCTGGAAGGTTGAAGGCGATCCCAAGTTTTGTCCACAATGTGGAGGTAGCCTTTCTAATGATGTTCAGCCTGAATCTTTGTCGAGTAAATTAAGTGGTGGTGCAATGAGTTTTTTGAGTCAAGCTGTAAAAAAAGCGACTGAGACTACTGAAAATATTAAGAAGAATATCGAAGATAAGAAGGAGTCTACAAGAAAAATAGTGGATGTTGTTGCTTTGAAGTATAGCGATGATGTTCAAGAGCAGAATGTGGGATGTTTTTATGCAATGCTGGGCACTAATAAAACTGTATTGGTTAGAGTGTCCAATAAGGCATTGTACATTTATACCAATAGAAATCAATCTATATTAAATCGCTATTTTGAGCTGGATGAAAATGCTCTTTTGGAACGTAAAATAGATCTTAATGAGATAAAGCAAGTGTCGAGAGTCCAGTCTCTTTTAACAAAATTATCCACCTTTGATATTGTAACGTCCAAAGGAACCTATTCTTTGAAAATGCCATTTCATCCTTTCGCTGTAGGTGAAAATCTATCAAAGGTTTTGACTTTTGATAGCAATATATTAAACGTAGAGTTACAGGCAGATGAAGAGATACAAAGTGTAGTGAGTGCTATTGTTGAGTCTGGAGCCGGTAAAAATTATGGAACACTATATATGTCAAATAAAAGGCTTGTGTATACAAGGATTGAAGGCGGTAGTGTTTGGAATAATTATAAGGCAGATATGCTTACTCGTGAAGAGGGTACTGAAGTGTTGTTTAGTATTGATATAGAGAGACTAAAGAATATTATTAGTAGGGTAAATGGAGAATACTACATTAAAGATGAATATGGAGATTTTATAATCAAAGAATTTGATCCAGGAGTTCCAGATGAATTCTTGGCATTATTTGCAAAGCCTGCAAAAAATAAGCCAATAGTTAAGTGTGATAGTGAGGATGTGGTAGAATCTGAGACAATATCTGGAGAAAATAGTGTGACTAATGTCGATCCTATTGGAATAGAAACAGAAACAGAAACAAGAACAGAAACTGTTGCAGTTGAGACAGGTCCTGAGGTAGTTTCGGATTCAAAAGCTAAGATTAAAAATGTTGTTTTAAATTTATTCAAGGTTGCGCTTGTTTTCCTTGTTTTAAGTTGGCTTGTTAGAGCTTGTTTTGGATCTGATTGGGTGGGTGTATATGAATATCCCTCTTGGCGATTTGAACTTCGTTCAGATGGCTCTGCCTCTGTAACAGCTTCAGACTATGACTATTCTACCACGTGGGAAGATGGTGGTGACTGGGCTGTAGTTGGTGCATATAGGGGCGAGGTCTTTTTAATTGCAAAAAATGGCGATTTATTTATTAGGGGTACTAATGGATCTACAACAAAATTATTTAAGTTGAAGAAAACTAAATAAGTTTTTACTTCCATATTGGCGGTTGATAAGTCCATTTGTCTGCCGTAGATAGTATTAAATTAGGCGTATGCAGGGTTTTGTATAACCCATAGCATACGCCTAATTTTTTGTCCGCATTGCATCTTTGGAAGATGCTTGATTTCAGTGCTTTACTTTCAAACATATTGTCTACCTTTGTACTCGCAGTTAGTTGGCTTAATTACGACCCTTATGTAGTCTTCTATGTAGGATTTCGCTTGTCTTCGTAAAAACTTACACAGAAAATTAATCTGTTAAAAATAAAAAAGGCTGTCGCAAATGAAGTGACCCCAAAAGTTTGGACAAAAAACTTTTGGGGTTTCTTTATGCGCAAAAAACACGATTATGAAGCATTGCTCAAATATATGAGAATGCTCGAAGATGGTTTTCCCATCGATTACATTCACAACAAGTTCGGTATAGGTGCAGAGCGATTAAAATGCCTATGGCTACAATACCAAAAACAAGGCATTTCTGCCCTCCATCGCAAGTCATACACTCAACCTGGTGGAGAATTAAAACAGCAAATAGTGTCAGATATTGAGAAAAATCACTTAACTTTGGTGCAAGCCTCGTTAAAATACGGAGTAAGTGCTACAAGATTAAGTGTTTGGTTAAAGATAGCCAGAGGACAAGGGCTTGATGCGCTCCTCATCACAAAAAAGCGAGGGCGACCACCAGGTATGGGAAGACCGAGAAAGAAGAAACCAGAAGAAATGACAGAGCTGGAACTATTACGAGTGCGTGTTAGACAACTTGAAATAGAGAATGCTCTGTTAAAAAAAGTGAAAGCCTTAGTCGAGGAGAGGAAAGCCCGTCTGCGCGCGATTGGGCGTGGGCAATCCGAGAACTAAGGCTACATCAAGACGATCTATTATTTGCTTTAAGATGTGTGGGTATAGCACGCTCGACATACTACTACCACACCTCACAGCAACGAGAGGATAAGTATGCTGATATACGCAAGCGTATCAGCGAGATATTTACTATGCACGGCAAACGCTATGGCTATCGTCGTGTGTATCAGCAGCTACGCAACGAGGGATATACTATAAACCACAAGACTGTGCAACGACTGATGCAGGAAATGAGCCTTAAATCGCAGATACGCAGAGTGAAGTATCGCTCGTATCGTGGCGAGGTAGGTAAGACCGCTCCGAATATCCTCAATCGTGAGTTTGAGGCATCACGACCGAATGAGAAGTGGGCAACCGATGTTACGGAGTTTAAGGTGGCTGACCGAAAGGCATATCTATCGCCAATTATAGATATGTTTAATGGCGAGATTATAGCATACACCATATCAGATAGACCCGATTTGAAAATGGTAATGGATATGATGCACTCGGCAAAACGAAAGATTAAAGACACCTATGGTGTGATGCTGCATTCTGACCAAGGCTGGCACTATCAGCATATGCAGTACCAGCAGACACTGAAAAAGTACGGCATTACACAGAGTATGTCGAGGAAGGGTAACTGCTTGGATAACGCTGTTATGGAAGACTTTTTTGGAATTATGAAATCCGAATTGCTATATTTGCAAGAGTTTTCGGATATGGAAGTTTTCAAACGAGAGTTACGCAAGTATATTAACTACTACAATAACGACCGTATTAAACTAAAATTAAATGGAAAGAGTCCGGTGCAATACCGAACTCTTTACCAATAAATCATTTTAATAATCCGTCCAATCTTTTGGGGTCAGTACACAAAGGACAGACTTTTTTATTTACTATTGCCGACAGCTTTATTTGTTCACAATCGAACGTATATTCTGTATCAACATCTGCACAGCCACCGAATTGAAACCACCCTCAGGAATAATCACATCGGCATACTTCTTACTCGGCTCAACAAACTCCTCGTGCATAGGTTTTACAGTTGTAGTATACTGATTTATAACCGACTCCATACTACGACCACGATCTCGAACATCGCGCAGAATACGACGAGCAAGGCGAAGATCAGCATCTGTATCGACAAAGACCTTGATATCCATCAAGTCGCGCAGCTCCTTGTTCTCGAAGATAAGAATACCGTCGATAATAATCACCTTTGACGGTTTTACAGCCACCTTCTCCTCTGTACGATTATGCTCGACAAACGAATATACAGGGTGTTCGATAGGGCAGTTACTCTTCAGCGCGCGAATATGCTCCACAAGCATATCGGTATCGAACGCCTGCGGATGGTCATAATTGAGTTGTGTACGCTGCTCGTATGTCAGCTCCGGATGCGCCTTATAGTAGTAGTCGTGGCAGAGCGTTGCCACATCTTCTGAACGAAATGCCTCCTGCAATCGTTTTACAAGGGTACTTTTACCCGAACCTGTGCCTCCTGCGACACCAATAACTGTAACTTCCATAGTTGTGGGTATAATAAAAGTGGGGACAGTGTAGAACCGTTCCCCACTTTGGTTACATTATATTAAGCATCAATATTTGCGTATGTAGCGTTAGCCTCGATAAACTCACGACGTGGACCAACCTCATCACCCATGAGCATTGAGAAGATACGATCTGCCTCAATAGCGTTCTCGATAGTTACCTGTCGGAGAATACGGGTATCAGGGTTCATTGTGGTCTCCCAAAGCTGCTTAGCGTTCATCTCACCAAGACCTTTGTAACGGGTAATCTTAACACCCTTACCCATCTCGTCTACAAGTGTATCACGCTCCTCATCGCTCCAGCAGTAACGCTCACGGTTACCCTTCTTAACGAGGTAGAGTGGTGGGGTAGCGATATAGACATGACCGTTCTCGATCAGCTCACGCATCTTACGGAAGAAGAATGTAAGCATCAGTGTTGCAATGTGCGCACCATCGACATCGGCATCGGTCATGATGATAATCTTGTCGTAACGCAGACCCTCGAGGTTAAGTGCCTTGCTATCCTCTGCAGTACCGATCTTGACACCCAGAGCGATAAACATATTCTTAATCTCCTGATTGTCCCACATACGGTGCTCCAAAGCCTTCTCAACATTAAGGATCTTACCACGCAACGGCATAATAGCCTGGAAGTTACGGTCACGACCCTGCTTTGCAGTACCACCCGCAGAGTCTCCCTCGACGAAGAAGATCTCAGCGATAGAGCGGTCACGACTTGAGCAGTCTGCGAGCTTACCCGGAAGACCAGCACCAGAGAGTGGAGACTTACGCTGAACAGACTCACGAGCTGCACGAGCAGCGTGGCGAGCAGTTGCAGCAAGGATAACCTTCTCTACAATAGCCTTAGCATTCTTCGGATTCTCCTCGAGGTAGTTGGAGAGTGCTGCTGACATAGCTGCATCGACAGCCGCAGCAACCTCGTCATTACCGAGCTTGGTCTTTGTCTGACCCTCAAACTGAGGCTCTGCAACCTTTACAGAGACAACTGCAGTAAGACCCTCGCGGAAGTCATCACCCGAAATCTCAAACTTAAGCTTTGAGAGCATACCAGACTCCTCTGCGTACTTCTTAAGTGTACGGGTAAGAGCACGACGGAAACCGGTAAGGTGGGTACCACCCTCGATAGTATTAATATTATTTACATAAGAGTGAACATTCTCGCTAAATGAGTTATTGTACTGCATAGCGACCTCTACAGGTACACCCTTACTCTCAGTGTCCAGATAGATAATAGACTCGATAATCGGCTCACCACGGTTTGTATCAAGGTACTTTACAAACTCCTGCAGACCATTCTCAGAGTAGAAGATCTCAGAACGCGGATTACCCTCCTCGTTAATATCTCGCATATCGGTCAGAGTCAGACGAATACCCTTGTTAAGGAACGCAAGCTCACGCAGACGATTCTCGAGAGTCTCATAACGATATGTAGTAGTCAGAGTAAAGATTGAGCTATCCGGCTTAAAGGTGATGATAGTACCACGATCCTCGCAATCGCCAACAATCTCAACCTGCGAAGTTGGTACACCCTTCGAGTAGCTCTGCTTGTAGATCTTACCGCCACGGTGAATCTCGGCAACCAACAGGGTAGAGAGGGCATTTACACACGATACACCTACACCGTGCAGACCACCTGACACCTTGTAGCTACCCTTATCGAACTTACCACCGGCGTGCAGCACTGTCAGCACGACCTCAAGTGCACTCTTTCCCTCCTTCTCGTGAAAGTCGGTAGGGATACCTCGACCGTTATCCTTGACAGAGATCGAGTTATCCTCGTTAATAGTCACGTAAATATCGTTACAGTGACCAGCCAGCGCCTCATCAATAGAGTTATCTACAACCTCATATACCAGGTGATGCAGACCCTTCTCGCCGATATCGCCGATATACATAGCAGGACGCTTGCGAACAGCCTCAAGACCCTCAAGCACCTGGATATTCGACGCGGAATACTCCTCTTCGCCGACCTTCTTTACATTTTCTTGTTCAGTACTCATATAAGTAGTTTAATATTCTTCCTAAAAACGTACAAAAGTAATCTTTTTTTATCAAACAACCAAATCTAAATCAAAGATTTAGGCAGTTATTCTGCACTTATTTCAACCTCTTTGACCTCTCCCTTTGAAAATAGCAGTGTTCGAGCAGGATAACTCTCCACAAAAGAGGTGTTATGTGTAGCCATAACCACCGCCGTACCAGACGAAGCAATAGAGTGAAACAGCTTTACAATCGACTCCGCAGTTACCGGATCAAGATTACCTGTCGGCTCATCTGCAAGTATGAGTCGCGGCGAGTTGAGCAGTGCGCGAGCAATCATAAGTCGCTGGCGCTCACCACCGGAGAGTTCAAACGACATCTTGTGATGCAACTTTTCCAACCCTACGTGACGAAGCACCTCTGCCACACGCTCGTCAATCTCAACCTTATCCTTCCAACCCGTTGCTCGCAACACAAAGGCAAGATTTTCAAAGACATTGCGCTCAGACAGCAGCTCTACATCCTGAAATACAATACCGATATTGCGACGAAGCTCCGAGATTTTATTACCCTTCAACTCTCGCAAATCAAAACCCGCAACAACACCGGAACCCTCAAAGAATGGCAACTCTCCATACAGAGTCTTGAGCAGAGAGCTCTTTCCGCTTCCTGTGCGACCAATCAGATAGACCAATTCGCCCGCTGCAATACTCAGCGAGAGATTATCCAGCACGCGCTCACCTTCGGTATGATAATTCTTTGTCGTAAGCTCCTTATACGGATTTACATTGTGATATACAGCCGCTCCGCGCAACTCCACAACGAGTTTTTTATCCTCACTCATAAATTTCACATTTAACCCTCAAAGATAGGAATTCTTTCCGAGAAAACAAAACGGAAAAGTGACAATTTTAGCCACTATCCATTAGCTTTTAGCTATTGGCTCTCCATACACCACACCGCCACCGATTGAGCGACTCTCGCCACCTCAAAAACAAAAAAAAGACGGAACAATATCCGTCTACAAATAACATTCAGACTCATTTATTGAGAGAGTCGAGTGACCGCCGCAGGTTTGAGCAGAGCAAGGAAAGGGATTTGCAGACGACGAAGGAGCAGACTTGGATTGTTTGGCTATGAGAGCTTGCTCACAAATAGTCCAAACAATCTAAGGCTGAAGTTGCGCAGCAACTCTGCAAATCACAAAGCCGCAGACAACTCTGCCACGCCGCCACCGGTTAAGCGACCGAGCCACCGAAACGAAAAAAGACGGATAGAAATCCGTCTTTTGAAGTGGAGGTGGCGAGAGTCGAACTCGCGTCCAAACAAGGAACCCAAAAGCTTTCTACACGCTTAGTTGTCGTTTAATCCTTCTGCCAAGGCTCGGCAGACAACAGCCAAAACCCTGACCCCAGCCCCTAAATCTCGCACGATAACCGAGGCACATATCGCGCTATCTCTCAAAAGATGATACCCCATATGAACAAGCCATCAGAGAGCGGGACAGCCGTTCGGGATACTCGTTGACGCAAACCTTGTGTGCATCAATTAAGCCAATTTTCCTCGAAAATTAAGCAGCGAGTGCATAGCTATTATTGCCATTTATAGTTTGAGTGTTCATATTTACGAGCTCCCACACAACGCTCGGCGTGCTTACAATCAAATTCTACCTGCTGTCAAAACCGGTCACCCCCAAAACTGGGTATGATTGTAAAATCTCTGCAAAGATAGTGCAATTTCACAAATTATCAAAACAACCTCTCATACTTATCGCGTATCGCCGCCCAAGTATATATTGTACCGGCAATCTGCAGCAACTCCTTATTCTCTGCCGCCGGCTGAGCGAGCAGAGCCGCAAGAGCATCTGCATCAGCGAAATAGAGCGCCTTATTTTGAGTTGTCTCCCTATTATAGACCACATTAAAAGCCGCTATCTCACGACCAAAGAACATTGCCTCCACAAGCGAAGGATTTGTTCCACCGGCACTATGTCCGTGAATATATCGTGCAGCATTCAAGCGCAGTACATAGAGCTTCTTGAGGTCATAAACGGGGTCGAGAAGTGTAATATTATCATACCACTCAAACTCACGACGCAGCTCCGCACCATAGCTACTACGATTCCAATTACCGACAAAGAGCAACTTCATACCACTCTTCGCCGCCGCCTCAAGGATAATATGACAATTATTTTCCGGCTCTATTCGGCACAGAGCAAATGCATACTCAAAAGGCTTAACGCCATAGTTTTCAAGCACTTGCGCTGCAAAATCCGCATCAACGCTCTGCATAACGTGATCACCGCCATAGGCTATCAGTTCAGAGTCAGCACCATACTCCTCTTTAAGATAATCGACAATACCTTGATTATCAGCGATAATCGTATGAGAAAAGCGCACCGCAATACGCTCCGATAGCTTCAAAAACCAGCGCGCCATAC
Organism: uncultured Alistipes sp.; assembly: GCA_947367255.1. Lineage (GTDB taxonomy): Bacteria > Bacteroidota > Bacteroidia > Bacteroidales > Rikenellaceae > Alistipes. Next base: position 14,999 of record CANBCZ010000019.1, read on the forward strand.
GCCCCCACTTTGCACGACGGTGCTCCAGTCCATCCACATTAGTTACCACTTTTGCTCTACTAAAGAGTCTAAATATCGGCAAAAATATCGCACCAGAAACGCCCAAAATAAGAACAACATCGTAACCCCAAAGGGCAGAAATAAGCGAAAGCATATCGTAAGGTATACTCTGTACTCCATTGGCTTTCAAAGGTATATACTTCAGTTTAGCACCCTTGTAAGTATCCATACGACTCTGCATATCCTTTGAACTACAGAAGACGGTATACTCCATATTGTCGCTATCGATAAGATTCTCTACAAGCGACTCAAAGCCACCATAATTTGCCGGAACACCCTGCGTTCCAACTATTGCAACACGTCTCTTCATTATCTTCTTCGCTTATCACACTGTTTGGTACAACCTCTGCAAGGGTTTCTAAACTCAAGCCACAGATATCGCAACAGCAACGCTGCAGCGACAAACACAATTATCAGAGTTACAACCATTTGTATCATATCAATTGAACTATCTGATAAACCACAAATGCGAGCACCCACGCAACGGCAGTCGAGTAGAATGCAGAGAGCAGAGCCCAACGTTTGCCATACTCCGAAGCTATTGTCGCAAGTGTTGCTATACAAGGGAAATAGAGCAACGTAAAGACAAGCAACGCAAGTACAGAGGCTTTAGTAAAATCGCCACTCTTAACAAGGCGCAGATGGAGATTTTGCACATCCTCCTCTACCTCATCATCTCCATTATATAACACACCTATAGTACTAACTACTACCTCTTTAGCTGCAACGCCAGAGATAAGTGCCACACTACTTTTCCAATTGAGTCCGAGAGGTTCAAATACCGGCTCGCAAGCCTTTCCGAGTTTGCCGATATACGACTGCTCAAAGTGCTGTTGCTGACTCATCGGCTCCTCACTGCGAGGGAAGTAACTCAACGCCCATATCACAACCGATGCTGCCAAAATTACGCCACTCAAATTCTTGATATACTCGGCACAACGACCCCACATATGCGAGATAGTAGCCCTTAGTGTTGGCAATCGATATGGGGTAAGCTCCATAACAAATGGAGTTTCATCTGCCGAGAAGCAGAACTTGCGCAACAAAAGCGAGGTAATCATCGCCACGACGATACCAAGCAGATACAGCCCAAAGAGTATCGTACCCGAATTACTACCGAAGAAGCAGCCCAAGAAGAGAATATATACAGGCAGACGAGCAGAACACGAGATAAATGGCAATATCAGCGCTGTAATAATACGAGAACTACGGCTCTCGATACTCTTTGTCGCCATAACCGCAGGGACATTGCAACCAAAGCCCATCACCAACGGAATAAACGACTTTCCGTGCAGACCGACCTTATGCATCAATCTATCCATAATAAATGCCGCACGCGACAAATATCCCGAGTCCTCCATGTAGGCAATAAAGAGGTAGAGAATCATAATATTAGGCAGAAAGACTATCACACTGCCAACGCCACCGATAACACCGTCAAGGATAAGATCTTTGAGCACTCCCGCAGGCATTATACCGTCAATAAATCGACTGAGCAGTTGCACGCCGCTCTCAATCCACTGCTGCGGATACTCTCCAAGCGAAAATGTGCAGTAGAACATCACCCACATAATCACAAAGAAGATAGGGTAGCCCCATATGCGGTGAGTAACCACCTCGTCGATATGTTTTGTAAGGTCACGACGGCTCTGTGGACGCGTAAGGGTCTGTCGCAGCGCACCGGCTATATAACCATACTTCTGATTGGCAAAGGTGTTTTCGATACTCTCCGACGAACCTAAGTCGTAGTGAAGGTGATCCTGCTCCTTGCGTACAACAACCATCCAGCTCTTAAACTGCGGTGCCTGCTGGAGCATAGAGATAATCTGCGTATCGCCCTCAAGCAATTTTGTGGCGTAATATCGTGGCGGGAATGGCTTTGGAAGCTGCTCTCGATGCTCCTTGAGCACCTTTGCAACGCTATTTACGCTCTGCTCGGCAATACCCTGATTAATATGGATGTGCTTGACGCTGCTCTCCTTACCCTCATAGACATCGACAATCGTATCAAGCAGTTGTGCTATACCACGGTCACTATGACTTACCACAGGTACCATAGGCACACCCATCATCTGACCCAAAAGTTTATAGTTAAGGGTACAACCCGTAGCCTCCAGTTCATCATACTTGCTCAGCGCAACGACAATACGCTGATCCATATCAAGGAGCTCAGATGTAAGATAAAGACTCTGCTCAAGGGTCGATGCGGTTACCAAATTCAATACCACATCGTGCTCTGCTCGAGCAATATGCGCCTTAACTTCGCGCTCCTGCTGTGTATGAGATGTAAGCGAACTGACACCGACAAGTTCTGAGACGATGAGTTTATAACCGCGATATGTCCCATCTAAGCCGTCACAAAGTCTTAAAATAGAGTCATATAGCGAGCTCTTGCCACTGCTCGGATTTCCCACAAGCGCAATGACAATCTGCCTCTCATCTCCATCTCTCTGCACTTTAGTGCAGCTATCAACTCTGTCTCTTTTGCTCATAATGGCTACAAAGTTACACTTTGTAAACCAAAAAAGCAAATATAACCTCTCTAATCTCCCGTCACAGCAGCTCCACCGCCCAGTGCTTTGCAGAGATTTATGTAATTAATATACTGCGTCGCTATCAAATTCGAATACTCCATCTGCGAATTATACAGAGTCCGCTCGGCATCAATAACATCGAGATATGCACTCAAACCATTGAGATAGAGTTGATTCGTAAGCATATTTATCGAGTAGTTGGCACTCACTAACGAGCGGTAACGCTCCAACTGCTCCCTATAGGTCGATATTGCCACCAATGCCGTCTCTACATCGGATAGAGCCGTCAAAAAACTCTTCCGATAGGCTATAAGCGCCTGATTATAGCGCTCAACAGCAGCCCTTTCACCACTTCTCAGCGCACCAAAACGATAGAGTGGTTGGGTTAGTGACAATACCGCATTCCACGCCCAAGAACCCTTTGTGAAGAGCTTTGCAATATCCCCCGAGACAACACCCCCCTCACCGGTCAGCAGCAGTGTCGGGAAGCGCTCTATACGAGCCAATTTCGCCGTAGCTGCAGCCGCCTTAAGCGAGGCATAACTACTCATAACATCCGGTCTGCGATAGAGCAAATCCGATGGAAGTCCTACAGGAATTGCAATGGGTATATATCTGTCAGTTATCATATTATCCGATGTTATATCATCCATCGGTTCAGGTTCGCTACCAAGCAACAAATTGAGCGACAATTTAGTCTGTGCAATAGCTCGCTCATAGAGCGGAATATCTGCATCGGATGTATAGAGCAGACTGTATGCCTGCTCTCGATTGAGCTTTGTCGCCATACCGTGCACATAGAGCGAATCGACAAGAGTTGCCGTCTCGCGTCGCAACCTCGAGCTCTCACGAGCCGTATTGAGGTTACGCTGATACTGAAGCAGAGTAAAGTAGGTTGTCGCAACCTCTGCCACAAGCGAAAGTCGAACACCCTCATACTGCCACTTTGCATACTCTATATCTGCTTTTGCCGCCGTAGTTGTCGCCTTTAAGTTGCCAAAAAGCGGAATCTCCCAACTCATATATGGTTCTAACACATACTGCTGGGTTATATTACCGTCACTCTCACTTACCGTTGCACTGCGGCCCAAATCAAAAGATGGTAGAAATGTAGAGCGAGTAACCTTCATATTCGCCTTTGCCTCCTCGATCTTAGAGACAGCGCTCTGCAGGTCATAATTAGACTCCAAGGCTGTGGTAATCAGATTATTAAGTATTGTATCGCCAAAAATTTTCCACCAACCATCCTCTATTGCAACACTATCGCTGTAACTACCATAGAGATAGCTCTGCGGCACAACAACAGTCGGCTTCTGCAACTTAGGATTGCAGGCAACAGCGATGAGTGAAAATATTATAACTATCCGTTTCATAACTTCTTAATTAGATAATACAAAGCAGGGTAGAGAAGTATGCCGATAGTTGTTGCGGCAACCATACCACCCACGAGTGCAATACCCATAACATTTCGTGCCGTATGAAATACTCCGCTTGCAAAGACAAGTGGCAGTACGCCAAGCACAAACGCCGAAGCGGTCATAATAATTGGTCGTGCACGAAGCGTAGCAGCCTGTACGGTCGCAGTCAGCAGGTCAGCTCCATTTTGATAACTTTTATCGGCATATTCGACCACCAAAATTGCATTCTTTGCAGCAAGTCCGATCAACATAACCAGCGAAATCTGCATATATATATCGTTCACAATCTGAGCATCAAAAAGATGAACGACAGATATGGCAAGCAGTGCTCCGACTATAGCGAGCGGCACTGCAAGGAGAATAGCCACAGGCAGTTTCCAGCTCTCGTAAAGTATTGACAGAATGAGAAATACAAAAACTAACGCTATCAAATATACAATCCAACTCTTACTGTCTTCTTTACTCTCAAGCAGCGACACTCCACTCCAAGTGGTCGCCATATTATCGGGTAAAACCTCCTTAGAAATAGACTCTATTCTCTCCATTGCCTGCGCAGTCGAGACACCCTTTGCCGGAGTTGCCGTAATCTGCGCCGCATTATAGAGGTTGAACTGCTCGACAAATGAGACTCCAACCGTATCTACAACCGACACGAAGGTCGAGATGGGAACACTCTGCCCATCTGCTGCTGTGACAAAATAACTCTTCAGACTCTCCTCCGTCTGACGATATTCGGGAGATGCTGCAATATAGCTGCGATAGAGGCGTCCAAATCTGGTAAAATTATCAATATACCGACTACCAAGCAGTGCAGAAATCTCGTTATACAGCTCCGGCAGCTCCACCCCCTTCATCATTGCGTGCTGACGATCTATCTCCAACTGCTTCTGCGGTACCGAGTTATTAAACTGCGAATATGCCGCCGAAAAGCTGCTGTTTCTATTGAGTGTATCAAGCAATTTCGCCAAATTTTCACCCAGATATTCACTGCCGCGACCCTCGGTATCAAGCAGGGCAAAGGTGACACCCGAAGTGACGCCTAAACCGGGTATTGCCGGCTGTATAAACGAGTAACACTCAAAGCCGTGGAACAATTGGCTAAACTGATAGTTTAACTGCTCAGATATCTCCTCCGAAGAGAGTTTTCTATCGCTAAAATCCACCAATCTGACAAAGATGACTCCACTATTTGTTGCAGCCGTTCCCGAGAGCATATTAAAGCCCGCAACGACGGCGGTACTCTCCACATCTTTGCGGTTACGAATAACTCTATCCACCTTCGCCATTGCCTCTTGCGTCACTTGCAGGGAGCTTGCAGGTGCGCCATTTACAGCCACCATCAGATAACCTTGATCCTCATCCGGCAGAAAACCCGACGGCAGCAGGTTCCACAATACAAGCCCGAGAGCAACTATGCCCAATATTGCCCATTTCGTCACTCGTATACGCTGCACTCCGCCCTCAGTTGCCACTCTATAGCGAGCCATAAAGTTGTCAAAAGCCCTATTAAAGCCACGAAATATAGATCTCTGCCCATCTTTCCTCGGTTTAAGCAGCAATGCACAAAGCGCAGGGGAGAGGGTCAGCGCATTAATAGTCGAGAAGAAGACAGCAACAGATATTGTCACAGCAAACTGTTGAAACAGCTTTCCCGTAATACCACCCGTAAACGACACAGGGATAAAGACTGCAAGTAGCACCACAGATGTTGCAATAACGGGTGCAGTGACACTTTTCATAGCAGCCACCGTTGCCTCAAACGGCTTCAAGCCCTTCTCGATACCGACCTGCACAGCCTCGACAACAACTATTGCATCATCTACTACCAAGCCGATAGCAAGCACAAGTCCGAGCAACGAGATGACATTTATACTCACACCCAACAGTGGAAATGCCACAAAAGTTCCGATAATCGACACCGGTATTGCCACAAGTGGGATTATCGTTGCACGCCAATCCTGAATAAAGAGGAAAATTATCGCCATAACCAGCAACAGCGAGGCTATCAGCGTCCAAACAATCTCCTTAATACCCGCCTTTATACTCGCTGTACCATCTACAATAGTCGCATAATCCAGACCATCGGGAAAGCGTTCTGCCGCCTGCGACATCTGCGACTTTACACGATTTGCAACTGCCACAGCATTACTTCCCGGCTCCTGATAGACAACTATTACCGCCGTCGGACGCTCCTCGAAGAGGGATTGCGTGCCATAACTCTGGCTGCCGAGCGTAACATCTGCAACCTCCGAAAGATAGACCTGACGACCATCTGCCGTTGTTCTGAGCAGTATATTAGAAAACTCCTCGACTGTCGAGAACTGCTTCGGCAGAGTGACCGTAAAGGTCTGTTGTGTGCCCTTCGGGGCAGGCTCTGCGCCAAATTGACCTGCAGGATATGCACCCGCCTGAGCGGCTATAGCATTCACAATATCGTCCACTGATAGTGCATAGTAGTCCAAAACATCCGGTCTAAGCCATATACGCATAGCATATTCCGCAGCGCCCATTATTGAGACTTTACCTACACCATCAACTTTAAGTAATTCATTTTGTAGGTTGATATAGGCGTAGTTAGAGATAAACTCTCCATCATAGCGACCATCGCTGTAGAGGGCATAGACCATCAAAAATCCCGTCTGACTCTTTCGTGTCACAACGCCTTGTTCAACAACCGATTGTGGCAACAGAGAGGTTGCTGCTGCGACATTATTCTGCACAAATACGGCATTCATATCGGGATCAGAGCCAACATCAAAGGTCACTTGCAGGCTCATAGTACCATCAGAACCGCTTATGGCGTCAATATATAGCATATCGCTAACACCCATAATATTCTCCGCAATAGGTGTTGCGACACTATTGGCTACGCTCTGTGCATCTGCTCCGCTATATGTTGCGCTCACCTCGACAACCGGCGGAGTAATGTCCGGATATTGCTCTATAGAGAGATTTACAATCGAGATTACTCCAAGCACAAGAACTATAATCGAGAGAGAGATTGCCGCAATAGGGCGCGATATAAATATGTTTTTCATAACAGTTTAACTCTCTGACCATTAGACAATTTAGCGCCTCCGTTTCGAGCAACCTTTTCACCCGCCTGCAGACCTGTGAGTACCACTCTGCGATTATCCGCAGTAAGCTCACCGACAGCTATCTGACGATAGTGTACCGTAGAGTCTTTATCCACAACCCATACGGAGTTTACACCCTGAATTTCGTTCACTGCCGACGCCGGCACACTCAGCTGCGGATGCACACTGCCGATATTTGTCTTTACTCGGGCAAATTGACCCGATTTGAGCAGATAGTCCGGATTTGGGAATGTTACGACAAGGACAATCGTTCCCTCGGTCGATGCCACAGCGCTCTTGGTGAAGCTATAGCTGCCTCCAAACGGATATTTTGTACCGTCAGCAAGATAGAGCTCTATATCCGAAAGCAGATCTCTATTGTTATAGGAGAATGATTTTCGACCCGACAATGCAAGATATTGACTTACAGGTATTGCTACATCTGCGCACAAGGTGTCTATATTCTCGATTTTTGTCAGTGTAGCGAACTTTGTTCCCGGACCTACATAGTCGCCTACATACGCCTCTGAGGTAGATATAACGCCATTTATAGACGCATTTATGGTGGTATACTCCACCTCCAACTCTGCATTTCGCAGATTCTGCTCTGCCGACTGCACAGTTGCCTGAGCCGCTCTATATTGCGCCGTATATTGATCCAGCTGTGCCTGCGAAATGGCATCTATAGCAGCAAGGGGCACTGCACGATTATAGTTATTTGCCGCCTCGACAGCTTGTGCTCTTGCCGACTCGAGAGCCGCCTTTGCTGCAAGCATATCGGCTCGTTGGCGACGGTTATCTATCTTAAATATAGTTTGCCCCCTCTTTACGGGCATTCCATTCTCGAACATTTTTGCCGATAGATAACCCGCAACTCGGGGTTGTACTATGGCAATATAATTGGGCGACAGAGAACTGATAAAGCTCTGACGAGCAACCACATTCTCAACGGTAACGGCAACAGGTTCAACCACTATCGGCTCAGGAATTGACTGTTTTGACGGTCGTATACAGGAGCCTATAAAGATAGGGATGATCAACAATGGAATAACTTTTGTTTTCATAAATTCTCACTCTTTATTCCGAATAAAGTCAAAAAACATACCGTTAGAGTGAGCAATTCAGACTTTTTTCTCATTTTTCAAGAAAAATAAAGAGAAATATTTGTTTTTTATGGAAACAGTTTATATATTTGTGTAAACAAACCGTTTTAATTAACAAATACTTAAAAAAATTATGAAAGCATTAGTAGAGAAGATCAACGCACTTATCGCAGATTTCCAGGTTAACGCTGCTGCTCAGGTAGAGAAGGGTAATAAGGCTGCAGGTACTCGTGCACGTAAGGCTGCCCTCGAGTTGAGCAAGGAGCTTAAGGAGTTCCGCAAGGTGTCTGTAGAGGAGGCTAAGAAATAAGCAACTCTTACAAACAATGATAAAGGGAGCATTTCGCTCCCTTTATTTTTTCGTCTAAAATGCACTTCCGACCGAGAATAGCGCACCATTTATCAGCCTACCTCCCACTCGTGCGCCAAATCCATAATCGAAGCGGAAGACTAAACTATCCGAGGCGACCCACCTAACACCCAATCCGTAATTAGGCAAAGTCTGCGACCAACAGAACTTTTCAAAAGTACCAAAGCTGTTTCCGGCACCCGCCCAAGCCGCAACACCGATACCTCTCCATATACTCTGTCGAAGTTCTACCTGCGCCGTAACCAGATTTACATCCCGAAATTGTCCCTCATAATAGCCTCGCATACGATGGCTGTCACCAACCTCTGCATAGAACTGCCACGGAGTATTTTGAGAGCCAAGCAGGGCATATAATTCACCCGCAAGTATTGCACCCTTCCATAACCTCTGATAGCCGGACAAAGCGCCCTCCACACCAAACGAGGTATCGGTAGTATTAGAGATAAAAGATGGTCTTATAAATGGCCTAAGTGTAAGATAGAGACCTTTCTGAGGATTACTCCTCGAATCGCGAGTGTCATATTTAGCTATTAACGAAATAGTTGTGGCGATTATCTTACCCTCTGCTTTATCTGACAGCAGATGTGATATTGTACCAAAATCATCTTTACAATCGTTATAAGCAAGCTCTACGCGAGGTCCCAAATAGAGATTTTTGGCAACTCTGCCGAGATACTCAACCTCTGCGGAGTAGTGGCGGCGAGTGTAGTTCAGAGCATTGTTTTGTGTAGCGGCATCGTACCCCACGCCCCAAAATTTGGTCGGCATAGCCGATACCGAGATCGACACAGCCAATTGATGTTTTCCTCCGCTAAAGGGGTTTATATTGGTCACACCGACACTATACATTCCTCTAATCGAGACTACAGCTGCGGCAGAGAACAGAGCATTACTACTCTTTGCGGTCGAATAGCGACTCTGCACAGCTGCTCCGATAGCAAAACTCGTTGCAGGGGTATAGATAGGTGCAACACTAAAGGTTGTTCTAACTTTTCGTTGCGTTTCCTGCTGCTGTATAGGCACATAATTGTAGTAGATAGTATCTCTACCATCTACCACCTTATCATACTCTTGTGCTACAGCTTGCAGACTGAATATCAGAGATATAAGCAGTATAAGAACGCCCCTTATTCGCATCGTCTACAACTTCTGCTCCAACTTATCCAGCAGGTTTTTACAGCCATTCTCAAGCATATTGAGCACCAAATAGAAGCCCTCGGCACCCTCATAGTACGGATCGGGCACATAGCTGTAGTCCGGATACTCAGTCACAAACTCGACCATTCTATGCAGTTTATCGAGATACTTCCTCTCCGGTGCAAGACGACTCACTCGCTCGTAGTTACTGTCGTCCATCACAATTATCATATCGAAGTCGTAGAAGTCATCCTCGCTAACCGTTCTTGCTCTGTGCGTAAGGTTATAACCGCGTTCCAAAGCGGCACGACGCATCCTCGGATCCGGAAGTTCTCCACGATGTCCCGGATAAGTACCCGCCGAATCGACCTCAATTCTATCTTGCAACCCTCTCTGGGCTACCATCTGCTCAAATATTCCGTTTGCCGCTGGAGAACGACATATATTTCCCAGGCAGACAAAAAGTACACGTTGTTTCATATTCTATTCTGCTATAATCGTATATTTTCCCTCTGTAAGTATCAGTTGCTGAGTATGCACTCCGTCACACTCCAAATTATTATAACCCTGAGGTACAACAACTTGGGCTGTAGTACCTTGTGGGACTATCAATGTGATAACCAATTGAGCACCGACCCTCTTTGCACTCATCTCGATATTGCCATAAATGGTCGGCACAACACTCTCTACAAAGTTTAAGGTTGCCAAGTTCGGTTCAACGGTAAAACGCTTGAAAGCGGGCTCTACGGGGGCAATGCCGGCAATATACTGCGAGAGAATTGTAAGACCGCCACCACTCCACGCGTGGTTATATGTACCATTGCCGCTCTTATACTTCATACCTCTGCCACCGGTATACTCCCAACCCTCCCATAGGGTAGTGTGCGGTGCTGCAACCATCTCGCCAAAACGGTGCTCCATACGCTGCAGTGCATCCTCATAGTACCCCATAACACACAAAGACTCAAGTACATACTTCTCCATATAAGGACTTGCATTGTAGTACTCCTTGAAGAATTGGCGAATAATAGGGTAGCGCTCCTGAAGTACAAATCCTGCAAGGACCGCCATAGCCTGCGCACGATCATCCGGAACATCCTTGTAAGATGGTGTCTTGTAGTGTTTCAACTCCTCATTCCAATACTTTTCGTTAAACGAATAGTACATCTTATCGAGAATCTGCTCTGCCATCATCGCATCGCAGTTATGACCTGTCATTCGAGCCATCTGAATAAAGCCCTTCAGAGCCACCGCATACCAACACTGCTGCAGCACCTCCTTATCTATATTCTTTCCCCAGTCGCCCCAATACCAGCCGCCACGACGCACCTTTATCAGTCCACTATTCTGAGGCTCCCACACCTCGAACAGATACTTGCGCACACGGTCGTAAACATCAGCAATAGTCTGACTATCAGCGCTCTGCATATAGTATGTATAGAAGCCGTAGTAGCCGACACTTGCAAGCATCTGACACGGCAGCTCGCTCTTGTACCAACCGGGAACGGGCGATGCAATAACACCATTAGGCTGCTGCCAATTCATAAGCTCAAGAATAGCCTTGCGGGTAAGCAGATGTGCCCTTGAGTCGAAGACATAACCCGCCTCGCCAAGCTCTACAACCACATCTCCCCACCATTGTGCACGCTCACGATCCGGGCAATCCATATAGTTGTCGCGCATAGTTACATAGAGTGTTCTCTGCGCCTTCTGCCACAGTCGGTTGCAAAACTCACTATCCGAATTAAACGAGCCGATAAAATCGCTATCATAACCACTCTCTCGATACTTCAACTCCAGCACTTCAACACCCTCAGGCAGAGTATACAACACCGTATGGCCATTTGTCCAGATAGGCGTTTCAAACTCCTGCTCCCCTTCACGGGCAATGTATTCGGTATAGAAACTTCTTGCAGTACCAATCCAGTAATCGTCAGTGCAGATTGTAATCTTCTCGCCACCATTTGCCTTAAGGCGAATGTAAGGTGTTACATGGGCATTGTAGGGGAGTGCACACTCGATAACGCCACCCTCACAACGACGAATAGTCTCATACTCTCGGAGCTCGCTCCAACGCCACTGCGGTATAGGTCGAGCAACAAAGTCACCCCACTCGGCAGCCTCGGCAGAGAGTTCTACGGCATTTTTCCAACTACTATCGTCAAAATCTTCTGCAAAACAATCAATCTCTTTACGGGCATCGTAGCCAACATTTGCACCCGCAAGGCGATACTGCTTCGGACCCTTCGGATTCTCATCTGCCGGTGCCCAGAAGGCGTCATAACGGATTGCTTTCCAGCTCTTATCGCTCACCACGCGACCCAATTTTGTATTCAAATCGAAGCTCAAGCCCGCAACAGCTGATGGTCTGTGGCTGAACGAGTTACGACCGTAGTACTGAACAAGAACCACGACTCTGTTCTTGCCAAATTTCAGTGCCGGCAGATTTCCGATAATATCGCAGTAACTATCCTTCGGATTTGGTCCTCGCTTAAGTCCTCCCTCGCGCACAACAAGCTCTCCATTGACATAGAGCCAATACTTTGTATCGGCAGCAATTGTAAGCTCTGCACCCTTCGGAGCAAGCAGCGCGAACTCTTTGGTAAAGCATTGCCACTCACCATCTGCTATCTTGTCCATAGTGGTAATAACCTGCGGTTGATTGGAGCAGGCACAGCATAGAGCGGCTGTCAAAATCGCGAATAATCCGAATAATCTCTTCATTGTTGTATGGTTTTCTACAAAAGTACAACATTTTTTCGTTTTACAGTCAATTTTTACCGGTCAAATCTATTTTTCAACCATTCACAACCCTTTTTATACCAAATTGTTTCCCTTGTTATATTTATTTTTTATTTTTGTGCGAATATCCATACTTAAAATTATACAAACATTATGAACAGAAAACTAAACTACGACGCTCCTTTATTGGAGAGTTACAGCTGCTTTGCCGAGCAGGGCTTTGCAGTATCGACCGCAGAGGGCGGTTTTACACTCGGTGATGGTACAGGATTTACTGACGAGGATGTAAATTGGTAATCAGGGTTTAATCGTAAAAATTTGGAACAATGAAGAGATTTTGGTCTATTTTTACTGTTGCTCTGGTAGCTTTGGGCGCAGTATCTTGTAACAACAACTTCGAGGAGAGCATTATCGGCGAGTCACTCTCTATCAATGTCAATATCGACAACACCCGTACAGCTCTCGAGCAGGGTGAGAATGTTTGGAACACCGTTTGGGTTGGCGACGAGACTATCGTTGTATCTGACGGCACAAGCAACTTCAACTTCGTAAACACCGCAGAGAACAAGAATAAGTTTACTTGCGAGGCTGTAGGTGTTCGTTCACTTATCGGTAAGAAGGTAAATGTTGTCTACAACTCAGTTATCGACAGTGCTGCAGGTGCTGCAGGTATGACCCTTACAGGTGGTGCTGAGAGCTTCAGCGAGAGCGCAGCTATCGAGCTTACTGCTGGCAACGCATTCCTTAAGTTTACCTCTGCTGTTGATGTTACCCTGACTGCTTCTGCAGAGATCTTCGGTAACGGCACAGCTCTTCAGAACAGCGTAACCCTCAAGGGCGAGAATGTACTTGTTCCTATATACGCTGCAGCTGAGGTAACCCTCACAGCAACTATTGCAGAGGCTAAGGTTAAGGAGACTACTCTCACATTTGCAAACAACAAGATCTACAACCTCGGCACTATTGAGGAGGCTCCTGCAACTTTGACCGTATCTTTCAATGCGGTTGATAGCATGATGGATCCATCTATGCACATGATGCCAGGCATCTACCTTCTTAACATCGCAAACACCACTACAAACGACTTTGCAATGCTCCTCTTCTACGACAACAGCGAGCCTTTCGTTGCTTTGAATGGTGAGTATCCAGTTGTTGCAGGTTCTCTGGGTGGCGTATTTGAGAAGCCTTGCCTGCTTGCAGATCCAATGTACTGCCAGTTTATGATTGGTGGCAATACTTACGTTCCAGTAGGTGGTAGCATCGAAGTTGCAACTGCCATGCCTTCAGAGGATAACAACGGTCTTGCATTCAACCTCGTAGTTGATGATGGTACAGGTACTCAGTACTCTTTGGTTGGTTCTATCGAGGAGAATATGATTGGTGCTATCGGTTATGGTCCATCTTACATTGATTTCGACCTTACACAGTGGGGCTTCACCGCATTCGAGGCTACTTACGACGAGAATAGCGCTAACATCATTAAGCTCAAGAGCAGCAACTATATGGGTGACTTTGTAATGGAGCTCGTTACTGAGAACGGCGACATCACTTCTGGTTCTTACAATGTAATGTATGGCACACTCTCTGGTTACTACTTCGACGGCACTGACATTCGCGAGTATGTATTTGACGGTGGTCAGATTGCATTTGAAAAGGGCACAACTGAGAATGGTTATATCCTCAATGTAAGCACTCGCGCAGATGACTGGACAATGGGTGGCAAGTACAAGGTTGTTGCTCCTGAGAATGGCTATGAGATTACTATCAACTTCCCAGTAGTTGAGCCTGTACTGTCAGAGTATGGTGTTGTAGGTTCATTCCAGGGTTGGGATGCAGCAAATCCGGTTGCAATGGTTATCGAGGATGGTTGGTCTGTAGCTCGTGGCGTTGAGCTCTACAAGGATGATGAGTTCAAGTTGATCAAGGGTACAACTTGGGATGTTAACTATGGTCTTGACGCACTTGCTGCTCTTGAGGTTGATGTTGAGCACAGCCTTAAGAAGAATGGTGCAAGCAACATCCGCGCTGCAAAGAATGGTAAGTTTGACATCTACTTCAACGCTGAGACATCTAAGTTTAAGTACACTTGCGTAGAGGAGTACTCTGATCTTAAGGTTAATATCACAGTTAACAATAAGGCTAACTGGAGCCCACTCCGCGTAGTTCTTAAGAGTGGTGACACTCTGCTCACAGCAGCTGAGGGTGACCTGGTTGAGAACAACACTATCGTAGTAAGCGGTGACTACATCGGTTCAACACTCTCTTACCAATTCTTCACAGATGGCAAGCAGACTGAGCCTGCAAATGTAACTATCACTCGCAATGGTGCAACTGTGAACCTCGAGGAGAATGTCATTAAGCTCACATTCCAGCTTGATACTGACAACTCTAAGCAGTGGTGGGGTAATGTTGCAAAGATTCACGTATGGAACACAGGCACTTCATTCGATACCTCTTGGCCTGGTAACGAGTTGACATACGATGGTAACTACACTTGGCACATCGTCGTTCCTTCAGAGCTCGTAGGTAAGACTATCAACTACCTTATCCACAATGGTAACAATTGGAAGTCTAACGACTCTAAAGTAACCATTAGCGCAAGTGGCAATACTATTAAGGGTAGCTCAATCAACATTAAGTAATACAAACACATCAACAATAAAAGCCGTTGCATTGCTGCAGCGGCTTTTTTATTGACACATTATCACAAAAACTACTTTGTAACAAATGGTGCAGGACGAAGAAGTGTTTGAGTGTAACTCTGACCTGCAGGAGTTGTAAATGTAATCACAACCTCACTATCTGCGCTTGACGCCTTCGCACGGAACATATTTGCAGCAATTGAGAGGCGATTGGTCTTTGAGCTCTCCTTTGTCTTCTCAAGGATTGACGGCTTACCGAATACCACCTTTGCAGCAAGCGGATCAGAATCTGTAACCTTCTCTACCTCAAGTGCTACACCATCCTCGGTTATAGTAAGGGTTGAACCACTCTCCCAAGCCCAACAGTTCACATATACATAGTCTGCATACTGTGGCTCTGAATAGTCCACCTGATTGCTCTGCAGCTTACAGAGGTGCTTAACAGCCTCGCTCTCAGCATAGACCTTTGCCACCTCATTCATATCATAGGCACGGAACGGGTATTTGCTGCCATTCACCGCGCTATACCACTCCTTCGACAACTTATCGCCCTCAAAAGAGCAGAGATAGAAGCCTGCATCTGCGCCATCCTCGCCAATATTAAGACCGCAGAGATTAGGGGTATTCCACAAGTCACCACCTACAGATGTGATATTATACTCGACAATATTCGGATACTGCGGGTGTACAAATGACATTGTACGATGCGAGTGACCCGAGAATACTGTTACCTTCTCAAAATCCTTGATAAGCTCTACAAGCAGTTCGCTCTTACCCTCAGCAAAGCTATATACCTGCTCGCCCTTACCGTTATATGTAAAGAGAGGTGCGTGCATACATACAACAAGCGGAGTGCTCTTATCTACAGCTGCAAGATCCTTGGCAAGCCATGCAAGCTGTGCATCATCGACATAGAGGTCGTAGTTACGACTGCCGACAACTCCCTTTGCCATCTTCTGACCCTCCTTAACCTCGTTCTTATAGACGATATTATCGAGCAACACGAAGTGTACACCGCCCTTATTTATAGAGTAGAAAGTAGGACCAAATGTATTGCTAAAACGCTGAATAGCAGTAGTATTAGGGTTATCTGTCGAAGCTACTGAAGGATCGTAGTCGTGGTTTCCGTGCACGCAGTAGAACGGCATAGGGAAGTTGTGCGAAGCAAGGTGCTGCGGCACACTCTCGATATCTGTTCCTGTTGCATACCAAAATCTATCCCAAGTAATATCACCCAAACAGATTGAGAACTTGTAACCGTCAGCCTCCGCTGCAGCCTTATTTACAGAAGGCATAATCAGTTCGCGGAAGTGAGTAAAGTCATCGCGCTTAGGATCGTTACAGAAGTGTGTATCAGACCACATAAGGACAGACAACTTGCTATCATCCACCTTTTTAAGCTTAAAGTCATGACGCTCGAGCTCATCCGCCTCGGCAGTAGTTCTTGCCCAAAATGCCTGACGCACAGAGTCCATAGCCACAGGCTCGTAACCTGATGGGGTAGTGATGTAGACAATGCCATAAGGCTTTGTCGAGGCGATATTGTAGACACCATTCTCGTCAGTCAGCACAATTTGCTCACCATCGGTCACAGCCACGCCCGCCACAGCCTTGCAGCCACACTTTACAACACCCGTAAGGGTAGTGCCCTCGGGCGATACAATCTTACATTTACACGATGCAGCAAGTGATATAACTACCACAGCCACAAACAGTTGGGTTAATAGCTTTTTCATTACGCAAAGTATTTATAGAATAACGGAATCGACTTGAGTCCCAAATCAAACTGATCAAGACCATAGCTCTCATTAGGGGAGTGGATAGCATCCTTCGACAGTCCAAAGCCCATCAGAATAGACTTAATACCCAGCACCTGCTCAAAGCAGCTGATAACACCGATAGAGCCACCCGAATAGACAGGCACAGGCTTCTTGCCAAACACCTCTCCAATAGCCTTCTCGGCAGCCTTATATGCAGACATATCTGTCGGAGAGACATACGGCACACCACCATGCATAGGATTTACCTCGACCTTTACACCCTTCGGTGCGAGACTCTTAAAATACTCCTTGAAGAGCTTTGTAATCTTATCCGGAGTCTGATATGGCACCAGACGCATAGTAATCTTCGCACTCGCAACGGCAGGAATAATGGTCTTGCTACCCTCACCGGTATAACCACTCCACATACCGTTAATCTCGAATGTAGGGCGTACACCTACGCGCTCAAGGGTGGTATAACCCTCCTCGCCGTATGTTGCACCAACGCCAAGCGACGCCTTGTACTTGCGAGAACAGAACGGCACACGATTAAGCGCCTTACGCTCTGCTGCGCTCAACTCTCTAACATCGTCATAAAAGCCCGGAATTGTAATATGACCCTCTCTATCAACTACTTGCGACAGCATCTTTGACAGCACCATAGCCGGATTATAGACTGCACCGCCATAGATACCCGAGTGGAGGTCTGCGGCTCCGTTTGATACAGAGACCTCTACACCCGCAAGACCGCGAAGACCGCAGGTAATTGATGGTGTATCGAGTCCGAGCATAGATGTATCCGAAACGAGGATAATATCAGCCTTGAGTATCTTCTTATGGGTCGCACAGAACTTGCTGATCTGTGTCGAGCCACTCTCCTCCTCGCCCTCAAGCAGGAACTTGACATTGCAAGGCAGAGAGTCGGTTGCGCACATCGCCTCAAATGCCTTGATGTGCATAAACGACTGACCCTTATCGTCATCGGCACCACGTCCATAGATTCTACCATCCTTGATTACAGGCTCGAACGGCTCTGTAGTCCACTCGTTCAGCGGCTCAGGAGGCATAACATCGTAGTGACCATAGACCATCACGGTCTTCGCCTTCGGAGAGATAATCCTCTCTCCATATACAATCGGTGCACCCTCTGTTGCGATAACCTCGGCACTATCTGCACCTGCCTTTACAAGTGCCGCTGCAAGGTGTTCCGCACAACGCTGACGAGCCTCTGCATACTCGGTTACGGCACTAATTGAAGGGATGCGAAGAAGCTCAAAAAGCTCCTCCAAAAAACGCTCTTTATTGGCGTCAATATACTCTCTAACTTTGTCCATATTTTGTAAGTTTTATAGGTTGCAAATCTCGATAATTTCTGCAATAAATCGTTCTGCCAAAGCATCCGCCTCTGCAGCCGATTTTGCCTCGGTATAAATACGAATAATAGGTTCTGTATTTGACTTACGAAGGTGCACCCAGCTCTCTGCAAAGTCAATTTTTACACCGTCTATATCATTCACATTTTCAGAAGCATAACGCTCCTTTATCTCAAGCAACACTTTATCTACGTCGATTGCTGGTGTAAGCTCAATTTTATTCTTCGATGCGAAGTACTGCGGATAGCTTGCTTTGAGTGCCGTCATGGTCATATTTTTACCTGCAAAATAGGTCAAAAACAGAGCTGTTCCAACAAGCGCATCTCGGCCATAATGGAGCTCTGGATAGATTACTCCGCCGTTACCCTCACCACCGATAATTGCACCCGTTTTCTTCATCATCTCAACGACATTTACCTCACCAACCGCAGAGGCTGAATAGTTACCGCCGTGAGCCACTGTAACATCACGAAGAGCGCGCGATGAACTGAGGTTTGAAACGGTATTTCCAACCTGCTTTGATAAGATATAATCAGCGACCGCTACCAAGGTATACTCCTCGACAAACATAGAGCCATCCTCGCTGACAAATGCAAGGCGATCAACATCAGGATCTACAACAATTCCCAAATCTGCACCCTGCTGACGAACAACCTCTGAAATCTCGGTCAAGTTCTGAGGCAGAGGCTCGGGATTGTGGGCAAACTGACCCGTAGGCTCGCAGTTAAGTTCTACAACCTCACAACCGAGCTCTCTGAGCAATTTAGGCATAACAACTCCACCCACAGAGTTCACCGCATCTACAACAACTTTGAACTTTCGGCTGCGCACAGCCTCCACATCTACAAGCGGAAGTGCAAGCACCTGAGCAATGTGTGTATCATTGAAATCTTCCCTTGAGATAACCTCTCCAAGGTGATCTACATCAGGAAATTCGTAATTGTCATCATCGGCAAGTTCAAGGACTCGCTTACCCTCTGCATCATTCAGAAATTCACCCTTTTCATTCAGCAGTTTAAGGGCATTCCACTGCTTCGGATTATGAGAAGCGGTGATGATAATACCACCATCAGCCTTATGTGTTATCACAGCCATCTCTGTTCCCGGAGTGGTGCATAGTCCGACATTTATCACATCAACGCCACAACCGAGCAGGGTTCCCTCGATAATATCGTTTACCATCGCTCCCGAAATGCGGGCATCACGACCTACTACAATACGAAGACGCTTTCCGTCGTTCTTTTCAGAGATAAATCGGACATAAGCGGTTGTAAACTTCACAATATCAATCGGTGTAAGATTATCTCCCGGCTTTGAGCCGATAGTTCCGCGAATACCGGAAATAGACTTAATCAGTGTCATTTTTTATTTTTAATAAAAAAGTTCGAAAAATCTTTTGAAATACGATGTAAATATATTACTTTTATGCCAATTATCCAACAATAACCGAACATAAAACATACCAATATGACAACTAAAAGAACAATACCGGCATCAGAACTCATTATCAATGAGGATGGTACAATATTCCACCTTCACCTCCTTCCGGAGCAGATTGCCGACATCGTAATGCTCGTTGGCGATCCGGGTCGTGTAGAGATGGTCGCATCATTCTTCGAGACTCGCGAGTGTGAGGTGGCTAATCGCGAATTCAAAACCGTAACCGGCACCTACAAGGGTAAGCGTATGACCGTTCTTTCTACAGGTATCGGCATCGGCAATATCGACATCTGCGTAACCGAGCTCGACGCTCTGGCAAATATCGACTTTGCAACCCGTCAGGTTAAGGATACTTTCCGTCAGCTGACACTCGTACGCCTCGGCACATCGGGTGCTCTGCAGTCTGACATCAAGGTTGGCGAGGCGCTCTTCTCACGCACCTCTGTAGGTTTTGATGGTCTTCTGAACTACTACGCAGGCAGAAATGATGTTTGTGATCTTGAGATCGAGAAGGCATTTATCGAGCACACCGGCTGGAACGAGCTGTTGCCAAAGCCTTACTTTATCGACGCAGATCCATCGCTTGCCGAGCTGTTCAAGGATATCACTCGCGAGGGTATAACCATTGCCGCTCCGGGATTCTATGCTCCGCAGGGTCGCTGGGTGCGTCTGCAGCCACAGGATTTGAAGCTCAACGAGAAGATCGAGTCATTCGACTTTGGTGGTCGCAAAATCACAAACTTCGAGATGGAGAGCTCTGCACTTGCTGGTATGGCAGCTCTTATGGGTCACAAGGCTGCAACCATCTGCACAATCATCGCACAGCGCATCGCACTTGATGCTTGCACAGACTACAAGCCGTTTGTGCGTCAGATGATCGAGAATGCTCTTAACAAGCTCGCTACACTTTAGAAATTATAAGTACAAGTATAAAAACAGAAAAGAGATGAAATTTACAGTATCAAGTTCAGCACTGTTGTCAGTACTTTCGATGACAGGCAAGGTTATCAACAACAAGAGTTCACTTCCAATCCTCGAGCACTTCCTTATGGAGCTCAAGGATGGCGTTTTGCGCGTAACTGCATCTGACTCTGAGACAACCCTTATCGGTACTCTCGAGGTTGAGAATGTAGAGCAGGAGGGTATGGTAGCAGCTCCGGCAAAGGTACTCCTCGATGTACTCAAGGAGTGTTCAGAGATGCCTCTGACATTCGATGTCAATGAGAACACTTGGGAGATTAAGATTACTTGGCACAGCGGTGGTTCGTCTGTACCGGGCGCAAACCCTGTAAGCTATCCTACAAACAAGACTCTTGCAGAGGATAAGACTGAGGTTACAATGGATGTTGATACCCTTGTAAACGGTATCAACAAGACCATCTTCGCAACTGCAGATGACGACTTCAAGCCTATGATGAACGGCGTATTCTTCAACATCGAGCAGAACGGAATTACCTATGTTGCAACAGACGGTCATAAGCTCGTTAAGTTCACCACAGAGCACAGCGGCGAGCAGGCTGCATCATTCATCCTGCCAAAGAAGCCGGCTAACCTGCTCAAGACTATGCTTCTCAAAGAGGAGGAGGATGTAACCGTAAGCTTCGACAAGAGCAATGCAGTATTCACACTGAAGAACTATATTCTTATCTGCCGTCTTATCGAGGGTGACTATCCTAACTACAACGCTGTTATCCCTGCAGGCAACCCGAACAAGATTCTCATCGACCGTATCGAGTTCCTTAACGGCATTAAGCGTGTAGCAGTTTGTGCAAACTCTGCTACAAACCTCATCCGTTTGGATGTTGCAGACAACAAGCTGACTCTTACTGCTCAGGACGTAAACTTCTACGTATCTGCAAACGAGAGTCTGAACTGCTCTTATGACGGCACTCCTATCTCTATCGGATTTAAGTCTATCTTCCTTGTTGAGATCCTCTCAAACATCGAGACACCGACTGTTCTGGTGGAGCTTGCAGACTCAACTCGTGCAGGTGTATTCAAGCCTGTATATGACGATGCGCAGAGCTCGTCTACTCTGATGCTGCTTATGCCAATGATTATCAGCGCATAGTTTTAGCAGATGAAGTTAAACCTCAAAAGACCGATGATCTTCTTCGATTTGGAGACCACCGGCACCGATACTTCTCGCGACCGTATTGTCGAGATTTCGATGGTCAAAGTATCTCCAAGCGGAGATAAGGAGATCAAGACTCGACGCATAAATCCCGAGATGCCAATACCTGCGGAGGCCTCGGCAGTCCACCACATCACAGATGAGGATGTGAAGGATTGCCCGACCTTCAAGCAGATTGCAAAGTCGCTCAAAGCCTTTATGGAGGGGTGCGACTTTGGCGGTTTCAATTCAAACCGTTTTGATCTGCCGCTGCTGGTAGAGGAATTTTTACGCGCAGGAGTAGACGTAGATTTCAGAAACAGACGTTATATAGATGTCCAGAACATCTTCCACAAGAAGGAGGAGCGCACACTTGTTGCCGCATATCGTTTCTACTGCGACAAGGACTTGACGGCTGCTCACAGTGCCGAGGCAGATACACTTGCCACATACGAGGTACTTCTGGGTCAGCTCGAGCGTTACGACGACTTGGAGAATGATGTAGACTTCCTTGCAACCTACTCGTCACGCGGCGAGACTGCCGACTTTGCAGGTCGCATCGCCTACAACGAGGAGGGTAAAGAGATCTTTACCTTCGGCAAGTATAAGGGTCAGGTCGTATCTGAGGTATTTACCGCAGAGCCGAGCTACTACGACTGGATGATGAAGGGTGATTTTCCTCAATATACAAAGAATATTATCACCGAGATTATGCTGAGAAACAGAAAGTTTTAGAGGCATTTTGCTAACTAAACAGTGTTTGCATGAACAGACGAATCGGTATTGCTGCTTTGGCGGCTCTATTCTGCTGCGGAGTTGCATCTGCGCAGAGTGAACAGATTGTATATATAGACGGTGTAAAATATACCGCCTACACCGCCCAGCAGGGTGATACGCTCTACTCTTTATCAAAGCGTTATGGGGTGACTATTGACCAGATCACCGCAGCCAACCCTGTGCTTGCAGAGGGACTGAAGACAGGACAGACAATCAAAATTCCGCACCCTGCCGAGCCAACAAAGAAGCAGAAGCAGCCTAAGCGTTCAAAGAAGCAGTTCAAGAGCTATGTTGTACGCAAGGGCGACACTCTCTATTCTATTGCACGCAAATACGAGATTTCGGTAGCGACACTTATGGAGGATAATGCAGGTGTTGATCCTGCGCATCTTGCCGTAGGTCAGACTCTCTATATCCGTAACAGCCAGATTGGCAAGACTACCGAGCTGGAGGTCAGTGCAGAGATTGAGGAGCAGAAGCAGGCTATGAACAATGTCGTCACTACCGAGGAGTACAGCTACCATGTTGTACACCGCGGCGAGAATGCAGAAAATATCGCTTCGCGTTTCGGCACTACCGTAGATAAACTGCTCGCCCCCAATGGCTTCAACGAGCCAAGTATGGTTCGCGAGGGTCTGATTATCAAGGTTCCAAAGCCTACAAGCATATTTCAGGAGCCACAACAGGATCAGAAGCCAACAACCGAACCGGAGAAGGTAGAGGAGGAGGTAAAGCCTGCAACCTTCACCACTCTCAAGCACGGTCATAGGGCAAATATAGCCCTTATGTTACCTATGTCTGTCGGTGGTAAGGTCTCGCAGCACTACCTTGACTTCTATCAGGGATTTCTGCTCGGTGCAGACCACTTGAGAATGGACGGTTACCAGATTCATATTGACCTGTTCAACACTGCACACAGCAACGAGCGCATCTCGCAAATTATCGAGAGCGGAGAGCTCGAAAATACCAATTTGATTGTAGGTCCGGTATACGAGGATACACTTATTCCGGTTGC
>CANBCZ010000020.1 GCA_947367255.1 uncultured Alistipes sp.
AGGTCTTCTGACGATGTGTTTTTAGCCAAACCTGCCCAGCCTCATCGGTAATAATATTTTCTTTTGTCAAGCCTGCAACATCACAATGTGCCAGACCAGTGAAACACGCAAATACAAAAACATCTCGCATCTTCTCAAGTCTGTCAAATATCATGTCTGTTTGGATAAGTGCGGTCAACTCTGACTTGGTAAGAACATCGCGTTCAACGGGATCAAAATGAATCTTAACGGTTGAAAATGGATTCTTGCTAACCCAGCCATTATCTATGGCAACCTTGTATATCGTGCGTAGCTTTTGGCGAATCTTCATGGCGTGGTTATTTGCCATGTTATACTCTACGCGAAGATAGTTGTCAAAGTTGCTGAGGAATTTAGGCGTTACCTCCTCAAGCGAGATATCTTTAACGCCAAGTTGAGATGCAATGTAATCCTGGAGGCGATTACGCACCAATATATATTTGTCAAGTGTACGCTTGGAGGTCGTGATACCGACCATCTTTGAATACTCGACCAGCCACTGATCAAAGATCTCTACATAACCCCTGGGTTGAACCTGGTCTTTGCCTAAAAGAGCCTGCTTTAATCGCTCTGGTGTCACATTTATATTTTGCGCCTGCAGCTGGAGGAATTTGTTATAAGCCTTCGTGCGTATCTCCTCAAGAACAGCCGTTATTGCTTGATCCTCTCGTGTGTGTCCGATAGGCTTGCCATCGCCCCATTTCTCTGGTAGGATATTTTGCTTCGTGCTAATGTGGCAGGTCTGTTGCCCAATAGTAAGCTGCATTAAAATTGGCACTCTGCCAGACTTGTTTGGCTTGCCCTTGTGGGCAATCATCTTGATCTTTAACATTTCAGTTCTCATAGCTTCTAATCGTTTTTATAGTGTACTATTCTTGTTGCAAAATTACGCTACTAAAAACGGCTGGAAGAATCTATACATAGACAACTTTTAGACAAACATAGACAATGTTTAGACAAAGGTTGACATCGTGCAAATTCCTTTCAATGAGCCGTTTACGAGTGCAAACATAAGCTCACTATTCGGAAGTGTCAAGTTAATTCTAAACTATCTGCAAAGATTATCGCAGATTATTGAAAGTGGGGCGATGTTTTCCGAAACCTATGTCTAAGTTTTCGGTTGTTGGTTTCAAATAGGTTTGTGAATTTTGTCTGTTCTACATAGACAGAGGATGGACAAACATAGACAAAACAGCCACGATACGCCACTGGTGCGCCACAGGGCGGGCTGCTTAACTCATTGAGCAACAACAAAAAAGCGAGAAACTTTCGTTTCTCGCTTCTGTACCCCCTCAGGGGCTCGAACCCTGGACCCCAACATTAAGAGTGTCGTGCTCTACCAACTGAGCTAAAGAGGCATCACATATCAGTTTTAATCCCTGATTGCGAGTGCAAAGATAGGGCAAAAAAAACTTCTGTGCAAACTTTTTTGTGAAAAAATTTAATAAAAAATTGCGTTATTTTTTCAACTTGCAGTAAATCAGCGGTTTAGCGAATTGTGATTTCGTCGCTGCACCACTCGCCTCCGGCACCTTCGTAGATGATTGGCAGGCGTTTTTCGATATCTTTGAGCTGCAGGTAGCTCTCGTAGATGTTAATTCCGTTGGTTTTTCCTGCGGCAATGGCATATCCGACAACGCACGGGTGGTGGCGGGTGGTGTAGTATGCTGCACGGTTATAGGAGAGGTAGGTCTCGAGCCAGAATGGGTCGTTGCTCGGGTTACCTCCGCGGCGGATGCTCTCGGCAAGTGGCAGTGTGTCGATGGCGCTCTCGACAAATACGAGTATGCCCGCCTTATCGCACTGCTCGAGGAGCTGCTCTGTGGCGTAGTAGACCGGAATGACAAGACCGTTTGTGCCGTTGCCAAGTTGTTCTGCAAGTGGCAGTGACGGGTTGTAGTTGCCAAGTTTCAGCTCGAGCGGCTGGTAGTTGAGGTAGAACTTTTTGTCGGCAATATCGGCTGCGCGAACGCCAACCTTACGACGGATGCACTCCACAGGGCGGTTATCCATACGGCTCTCGATGTCGAGGGTCAGTGAGTGTGGATTATTAGTGCTCCAGAGGCTGTTCTGCGGCACGATAGCCATAAAGCGGATGGTATCTTCACCTCGCATATCGAGTGCAACATCCTTATATCCGCGACTGAGGACGGTCGAGTCGTTCAGGTTGAGGATATAGCCTATACGGGCGCGCTTTGGGTTGAGAGTGCCGCACTTTACCACAAGTCCGAACTCGGCAACGCCCTCGCCTCTGTTATTTATGGTGGTAGAGCAGATTATATCGCGCACATATATAGCCGGCTGGCAGATGACCTGCACACCGCTGATCTCGGGCTTGACGCCTGCGCGAACAAGGGCATTCACACGATTTTGCTCGGCATCGGTCTGTCGGATCTTGAGAGAGTGGCGACCCTCCTTGGCGAGTTTTGTGATGTTGAACTCTACGGCTGTTGCTCCCGAAGCTGCCGAACCGACAAGTTTGTCGTCTACAAACACCTCGTATGATGATGTGGAGCCACCTACGCGCACGATAACCTGACGATTGAGCCACCATACAGGCACAGCAAATGAGCTGCTCTGCTCCTTCCCGTCTTCAGATACAACCCACTCGGCAAGCTTTGCGACATAGTTTGACTGCGCGGGGTTGCCGCTCTGTGCATCTACGGCGCGACCATAGGGTGTGATAGTGCCACGAGCGGGCTCTGCGCCGAAGAATGGCTCGGCAAGTGTCTGTGCAGAGAGTGCTCCGACAGCAAATATAGCAAGTATGTGTAGGATAATCTTCATAAAATTTCTATCTTTGCAGCAAAGGTAATAACTAATTTGCAAATAGCGATGTCCAAGGCACCTCAAATCAACTTTCCTGCCATAGACCTCAATCTTAAAACGGTTGATGGTCAGACTTTCGTATGGGATAGCCTGCGAGGTAAATATCTGCTTCTCACGCCCGAGGAGCGCGTACGCAGACACGCTATAGCCTTTCTGGTCTCACACTGTGGTGTGCTGCCGCAATCTATTGCGCAGGAGTATCCCGTAACTATCAATGGTACGGCTCAGCGTGCCGATATAGTGGTTATGGGTACCGACCTTAGACCGGTAATTCTTGTCGAGTGCAAAGCGCCCGAGATAGCCATTACCGAGCAGGTATGGAGTCAGGCGGTGCGCTACAATGCGGTGCTCGGTGCACGCTACATAATCCTTACAAACGGTCATAAACACCTCTGCGCAGAGCTTACTGCAGAGGGTTATCGTCGTCTGCCGCACTTCCCGAAGGTGGAGTACTAAACTCTACTTCCACGCGTGACGATAGCCGTCAATCTTCTTCCAACCTCCACGAGTAAAGTCCGGAACCGCTACCGGTGCCGAGTTGTGCTTGATAGATACCGCACTCAGCTCGATAGGGCAACACCACTCTGCAAGGTCATAGACATCCATATCAAGCGGCAGACCATTCTGCAGACAGTATACCAATCGGTAGTCCATAATATAGTCCATACCGCCGTGTCCGCCCACCTTCGCAGCCATAACCTCTGTATGTGCCGTTACGGGGTGCTTGTAGCGCTCCATAAGCTGCTTGCGCACCTCCTCTGAGACGCAGCGGTGGCTGTTGAGATTCTCGATATCGACATCACCAACGGTCTGCTCGCCGAGCAGGAACGACTGTACGGGATATTTAGACGCATAGCCCGTAGTGCCCACAAGGGCGTAGTCGCGCGAGTATGGTCGCGGAGTCATAACATTGTGGTGAAGCTGGATGACCTTGCCATTCTCGGTGCTGATAAGGGTTGTGGTCTGGTCGCCGTTTGCAAACTCTGTGCAAGGCTCGCCAAAGAGCTTCTCCCAATATTTTGAACCTGATACAGC
Organism: uncultured Alistipes sp.; assembly: GCA_947367255.1. Taxonomy (GTDB): domain Bacteria; phylum Bacteroidota; class Bacteroidia; order Bacteroidales; family Rikenellaceae; genus Alistipes. Next base: position 3,883 of record CANBCZ010000020.1, read on the forward strand.
CTTTGTGCTCATCGAAACAAGGCTCTTCATTCTGTCGCCACGGTGGATATTAAGCACCTGACAAACTGGGCCAATGCCGTGAGTAGGGTAGACATCGCCTGCCGACTCGCGGTTGAAGTCGAGACGCCAATTGTTGTAGTAGCGATCCCAATACTCTGCAAGGCAGTGAACATACGCACCCTCAACGTGCAGTATCTCGCCAAACAGACCCTGCTGTGCCATATTGAGCGCGGTGATCTCAAAGCGGTCATAGACGCAGTTTTCGAGCTGTATGCAGTGCTTGCGAGTACGCTCCGAGGTGTTGATGAGCGCCCAAATCTCCTCCATACTCATTGCTGCAGGTACCTCTATAGCCACATGCTTGCCACACTCCATAGCATAGAGAGCCATCTTGGCGTGGTTCTTCCAGTCGGTCATAATATAGACCAGATCTATGTCGTCACGCTCGCAGAGCTGCCTCCACGCCTCCTCGTCGCCGCAATACTCGGCTGCAGGTTTACGACCCGCATCGGCAATATGCTTCTGACTCTTTGCAATACCCTCGGGGTTTAGGTCGCAGAGGGCGACAATCTCGGTACCCTCAATCTGACACCAGCGTCGTACAGCGCCCGGTCCGCGCATACCGAGTCCGATAAATCCGACACGCACACACTCTATCGGCTCGGCGGCAAAACCGAGCATATCCTGCTGACCTGCAGGGCGTTCGGGGGTGTTGTAGATAATTGTGCCGTCTACCATTTTATAGTCGCAGTCGTTGCTGCTGCAACCTACTGCAGTGATGGTCAAAAGTGCGACTGCAATCGCAAAAAGTCCTCTCATAATCTATCCTAATTTTTCTACTGTTGCACTAAAACTCTCCTTGTAGTTCTCGCCAATAGGCACATAGTCGTCGCCCGTCAGAAATACACGACCCTTTGTATAACCGGTAATGTGTTCGGTATTGACAATAAACGAGCGATGTACCCTTATAAATCTATCTGACGGCAGCTCGCTCTCCATATTCTTCATACGGAAGAGGGTTACCAATTTAGTACCGTCGGCAAGGTGGAGTCGTATATACTCTCCCGCACTCTCCAAGTAGATTATGTTGGAGTAGCGGACAAGCGTTGTCTTATGGTCGGCGCGGATGCTGATACACTCGCGGTCGGAGCTCTGCTCGCCGATTGGCAGCCTCTGCTCGCTGTTTGCCTCATTGCGCAGCGCAAGCAGCTCGGCAACCGAGTGTGCTTTGTTTACCGCGTGCTCGAAGGTGGCGAAGCTGAATGGTTTGAGCAGGTAGTCTATCGCGTCGAGCTTGAAACCCTCGACAGCAAACTCAGAGTATGCCGTAGTGAAGATGACAAGATGGTAATTGTCGAGTCCTCGCACAAAATCGACACCCGTAAGCTCGGGCATATTTATATCGACAAAGATTATATCGACACTATTTCCCTCGGCAAGCCACTGCCTGGCATCCACAGCGTTGTCGAAGCTCTGCAGACGCTTGAGAAACGGCACGCGGGAGATGTAACTCTCCATCTGGCGAACTGCCAGCGGCTCGTCGTCGATGACAATACAACTAAGATTCATAACTCTTTGGTATTTTGAGTGTTACGCAATATCTGTTCTCGTCCGATACAATGTCGAGTGAGTAGTTGTTACCATAGATATACTCCAATCGGCGTGATACATTCTCAAGACCTACGCCGCCGATGCTCTTGTCGCTCTGTGCACTCTGATGCACGGAGTTTTCAAATCTGGCAACCAACATATTCTCCTCTACCGCCATATTGATATGTATGTACGAGTGTTTGCTGCGTGATACGCCGTGCTTAAATGCATTCTCGACAAAGACAATGAAGATGAGCGGCGGCACGGTAAGCTCCGCAGAGATAGTTTTCGGATAGTTGAACTCTATGTCGATGTGGTGCGAATATCGAACCTTCATCAGTGCGATATAGTTCTCCAAAAATCTCATATCCTCCTTGAACGGAATTCTCTCTGCCGTCGATTTGTATACCACATGGCGCATCATATCCGACAGTCCGACAATACCATCCTTTGCCGCCTCTGCATCAATATCTATCAGGGCGTGGATGTTGTTGAGGGTGTTCATCAGAAAGTGCGGATTTATCTGATACTTAAGGTAGTACATCTCCGCCTCGATAACCTCGCGGGCAAGTCGGGCATTGTCCTCATCCTTCTGCATTGACTCGTAGAACTTCTTGATACCGATATTTGCGGCAAAGAGGAATACGCAGAGCACGATGTTCCAATACCACGCAAGGTCGGCAAGTGTCGCCTGATGTGGCAGCACACCTACGCCCGAATGTCCGTCCGAGATTATCAGATTGCGCTCCATCAGTTCAATGGTGGTAAATACGGTGGTGATAATCGATAGCGAAGCTACGACATACCACATATAGCGCCCCTTGTTGAGCAGAAAACGGATAAGGATGTAGTTGTTTATCAGAAACAGAACAAGATAGGGGGTGATGATGCTCCACGCCAGAAATACCTTGTTGTAGAAGTCGATATGCTCCTCCGCCATCAAGAACGAGTTGAAGATCGGAATGAGATATACCGCCACAAAGACAAGGGTGTAGAGTACATTCTCACCAATGGTCTGTTTTCGGATAAGCGGGGTTTTGAGCTTCATTGTCTGTTACTAAAAGAGGGTGACCATAGCCACCCTCACTATTGAGAAATGAAAGATTAATCTATGCCGAGCTTGGATACGTTGTAGAGGTAACGCTTGATACTCTTCTTCGGGGTCTTCTCGAACTCTGAAGGGTAGATGTGGATAGATACCAAACGCTCGTATACAGCCACCTGTGCGTTGAGGTTCTTGAGGTTCTCCTTCATCATCTCCTCGAGAGCTGTGCGGCTGATATCCTCCTTCTCGCAGGTCTCGAAATCAGGCACCACAAGACCGTAGAGCTTGCCGTCGTTCTCAAGTACGAGTGACTCGAGTACAAGCGGCATATTGTTGAGTTTATCCTCAATCTCCTCAGGGTAGATGTTCTGACCGCTGCCTGTAAGAATCATAGTCTTGCAACGACCGCGAATGTAGAGTGTACCATCCGGATCCAGAGTACCCATATCGCCTGTGTGGAGCCAGCCGTCAGCGTCGATAGCGCTCTTTGTAGCCTCCTCATTCTTGTAGTAACCCAACATCACATGCTCTCCGCGTACAAGAATCTCGCCCGGAATGTTGTATGGATCTTGGGAGTTGATGCGTACATCTATCATCTGGTTGATGTAGCGACCGCAAGAGCCCGCCTTGAACTCGTCTGCAATAGGTGTTACAGAGATAAGCGGACCGCACTCGGTCATACCGTAACCTACAGTGAATGGGAAGTGAATCTTCATCAAGAATGCCTCGGTCTCCTTGTTCATCGGTGCACCACCGATAATAAAGAGACGAAGGTTACCGCCGAATGACTCGAGCAACTTCTTCTTAATCTGCGCAAATACCACCTCGTTTACAAGTGGCAGCTTCATAGCAATACTGAGCGGACCCTGCTCGAGCAGCGGCATTATCTGCTTACGATATACCTTCTCCAAAATCATCGGCACCGAGCAGATAACCTCAGGCTGCACCTTCTGTATCGCGCTCAGCAGAATCTTAGGTGTCGGTATACGACCCAGCAGGTTGATATGACCACCCACTGCAAGCGGCGCAAGGAAATCTACAGTACAACCAAAGGCGTGTGCAAGTGGCAGGAAGGCGAGGGTTCTTGCTCCCTTGTGGAAGAAGAGATCTCCCTTTCTGTCGGCAACGCCGGAGATGTAGACAACATTACCTGTAAGGTTGTTTACTGTCAGCATTACACCCTTAGAGTAGCCGGTAGTACCGGAGGTGTAGTTGAGCAGAATGAGCTGGTCGTTAGGCACATCTGCATACTTGATATCGTCAGCAGTAAATCCCTTCGGATAGCGCTTGCGATAATTCTCTGTCATCTGGTTGATGCAGCGGGTCATCTTGTCACCACCGCGCTCGAAGATTACGTGGTAGTCTGTCAGCGACATCACAGCCTCGATATTAGGCATCTGCTCCTCATCAAGACCATCCCAATAAGAGTCTGTCAAGAAGAGCAGACGGCTCTCCGAGTGGTTTACGATATGGGTAATATCGTTTGATGTAAAGTCCTGAAGAATAGGCACAATAACTGCACCGTATGTGATTGTTGCAATGTAGACAACGCACCAACGCGGAGTGTTACGACCAACCAGAGATATCTTATCTTTTGGTTTAATACCTGCCTCGTCAAACATAATGTGGAGCTTTGCAATCTCCTTGGCAAAACCGTAGTAAGAGTAGGTCTCGCCGGTAAAGTAGTCAGTCACTGCGCTCATCTCACGATTGTCGCGGAATGACTTCTCGTACATCTTAATTAAATTCTGTTCTAACATAAATTACAATATAAATAAGGTGTTTTTATTCGCTTTTCTCCCAAATATAGGTCTTGTTCTCCTCCCCCTTTCTGAGTCGTGCAATATTCGCCCTGTGTGTCCATATCAGCAGCACCGCAACGGCAATAGAGAAGAGTATAAACGCTATAGATGTATCTCCGTGACGGAGGTAGTTGATTACTGAAAAGATAGATACAAATACCGGAAATGCACACCCCGCAGCTATAGAAGCTAAGGATACATAGTGGGTAAAGATAAATATCACCACCCACACCGCAAAGCACATCAGCGCCAGATGCGGCTGTATTCCCGTAATGGCACCAATAAGTGTCGAGACACCCTTTCCGCCCCTGAACGATGCAAAGATAGGGAATATGTGACCCAATACTACGGGTGCAACGGCAATAATCTTCAGATTGATAATCCACATAGGCGATAGTGCCGCATCAAAGCGCAGCAACGCCATCAGCGTAACGGCAATAAAACCCTTTAGAAAGTCTATTACAAATACCGGAAGTGCAGCCCTCAGACCAAGTACACGCAGCATATTGGTAGCACCCGCATTCTTGCTGCCGTGCTCCCTAATATCAATACCAAAGTAGTGCCTTCCAATCCAGACGGCACTCGGTATCGATCCCAAAAGATATGCTACCATAAGTAGCAGTAAAACTGCACAATAAGTTCCTGTCATTACACAAACTAAATGTACCTATCACGACAAAGATACGTATTATTTTTCAATAAAAAAAATTTTATCGTGATAGTACGTCATCTATGGCACATCCCTCATATCCCCGAATGGGAAATACTTGCAGTATGTCCCATCCGTGTCTATTTCACGATGTGCCATACCTAACGCACTCTGACGATAAAATGGTGCAAGAAGAAAATTTGGTGTAATTGTAACTACCACCTTCTGACGACAAAACGGGAAATCGCCTTAATTATCGGATTAGTATATTAATAAAAAAATATCCGCATAAGCGGATATCTCTATAAGGCTAATAGCCAAAAGCAAAAAGCCCCTCGCGGGACTTTTTATTTAGACAAAAGATTGAATGCCTCTTCGGATAGACCTATCGACGAGAAACCGCCGTCGTGGTAGAGGTTTTGCATTGTCACCTTGCGTGTAAGGTCGCTGAAGAGCGTTATGCAGTAGTCTGCGCACTCCTCGGCTGTAGCATTGCCAAGTGGCGACATCGCCTCGGCAAAGTTGAGCATCTCGCTCATACCTGCCACGCCCATACCTGCAGTGGTAGGGGTTGGTGACTGGGAGATGGTATTGACCCTCACCTTGTACTCCTTGCCAAAGATCGCTCCGAAAGAGCGTGCCACAGACTCGAGCAGAGCCTTTGCATCTGCCATATCTCCATAGCCCACAAAGGTACGCTGTGCAGCGAGGTATGAGAGGGCAACAATAGAGCCCCATTCGTTCATCGCCTGCTTGTTGTAGAGCACCTGCATAATCTTGTGGAAAGAGAGTGCAGAGATGTCGAGCGTCTTGTCGAAGAAGGTGTAGTTGAGCTGCTGATATGGAATACTCTTGCGGACATTAGGCGACATACCGACAGAGTGGAGCACGAAGTCTATCTTACCTCCGAAGTGCTCTAAACTCTTGTCTATCAGCGCCTCTAACTCCTCGATATTTGTGGCGTCTGCAGCAATAACAGGTGCGTTGCACGCCTCGGCAAGGCGTTCAATCTCTCCCATACGCATAGCAACGGCAGTATTTGTCAGAACAATCTCTGCACCCTCTGCTGCTGCTCGCTCGGCAACTTTCCATGCAATCGATGACTCGTTGAGTGCGCCGAAAATAATACCGCGCTTACCCTTTAGTAAGTTGTAACTCATAGCAATATAAATTAAAAAAGGTGATTATTCACCCTATTTAGCCTCCATTTACTGTGTGCCTCTCTTCTGCTAAACTCTCGAGGCGCATAGGTAATCCTGCGTTTCAAATAGCTGAGAGGTCGTTTTGAACCTATTTGTGCAGTTATTTTTCTTTACTTTGTGGCTATTTTTTACTCAATATCGAGGCGCATAGGTAATCCTATGTCACGAGGGACTGAGTAAAAAAGAGCCGTAAGTAATGTAAAAGAACAAAGTAAATAGGTTGAATACAACCTCTATTAGTCCTCGTCGTCAAACTCGATTGGAGATGGACGGCGCTCCTCCTCCTCTTCGTCATCCTGAATCTGGTCAGCGCCCTTGATCTCGTCGTCGTAGTACTCCTTATCGTCGTCGTCATCTGTGATGTCGTCGATCTTGACATCGATCTTTACCAGATAGCTGACCTCCTCGGTCTCGAAGGTTACAGCGAAGAAGAAGTCGCCATTTGGCTTGTCTACACGAATCATATCGTCCAGATAGCCGTTAGGATAAGCGGCCTTTACCGCCTCCTGAAGCTCAAGTGGAAGGTTGTTGAAGCTAACAACAGATTTTCTTTTATTGTTTGGTGCCATAGTTTGTATTGTTTATCTTATTTGTTCCTATATGTTTGTTCGCAATTCGGGTGCAAGTATAAGCAAAAATTTGTTATTGCGCCAATTTCAAAGTTTTTTTTTGATTTTTTTTTGATTTTGCCCTCTATTTGAAATAAAATATGTATTTTCGTGCGCTACGAAGAATATACAAATGGTATCTATAGAGCAAATACAGGAGCAAATCGAGGGTTTGAGAAGACAACTCTCGTACCACAACCATAAGTACTATGTCGAGAACTCGCCGGAGATTTCGGACTTCGATTTCGATAAGATGATGCGTACTCTTGTCGATTTGGAGGCTCAATATCCGCAGTTCTACGACCCCCTTTCGCCATCGGTAAGGGTGGGTAGTGACCGCACTGCTGAGTTCGCTTCGGTGGCACATCGCTATCCTATGCTCTCGCTCTCCAATACCTACTCCATCGAGGAGCTCTCGCAGTTTATCGACCGCATAGAGGGCGAAAAGGGCGCAACGGAGTTTGCCTGCGAGTTGAAGTTTGACGGAACAGCCATCAGCCTTACTTACGAGAGAGGTCGCCTTGTGCGTGCCGTTACTCGTGGCGACGGTACTACGGGCGACGATGTGACTACAAATGTCAAGACTATCCGCTCCATTCCGCTGACCCTCTCTGGCAGTGGTTATCCCGACCTGTTCGAGATTCGTGGCGAGATATTTATGCCGTATGCCTCATTCGATCGTCTCAACTCCGAGCGTGAGGCTGCGGGCGAGACCCTCTTTGCCAACCCTCGAAATGCTGCGGCAGGTACACTCAAGCAGCAGCAGAGTGCCGTTGTGGCAAAGCGTGGTTTAGACTGCATACTCTACCAGATGGCGGGCGACAATCTGCCATTTACAAACCATATCGAGAACCTCAATGCTGCCCGCAGCTGGGGCTTTAAGATCTCTGAGTATATGACCCTCTGCCACGGAGCTGCGGAGGTTATCGACTATATAAACCACTGGGACGAGGCGCGCAAAACGCTCCCATATCCGACCGATGGTGTAGTTATCAAGGTCAATGACTTTGCACTGCGTCGCTCGCTCGGCTTTACGGCAAAGTCACCTCGTTGGGCTGTGGCATATAAGTTCAAGGCGGAGAGTGCGCTGACCAAGCTGCTCAGTGTCGATTTTCAGGTCGGCAGAACGGGTGCCATAACCCCTGTGGCAAATCTTGAGCCGGTGCTTTTGGCGGGTACGACAGTAAAAAGAGCGTCACTGCACAATGCCGAGCAGATCGCTGCGTTAGATATAAGGGTAGGGGATATGGTCTATGTCGAGAAGGGTGGCGAGATTATCCCGAAGATTACGGGTGTTGAGCTTGCCGAGCGCACTGCTGAATGCAAACCTTTCGAGTATATCGACCGCTGTCCCGAGTGTGGTGCCGAGCTCGTACGCTTTGAGGGCGAGGCGAAGCACTACTGCCCGAACCAGAGTGGTTGCCGTCCGCAGATTGTGGGTCGTGTAGTCCACTTTATCGGTCGCAAAGCACTCAATATCGACGGATTGGGTGGCGAGACGGTCGAGCTGCTCTTTGAGAATGGTCTTGTGCGCGATATTGCCGACCTATACTCACTCAAGGCTGCGGACCTTGCTGTGCTGCCACGACTTGGCGAGAAGTCGGCAGACAACATTATCAACAGCATCGAGGCGTCGAAGAGTGTTCCGTTTGCGCGTGTGCTCTTTGGTCTGGGTATCCGCTTTGTGGGCGAGACTACGGCGAAATATATGGCGGCACACTTCAAGAGTTTAGATGCCGTTATGGCGGCAGACAAAGAGGCTCTGATGGAGTCCGACGAGGTGGGCGACAAGATTGCCGAGTCGATTATCGGCTACTTTGCCGATCCGGTCAATATCACTATTCTGGAGCGTCTGCGTACTGCGGGGCTGCAGTTTGAGACTGAGGTGGCAGAGCGTAAGTCGGATGTTTTGGCGGGTAAAAATGTCGTTGTGTCGGGTAAGTTCCTGCTTCACTCGCGCGATGAGCTCAAGGCGCTTATCGAGCTGCACGGCGGAAAGAACCAGTCGGGCGTGAGTAGCAATACCGACTTTATTGTCGCAGGCGAGAATATGGGACCGGCAAAGCTCCAAAAGGCGGAGAAGCTGGGTGTGAATATACTCTCGGAGGAGGAGTTTGTTGCCCTTATCGGCAGCGACGAGATTCCGAAGGTGGAGGAGAAGGTTGTCGAGGTGCAACCTATACAGGGAAGTCTATTTTAACAAGAGAATATGAAGAATATTACAGATAAATTTACGGGAGTGGGAGTGGCTCTTGTCACTCCGTTTGACAGTCGAGGCAGTATCGACTTTGCGGCACTTGCTGCAATTATCGACCGCGTGATTGCAGGTGGCGTGGACTATCTGCTTGCCCTCGGAACAACATCCGAGACCCCTACGCTGACAGCTGCCGAGCGTGTTGCCGTATCGCGATTTATTCGTGAGCGCGTGGCAGGTCGCGTGGCGCTTATGGTGGGCATTGGCGGAAACTGCACTGCCGATGTTGTGGCGACACTCAAGAGTTGGGATTTTACCGGCTACGATGCTGTGCTGAGCGTAAATCCGTACTACAATAAGCCAAATCAGGAGGGTCTCTACCGCCACTTTAAGGCTATATCTGCCGCCTCTCCGCTGCCGATTATGCTCTACAATATTCCGGGTCGTACAGGTGTCAATATGTTGCCGCAGACGGTGGCTCGTATTGCTGCCGAGTGCCCGAATGTCTTCGGTATCAAGGAGGCGTCGGGAAATGTCGAGCAGATGGAGGCTGTATGCAAGGCTGTTGCGGCTGTGCGTGAGGATTTTATCCTTGTCAGTGGCGATGACGGACTGACTGTCGAGGCTATTCGTCGCGGTGGTAAGGGTGTGCTCTCGGTACTCGGTCACCTCTATCCGGAGGCAGTAAAGAGCTTTACCGATTTGGCTCTTGCAGGTAACTTTGAGAAGGCAGAGTATGAGATTGCCCGCCTTGAGCCGATTATCGACTCGCTCTTTGTTGAGGGTAATCCTGTCGGCATAAAAAATGCACTTGCCACAAAGAATATCTGCACGCCGACCGTCCGCCTGCCACTTGCCGAGGCGAGTGTGGAGCTGGATATCCGTCAGAGAATGGAGATTATACGTTATGAGTGTTAGACAATTTTTTATAACTCTGCTGTTTGCCGTTGTCGGAGCCGTTGCCACTGCGCAGGTGCCCGATAACGACAAGATTTTTGCCGCTATAAACGACATCAATTCGCAGTTCTACTATCCGAATCTGATGATGCGCTATCAGGCGGGCGAGCCGCTGACAGACGAGCAGTATCACTACCTCTACTACGGCTATGCCTATCAGGCTGCATACCGTCCTCTCAACGACAATCCGGGGATGACCAAGGTGCAGAATATTATGGCGCGTATCGCTATCGACACACCATCTATTGCCGATATCGACGAGCTTATAGCTGCTTGCAGCGAGGCTATGGAGATGGATCCATTCTCGCCGAAGCTGCTCAATATTATGGCGTACGCATACGGTACGGCGGGCGATAGCAAACGAGAGCAGATCTATGCCGACCACCTTGCTGCAGTGCTCAGAACTATCGCCTCATCGGGAAGTGGAGCAAAGGAGAAGGAGCCGATGCACATTATCCTCTTTTCGCACGGTGTGGACTTTATTGCGGCAAAGGGCTGGAATCAGCGTAAGGGTAAGATTATCAGCCGAACAGTCGAGTTTGTGCCCTTTGATGTGCCGAAGGATAAGCTGAAGGGCTACTACTTCGACTATAGCAGAGTCTATTGGAATAAGCCGGACGACTACACCTTCAAGCGTGAACGTACTTGGCAGATAAATAATATGAAACCTCGTGAATACAAATAGAATGAAGAGATTTTCGCTATATATACTACTGCTCACACTGCTTTTCAGTAGTTGTAATCAGCCACCTGTACCGGCTGATCACCTGACAATCTTGAGCGGAATAAGCAATAATCAGCTCGTCTTTGAGGGTAACGCGGGTGCGCGTGCAACCTTCTCTATGGCTTCGAAGTTGCCATGGGAGATTCTTGACACTCCGGGCGTTACCTATAATCCGTCAAAGGGTGAGGCGAGCGATCGCGTGACTATCACCGCAACCATTACCGACGCCAACAGAAGCCTTGCGACAAGGGAGGTCGGCAATGTAGTTTTCCGTCTCAATCGTACCCGATTTACAGGTATTACGGCAGTTCAGAAACCGCTGGTAACCCTCAGCAAGACGCATATAGAGCTCTCTTCGGAGCAGAATGTCTATACCCAGTTTACATTCTTCTCTAAGGATAGGGATATAGAGGTGGAGTCGGAGGGCGATATTATCTGCTCGGAGCTCAAGTCGGTAACTACCGAGGAGTATAGCATCTCGGTTGCCGCGGCAAAGGATAATCTGACCACAACAAACCATACTGCGGGCAACCTTACCTTTAAGGTGGCGGGTACTGCACTCAACGGAAAGGTTGAGGCGGTGCAGCAGCCGGCACTCTTCTTTGACCGCAGTCGAATTACCGTCGGCGGAGAGGCTGGCGAGCAGATATCTGTATCTGTAAACTCGTCGTTTGACTTTACCGTCAGCTCAACCTCTACAGCCATCGATGTCAAGCACGGCGCAGAGGGTATGATCGATATTACCGTTGTCGAGACAAATACTACAGACTCCGAGCGTAAGTTGGGCACAATTACGGTACAACTTACCGATAACCCCGCTTGCAAAGTCTCTATAGATGTTTGGCAGCGTACGGCACTTGCCGAGCGAACAATGATGTTCTACTATCTCGGTATGAGCCTCAAGAGCTTCTATGACACCAACTTGGAGAATGTGGAGAAGGTTGTCAAGGAGGAGAAGGTAGGCAATAGCCGTGTGCTTGTCTTTATGCAGAGCAGTAACTACAGCGGTAAGCTCTTCGAGGTGCTCTATGACAAGGGCTTGGGAGCTATTGTCCGCGACCAAATTGCAACTTACGACCTGCCGCAGCTCTACTCCGAGCAGATGGTTGGTCAGATACTTCAGGATATGACCAAGAGGGCTCCGGCAAAGGAGTACGGACTCTATATCGGCTCACACGGCAAAGGTTGGATTCCTAAAAATTCGGTGAGCACAGGCGGTAGCGGCAGTTCATCCTACTCAACCTTCTCGGCAGAGCATCTGGAGTCTATCTGGACACCTGCTCCGGGTGCTATTATGGTGCGTCATATTGGCGATACGACAAGTACGCAGATTGATACTACAGAGCTTGCCGGTGCAATACGCAGCACAGGTTGCCACTTCGATTATATCATCTTCGATGCCTGCTATATGGCAAATGTCGAGGCTGCATATGACCTGAGAGATGTGACTGACTATATCCTCGGCTCGGCTTGCGAGATTATCTCTGACGGTATGCCATATAAGGATATTCTGCCGATTATGGCGAGTGATAGCCCACTCTTGGAGCGCCTTAACAGCTCTGCAAAGTCCTTTGTGGATTACTATAAGACCCATAAGGAGGGTGCATATATCTCGGCTTGCTCGGCAGTTATCGATTGTCGCGAACTCGACGCCCTTGCCGAGGCTACAAAGCGCGTAAATGGCTCGCTCAAACGCATTGACCCGAATACGGTACAATCATACGACGGAATCAATCTTACTCGCAACCCGACCCACATCTTCTTCGATATCGAGGATTATGTCCTTAAGAGTTGTACCGATGCTGCGGCTGTGGCTGCATTCTCGGAGCAGCTCGGAAAGAGTGTCTCGGGTCTGCACCATACAAAGACCTTCTACTCGGCATATAACAATAAGGCAAATCCGATAGATTACTACTCGGGTCTTACTACCTCCGCACCGATTATGCTCCACGCAATGTCGGCATATGTGACAGAGTGGAAAGAGTGTGCGTGGTATGCAGCAACACACTAATTAAAGATTTCCAAAATGCTATATTCCCTCGCTTTTTGCGGGGGAATATTTTTATACCTATTTTATAAAAATAGCCCCCAAAGCCATTGCTTTTACGGAAAAAATTTCCTACCTTTGTTTACCAAACCACTTAAACCTACAAACTTATTGTCTTATGGTCGGAATAGACTATCTTGTAATCGTTATCTATTTTCTGGGACTTATTGGTGTGAGTATGCTCGTTTCGAGGAGTATCAAGTCGTCTGCCGATATGTTTATCGCCGGTAGAAACTCGTCGTGGTGGTTGTCGGGTATGTCAACCTATATGACCCTCTTCTCGGCAAGTACATTCGTTATCTGGGGCGGCGTGGCTTATCGTTCGGGCTTTGTCGCTGTGCTTATTGGAAATATCCTCGGATTTGCGAGTTTTCTGGTTGGTCGCTACTTGTCGGGCAAGTGGCGCGAGATGAAGATTAAATCGCCGGGAGAGTACCTTACAATCCGTTTCGGACACCGTTCGCTGAGCTTCTATACGCTGCTCGGTATTATCGGTCGAGGTTTCCATACGGCAGTGGCTCTATATGCCATTGCGGTTGTTATGTCTACACTTATGGTGCTGCCCGAGGGTCACTTTATGGCAGATGCGAGCGGTCATCTCGCTGTAGGCTGGGGTATCCTTATTCTCGGTGTAATTACGCTGCTCTATACCGTTCTGGGTGGATTTTTGGCAGTTCTGATGACCGATGTCATACAGTTCGGTGTGCTTATTACGGTGGTTATATTTATGATACCGCTCTCGATAACTGCGCTGGGCGGACTCGATAACTTCGTCGCTTTGGCACCGGATGGCTATTTTACCCCGTTCAGTGCCGAGTATCCGTGGTTCTGGATTATCCTCTGGTTCTTTGTCAATAGCTTTACCATTGGTGGCGACTGGCCGTTTGTGCAGCGTTATATCAGTGTGCCGACAGTAAAGGATGCCCGCAAGAGTACCTACCTTGTCGGTGCGCTCTACCTGCTCACTCCGCTTATCTGGTACTTCCCTGCAATGTCGTTCCGTATGCTTGAGCCGGGCGCAAATCCCGAGCAGGCATATATCCTTATGTCGGAGCATGTGCTGATGAAGGGTATGCTGGGCGTTATGCTTGCCGCTATGGTCTCTGCAACTCTCTCAACCGTTTCGGGTACGCTTAATGTCTTTGCAAATGTCTTTACATACGACATCTACGGTCATAAACATCCGGAGCTCGGGGAGAAGGGACTTATCCGCACAGGTCGTATCTTCACATTCGCCTTTGGTGCTGCTATTGTCGCCCTTGCGCTGCTTATTCCGTATGCAGGTGGAGCCGAGAAGGTGGTTGTGACGGTGCTTACAATGATTATCGGTCCGCTCTATATCCCGTCGGTGTGGGGTGTATTCTCCAAGCGACTTACGCAGAAGCACCTGCTTACGGCAATGATTATCACCTATGTCTGCGGAATTTTCGGTCTTGCATTTAAGTTCAGCCCTGCTGTTCGTGCAACCTTCGAGTGGATAAATCCTAATGTCCTCGAGTCTGTTATCGGTACGGTTGTTCCGGTGACACTGCTCGCCATTATGGAGCTTGTGGCAAAGTGTAAGGGCACTACAGATCCGGGCTATGAGCGAGTGCAGGCTATCATCGACCCTGAGGCAGACAAGGAGCCGAGCGCAGAGATGAAGCGTGCAACAAAGCACTATTCACATATGGCAGTCACCTGTTTTGTTGTTACACTGCTTGCCATTGCACTTCTGCTTGTGCAGCAGCTCGTTATGGAGAGTTACGAGGCTGCCGTCGAGCGTATAATGGTCGGTGGCGTGGTTGTAATGGTCGGAATAGCGGTACTATATTTTATTTACAGATATATTGATGCTAAAAAAGATGCAGAAGGTAAGTTATAGTCGAGAGTTAGAGGTTCGCGGTAGTTACGATGTAGTTGTTGCGGGCTCGGGCCCTGCGGGTATCTGTGCAGCCGTTGCTGCGGCTCGCGAGGGTGCTAAGGTGGCACTTGTAGAGCGCTATGGCGTTGTGGGTGGAAACCTTACGGCGGGTTATGTAGGTCCTATTCTTGGTATGGTAGGTAAGGGAACTATGCGCGACGAGCTTGTCGAGCTGCTGGGTGTTCCCGAGAACGATATGATTGGAGAAACGGGTCGTGCTCACGACTTCGAGCGTGCAAAGATGACACTTGCTCAGTTTGTGAACCACCCTAATATAGATGTCTATCTGCAGACAACGGTTACCGATGTTGTCAAGGAGGGCGATACCCTGAAGGGTCTTGTCGTTACGGCAGGCGAGGGTCAGTTTGTCCTCTGCGGAAAGGTTACTGTCGATGCTACGGGTGACGGACTTGTCAGCTACCTTGCCGGCGCACCTACAGAGAAGGGTCGTGAGGACGGACTTATGCAGCCTGTGACCCTCGAGTTTACCATCTCGGGCGTGGATGAGAACAAGGGCGTTATCTGTATCGGCGATGTAGACGATGTCAAGCTGGGCGACGAACGCTTTTTGGACTACTGTATGCGCCTTGCCAAGGAGGGTGAGCTGCCTGAGCGTATCGCTGCGGTAAGATTGCACCCGATGGTCTATCCGGGCTATCGCCAGGTAAATACCACGCAGGTAAATGGGGTAGATATGACCCGCGTAGAGCAGATTTTCAAGGCAGACCTCGAACTGCGCGAACAGATATATACACTGCTCGACTTCTTCCATAAGCACCTGCCGGGCTACGAGAATTGCCGCGTAATCTCGAGCGGTACCACTACGGGCGTCAGAGAGACTCGCCGCGTGATGGGCGACTATATAATTACCGCCGAGGAGATGGCTGCGGGTTGCCGCTTTGATGATGTTATTGTCCATCGTGCCGAGTTTATTGTCGATATTCACAACCCTGAGGGCTCAGGTCAGGCGGAGGATCATATCCAGTACTGCGACCCTTACGACCTCCCATATCGCTGCTTTACCCCTAAGGGCGTCGAAAATCTCTATACGGCAGGTCGTTGTATCTCGGGTACACACCGCGCCCACGCATCATACCGCGTGATGAGTATCTGTATGGCTATGGGCGAGGCTGTGGGAGTTGCTGCCGCAATGTGTGCCGAGCAGGGAATAACACCGCGCAAATTGGATGTAAAACAGTTACAGAAACGTTTAACCGATAAAGGTATAGAATTGTATGGATAAAATTATGCTCTACAGCCGCTTCAATCCTCTGAAAAGAGTGTTGTGTTACGATATCTTCGATCGCGGCTTTAATGGCTGGATGGTGCTGCTGCCGAACTTTACGGAGCACCCTGACTTTGATGTTCCACCGACAAAGGTAAATAAGGATCAGTGGCCGCCTGTTATGCTCAGCTCGGCAACATACCGCTTCCCGGGCACTCACGGCTCAATGTCGGGCACATATTCGTTAAAACTCTCAACCCGCCCTGTGGCAAATCCATACTCTATGCCACCCGCTCCGGGCTCTATGGGTCACGCAATCAAGCGCCTCTCGAATATGGATCCTGATGCGCGTTACCTGCAGCTCGAGTGCTGGTTTGCCTATACGGGCGAGCAGAACGAGGTGGACGGAGAGGGCGAGCAGCCGGGTCTGCACGAGGACTCTATCCGCGCCTTTGGTATCGGCTCAGATACTCAGGACGACGGCAACCGCTTCTTCTGGGGTATCCGCTACCTCAATACCGTAGATGGTAAGCCTATGCGCAAGTGGCAGTATATTCAGGCTACTCCGGGCACAGATAAGGATTGGGCATTTGGTCTTGATGGCGACTGGTGTAAGTGGGGCGTGGACTGCTGGTGGTTTGGCGAGCGTCGTCCGGATGGCTACCACGCGGGCTATAAGGATGTGCCAAATGGTACTCAGAACCTTATCTATAACGAGACCGACTGTAAGATCAATTGGCAGTACCTGCGCCTGAAGGTCGATATAATCGACAAGGAGTATGTCGAGATGCAGTGCCAGAACAAGATCTTCGACCTGCGCGGTCATAAGATTACCGCAGTGGATAAGTATCGCCGCATCGACGGACTGATTAACCCTGTTATCTGGCTCGAAACCGATACCAACCGCCGCGTATTCCTCTATATTGATTCATTTGTCGTATCACAAGAGTAACAGCTATGAAACAGTTTAATGCAGCGCATTTAGAGATAAAAAAGTCATTTACCGAGGGCTTTGAGACCCATCCTTACGAGGTGGGTTGGGCAGATGAGGTCATCTTCTTCATCTTCGTCGAGGATATTGTCGGCACCGGTACCCTTGATGCCAAGGTGCAAATCTCCCACGACGGCATCCACTGGGCAGACGAAGGCACCGCCTTTGATACCATCACCGAAAAGGGTCTTCACTTTGTTAAGGTGTCACACTTCGGCAATTATATTCGACTCAAGACAGAAATTGCTGACGCAGAGTTCAAACTACAAATTCAAATTGCCTCCAAAGGGTAATTTGCCGTGAAAATGTGCCATATATGGCACATCCCTCAAAATTCAGTCGCGGCTGTACGTCTTAGTACTATCCACGACTGAATTATTTCGCGATGTACAGCTACTACTACCTTTTGACGACAAATGAGTGCAGAGTATAATCGTAGTGCAAACCTGCAGCACATCCCTTAAAAGCCGACGACTAATCTATGCATATTTTTATCATATTTGCAAACAGTTGCAAAATTTTGTATATTTGTAGTCGAGAACATCCCTAAACATTCTGATTATGAAACAGCTGAACACTATATTGGTACTGCTGGCAGCTATGTTTATCCTCGGCTGCACACCTCCCGAGCGCATAGATAATAGCGGCAATAACTCCGACAATATCGAAAACAAAGACGACAAAGACGACGACAACAAAGACGATAATAACGATGACGATAAAGGTGACAAAGACGACGACAACAACAACGACGACAACAAAGACGACAATAACGATGATGACGACAAAGGTGGCGGTGGTGAACAAAATCCGTTAAAACCGACCACTAAACCTCCGTATGAGGTGGGTGATTACTACAACGAGAATGGCAAAGAGGGTATTGTGATTGAGGTCGATCAAGATGGCAATAATGGTAAGATTATCAGCTTATATCAGTCTCCAATAACGTTGCAGTGGGCATCTGATAGTGTGGAACAGAATCGTTTAGTGGGTACTATTTATATGTCCGAAGGTGTTAGAAATCTCGCCAAAATTGTGGAGATACCTAATTGGATGGGTAAATATCCCGCTTTTAAGTGGTGTTTTGACTATGGTAAGGGTTGGTATCTGCCATCGTTGCAGGAGGTGGAGAGGTTTCTCATCTTCCCCGCAATCCGAGAGGCAATCAATCGCGGACTTACCGAGAATGGAGGTACTCCGTTGGCAGATGTTTCATATTGGTCTTCGACCGAGGATGATACTCAAGCTGGCGAGGGTATCTTCCGCGCGAAGTATGTCAATGCCAAGGCTATGACTGCCGCCGCGAATCTCAAAAAGTATAAGTTCTATGTTCGTGCCGTTGCGAGCTTTGGAGATTGGTATGATGAGATATATAACGACATCTACCAAGATATCTACGACAACCCGAATCCGAGTCCCAATCCTGACGACCCTGACCCGGACAATCCAAACCCAGACGACCCAAACCCAGACAATCCTGACCCGGATAACCCAGATCCGGATAATCCAAATGACCCGATAACGATTATCAATGGTATCGAGATGGAAATTGTTAAGGGTGGTACATTTACTATGGGTAGCGACGATGCGGAGGCTCTGGATACAGAAAAACCTGCTCACTCTGTAACCGTAAGCAACTATTATATAGGTAAATACGAGGTCACTCAGGCCCTATGGGTGGCGGTTATGGGTAGTAATCCGAGTGGTTTTAGGGGCGATGATAACCTGCCAGTCGAAAATATTTCGTGGAATATGGCTATGGAGTTTATTACAAAACTCAATGCTATAACAGGCAAGAGGTATCGTATGCCGACAGAGGCGGAGTGGGAACTTGCGGCACGTGAGGCTCTGCTCACTCAAAAATATCCATACAGCGGTAGTTTTAATGTAGATGAGGTGGCTTGGTATTGCGATAATGCCGAGAATAGGACCCACCCTGTTGGTCAGAAAAAACCAAATCCGCGCGGTATATACGACATGTCGGGCAATGTGTTTGAGCTGTGCTATGACTGGTTTGGTATGTATAGCACTGCACATCAAACCAATCCGATAGGCCCAAGTAGTGGAACTTTCCGTATTATGCGCGGTGGCAGTTATGTAGATAATGCCTTTGGTTGCCGCATTATATATAGAAATGGTCTTGATTCTCAAGATGTTCGTTATATCAATGTCGGTTTGCGTTTGGCTATGTCGGCAGATGCTACAGGTCCGGACTATAACGACAGAGGCGATTGGCTCGGTCCAGACTTTTACAACCCGAGCAACCCAAATCCTGACCCTGATAATCCGAATCCAAATCCTGACGACCCTGACCCGAACAATCCGAGTCCGACTCCGAACCCTGATGACCTTACATCTCCACCGTATAAGGTAGGTGACTACTACAACGATGGACAGAAGCGAGGCAGAGTCTTTTTTGTGACCGACAATGGCTACAGCGGTAAGATTGTCAGCGAGCATATGGATGGTGTTGCTTGGGCTGCAGATAGTGCGATTAAGGAGCTGGTTGGGTCGTATAGCCAGACCAATGGTGAGCGCAATATGACTACCATTCAGGCTGTTGAAGATTGGCAGAGCAGATACCCCGCCTTCAAGTGGTGTGCCGATATGGGCGCGGGTTGGTACTTGCCCGCTATCAACGAGTTGAAAGAGATTGCAAAACATAGAGATATCCTTGAAGTCGGTAGTTACTATGGACTTTGGTCATCTACAGAGCTCAAGAAACTGGATTATGATGGCTTTGGCAGAGTACAAGATACTGAGGCATATTTTGTAAGTATGGATGATTCTGCAAAGTTGATGACTTCCACTAAAGGAACAGCGATATCCGTTCGTGCTGTTGCTGCCTTTGGACGTAATGTCGATATTGGTGTGGATGATGATGATATCAATGGAGGGGATGATCCAAATAACCCTAATCCGGATAATCCTAACCCTGATAATCCCGATGATGATACTCCGGGCGGTGGCGGTGGTGGAGTGACGACATACTATGTCGGTAAACTTGTGACTGTGGATGGTGTGCAGGGTATTGTATATCAGACTTCTCCGTGTGTTAAGATTGTTACTGTGAAAGAAACAACTGCAATATGGTGTGAATTCATTGATTATGAAAAAACCGGTGCAACTGATGCTGATGATGGCGCTAAAAATATGGCTATTATCAAAGCTATTCCAGGTTGGCATAACAAGTATCCAGCGTTTGCATGGTGTGCAGATTTGGGCGAAGGCTGGTATTTACCTGCAAAAAACGAGCTTGTAGATATATACGACAAAAAAAATTGGATAAATGATATATTATTGTCTAATGGTTTTGATGAATTAGGTCCAAAAGAAGGAAATAGTGCTGGCTCTGTATGGTCATCTACCGAATACTCTTCGTACTATGCATACCGGATGTATTTTTCGAATAGTTTCATGGGTAATTACGATAAACAATACAAATGTGGCGTTCGCGCTGTTCGCGTTATAAAATGATAATCTGGCGAAAAAACGTTTTGCATTAGGAGTAAATGTTGAAAATTGCTATTTTTGTACAGATTATAGAATTAGTGTATGATAAGTAGCAAACCATACAGAATTTTAGGCATCGACCCCGGCACAAACTATATGGGTTACGGAGTGTTGGAGGTTGAGGGTAGGACTCTCCGCCCGATAGTGTTGGGGGATATAGATTTGCACAAGATTTCCGACCCATACGACAAACTCCGCTACATCTTTGAGCAAGTTAAGGCTCTTATTACCGACTACTCGCCCGCGCAGGTGGCTCTTGAGTCGCCATTTTTCGGGCAGAATGTGCAGAGTATGCTCAAACTCGGTCGTGCGCAGGGTGTGGCTATGGCAGCAGCACTGAGTTGTAATAAACCCGTTGCCGAGTATGCCCCTACGCGTATCAAACAGGCGATAACAGGCACAGGTGCGGCATCAAAGGAGCAGGTGGCGGCGATAGTTATGCGCACGCTCAAGATTGAACAGCCTCCGCGAAAGTTGGATGCTACCGACGGTATGGCAGTAGCCCTCTCGCACTACTACAGCACCACCAACCCGATAAATCAGGCACTTGGCGACTCTCGCGTAAAGGGTCTTGGAGGCGAGAAGACTGCGCGCAAACGAGGTACAAAATCCTGGGAGCAGTTTGTGAGTGCCAACCCAAAGAGGATAAAGAAGTAAATAAAAAGCGAATTTCTGCGTTACGCTTGGCTCGAAAATCCTCATTTACGCTTCAGTAAACTGCGGTTTTCTCGCCTTCGCAAGCCTTGAACTTCATCTTTTTCTTTACCTCTTTGGTATTTGAGAGAGTGTGTGTTCAGTCAGTAGAATAGTAAAAAAGGATGGGTGCTTTCCCATCCTTTTTACTATCTATGCCATTTAAGCACCATTGCTGTTCGGGCAGTATTATATATCTTTATATAGTGGTGCAGGTTGCCGTCCGCATCCTTCTCGGAGTAGGAGAAGTGTTCGCTGCCGACCTTGTTGCGCCCCAGACCACCGAATTTAGGGTCGTCGGTAGTAAGCTCGATGGTATATTTGCCCGCCTTAGGTACCTCGGTAATGTAGTCCGGAATGGATGCCTCGGGGTGCCAATTGAAGACAAAGAGCAGGTTGCGGTGTGAGAATACGATGGTCTTATTGTCGTAGTCTGTGTTCCACTTCCATGGATAGCCGTCCTGCAACACCGGGTTTTTCTTTACAAGACGAATCATCGCGCGGTCAAACTCGCCAAGCTGCGAGTAGCGCAAAAATCCATTTGTCGAGAGTGACCAAAGACGCTGTGCGTGTGCATAGCTCCAGTTGTTGCCCTCACGCGGGAAGTCAATCCACTCGGGGTGTCCGAACTCGTTGCCCATAAAGTTGAGGTAGGCGTCGCCACCTGTGGCAATGGTAAAGAGTCGGATCATCTTATGCAGTGCCATACCGCGCTCGACAACGAGGTTCTCCGATGCGCGATTCATCGCAAAGTACATCTCCTTGTCCATCAGTCGGAAGGCGATGGTCTTGTCGCCCACAAGTGCCTGATCGTGTGACTCGGCGTAGGCTACGGTCTTTACGCCCGGCAGTCGTGAGGTCATAATGCTCCACATCTCGTCGAGGTTCCACTCCTCGTCCGGAATATCCTTCAGCAGCTTAATCCAGAAGTCAGGAATAGCCATACCGAGTCGGTAGTCGAAACCAACACCGCCATCATCAATCGGATTGCACATACCCGGCATACCGCTCACATCCTCGGCAATGGTTATCGCCGCAGGGTTTATGGTGTGAATGAGCTTATTGGCGAGGGTCAGATAGACAAGCGCATCGGTATTTACACCCTCGTCAAAGAACTTCTCGCGACAGTCGAAGTCAGTATAACCGTGGTGGTGGTATATCATCGAAGTTACACCGTCGAAGCGGTAGCCGTCAAAGTGGAAAACATCCATCCAGTACTTCACATTCGAGAGCAGGAAGTGCTCCACCTCGCGCTTGCCATAGTCGAAGGTCTTCGAGTCCCAATACTTCTGATAGCCCGCCTCGCCCTCCTTTGAGTAGAGGTGCTGTGAGCCGTCAAGCTCGTTGATACCCTCGTTGAGGTTCTTGACATAGTGTGCGTGGACAAGGTCCATAATTACGGCAATGCCCATGCTGTGCGCCTTGCGAATGAGCGACTTGAGCTCCTCGGGCGTACCGAAGCGTGATGAGGCTGCAAAGAAGTTTGATACATGGTAGCCGAACGAGCCGTAGTATGGGTGCTCGGCGATAGCCATAACCTGTATAGCGTTGTAGCCGGCACGACGAACCTTAGGCAGTATCTTCTCCTCGAACTCCTTGTATGTGCCCACGCCCTCCTTCTCCTGTGCCATACCTACATGGGTCTCGTAGATGAGTAGGGGAGTGCACTTTGCTGCCGAGAAGTTATCCTCAGACCAATCAAATGGCTGTTCAATCCAAAATTGCGCTGTGTAGTCCTTTGTCTGCTCATCCTGCACTACACGGGTAGCGTATGCCGGAATACGGTCAAGCCAACCGTTAGCGCCGTGAATATGGAGCTTGTATAGTGATCCGTGGGTCAGACGATAGCCGTACATCGCCTCGGGCAGGAAGATGCTCCATACACCGTTACTATCCCTATTTAGACGCAGCTGTGTGCGCTGCCAGCCATTGAAATCTCCGAAGATGTATACATCGTAAGCCTCGGGCAGCCACTCGCGGAACCACCAGCCGTTCATCATATCGTCGTACTGCCAACCGAAGTACTTGTATCCGTTGGCATAATCGACAATAGAGCCGCAACTCTTCTCGATATTGCTTAGATGTTCAAGATAACGGTTGTGGCGCTCAACAATCTGCTCCTCGACAGGTCGTAACCACTCGTCCGCTGCCACTATAGGCAGAGTTTTCTTGTCTGTCATAACGATACTTTTTGAGTTCTCCTACAAATATAGTGATTTTTGTAGAGATTCCAATAAAAAAGGCTGACTTTTTCAAGCCAGCCTCTATAGGGTAGTTGTTGTCACTACTTTGCAGGACGCATAACTACATAGGTCATATTGTTGTCGGCAAGGATCTTTGCAGCCATAGCAGCAATCTTCTCGCCGGTCATTGACTTGACAATGTTCTCGTAGTTTGCTACGCGGTTCATATCCTCGCCGTATGTGTAGAAGTGGCGGATGTAGCTCATCCAAGCACCATTCTGTACAAGACGGTTGTTCCACTCCTTGATAAGATACTCGCGAACCTTGTTCAGATCCTCAGCCTTAGGACCGTTAGCTGCAAGCTCCTTAATCTCAGCTACAACAATCTCGCTCAGCTCATCTGCCATAGCCTCGTTGGTATCGAACTGAATAGCGAACTGGTATGTAGGAGTGTAGTATGGATCTACAGAGCAGCCTACGCTTACGCCGTAAGTACCACCCTTCTCCTCGCGGATAGAGGTAGTGTAACGAGAGCGGAGAATATCCTTCAGGAAGGTTGCTGTAACGGTGTTCTCGAGGTTGAACTCGATATCACCTGTGTAGAAGCGGCAAACAGATACCTTAGGCTGCTGCATAGGAGCCTTGAAGTCGTTGATAACCTCGCCTGTTGCGTAACGAACGCCGTCATCAACACGCTTTGTGAGCTTCTTCTTCTTTGCAGGCAGTGAGCCGATATACTTCTCTACAAGCGGCTTGAGTGTTGCCAAATCGACATTACCTACGATATATACAGTAAAGTCTGCAGCATTTGAGAGCAGCTGACGGTAGATAGGAGCTACGCGATCGAAGTTGATAGACTTGAGTACCTCAGTAGAGATCTGCTGACGACGAGGGTTGTTGCCGTAGAGGCTCTTGAGCTGCTCTGAAGAGGCAACATAGTCAGGGTTTGTGGTGATATTCTCGACATAGCTGATATACTGACCAAGAACTGTGTTGAAGTCATCCTCGTTGAAGCGTGGATCGGTAAAGCGGAGGTAGAGGAGCTGGAGAATAGTCTCAAGATCCTTTGGAGAACCATTACCGTATACGGCTGTAGTGTAGTCATCCGGAGCAACTGCAGTAGACGCACTCTTGCCTGAGAGCTGCTTGCGGAGCTCGGTTGCAGAGAACTTTGAAAGACCCATCTGACTTGTTACAAGGCTCAGATACTTACCTGTGTTGTAATCCTCGTCGCTCAGACAAGAGATACCCGCCTGAGATACCATCTGAATCTGTACCTCGTCAGCCTTGAAAGTTGTAGGCTTAACCACAACCTTCACACCATTCTTGAGAGTCCACTCAGTTGTGCCGAGAGTTGCATTTGCACCGCTCTTCTTAACCTTTGAACCCTTGAGCTTTGCGTTAGGAGCAATCAGCGGCTCCTTTACGGTGTTGTCCTGATAAGGAGCAATCTCCGAACCCTTAACCTTTGCTATAGCCTCGAGAATCTGCGCCTCGGTAGGGTTTACAACACCCTCCTTCTTAGGAGCGTTTACGATAACTACATTGTTGTGGTCGGTGATGTAGCTTGCAAATGTCTGGTTGATAGCCACAAGCGGCAGCTGTGCGATGATTGCGCTGTCCATCTTCCACTCGAGCTCTGCATCAGGGAATGCGCTGTTTCTGCGGAATGCAGAGAGGTAGCGGTTTACATACTGACCATTCATACGGTCGTTGCGGTTGTTGTATGCCTGCTCCTCACGACGGAGTACCTGAGCCTTTGCACGCTCGAACTCGCCCTCGGTAAAGCCGTGACGACGGATACGCTCGAGCTCTACGAGTGCAGCCTCAAAGCCCTTCATCAGCTCGCCATCCTTTGTGCCGACACCTACGGTAAGACCGTCGAGGGTAGGGCAGATACCTACGCCGCCGTTACCGATATGTGCGTTTGTGAATGGTGCATTTGGCTTCATTGCAATCTCTGAAAGACGAGCATTTGCCATAGTACCACCCAAACTGTTGATCAGTGAGAGCATCTCTGCCTGAACAGTGTTGCGTACATAGTCAGGAAGTGCAGGACGCTTGATAAAGAGTGAAATATCGCTCTCGAGCATCTCCGGATCCTCGAAGATTGATACGATAGGCTCCTTGTTGTCCGGTACGATAATTACCTCCTTTGTTGCAGCATCTGCAGCAGGTGCAGGGATGTCTGCCATAAGGCTCTTTACCTGTGCCTCAACCTTCTCCGCATCAATATCACCAACAATAACTACTGCCTGATAGTCAGGACGATACCACTTGTCGTAGAAAGACTTGATGTCGTCGTAAGTAAACGACTGCAATCCGTCGAGGTGACCGATAAGGTTGCGGTGCTCGTACTTTGTACCCTTGAACAGGGTCTTGAGCAGGTTGATGGTCGAACGCCAAGATGCGCCGTCACGGGTACGGAGCTCCTCCTGAATTACACCACGCTCCTTGTCAATCTCGTCGTGGTCGAGTGTAATAAAGTGTGACCAGTCGTGCAGGATAAGCATAGCGGTATCGACAACGCCCTGACGAGATACCGGAACATCCTTTATCAGATACTGGGTGTAGTCCCAAGAGGTACCTGCGTTGAGGTTTGCACCAAACTTGATACCCACCTTCTCGCACCACTCGATAAGCATCTTGCCCGGAAGGTTGTTTGTGCCGTTAAATGCCATGTGCTCGAGGAAGTGAGCCAGACCCTGCTGGTTGTCATCCTCCTGAATAGCACCAACATTGTGAATGATATAGAAATCAGCAAGACCCTTCTGCTTGTCGTTGTGACGGATGTAGTACTTCATTCCGTTCTCAAGCTGACCTGTTCTTACTGCCGGATCGTTCGGAATAAATTCCGGCGCCGGACCGTTTACGCGCTGCTGCGCAACGGCTGTAAATGCAACAACTGCTGCAAATACTGACAGGAAAAGTTTTCTCATTGTCGTAAAAAATTTAGTTAAACATTATCAATTCTATTTTGCTCATTAACTGTTTGCGGTAAATTAATCGCCAAACTCGAGGATGTCGCCGGGCTGACACTTCAGCACTTTGCATATCGCCTCAAGGGTGGAGAAGCGGATAGCACGACCTTTGCCGGTCTTGAGAATAGAGAGGTTTGCCTGTGTAATTCCTATCTTTTCTGCAAGCTCGGTAAGAGATATCTTCTTCTTAGCCATTAACGCTGCTAACTTGATATTTATTGCCATACTTCTAATCTGTATTTAAGCCGTCTATCTGACAAAGGTAGTAAAAAAAACGCAAATTTGCACATATACTACAAAAAGTAGTATAAAAATTTGTCTTTTTGCCTCTGAAACGGTATTATTTCGCCCTGTTGCGGGTGTAAAAAATAACCGAATTATATATCCTAACGCCTTAAATAATATTATTTTGCGATAATTTTTTTTGATATTTGAAAAATATTTGCTATTTTTGTCTCTGAAAAAGACTCTAAACCATTTATATACTACTTTATGAAGCAGTTTTGCCCAAAATCTTGCCCTTCGGCAAAGGAACCGTTTGCGGGTTTTTATTACCGTCAGTATAAGGCTGGCGACAAGTTCTCTATCGAGCCGGGAGATGTGCACCATCTTGTCTTTGTAACCTCGGGAACACTTATCGTAAGCTCTGAGGAGCGTCGCAGTTTTCCTGTTACATCCAACAACTTCTTCTTCTGCTACAACTGCGGTCACTATGAGATTGATCCACAGAGTGATATAGAGATTATTGTCGCATACTTCTCTCGTCCGGGAGCTGCGTGTGATGTTGCCTCATTGTTGCAGTATACAAAGGAGCAGGGGAATTTTGAGTACCAGTTCAACTCTTACGCTGTAAACGAGCAGCTGGGAGAGTTTTTGAAGCTTATCTCACGCTATCTTGACGATGGTATTCCGTGCGCTCATATGCACGAATCTGCTATCGAGATGCTGTTTGTTGTCTTCCGCTTCTACTACGATGTGGAGGATTTGGCTCAGCTCTTCTTCAACCTCTTTGACCATACCGTTTCGTTCCGTACTATGGTCGAGGGTAACCGTGTCAAGGCGCGTAATCTGAACCACCTTGCAGAGCTGTGCGGCTACGATATCAATACCTTTAATGTTGTCTTCCGCCGCCACTATCCGGGCTATACTCCGGGTGTGTGGATGCAGATTCAGCGTAAGGACGAGATTCTCGCCGATTTGACCGAGACAGACGCTCCAATTCATTATATATCAAAGAAATACGGCTTTTCATCTTCGAGCCACTTGGGCGAGTACTGCAAGAAGTATTTGGGCGATACTCCAACCCGTGTTCGTGCTCGTTATCGTAAGAAGGAGTAGGGTAGTTTTCTGCCGAAAAATGAGGCATTCGATTTTAGAATCGGATGCCTTTTTTGTGTCTAATTATTAAAATTTAATGATAGGCAGAGGAATATTTATGATAAAATGATAGTTTTTCGTCCCTAAATCGTTAAAATTTATTGCAAATTAAACAAAATATACTACCTTTGTCTACTCGCGTATGTATGTATGTATGTATGTATGTATGTATG
>CANBCZ010000021.1 GCA_947367255.1 uncultured Alistipes sp.
CATTGTCACAATGTCACATTGTCACAGGGGCGTGTAGCGTGTGACAAATGTGACAAGTGACAAGTGACAAGTGACAAGTGTGACTTGTTGCCGACCTTCCGAGGCGTCTTATTTGTGTTCCAAAAGAGCTAATGGCTGATGGCTAAAGGTCGATAGCCTTAAAAAAACTTTGTTTTTTGTAATCTTTTCACTACTTTTGTACGATTAACCCGTACTCGTTTACGAGTACACAACCATAAATGGCTATGAATAAGAAAGATGATATGTTTTACGATGAGAAGGGATTTCCGGGAGAGCTTGCAGAGCGCAAGTTCCAAGCAATCCCTATTGCAACGGGCGATGAGGATCTGTTTGAGGATGTCAAGTTGCCCGAGATTTTACCTATTTTGACACTGAGAAACTCGGTAATCTTTCCGGGTGCCGTAACGCCGATAACCGTCGGCAGAGAGAAGAGCGTTGCCCTTGTGCGTGCCGTAAATGCGGGTGACGGAGTGCTCGGAGCCGTATTGCAGCGCGACCCCGAGGTTGAGACGCCTACACCTGACGATATGTATCGCATAGGTACTGCTGCGCGTATTCTCAAGATTCTCGAGATGCCGAATGGCAATCTGACCGTCATTCTGTCGGGTCTTGAGAAGATTGAGGTGGGCGAGTATATTCAGACCGAGCCATTCTTCCGTGCCAAGATTCACCCGCTCTACGACATCGCTCCCGACAAGAGCAACCCTGAGTTTAACGCCCTTGTGGAGGCTGTACGCGACACTGCGTTGCGTATTATCAACATCTCGCCGAACATCCCTAAGGAGGCTTCGTTTGCCATAAAGAACATCGACTCACAGCGCGGAACGGTCAATTTCATCTGCTCGAACCTCGAGTTTGCGGACGAGGACCGTCAGCTGTTGTTGGAGGCACCGGGACTGCTGGCGCGTACACGCAAGTTGCTCGAGATACTCATCCGCGAGCAGCAGCTGCTGGAGCTCAAGCAGGAGATTCAGGAGAAGGTCAAGAGCGAGCTGGACAAGCAGCAGCGCGACTACTACCTGCAGCAGCAGATGCGAACTATACAGGAGGAGCTGGGCGATGATGTCAATGGCGATATAGACAAGCTGCGCGAGGCGGCGAAGAAGAAGGTGTGGAAGGCTGAGATTGCGGAGCTCTTCGACAAGGAGGTTGCAAAGCTCGAGCGACTCAACCCTGCCATTGCCGAGTACTCTATACAGATGACCTACCTCCACCTTATGCTCGACCTGCCGTGGGATGAGGTTACCAAGGACAACCTCGACCTCAACTGTGCCCGTGAGCAGCTCGATGCCGACCACTTCGGTCTTGAGGAGGTTAAGGAGCGTATCCTCGAGCACCTTGCCGTAATAAAGCTCAAGGGTGATTTGAAGTCGCCAATCCTCTGCCTCTATGGTCCTCCGGGAGTGGGTAAAACCTCTCTGGGTAAGAGCGTGGCTACAGCCCTCGGCAGAAAGTTCGGTCGTATTGCGCTGGGAGGTCTGCACGACGAGAGCGAGATTCGCGGACACCGCCGCACATATATCGGCGCTATGCCGGGACGAGTTATCGAGACTATCAAGCGTTGCGGCTCGTCAAACCCTGTAATTATCCTCGACGAGGTGGACAAGATGACCGTATCGAACCACGGCGACCCGTCGTCGGCACTGCTTGAGGTGCTCGACCCGGAGCAGAACACCACCTTCCACGACAACTACCTCGACGTGGAGTACGACCTGTCGAAGGTGCTCTTTATCGCTACGGCAAACGATATTTCGGCTATCAACCCTGCCCTGCGTGACCGTATGGAGCTGATAAATATCCCGGGATATATCCTCGAGGATAAGATTCAGATTGCCCAAAAGCACCTTATCTCCAAGCAGAGCGAGGCACACGGACTGCGTGAGGGCGATATGACCCTCTCGGCAGAGGTGCTGCAGAAGATTATTGCCGAGTACACTCGCGAGTCGGGCGTGCGTTCACTGGACAAGAATATCGCCAAGATAGCGCGCCACCGTGCAAAGAATATCGCCTTTGAGGAGGCATACACCTCGGAGATTTCGACAGCAGATATAGAGAATATTCTCGGCAAGCCGAAGTTCCTCAACGACCAGTACGAGATTAAGGATATGGTCGGCGTGGTTACGGGTCTTGCGTGGACAGCCGTCGGCGGAGATATACTCTACATCGAGTCGCTCCTCACACCGGGCAAGGGCAAGCTCTCGCTTACGGGAAATCTGGGCGATGTGATGAAGGAGTCGGCAACTATCGCCTTCGAGTGGGTCAAGGCTCACCACGCAGAGTTAGGCATAGATGTCGAGATGTTCGACAAGTACGACCTCAATATCCATGTTCCTGAGGGTGCTGTGCCGAAGGATGGTCCGAGTGCAGGTATTACGATGATTACCTCTATCGTCTCAACCTACACCGGTTGCAAGGTCACTGAGCGTATCGCTATGACGGGCGAGACAACCCTCCGAGGTCGTGTAACCCCTATCGGTGGCGTTAAGGAGAAGGTGCTTGCAGCAAAGCGCGCAGGTATCACCACCATCCTTATCCCTGAGGACAACCGCAAGGATGTGGAGGAGATTAAGGCGGAGTATATCGAGGGTATCACCTTCCACTATGTGCGCACCAATGAGGAAGTTCTTGAATTAGCATTACAGAAATAGTATGAAGTTTATAGCAATTATACCCGCTCGTTATGCGAGCACAAGGTTTCCTGCAAAACCATTGGCTATGCTGGGAGGTAAAACCGTTATAGAGCGCGTCTACGAGCAGGTTTCGGGCGTGCTTGACGATGCAGTAGTGGCGACAGATGATGAGCGCATCTACGATGCAGTGAAGGCATTTGGTGGCAAGGTCGAGATGACCTCCACAGCCCACCGCAGCGGCACAGACCGTTGTTGGGAGGCGTATCAGAAGCAGGGTCAGCAGTTCGATGTAGTTATAAATGTGCAGGGCGACGAGCCATTTATCCAGCGCTCGCAGTTGGAGGCTCTCAAGGCGTGTTTCGACGACCCGAAGACCGACATCGCTACCCTTGTAAAGCCATTCTCGGCAGAGGACGACTTCTCGGTGCTTGAAAATCCGAACTCCCCTAAGGTGGTGATAGACAACACTATGCACGCCCTCTACTTCTCCCGTTCGGTTATCCCTTACCTGCGTGGAGTGGAGAGGAGCGAGTGGCTCAAGCGTCACACCTTCTACAAACATATCGGCATCTACGGCTTCCGCACCGATGTCCTCAAGGCTGTAACCTCGTTGCCACAATCCTCGCTCGAGGTGGCAGAGTCGTTGGAGCAGCTGCGTTGGCTCGAGAACGGCTACAAAATCGGTGTGGGCATCTCCGATGTGGAGACTATCGGCATAGATACCCCCGAGGACCTTGCGCGTGCCGAGGAGTTTTTAGCCGCACGAAACAAGTAAAACATTAAAACACAAATAGTTATGAAGAAGAGCCTTTTTACAGTCATTGCACTCTTTGCAATGGTTGCCACAGCCACTGCAGAGTGGAGAATTGCAGGCGACAAGATTCGCACAACTTGGGCAGAGGAGGTAAACCCTCAGAGTGTGCTTGCCGAGTACCCTCGTCCGCAGCTTGAGCGTGCAGAGTGGGTCAATCTGAACGGTCTTTGGGACTACGCCATTACCGACCTTGCGGCAGAGCAGCCGACAGCATTCGATGGTCAGATACTCGTTCCGTTTGCCATTGAGAGTGCCCTCTCGGGTGTACAGAAGAGTGTCACAAAGGATAATACCCTCTGGTACAGCCGCACCTTTACCGTGCCTGCTGCGTGGGCATCAAAGCGCGTTATACTCAACTTTGGAGCGGTCGATTGGAGTGCCGACATCTATGTAAACGGCACCCTTGTAGCGAGCCATACGGGCGGATATACCCCATTCTCGGCAGATATTACCGCAGCCCTCACAAAGAAGGGTCCGCAGAGCCTTGTCGTTCGCGTGTGGGACCCTACGGACTCTGTTCACAACCCTGTGGGCAAGCAGCGCCTCAACCCGAGTGGTATCTGGTACACAGCCGTTTCGGGCATCTGGCAGACCGTATGGATGGAGGCTGTATCGAAGGCAAACCACATCGAGGGCATCACTACCGACTGCGACCTTAACCGCAACGAGCTCTACATCAATACCGCAACGGCAAACAACAACGGCACCCTTACCATCGAGGTCAAGGATGGCGATGCTACAGTAGCCTCAACATCTGTTCTGTGCGGTGTTACGGCTGTGCTTCCGATTAAGGATGCGAAGCTCTGGAGTCCCGACTCTCCGCACCTCTACGACCTTACAATCACCCTCTCTGAGGGCGGCAAGGTGGTGGATAGCGCAAAATCTTATGCCGCATTGCGTAAGTTCGCTACCGAGCGCGATGCTATGGGTCACAAGCGTATGACACTCAACGGCTCTCCTATATTTATGTATGGACCTCTCGACCAAGGTTGGTGGCCTGACGGACTCTACACAGCCCCTACAGACGAGGCTCTGCTGAGCGATGTTGTGCTGACAAAGGAGCTGGGCTTTAACACCATCCGCAAGCATATCAAGGTCGAGCCTGCACGCTGGTACTACCACTGCGACCGAGAGGGTATTATCGTATGGCAGGATATGCCGTGTCTTGCACTCTACAATGGCAACTCTAAGGGCGGTATGTGGGGTCGCAACAACATCGGTGGCGGTAGCGACTCGCCTGCAACCCGTGAGGAGAAGGAGCGCTACTACAAGGAGTGGGGCGAGATTATGGATGCCCTCCGCTTCTTCCCGTCTATCGGCGTATGGGTACCGTTTAACGAGGCGTGGGGTCAGTTTGACACCGAGACCGTAGCCGAGTGGACAGCCGCCTACGATCCTACACGACTTATCAACGCTGCAAGTGGCGGAAACCTGCGTCTGTGCGGCGATATCCTCGATATTCACAACTACCCTGCTCCGTCTATGCCGTTCCACAGCTCCGACTTTGTTGTCGTTCTTGGCGAGTATGGCGGTATCGGCTACCCTGTAAAGGAGCACCTGTGGTGGAACAAGCGCAACTGGGGATATATCCAGTTCAACAACACCGACGAGGTGACTGACGAGTATGTCAAGTACGCTACTATGCTCAAGCAGTTCATCCCTCAGGGTATGTCGGCAGCAATCTACACCCAGACCACCGATGTCGAGGGTGAGGTAAACGGCTTTGTCACCTACGACCGCAAGGTTGTCAAGATGAACAAGTCGAAGGTAAACGCCATCAATAGAGAGATTATTAACACTTTAAGCCGTTAGCCATCGGCTATTGGATAAAAGCCAAAAGCATTAAACTATGAAACCAATTTTTATTGCCGGTCCGTGCGTTATTGAGAGCGCAGAGTGTCTCGATGCGGTAGCCGAGCGTATTGTAGAGATTAACAACCGTCTTGGGGTAGATATTATCTTCAAGTCGTCGTTTGACAAGGCAAACCGCACCTCAATCAACTCCTATCGTGGAGTGGGGTTGGAGAAGGGTTTGCAGATGCTCGCCGATATTAAGAGCAAGTGGGGTCTTCGTCTGCTGACCGACATCCACGAATCTTGGCAGGCTGAGGCTGCGGGAGAGGTTGTAGATGTACTTCAGATACCTGCATTTCTCTGCCGTCAGACCGACCTGCTCGTAGCAGCAGCAAAGACAGGCAAGGCTGTAAATATCAAGAAGGCGCAGTTCCTCTCGGGCGTGGATATGAAGTACCCGTACCAGAAGGCTGTAGAGTCTGGCGCGACAGATGTATGGCTCACCGAGCGTGGTAACAGCTTCGGATACAACAACCTTGTGGTCGATTTCCGCAACATCCCCGATATGCTGCAGATTGCTCCGCGCGTGATTATGGACTGTACACACTCCGTACAGCGTCCCGGTGCTGCAGGTGGCAAGACAGGCGGCAACCGCGAGTATGTACCCGCTATGGCACTTGCGGCAAAGGCATTCGGTGCCAATGGCTACTTCTTCGAGGTGCATCCCGATCCGGACAACGCCCTGAGCGACGGACCTAATATGCTATGCCTCGACAATCTTGAAAATGTAATTAAAACACTACTATAATGGAGATAAACAGACAACTTATCCTCGATGTGGCAGCAGATGCGCTACAGACAGAGGCTGATGCACTGCTCAGAATAAAGAGAGACCTTGGCGACGAGTTTGTACACGCCGTAGAGACTATTCTTGCCTGCAATGGCAAGGTTATTATGACCGGTATGGGTAAGAGCGGACTTGTGGCGAAGAAGATTGCCGCAACCCTCGCCAGCACAGGTACACCGAGCTTCTATATGCACCCCGGAGAGGCGTTTCACGGCGATTTGGGTATGATTTCAAAGGGCGATGTAGTGGTTGCTCTCTCCTACTCGGGCGAGACTGACGAGGTGCTCAAAATCGTACCGTTTATCCTCGACAACGGCAACCCGCTTATCTCGATGACGGGCAACAGCAACTCTTCACTTGCGAAGAACTCGACAATCCACCTCGATGTGAAGGTCGAGCGTGAGGCGTGCATCCTCAAACTTGCTCCGACCACCTCGACAACAGCACAGCTCGCTATGGGTGATGCCCTTGCCTGTTCACTGATGAAGGTGCGCGAGTTTACCTCTATGGACTATGCTCGTCTACATCCGGGAGGTAGCCTTGGTCGTCGATTGCTGATGAATGTGGGCAATGTTATGCACCGCACAGAGTTGCCAATTGTGGATGAGGATTGCTCGGCTGTGGAGATGATTCAGCGCATCTCGCAGGGTGGACTCGGACTGATTGTCATCTGCCGTGATGAGGAGATTCTCGGCATCGTAACCGACGGAGATGTCCGCCGTGCTATGGAGAGCCGTCAGGCAGAGTTCTTCAACATCCGTCCGATGGATATCGCCTCAAAGTCGCCAAAGATGATTCGCCCGGAGGAGAAGCTTATCGAGGCAGAGAAGATGATGACCCAGCACAAGATAAACTCGCTGCTTGTAGTGGACGAGAAGAAGCACCTTGTGGGCGTAATTCAGATTTATGACATAAAACTATAACCTATAACTAACTAAAATCCAACCTATTATGGGATTCTTAACACCTCCGGCAAAAAAGCCGTTAATGGCTGCCGACAAAATTGACAGCGAGTACAAGAAGATGCGTCTCAAGGTCTTCCTTGGCATCTATTTGGGCTATGCAGCCTACTATCTGGTACGCAAAAACCTCTCTCTTGCCGCTCCGGGTATGATTGAGGAGGGTCTGATTAACAAGGCGGGTGCAGGTCTTGCGATGTCCGGTATTCCGATTGCTTACGCAGTGAGCAAGTTTATTATGGGTAGCATCTCCGACCGTTCGGATGCTCGCAAGTTTATGACCGTAGGACTTATCCTCTCGTCACTTGTGATGATTCTGGCGGGTGTTCTGCCTTACCCTACAGGCGTTGCGGGCAACTATGCCGTAACTGTAGGTCTAATGTTCGTATTTATGTTCCTCGCAGGTTGGCTCTCGGGTATGGGATGGCCTCCTTGCGGACGAGTGCTTGCACACTGGTTCTCGACAAACGAGCGCAGCTTTAAGATGTCGGTTTGGAACACTGCTCACAATGTGGGTAACGGAACTCTCGGACTGCTTATCCCTGCGGGTATCATTATCTTCACCACTATAGGTATTACAGAGACTTGGCGTGCAGCGTTTATCGTGCCTGCTGTTGTGGCACTGCTCTTCGCGCTCTTCTGCTGGTGGGCTATTCGCGATACACCTGAGTCTTGCGGTCTGCCTGCTATCGAGGAGTACAGAAACGACCACTCGGGCGCTAAGGCTGCAAAGGGTGAGGAGGATAAGATTCCGTTCCGTCGCCTCTTTGTGGACTACATTCTCAAGAATAAGATGCTCTGGCTCATCGCCTTTGCAAATGTCTTTGTATATCTTATCCGCTACGGTATTGCCGACTGGTCGCCTACATATCTTACAGAGGTATTCGGCTGGGACAAGGACTCTGCATCTATCGCCTACGCCGTTCGTGAGTATGCAGGTATCCCGGGCACAATCCTCGGTGGTTGGATCTCTACAAAGTTCTTCAACGGTCGTTGTGCTCCTGTAAATGTAATATTTATGCTGCTTGTAACCCTCGGTATTTTGGGCTATTGGCAGGCTGATGTAGTGGCTCAGCTGACACATATTCCGATTACTTGGATTATCTACGGCTCACTCGCCCTTATCGGTGGCGCTATCTATGCACCTGTTGCGATGATTGGCGTTCAGGGTCTTGCTATCGTTCCGAAGAATGCTGCGGGTACTGCTGCAGGCTTCCTCGGTCTGTTCGGTTACCTGCTCGGTGATGCAGTACTCTCAAAGATTGTACTCGGTAACATCGCTCAGAGCTCACTTGGCTGGAATGCAACCTTCTGGGCACTTGTTGTCGGTGCGCTGCTCGCTGCCGTTATCTGCCTTGTATCGTGGAGTAAGGAGAAGCGAATGATGGAGGAGCGTCTTGCCGCTGCTGCTAATAAATAGTATGTATGAACCTACAAGATTTTATATCTAAACTTGAGAGTGCCGGTGAGTTAATTCGCATCGGCACTCAGGTTTCAAGTGTGTACGAGATTGCCGAGCTTACCGACCGTCAGGCAAAGAGTGCCGGTGGTGGTAAGGCGCTGCTCTTTGAGAAGACCGACAAGGGTTTTGCAGTGCTGACGAATATGATGGGCTCGGAGCGTCGTATCTCTATGGCACTTGGCGTGGAGCGCCCTGAGGATATAACCGTCCGCATCGAGAGTCTGCTCAAGCAGGTAACATCGCCGAAGGATTCGCTATCCGACCAGCTGAAGATGTTGCCACTGCTCAGTGAGGTGGCTCGTTGGTTTCCAAAGAAGCTCAAGCGTCGCGGAGAGTGCCAGCAGGTGGTCCTTACGGGGGATGACGCCTCGCTCGACATACTTCCGATACTCAAGAGCTGGGGGTGTGACGGAGGTCGATTTGTCACCCTGCCGATGGTAAATACCCTTGACCCGCAGACCGGTATCCGCAATGTAGGTATGTACCGTATGCAGATCTTCGACAGCAAGACAACGGGTATGCATTGGCACCGCCACAAGACCGGAGCACGCCACTATGACGGCTATAAGGCTGCCGGACGCATTATGCCCGTATCGGTTGCCATAGGTGGCGATCCCGCCTACACCTACGCCGCTACAGCACCTATGCCTGACAATATGGACGAGTATCTGCTTGCAGGTTTTCTGCGCCGCAAGCCCGTCAAACTTGTCAAGTGCATCACAAACGACATCTATGTTCCCGATGACTGCGACTTTGTTATCGAGGGTTATGTAGACCCCTCTGAGCCGCTTACGGTAGAGGGCGATTTTGGCGACCACACAGGTTTCTACTCGCTCACAGACCTCTACCCTCGTCTCCATGTTACGGCAATTACACATCGCAAGGATGCACTCTACCCCGCAACCGTTGTGGGAGTACCACCGCAGGAGGATGCCTATATCTCTATCGCTACGGAGCGAATATTCCTTGCGCCGATACGCCTTGTTATGCAGCCCGAGATTGTCGATATGACTATGCCCGTTGCAGGTACCTCGCACAACATCGCCATTATCTCTATGAGCAGTCGCTACAAGGGTCAGGCAGCAAAGGTTACGCAGGGTATGTGGAGTGCAGGACAGATGATGTTCAACAAGTACCTCGTACTTACGCCCGCCACAACCGATGTTCGCAATGCCGAGCAGCTCGCTGCGCTACTGAGAGGTTGCGATCCGAAGAGTGCAACTATTCGCGGAGAGGGTATCTACGATGTACTCGACCACGCAACAGCCACTTGCGGTTTTGGTGGCAAACTCGCTCTGAACCTTACAGAGAACAGCACAGCACGCACGCCGTCAGTTTCCGAGCATATCGCTCTGCCTGAGGGTGTTACGATGCGCACAGACCTTGTAGATATGTGGAGCACACTGCTGCTCTTTGCCGACAATAGTGCCGATATTGACCTTACGACAATAGCTCGTCAGGCGGGTGTTGAGTGTAACTTTATAGCACTCTTTGACACTCGTGCTGCGGAGTTCGGTGCAGAGGATCTGCTCTGGATAGCTGCGGCAAATACCGACCCGAAAAGGGATATTGCGCTTACTGACAGCACCCTTACAATAGATGCCCGCGCAAAGGTTCCGGGAGCAGAGAACAACCCTGCACGATTCCCGAATGTGGTAACCTCGACAGAGGATGTCATCGAGCTTGTGGATAGTCGCTGGGAGGAGTACGGCATTGGCGAGTTTATCCCTTCGCCATCGCGCAAGTATCGCAAGTTGCTGCTCTCCGATAAAGCTGAGTGGTAATGAGAAGAGTGCAGAAGATAAGAATTGTGAGTATAGTTGCTGCCATAATGGTAGTAACGCTCTCAATCACCCTTATACATCTGGCAAAGTACACCGCCGTAGAGCACTCCATCACCCCTGCCGAGAAGGTTACTGCGACAGATTCCCTCTTTGCCTTCGACCCCAATACGGTGAGCTATGAGCAGCTGCGTGCCCTCGGTTTTGAGAAGCAGACAGCTGTTGCGATACTCAAATATCGCTCTCGCGGAAAGGTCTTCGAGATTGCCGAGGAGTTTGCTCTCTGCTATGGCGTCACAGACTCCATATTTGCAGTTCTGCGTCCGTATATCACTATCGGTGAGCAGTTTAGGGCAAAGCCTGACTCGCTCACCACGCTAAATATCCGGCGCTGGAAGCAGAAGATTGCAAGTCATCAGCCGCACCCTTTCGAGAGGTTCAGGATAGATACTGTCAGCGCTCCATATCTGCAGAGCATCGGCTTTAGCTACCGACAGGCAGAGGGGCTTATCGAATACCGCGACTACGACACCGAGGGTATATCCAATATGGCAGAGCTACGGGATTGTTGGGCAGTCTCTCCGCAGATGGCAGACTCGCTTGCGCGCTATGTAATCTTCCCCGAGCCGAAGCCCTACGGAGGCAAAGTAGAGATCAATTCTGCCGATAGTGCAGCGCTCGCTGCAGTGCGTGGCATAGGTCCGAAAAGTGCTGCGGCAATTGTCGAATATCGCAAATTATTGGGCGGATATGTCAAAATAGAGCAACTTTCAGAGCTAAAATGCGTTACAAGTGAAAATTTTGCACAATTTTCTTCACAAATTTGTTGCGATAGTTGTGTTTTTTCAAAAATTGATATTAACTTTGCACCCGCCTCAGAGTTGGAGTTACATCCGTATATGACTCGAGGGGCAATAAACAAGATTATTCAACTGCGCAAATCGAAAGGAGGCTGGGAGTCGTTTGAAGAGATAGTGAAGGATGACATATTTACACAGGAGCAGGCTGCATCGCTTGCGCCATATCTCTATTTCGACACAACCGCTTTAGAGTTTAGCGAAGAGGATGACTAAAACGGTCGGCAGACCGGAGGTGGCAGACAAGGTCTGCAGTTGCCTCGAAGGTGCAACAAAAACAACAAAAGATTTTAACAAACTAAAAATAGAGAAAAGATTATGATTATCATGCCAGTTAAGGAGGGCGAGAATATCGAGCGCGCCCTTAAGAAGTTTAAGCGTAAGTATGAGCGTACAGGTGTTCTGAAGGAGCTTCGTGCTCGTCAGTACTTCACAAAGCCTTCAATTGCAAAGCGCGAGAAGATGGCTCACGCAATCTATGTTGAGAAACTTCACCGCGAGGAGGCTGAATAAAGCAATGAGGGCAGTTTGAAATTCAAACTGCTCTTTTTTTTGATAACCACTAATTGATAAAAAAAAAGATGAAGTTCAAGGCTTGCGAAGTGTGAGAAACCGCAGCATACAAAAGCGTATGTGAGGATTTCGAACACAAGCGTAACGCAGAAATTCGCTTTCTTGCCATTTTTCAACCTTAAAAAAATGTGACCTATGAACAACGCAGCAAAGACAGTATGGGGCCTTGTAGCCCTCTCACTTATCGGACTTGCAGTAATTTTGGGACTGATGTTCGGTATTCCGATGTACAATGTTTGGCAGCAGGAGATGAGCGGTCGTGCAGAGCTTGCAAAGGCTGAGCAGAACCGCCAGATCAAGATTGAGGAGGCAAAGGCTAACCTCGAGGCGGAGAAGCTCAATGCGCAGGCAGAGATTGAGCGCGCAAAGGGTGCTGCCGAGGCTATCCGTATCGAGAACGGCTCGCTGACAACAACATATATCCAGTATCTGTGGGTACGCCAGCAGAACAACATCCCTAACAAGGTTGTCTATGTCCCTACCGAGGCTAATCTGCCGATACTCGAGGCGAAGAAGTAGTATAAAGGCAGCAGCGTGAGAAGCATTGTCGAGATATTTTCCGAGCTCGGGGTACGCCTAAGTGCTATCCCGCAGGGTGTTATTGCCGAGGCAGAGGCGCAGAACGAGTGGTTCTGTCAGATACCTACGGCGATAGATGCGCTCTGCTCCCAGATGCTTGACAGCGACAAGCTCAAGGGGTGGCTTGCCAACTACCCTATCCGACCACACAGAGCAAAGCGGGTGGGAATTATTATGGCGGGAAATATCCCTGCCGTAGGTTTTGCCGACCTGCTCTATACTATTGCAAGTGGTAATACGCCCGTTGTAAAGTTCTCGTCGAAGGACCGCGTGCTGATGGAGTATATCGTAGCCCAACTATGCGACATCGAGCCGCAACTTGTAATCGAGAGGCTGGAGGAGAAGACGCAGATAGATGCACTGATTGCTACGGGCAGCGATACGGCTGCGCTCCACTTCCGCACGATGTATGGCGATATTCCGACCCTTATTCGCGGCTCAAGACACTCGGTGGCAGTGCTTACGGGTAGCGAGAGCACAGAGGATATAGAGGCTCTGCAGCGCGATATATTCACCTACTCGGGATTGGGATGCCGCAATGTGTCGCTAATTTTTGCACCGCAAGGCTTTGATTTTCAGCTCTCTGTGCCACAGATGCCGCAGGGATATACGAACAACTACCGCCACACTCGTGCACTGATGACAATGCAGGGCAAACCGTTTACCGACTTAGGCGGTGCGCTGACTGTCGAGGGTGCAGCAGAGTTTCCGCGCCATATAAGCTGCATAAATATACATAGGTATAGTTCGATTGATGATATCTGTGAGTGGATAGCGCAGAACGAGAGTCGTCTGCAGTGCGTTGTTTCGAGAGTAGAAGCACTCCCGCGCAGGGTCAATTTCGGTATGGCACAATATCCGACGCTAAATGACTACGCAGATGATGTAGATGTTATGAAATTTTTATTAACTTTGCAGTAACAAAGAGACTAAAATAGTAATGTTATGAAAAAGTTTTTCGCACTTATCATTGCAGCACTTGCTGTAAGCGTTGCATCGGCACAGCCGCCAATGGGTCCACCTCCGGGTATGGGTCCGGGTATGGGTCGCGGTGGCGAAATGGGACCAAAGAAGAGTCCTGTAGAGCGTATCGCAGGTCTTGTAGAGGAGTTGAAGCTCACTCCGGAGCAGGCAGAGAAGTTTGCACCTGTATATCTTGCATATCAGGGTGAAATCCGTAAAATCCGCAAGGACCTCAAGACCCTTATGGATAGCTATAACGGCATGACAATCAATGAGAAACTTGCATTCCGTATGGTGATGGATCAGCTCAATGCCGATGCCGATATTATCGCCTGCAAGAAGGAGTATATGCGCGTATTTAAGGATCACCTCAACCCTGAGCAGCTCTCAAAGATCTTTATGGTCGAGAAAAAAGCTATGCGTCCACAGCGCCCAGGCGGTCCGCATGGAGGTCCACAGGGTCCACACG
Organism: uncultured Alistipes sp.; assembly: GCA_947367255.1. Taxonomy (GTDB): domain Bacteria; phylum Bacteroidota; class Bacteroidia; order Bacteroidales; family Rikenellaceae; genus Alistipes. The sequence continues at coordinate 13,750 of CANBCZ010000021.1, forward strand.
GAGGTCCGCACGGTCCACGAGAGTAGAAAGAGAAGAGATTTGTTTAGGCAAATCTCTTTTTTTTGCGGGTATTGTGCTCCGCCCATTTGTCGTCAAAAGTGCGTAGAGGGGGCATATCGTGAAATATCCCCGGATGGGCTGTACTAAACGTACTGCTCATTCGGGGATATGAGGGATATGCAGCTAATGCTGCCTTTTCACAACAAAACTACTGTTGCATAATATGGTTCTGCTTGTTAATACTCTCAATATGTATCGCCTCCAGCAGGATATTTAGGAAGTCTTCGCTAAGACCGAGTTCGGCGGAGCGGGCGAGGACACGCTGGACAACCTGATTCCAACGAGTGGATTGGAGGATCATCACATTATTCTCGCGCTTGATGCGACCGATACCCTCAGCAGCCTCCATACGCTTTGAGAGGAGTCGCAAAATCTCGTCATCGAGGCGGTCAATAACGCCACGCAGCTCGTCGAGTGATGCTTGGTAAGCGACAGAGTCAGACCCCTCGGCACGCCAAATAAGGCTATTGAGCAGCTCGACAAGGGCTTCCGGAGTTACCTGCTGCTTAGCATCCGACCACGCTGCATCGGGGTTGATATGGCTCTCGATCATTATACCGTTGAAGTTCAGATCGGCAGCCTGCTGTGACACCTCGAGGAGGTTTTCGCGGTTTCCGCAGATGTGTGACGGGTCGCAGAAGATTGGCAGTTCCGGCAGGCGTTTCTTAATCTCCAGAGCCATATGCCACATAGGGGTATTGCGATATTTGCTCGAACCGTAGCCCGAAAATCCGCGGTGGATGAGTCCGAGGTTCTTGATATTGCACTTGGCAAGGCGCTCGACAGCACCATTCCAGAGCTCTACATCGGCATTCATCGGGTTTTTAACGAGCACAGGAGCCTCTGTACCACGCAGAGCCTCGGCAATCTCCTGCACGCTGAATGGGTTGGAGGTTGTACGGGCACCAATCCAGTACATATCTATACCGAAGGCAAGGGCACTCTCGACATGCTTTGCATTTGCCACCTCGATAGCCACCGGCATACCTGTACGGCGTCTTACCTCAACGAGCCACGGCAGCGCAGGGATACCTACGCCCTCGAAGCCTCCCGGTTTGGTACGAGGTTTCCACACACCTGCGCGGAAGATATCTACCTTACCCGTAGCGGCAAGTTTTTCTGCAGTCTGCAGGGTCTGCTCAGAGGTCTCGGCAGAGCAAGGACCTGCTATAATCAACGGTTTTTTGGATTTCAAGTCTATCATAGTTGTATCTATTTTTGCAACACTCTCTTTATCTGATTTGCACGCGAGATAATCTGCTCCAGCTCCTTGTAGTCATCCCTCTCAAGCGCCTTGCGGAAGAGATTGAGCTGGTGGATATACTCACGCAGCACATCGAGCACATTATATTTATTCTGCTTAAAAATCGGTATCCAAGTATCGGCACTACTCTTTGCAAGGCGTGCTGTGCTGTCAAAACCACCACCTGCAAGGTTGAAGATAGCCTCCTCCTCGCGCTCCTTCTCAAGGACGGTTGTCGAGAGGATAAAGGAGGTGATGTGCGAGATATGGCTCACATATGCCGCGTGCAGATCGTGCTGCTCGGCATCCATCTCGAGGATACCCATACCGAGCTTGCGGTATATCTGTTCAACAGTTGCAACAGCCTCTGCGTCAGAGAGTTCCTTCTGGCAGATAACCACATTACGACCCGCAAAGGAGTCGGCTGTAGCTGCCTCGGGACCACTGAACTCTGTACCCCACATAGGGTGTGTGGCGACAAAACGAGAACGCGCCGGATGCTGCGAGATAATCTCACACAGCTCGCCCTTTGTAGAGCCCATATCGATAACAATCTGGTCGGCTGTCACGCGGTTGAGAATCTTTACGGCAAGCTGCGGAATAACATCCACAGGAACGGCTATAGCGATGAGTTCTGCCCCCTCAACAGCCTCTGCAAGCGGTAAAATCCTATCTACAATACCAAGCTCCAGCGCCTTTGCGGCGTGGAGAGGTGACGACTCTACACCGACAATATCTGTAGCGATACCCTTCGCCCTCAGAGCAAGGGCAAACGAACCACCGATAAGACCAAGACCAATAACTGTAACTTTCATTTTATAGAAACTATCTTAATATTTCAAGTACGGTTTTCAAAACCTGTTGCGGAGCACACAGGCTAAGACGCATATATCTGTTACCCTCACTGCCGAAGATGCCGCCCGGGGTGAGGAAGACCCCCTTGTCGTAGAGCAGGCGATCGCAGAAGTCATAGCAGTTTTCGCCCTCCGGCAATCGACCCCAGAGGAAGAGTCCCGCCTGATTTTCGGCATACTCTATTCCGAGTGCATCGAAAATTGCCTTACCCAACTCCTCGCGGGCGTAGTACTCATCATTGAGCGACTTGTACCACTGCTCGCCAAGTCCGAGCGCTGTAGCGGCAGCGAGCTGTAGTGGCAGGAACATTCCCGAGTCCATATTGCTCTTAAAGCGCAAAATCTCGGTTATTCGCTGCTCCGAGGCTGCAAGCATACCGATACGCCAACCCGCCATATTGTGGCTCTTGCTGAGCGAGTTGAGCTCCATAGCGATATCCATCGCACCCTCGACCTGCAACAGGCTGACAGGATTGTTGTTACGGATAAAGCCGTATGGGTTGTCGTTGAGCAGCAGTATAGAGTGTTTGCGGCAGAAATCGACAATTCGCTCCAAATCTGCAAGGGTTGCGACCGAGCCTGTAGGCATATGCGGATAGTTGATAATCATCAGCTTAACACCCTGAGTATCAATATTTTCAAAGTCAGGCAACCAACCACCCTCTGCCGTAAGGTTATACGGAGTGGCAACACCACCGGCGAGGGTTACTGCCGAGGTATAGGTCGGATAGCCGGGGTTTGGCACGAGCACTCTATCGCCCTCATTAAGGTAGGTCATCGCGATATGCATAATACCCTCCTTACTACCGATAAGGGGCATAATCTCCGTGTCGGGGTTAAGCTCCACACCGAACATTCTGTTGTACCACTCGGCAAATGCCACGCGCAGCTGCTCGGCACCACGATACGATTGGTAGCCGTGGGTATTTGGCTTACTGCTCTCTGCTGCAAGGCGCTCCATAACCGACGGATGTGGCGGCATATCGGGGCTGCCGATACCGAGAGAGATAATCGTCTTACCCTCCTTGCGCAAGTTATCTATCTCACGCAGCTTTTTAGAGAAGTAGTACTCCCCTACCCCGTCAAGTCGGGTCGAGAGTGTTGGTGTGAAGGTATCTATCATAGTTCAAAGTCGGTATTTTTGTTATAAACTCCGTAGATATGCACCTCTACCCCTTTAGCCCTCATTCGCTCGACAGCACTTCGCAGTGCCTCAACAGAGCCAAACTCCATATCTACATGGAACATATAGTGGAACGGCTGGTCGGCAATAGGATATGACTGCAACTTTGTCATATTTATATCCAGACCCTCAAATGCCGCAAGTGTGTCATAGAGCGAGCCCGAAGTATCGGGAATTTTGAAGTAGAGCGACGCCTTATTGTCCTCTGTGCACTCCGCCTCAGGCTCGAAAACCGCCCTGTCGCAACGCTCAAGGATAAGGAAACGGGTGTAGTTGTTTCGGTTGGTGTGTATATCTGCCGCGATAATATCGAGGTCGAAGAGCTCTGCTGCAAGTTCTGCCGCAACTGCCGCTGTAGTGCGTGAGCCGCTCTGCTGAAGTTGTGCCGCGCTGAGCGCAGTATCGGCACTCTCGATAAGTCGCCAAGGGTGTGCATCCAGAAAGTCGGCACACTGAAGCAGTGCCATCTGATGCGACTCCACCTCGCGGATATCCTCAAGTTTTACGCCGCGATTGACCATCAGGTTTTGGCGAATCTGCAGGTATATCTCGCCGACAATATGTACATTGCAGCGCTGCAGTATGTTGTAGTTCGGGAGTATCGAGCCGGCGATGGAGTTCTCGATAGCCATAACGCCATAATCCACCTCGCCACTCTCCACAGCACGCGCTACGGCACGGAAGGTGTCGCAAGGCAGAATATCTACCTTTGCACCCTCATACTGCTGTGCCGCGATATGGTGGAACGAGCCTGCGTAACCCTGTATTGCAACTCTTTTCATTCGGTTTCCAATTAAAAAGCCGCTCCAAATAAGGAACGGCTCTATACATTATATATTATACTGCACACGGGTTACCGCTCCTTAATCCTTGTTGGTAAAGAAGTAAAAATAGTAGTAACCAAAAAATCGTGCGCTCTGCATATCTAAGTTGTTTTCGTTATTACAAAGTTAGTAAAATTTTTTCAGAATCCAAACTTTACCAAAACTTTATTCATCTTTTCTGCAATTTTATCATTACACAGATTGCCGATACTGCCCTCGTGGGTGTGGTGCACCTCCTTTGTCGGGGTATATTCGCCACGCTGAACAGCCATACCGACCTGCTTGTACGCCTCGCGGAACGGAACACCGGAGAGTGTCAGGCGATTGACATCCTCAACGGTAAAGAGGTAGTTGTAGCGCTCGTCGTCGAGGATATTCTCCTTGATGGAGATATGCTCAAGCATAAAGTCGCACATATCAAGGCACTGACATAGAGTAGTTGTTGCAGGGAAGATAATATCCTTAAGCAGCTGCAAATCACGATGATAGCCCAACGGAAGATTTGCCGTAAGCAGCGAAATCTCGTTTGGAACAGCCTGCAGGCGGTTACACTTGCCGCGCATAATCTCGAAGACATCGGGATTCTTCTTGTGCGGCATAATGCTCGAGCCCGTTGTAAGGTTGTCGGGGAAGGAGATAAAGCCGTAGTTCTGGCACATAAACAGGCAGACATCCATAGCAAACTTGCCGAGTGTCGAGGCAACCGATGCAATGGCATAAGCAGCAGCACGCTCGGTCTTTCCGCGACTCATCTGCGCCGCAACAACATTATAGTGCAGATCCTCGAACTCTAAAAGTCGTGTGGTCATTGTTCTGTCGAGTGGGAATGATGAGCCATAGCCCGCAGCCGAGCCGAGAGGGTTCTGATTGGCAATCTTATATGCCGCAGCGACCATCTCCAAGTCATCTACAAGCGACTCGGCGTATGCACCAAACCACAGACCAAACGATGAAGGCATAGCCACCTGAAGGTGAGTATAGCCCGGCATAAGGGTATCCTTATGTGCGTTGCTCAGGCTCTGAAGGCGGTCAAAGAGGCGCTTTACAGCCTTTGCCACCGTTTTCATCTCGTCGCGCATAAAGAGTTTCAGATCGACAAGCACCTGATCGTTACGCGAGCGACCCGAGTGAATCTTCTTACCCATATCGCCAAGCTCGCGCGTAAGCATCAGCTCCACCTGCGAGTGGACATCCTCAACGCCCTCCTCTATCACAAACTCGCCACGCTCAATGCTCTGAGCAATACGCTCCAGCGCCTCAAGCAGCACAGGAAGCTCGCTACTCTCAAGTAGTCCGATACTCTCGAGCATACGGATATGAGCCATAGAGCCCTGCACATCGTAGCGGACAAGACGCAGGTCGAGTTCACGATCGGCGCCTACGGTAAAATCCTCAATAAGTTTATCGGGTTCAAAACCCTTATTCCATAACTTCATACTCTGATAGTTTATCTAAAATCGAGCAGTAGATATCTATACCCTGCTCTATCTCTGATATTTTTACAAATTCGTCTGCTGTATGTGAGCGGGAGCTCTCGCCCACGCCGATTTTCAGTGCCGCAATGCCCGACATAAGTGCTCGGTCGGATGTTGTCGGCGAGATAAAACACTCCCTGCCTACTGCCACTGCCGCACGCACAAGCGGATGGCTCTCTGCTATTGCCGAGGCACGCACACGGGTTGAGCGAGGTGTGAGTGTAGAGTGGTGTACAACACCCTGCAGCAGTTCTACGGTCTGCTCGTTTGTATAGGCATCTGTCGTGCGCACATCGACCACGAAGTTACAGCTGTCGGGGACAATATTGTGCTGTCTGCCCGCTGCAATCTGAGTTACCGAGAGCTTTATATCCCCCAGCACGCTACTTTTTCGCTCAAAATGGTAGTCGCGAAGCAGAGCGATATCCTCAATAGCCTTATAGAGTGCATTGTCGCCCTCGTTGCGTGCTGCGTGTCCGCTCTTTCCCGTAGTCACACCGTCAAGCACCACAAGACCCCTCTCGCCAACTGCCGCCTGCATAGCCGTAGGCTCACCGACAATCGCCATATCAATCTTTATACTCTGCTCAGCAAAGTGTGCAAGCATTGCTCGCATACCCTTTTCGCCCATAGTCTCCTCCTCGGCGGTAAGGGCGAGGATAAGGTTAAATGGCAGTGCCGAAGTGTCGCTATAGTTGGAGAAGAGTGCTATCAGTGCCACAAGCGAGCCACCTGCATCGTTACTGCCCAAGCCCAAAATCTTACCATCGGCAATAGTTCCCGAATATGGGTCGAAGGTATATCCGCCCGCAGGTTTTACCGTATCGTGGTGTGAGTTGAGCAGCAGCGTAGGTTTCGACGAGTCAAAGCCCGCAGCCACAGCCCACACATTATTGTAGAGGCGACAAACATCTGCACCCCTATCTGCAAGAAAGGCATAGAGGATACTTGCGGTACCCTCCTCTGCTCCCGAAACTGACGGGGTTGCAACAAGGCGACACAGCAACTCTACGCACTCTTTTGCCGTAACTCTCTGCATACTAAAGCATTATCTTTGTTCCGCTCTCTACATTAAGAGCCTCGGAGTGTTTAATAGTAACGACCTTGACGCCACTCTCAAGAGCGCGAAAAGCACCGTCAATCTTTGGAATCATACCCTTGTTTACAACGCCATCGGCAAGCAGGGTCCTATAGCTCTGCGGACGAATCTCGGCAATAACACTATTCGGGTCGTCGATATCTGCCATAACGCCCGCCTTCTCAAAGCAGAAAACAAGCTCTGTATCTGCCTTTTGTGCCACAGCAACCGCTACGGCAGAGGCTACAGAGTCGGCATTGCAGTTGAGCAGCGTACCCGCTCCGTCGTGCATAATCGAGCAGAATACGGGAACAACGCCGCGCTCGGTAAGGCTCAGAATAAAATCTGCATCCACACTCTCTACCGAAATATCACCCACAAAACCAAAATCAATCGGCTTTGCTGGTCGGCGAGTAGCCTTGACAACATTTGCATCTGCACCCGACAGACCGATAGCATTACAACCATTTGCCTGCAGCAGAGCCACGACATGCTTGTTGATAAGACCCGCATAGACCATAGTCACTACATCGAGCGTCTGACGGTCGGTCACGCGGCGACCATCTATCATCGTTGTCGGTATCTCCAACTTCTCGGCAAGGCGTGTTGCGAGCTTTCCGCCACCGTGAACAAGGATCTTCGGTCCCTCCAGAGCGGCAAAGTCGGCAGCAAAGCGGGTAAGTGCCGCCTCGTTGTCGATAACATTGCCACCTATTTTTACAACCTTAATCATTATAAGTTCTCCAAAAGTCGTTTGATGACTACCTGTGCAGAAATCTCGCGGTTGGCAGCCTCGGGGATTACCAGACTACGCTCCGACTCGATAACATCGTCTGTGACAATCATATTGCGACGCACAGGCAGGCAGTGCATAAAGTAGGCGTTGTTTGTAAGCGCCATCTTCTCGGCATCGACAGTCCAATCGCGGTCTGTAGAGAGCACTGCACCATAGTTTTCGTCGGCAAAGGCAGACCAATTCTTTGCATAGATAAAGTCTGCACCCTCAAATGCCTTGCGCTGGTCGTACTCAATCTGCTCAGGGCGAACAAAGCGCGGATCGAGCTCATAGCCCTTCGGATGTGTTACGACAAGCTCATAGTCAGCCGCATTCATCCACTCGGCAAACGAGTTTGGTACTGCCTGCGGCAGAGCCTTCGGATGTGGTGCCCAAGTAAGGACAACCTTCGGACGGGCAACAGTTTTATGCTCCTCGATAGTAATAAGGTCGGCAAAGCTCTGCAGCGGATGACCCGTAGCCGCCTCCATAGAGAATACGGGACGACCGGAGTAGCGGATAAACTGCTCGATAACGCGCTCCTCGTAGTCCTCAGCCTTATTTTTCAGACCGGCAAACGAGCGAACACCGATAATATCGCAGTAGCTGCCCATAACCGGAATAGCCTCCAGCAGGTGCTCAGCCTTATCACCATCCATAACCACACCGCGCTCGGTCTCGAGCTTCCACGCACCCTGATTGACATCGAGCACCATAACATTCATACCCAGATTCATCGCAGCCTTCTGTGTCGAGAGGCGGGTACGAAGTGAGGAGTTGAAGAATATCATCAGCAGGGTCTTGTTGCGTCCGAGCTCTGTCCACGCAAAGCGGTTCTTCTTGACCTCTAAAGCCTCGGCAACAGCCTCTTTGAGGTTGCCGATATCTGCTACATTTGTGAACTTTTTCATAGTAATTCTTTGAAATTCTTAAGGAAAACATCCGCTTGCTCGCGGGTAAGGGTCAGTGCAGGGAGCAGACGAACGGTCGTTGCACCTGCGCCACCTGTGAAGATATGGCGCTCGAAGAGTAGGCGTTTGCGCATCTCCGAAGCCGAGCCATCAATCTCGATACCAATCATCAATCCGCGACCGCGAACATCCTTAATGCCATCTATCTTTTTAAGCTCCGAGAGAAGGTATTCGCCAACCTCTCGGGCATTGTTTACAAGATTTTCGCTCTCGATAACATCGAGCACAGCTATAGCCGCCGCACAAGCGAGGTGGTTACCGCCAAAGGTGGTTCCCAGCATACCGTACCACGGCTTGAAGTGTGGTGCAATCAGCACGCCACCCATCGGAAAGCCGTTCGCAATACCCTTGGCAACGGTAATAACATCTGCCTTGATGCCCGAGTGCTGGTGTGCAAAGAAGTCACCGCTTCTGCCATATCCCGACTGAATCTCGTCGGCAATAAGCACCACGCCATACTTTGTAGTAACCTCACGCAGAGCAACAAAAAAGTCGTCTGTCGGACAGTGGATACCCGCAACACCCTGAATGCCCTCGATAATTACGGCGCAGAACTCACCCGTAGCGAGCTTCGCCTCTACAGCTGCAATATCGCCCAGCGGCACGAACTCCACATTCTCAGTCTGGTTAAACGGAGCGACAATCTTCGGATTATCGGTAGCGGCAACAGCGCCCGATGTTCTGCCGTGGAATGCAGCCTTAAAGGCGAGCAGTTTACTCTTTCCCGTATGGAACGAGGCGAGCTTTACGGCATTTTCGTTTGCCTCAGCACCCGAGTTACACAAGAAGAGCGAGTAGTCGGTATATCCGCTAACGCGACCAAGTTTCTCGGCAAGTACCCCCTGCAGAGAGTTCTGCACAGAGTTGGAGTAGAAGCCCAAACGAGAGAGCTGACTGCTCACCGCCTCTACATAGTGCGGGTGGCTGTGACCGATACTGATAACTGCGTGACCACCATAGAGGTCGAGATACTCTGTTCCCTCGGCGTCGTATACATAGTTTCCACATCCCCTTACAGGCTCAATGTCGTAGAGGGGATATACATCAAACATCTTCATTAGAAAGCACTTGGTTTAAGGCTCAGACCTGTTTTCTCGTCGAGTCCGAGCATAATATTCATATTCTGCACCGCCTGTCCCGACGCACCCTTGAGAAGGTTGTCGATAACAGATACAATGTGCAGTTTTGTTCCATATTTCGCCACACGAACAACAGCCTTATTGGTATTTACCACCTGCTTCAAATCGACATCACGCTCGACGGCAAAGGTAAATGCTGCATCAGAATAGAAGTCGTTATAGAGCGCAACAGCCTGCTCGGCAGTAAGGTCGCAATCGGTATATACCGATGCAAAGATACCACGCGCAAAGTCACCACGCATAGGGACAAAGTTCACTGCGCTATCGAATGACGGCTGAAGAGTCTTCAGTGTGCGACCAATCTCTATAAGGTGCTGATGCTCAAAGGCTTTATAGACCGAGATATTATCGTTACGCCAGCTGAAATGTGTGGTTGCACCCGGCTTTACGCCCGCGCCTGTGGAGCCTGTGATTGCTGTAATATGCACCTCGCTCTTGAGCAGTCCATTTGCCGCAAGTGGCAGCAGAGCAAGCTGAATAGCGGTTGCAAAGCAGCCCGGATTGGCAAGGCGTGAGGTTGCAGCGATACGGTCGCGATTTATCTCGGGCAGACCATAGACATAGCCGCAGCTCTCGTCGCGGAAGTCCTGCGCAAGGTCGATAATCTTCAGACCCTCCGGTGCTCTATTCTCCTCCCAGAACTTACGGCTCTGACCGTGTGCCGAGCAGAGGAAGAGCACATCGACAGCAGCAAGGTCGTACTCAGTTGCAAATCGCTGCTCTGTCTCGCCGACAAGTCCGCCGTGGACATCGCTCAGCAGATTGCCCGCATTGCTTGTCGAGTGGACAAAGAGAAGCTCTACTGCAGGGTGGTTGATAAGCAGTCGTATAAGTTCGCCCGCAGTATAGCCTGCGCCACCGATAATTCCAACTTTAACCATTACTTCTTGGACTTATTGTAGTAGATCTTCATCGAGTTTGCCATAATCTTGGTAAAGCCCTTGACATCGTCGGCACTCCAAGCCTTGTTCACCTCGCCATACTCGCCAAAGTCGGTCTTCATCAGATCGAAGTCAGAGGTAACGCCGACAAGTGTGTAGCTATATGGGCGCAGAGTAATCTCTACAGTACCATCAACCTTAGCCTGTGTGCTCTCGAGGAACGCCTCCATATCGCGCATTACAGGGTCGAGATACTGTGCCTCGTGGAGGAACATACCGTACCAAGTACCGATCTGATCCTTCCAATACTGCTGCCACTTTGTAAGGGTGTGCTTCTCGAGCATCTTATGTGCTGCGATGATAAGCATAGGCGCTGCAGCCTCAAAGCCCACACGACCCTTGATACCGATAATTGTATCGCCGATATGCATATCGCGACCAATGCCGTAAGCAGAGCCGATAGCCTCGACAGCACGAATAGCCTCGACCTTATCTGCATACTCAACACCGTTTACTGCGCTCAGCTCACCCTTTGCAAAGGTCAGCTTCAGGCTCTGCTCGCCCTCGGCTGTAACCTGACTCGGATATGCGCTCTCAGGCAGAGTCTGCTCCGAGCGGAGGGTCTCCTTACCGCCGATGCTTGTGCCCCAAAGACCCTTGTTGATAGAGTACTCCATCTTCACAAAGTCAGCCACATAGCCGTGCTCCTTGAGGTAGTTAATCTCGTACTCACGAGTAAGGGTCATATCGCGTGTAGGGGTAATAATCTCAATCTCCGGTGCCAAAATCTGGAAGGTCAAATCGAAACGCACCTGATCATTGCCCGCACCTGTAGAGCCGTGAGCAACACAATCTGCACCTACTTTCTTTGCATACTCGATAATGGCAATAGCCTGAAAAGTACGCTCTGACGATACCGAAATCGGATAGGTTCCGTTACGCAGGATATTTCCATAGACCATATACTTGATGCTCTGCTCGTAGTACTGCTGGGTAATATCGAGTGTTGCGTGCTCCTTGGCACCCAAATCGTATGCTCGCTTCTCGATAGCGGCAAGTTCCGCCTCTGAGAATCCGCCGGTATTGGCGATAGCTGTATAGACCTCGTAGCCCAGCTCCTCGCTGAGATATTTTACACAAAATGAGGTATCAAGACCTCCACTGAATGCAAGTACAACCTTCTTTTTCATATTTAGGTATGTTCTATAAATTAGTAAATTATTATTTCTGCTTCCTGTAAGTTCTATTTCGGTCGCTTTTGGGTATATTTTGGTATCTTTCCCAGCTTTCCTCAGTTACAATAGGCTATTGCGCCCTCGAAAGAGCTGAAAAATATCCTCAAAATATTCTCCAAAATCGCCTCGACCTAATTTATAGAACCTACCTTTATTCAATTATTTCAAATGGAACAACTTTTTAATCTTATTCTTCAGCACCATCCAGTATGGCTGGAACGATGAACTGCCCGGCAGCGGAGTCTTTGGATCGTAGAGCATACCTGTACAGAGGCACATACGGCGGTTGTTGCGCTGCAAAATATCGTAGTTGCAACAACCCTCACAACCCTTCCAGAACTCCTCGTCATCTGTAAGCTCGGAGAATGTAACGGGCTTATATCCGAGGCGGGTGTTGAGCTTCATCACAGGCAGCGAAGTTGTGATACTGAATATCTTGGCATAAGGGAAGCGGGCACGAGCAAGCTCGAAAGTACGAGCCTTAATCTGCGCCGCAAGACCCGAATGGCGATACTCGGGATCGACAATAAGACCCGATGTTGCCACATAATCGCCGTGACCCCAGCACTCGATATAGCTGAAACCGACAAGTCTGTCACCATCAAGCGCCACTACAGCCTTACCGCCCTTAATCTTCGCAGAGATATACTCGGGACTACGCTTGGCAATGCCCGTTCCGCGCTGCAATGCCGACTCATAGATAAGCTGACAAATCTGCTCGGAATAGATAACATGCTCCTCTAATGCGAAGAGAACTTTTATTGAATTATTATTCATTATTTATGAATTTTATTCGATTTCCGTGATTATCTGAAAAAGATGAGCAAATTTAGCCAAAATTCATTAATATTCAAATAAAATGGCAAAAAAAGTTGCTCTCAGCAACAAAAAAGTGGAGCAGCACAACTCTGTACTGCTCCGCATTTTTTGCATATTATTCGATTATGAAGTATTTTGCATCCGCCGCTCCGATATAGAGTCCCGAGACCGAAGATTGCGGATACATCGCGCCCGATTCGGTAAGGGTTATGCCGACATCTTTCAGATTTATCGCTCGGTCTATATCGAACATTATCCGCTGATCTGGCAGGCAGGAGTAGCCCACAGCCGGTCGGATACCGCGATATTTTGCCGCAAAAAGTTGCGGAATGGTAAGTCTCTCCTCCGCCTCTTTCAGTCCAAGGTAGTCATCAAAAGCGAAGAACCAACTGTAACGCATCTGGCGGTGAACATACTCACTTGCCGCCTCGACAACCCTATCCGAAACGCTCTGATAGAGGAGCGCATTATAGTCATCGCCGCTGCTCTTAAAGCGTTCAATCGCCGTTACAAGGCGTTTTGGAACGGTTATAGCAAACAGGCACACAGCATCATTAAAGCCCTTTGGAGCCACAAAATCGGCAAGCGAGAGTGCCACGCCGTCGCTATTTACCCTCTGCTGACGAGGTGTCGGAATGGTTATCTCACCCACTCTGTCGCTCTTGAGAACAATCGTATCCCCATCTGACCAAGCAGTAAAAGCCTCTACCCTGCCGCGCACCTTTTGTGTTGCCATACGGTCCAAAATCTTCTCCGCCTCGGCACGCATTGCTCGACCCTCCTTTGTATGCGGAGAGGTGCGCCAGAAGTTATGAAAACTGCGCCAATTTATATATTTACGAACGGTCGAAACGGTCACATCCTGCAAGTCCCAGCGTAACATAAACAGTTCCGGATCCCAGCTCTCAAGAGCCTTTTTCCAATCTATAGATATTCGCGGAAGTGGCTTATTATCAACTCTTTCACGGCTCTCAAACTCACGACGCAGACTCTGCTGTTTCATCTTGAGCTCCGAGATAACCTCCTCGCGCTCGGCTGTTGCGAGGCGAAGAGCAATAACCGGATTTTGCGATGCATCCTTTATGTGGAACACTGCCCCATTATAGAGTGGTGCAATCTTTATCGCCGTATGCAGTGCCGAGGTTGTCGCGCCACTGATAAAGACAGGCATATCAATCCCCGCCTCGCGGAGCATTGTAACTGTAGTGCACATCTGCTCGAGCGACGGAGTAATAAGACCGCTAAGTCCAATATAATCAACATTATAACTCTTTGCTGCCGCGACAATATCCTGTGGAGAGACCATCACCCCCAAGTCTATAACCTCAAAGCCGTTACAGCGCAGAATAACTGCCGCGATATTCTTTCCAATATCGTGAACATCCCCCTTAACCGTCGCCACAAGGTATCGACCTGCACTCTTTGTGCTCCTATTTTGCTCGAGATATGGTTGCAGAATTGCCACCGCACGCTTCATTGTTCGTGCAGTCTTTACCACCTGCGGCAGGAACATCTTACCCTCGCCAAAGAGCTTTCCCACGCGCATCATACCCTGCATAAGCGGCTGTTCGATAATCGCCGCAGCCGATGGATAGACTTCGAGAGCCTGCTGCAAATCCTCCTCCAAGAAGCGCTCATCACCGCGCTGCAGAGCCGTTGCAAGGCGCTCGTCAATAGGTATCTGTGTTCGGTCCGACTCCTCTTTATGCTCGGTAGTCGTTGCCAGATAGCTGCTTGCAAGTTCGGTTAATCGCTCGGCAGCATCTGCTCGACGCGCCAGAACAACATCCTCAAGGGCATCTCTGAGCTGCTGCGGTATATCCTCGTACATCACTGATGTTGAAGGATTTACAATCGCCATATCCATACCTGCCGCAGCTGCGTGATAGAGGAACACAGCGTGCATGGCCTCTCGCAGATAGTTGTTTCCGCGGAAGGCAAATGAGAGGTTGCTCACGCCGCCGCTGATGTGTGTCCCCGGCAGATTTTGCGCAATCCACGCCGTAGCCTCGATAAAGTTGAGCGCATAGCGGTCGTGTTCGGCAATGCCCGTTGCTACGGTCAAGATATTAGGGTCGAAGATTATATCGCGAGGCTCAAAACCGACACGCTCAGTGAGCAGTCGATAGGCTCTGTTACATATCTCAATCTTACGCTCGGTAGTTGTCGCCTGACCCTGCTCGTCAAATGCCATAACCACCAACGCCGCTCCAAAACTCTTGACAACAGCTGCCCTCTGCAGAAATAGCTCCTCTCCCTCCTTGAGCGATAGGGAGTTTACAATCGCCTTGCCCTGTATAACCTTCAGCGCAGCAGCAATAACCTCAAAGCGCGACGAATCGACCATCCACGGCACACGCGCAATATCGGGCTCGGATGCCATAATATTCAGAAAATCAACCATTTGACTCTCTGTATCTATCATCGCATCGTCCATATTTATATCGAGCATCATAGCTCCATCCTCGACCTGTTTACGAGCAATGGCAAGTGCCTCAGTATAGTTTTTCTCACTTATAAGGCGCAAAAATTTACGGCTACCCGCCACATTGCACCTCTCGCCGACATTGACAAAAGCGCCATTTGGTTCCAAAGCCTCAAGACCCGCAAGCCACGCACTCTTTCTGCTCTTCGGCTCTCGCGGAGCAATACCCTCGACAGCCGCCGCAATTGCCGCAATATGGTCAGGTGTAGAGCCGCAGCAGCCACCGACAATATTTACCACTCCACGGCGGGCAAAACGGGCAATATTCTCTGCCATCATCTGCGGTGTCTGGTCATAACGACCCATTGCATCCGGCAGACCGGCATTAGGATAAGCGCTTATATAACAAGGTGTTAGCTCTGAGAGTTCACGCAAGAAAGGCTCCATCTTCTCAGCTCCGAACGAGCAGTTCAGACCGATTGTCGCAAGGTTAAAATGGCTCACCGATGCCACTACAGCCTCAAGAGTCTGACCCGAAAGTGTACGACCCGCCTCGTCGGCAATAGTGAGCGAGAGCATCACCGGAAGGCGCTTGCCACGACTCTCAAAGACGCTCTCCGCAGCCATCAGCGCCGCCTTCGCGTTGAGCGTATCAAAGACTGTCTCCACAAGAAGCAGGTCCACTCCGCCATCCACAAGTGCCTCAATCTGCTCGATGTATGCACTCTGCAAAGTATCAAAATCTACTGCGCGCAGCGCCGGATTTTCAACATCGGGCGAGATTGTCAAACTCTTTGATGTAGGACCTACAGAGCCCGCCACAAAACGCTCTTTATCAGGTGTTTGCGCATTTATTCGTGCTACCTCTTCACGAGCTAAACGAGCCGCCTCGAGATTAAGACGACGCACCTGATTTTGCAGTCCGTACTCGCTCTGGGAGATTTGCTGGCTGTTAAAAGTACAGGTCTCGATAATGTCCGCACCTGCCTCGAGGTACTGACGATGAATTGCCGAGATAATATCGGGACGGGTGAGGACAAGAAGGTCGTTATTGCCCTCCACGCGGTGCGTATGGTCGGCAAACTCTGCACCACGAAAGTCACTCTCTGTGAGGTTATATCGCTGAATCATAGTGCCCATTGCGCCATCGAGCACCATAATTTGTCGCTTCAATATATCAAAAAAGCTGCCCATTAATAGACATTTTTAGCAATCTGTTCAATACTTGCCACCGCATTCATCGAGTAGAAATGGATACTCGGCACACCCGCAGCCTTCAGCTCCTTCGCCTGCATCGTTCCCCACTCAACACCCAACGCCTTCACAGCCTCGTTGCTCTTGCACTTTACAAGCTCCGCAGCCAGCTCCATCGGCAGATCTATATGGAAAGTCTTTGGCAGTAAAGCCTGCTGAGTGAGCGAAGTGAGCGGCTTGAGTCCCGGAATAATCGGCACCTCAATACCCGCAGCACGACAACGAGCAACAAAGTCGAAAAATTTGGCATTGTCAAAAAACATCTGCGTTACGACATACTCCGCGCCCGCATTAATCTTCGCCTTAAGGTGCTGAATATCAACATCTAAGTTCATTGCCTCCTCGTGCTTCTCCGGATATCCGGCAACACCGAACGAGAATGGAGTTGCCAAAGAGTCGTGCATCGTACCATCCAACATCACTCCGCTATTAAATGCCGAAACCTGCTCACATAGCTCTACAGCGTGGTTATAACCGCCCTGCTCAGCGATAAAAGTTCTGTCACTCTTCGCCTTGTCGCCACGCAGCACCAACAGGTCGGTAATGCCGAGGTAGGAGAGATCTATCAACTCATTCTCCAACTCCGACGGGGTAAAACCGCTACAGATGACGTGTGGCACAGCCGCTACACCATAACGACTCTTCAGAGCAGCCGCAATAGCAACCGTTCCGGGACGCTTTCGCTCGGTTGTCCTCTGGAAAATTCCCGCCGAAACCTCCTTGTAAACCACCTCCGTACGGTGTGTAGTGATGTTTATATAGGCAGGATCAAACTGCATCAACCGCTCGACACTATTAAAAAGGGTCTCAATACTGTTACCACGCAACGGCGGCAACACCTCAAACGAAAATGCAGTACTATGTTCAGCTTTTAGAAAGGAAGCTACGCTCATAATTTGAATGTTTATTTCACAAAGGTACAACTTTTTGCCTATATTTTGCCCTATTACCCCCTATTTTTACGCGCATAAAACTCTTACTCCTCTTAATTTTTGTATAGAGTGCAGTATATTTTGTACAAAGCAAAACGAGCAAGACAGGGATAAAGAGCTTACCTTGCCGAAGTAAACAAAAGTCCCCCTCACAAGAGGGGGATTTAGGGGGTGGGTAACACAACGAGTGCGGCACTGCCGCCTCTTTAAGTCAGACTTGAGATATCAGGTCTGACTTATATAAATATAAAAAAAGTCAGACCTGATATCTCAAGTCTGACTTAAAGAGGCGGCTACCTACTCTCCCACGGGAAAACCGCAGTACCATCGGCGTTAGTGAGCTTAACTTCTCTGTTCGGAATGGGAAGAGGTGGAACCTCACTGCTATAACCACCTAAAACTTGTTTAGGTTTAGCTTATTGCTAAGAACCTTGCCGCTTTGTTAATCGGTTGGCTTCCGATAATTTTGACACTTATAAGAGATGAGATAAAGATTCAGCAAGAAAGCCGTTCGGGTAATTAGTACTGCTCGACTAAAAATATTACTACTCGTACATCTGCAGCCTATCAACGTAGTCGTCTCCTACGCCCCTCAAGGGAAGACTAATCTTGGGGTTAGCTTCGCGCTTAGATGCTTTCAGCGCTTATCTAATCCGAACGCGGCTACTCGGCGGTACACTTGGCAGCATAACC
>CANBCZ010000022.1 GCA_947367255.1 uncultured Alistipes sp.
GTATCAACCAGGGTGAATCCTATATATAATTACAACTGAAACTGCTATTTACCTATCTGTTTATACCCATTTTACGAAGAAGACCCTTCGGATAGTTTGAACAGATAAACTTCAGTTTATGTGACTGATTGATATAGTATTCCATCTGCTGATCGGTATCGGCATTGAATACGCTCAGCTCGATATTGTTTGACACAAACTCGTCGATAGTTCGCTTACCACCGCTAAAGCCGTCATTCATATACTCGAGAGAGAGATTTGCCCAACGATATGCATACTTACAGCCTTTACCGAGGCGATCGTACTCTGTAGCGGCTTTATTTGCCATCCAACCGATAGGAATTTTTGCAGACTCGCAGATTGGTGCGCAGCCTGACATAACCTTCTCGTTACCGGTGCAGATAAACTCTATATATTCGGTAGCACCCATCTCCTTTGCTATCTCCGTAGCACGACGGCATGCATTGATACAGTACTGTGCGCGTGTATCTGCATTGATAGTTGTAGGGGCTGTAATGTTCTTGATGTCAAGGATAAGTTTTGTACACTTACCCTCGGTTACGGCTACTGTCAGGTACTCTTTGAATGTAGGCAGTATCTCACCATTGGACAACACACCTCCACGACGAAGCTCTGCCACAGTATTCTCCCACGGATACATACGGTTAATCTGGCAGTTGCCGTCTGCGTGTGCAACAATTACATCGTTATCCTTTGTCCAATAGATATCAAGCTCTGAGCCATAGCAACCGAGCGCAATGGCGTTACGCAACGATGCGATAGAGTTGTCGGGTGTACCTCCAAACTCCTTTACAGCACCGCGGTGTGCCACCACAATATTGTCAGCCTTCTCTATAGGCTTAACAACAACCTCCTCATCACCGGTACCATTTCCGCCACCACCCGGTGTATAACCGGGTCCCCACGGAGAGTCCGGACCATCTTTTTTACAGCCGACAACAAATATTGCGGCTGCAGTCAATGCTAATATAGAGAGTCTTTTAATCATCATTTTTTGAAAAAAGGGGTGGCAGTGGACACCGCCACCCCGAATTATTAGAATTTAGTTGTGTTATGTTCTACTACTTGTAGTTCTTAACGCAACGGAAACCGCAGACTGCCTGACCGATATCAAGGTTAGCAAGAGCTGTAGTCATAGTCTTATTATCCTTGATAACAACATTGATACGAGCACCACCTGCGTTTGGATAGCCGTCATTTGCTTTTGCACCTGGCATTGGCAGCGGTACCCACATCTGCATACGTACAGTCCACCACATAAAGCCCTGAGTCATATAACGCCAACCGAGTGGATAGTAGTCAAAACCGAACTCATCAGCGCCCTCATCAATGTACTGATCACCCCAATACTTGGTGTTACGCAACCAACCATTGATATTAGGCACACCACCATTGATCATCTGCTTGTAAGTACAATCAGCCTCATTAACAGGATATGTATGAGTACCAGTCTTTGAAGCCTGAGCCATTGCATAGAACAAGTCTCTCCAGTCCTGAGCATTAGCTACGTGCCAGCCGTAAGGGCAGATACCCTGAGCCTGAACCTTAAGCATTGGATAGAGAGCCTCATCCTGTGCATCGTCACCAGTATACTCAGCGATCTTACTACCCTTAAGTGGAGCCTCTGCGATAGTGTAAGTAGTACCGCGTGCATCGGTATACTTCTCACCTACAATCCACGGACCAGTCTCGTAACGAGCGTAACCGATACCGAAGCGAGCCTCGTAACCGAGCATCTCGTGGTAAGTGTAGATACGGCCATCATCAGAGTAGGTCTCAAGCTGACCCTTACCCTCGTTCTCAATAGTCTCGAATGCAGGGTTAAGCTTTGTCCAGTCATTCCAAGCAGTTGGGAAGTTAGCAGCAGCATAACCATCTGTACCTACAGCACACTGAGGTTCACAGCTATCCTTAGGACCGTGATAGCACTTAACCATACCAGAACCGAGCTTAGGAGAGATGTCACCACCGTCCCATGCCATGTGCTTAACCATCCAAGTCTTCATAGAGCCATCACGAGCGATGTAAGACTTTGTAGGATACTTAGAGAGCTCAGAGTCAGGCATAGCGTACTGGTTAGTCTCGCGCTCCCAAGACCAAGTAAGGTCGTTGAAGTTTACAGTCAGCAAACGAATACCGTTAGCCTCGATAACAGGAGCAGTGTAAGTAGTAGCTGCAGACTCGAGAACTACAACCTTACCCTCAGCAGCGAGTGCCCAGCAAGGATAAACAACCTCACGAGAGTTCTTGTTGATAATGATATCGTTCTTTGCGCCCTCGCAGAAGAAGTTCTTCAGGGTATATACGCCCTCAGTCTGAGTCTTCTCCATCTGAACAGCAGCAGTAGCAACGATGTCGCCTGCGCTCTCACCATATACGAAGTAGTTATCCTCAGCAGCGAGCTGTGAGATAGCGATAGAGCAAGAAGCAATAGAAGTAGCCTCAGTACCTACGGTGATAACCATAGTTGCGTTACGGCCAGCAGTCTTGTCAGTCCACTCCTGTGCAGTAACCTTAACCTTACCTACCTCAACAGCCTCAGCAGCAAGCCAAGTTGCCTCAGAACCGTCGCCATTGGTAAATGCGAATGATACTACATCACCCATATTAGTTGAGTAAGCAACAGTCTCACTACCACCTGTAGCAAGGAACTCAAGACCCTTAACCTCGGTAGATACAGCAGCGTCAGCCTTTGCGCCGAGCTGTGTGAAAGCAAACGGAACTACTGTACCGTCTGCAACGGTTACGGTAACCTCGAAAGTACGCTTGTACTCTGCATTTGCAGCAATGTCAAGCTTGATACCCTCTACATTCTGAGTATAAACAGTCTCAGTATCGTAAGTACCTGTATAAGACTGCTCTACAGAAACCTTTGACAGAGTTACGAAGTCTGCACCAGCAGTTACCTCAGCATCCCAAGCAAGGTTTGAGAGTACGCTACCGCTATTGATCTGAACAGCAGCTGTATAAGACTGAGCCTTTGCATCAAACTGCTGAGTCAGAGGCGACAGAGTTACACGGGTCTGTACATCGCGCTCGGTAGTATCTACCTCGTGGCAAGCTGCAAGACCAAGAACTGCCGCACCCAAAACTAAATACTTAAATATTTTCATAGTTTTTTCTCTTTTTATCTGTTAAACTAATTCCAACCCTCAGTCTGAACGAGCTTGTAGTTCTTGTTACGAGCCGAGTTAGAGATAGGCCACAACAGAATGTTTGGATTTGTTGCCTTCTGCTCCTTGAGGTAGTCGTTGTAATTCCAAATAGTGTCGAGACGGATAAGAGCCCACCAGATAACACCCTCAGCAGGGAACTCGAGGAAGTACTCGTTCTCAAGTGCTGCGAGAACACCTGTTGCAGTTGCATCCTTGTAGTAGCCATCCTTGCCGTAAGCACGCTTTGCAATTACGTTCAGGTAACCCAGAGCCTTTGTGTACTCCTTCTTGTAGTATGCGAGCTCAGCAGCCATCATAATACCGAGGGCAGTACGATAGTAAGGGATATCGCAATCCAAAACAGCGATAGCACCGCTCTGGTCACCGATATACTTGTTACACCAAGTGATATTCTCACCACTTGCACCGTAGTCGCCATCACCGAGGTTAGTAGCTACACGCTTATCACCCTCATTGTCGCGGCTGTCACGCAGACGCTTCATAAATGTAGGCTGGAAACCCCACCACTGTGTTGCATTCATCGGAACAGGCTTGTTCTGATATGCAGAAGCGATAGAAGAGTTACCAAGGTAGAAGTACTGGTAGAAACCACCGGTGAGCTTCTCTGCCTGGTTGTTAGAGAGTGCGAATGCGATCTCCTTATTCTTCTTGTTAGAGTTTACGAATACCTGACCATAGTCTGCAAGCAGAGCGTTGTTTGTAAGGTCGAGTGCATCGAGTGCATCCTGTGCAAGAGTAAGGTAGCTGTCGCCGCCCTTCTGGTTTGTATACATCCAAAGAGCATACTCAGCCTTGAGGAGGTTTACAGCAGTCTTAGTTGCAAAGTAGCAGTCAGAACCGAGGTTAGCTGCGTTGTCGAGTGCTGTCTGAATATCTACACCGATCTGAGCATAAACATCAGCCTTAGGAGCACGTACAGGGTAGCACTCTGGCTGTGATACTGACTCGATTGGCACGAGATTCAAAGGCACATCACCCCAAAGACGAGCTGCCCAGAAGTAGCAGTATGCACGAGCGAATGATGCCTGACCGATAGCGAAGCTGCGCTCCTTCTCAGACATATTAACAATAGGAGCATACTTAAGTACTGCATTTGCCTGGTCGATAGTACTATAGAGTGCAGACCAGCTTGTAGATGCGTTAGAACCGTTCATTGTGCTGCTCTCAACACCGATCATATCGTTATCATGTGCAAGGTTTACGATTGACGAACCCCACATATAGGTACCTACACGAACCTCACCCCAGTAGAATACGTTAGTGTTATTATGCACGAAGCAAGAACGCATACGCTCGTAAATACCGTAGGTAGACTGTGTCACATCAGTTGCATCCTTCCACATGTTGGATGCAGAGAGTCGGTTGTCCTGCATAATATCCAGATCACCGTGGCAAGAGGTAGCAACCATCGCACCGGCAACAACTGGCAGGATCAGTCTCATTATATTCTTAAGTTTCATAGTCTTTTAAATTTTTAAAATTACAGCACCCAATTAGAATGTAAGTTTTACATTGAACAAGAACTTACGAGGAGTTGGGTTGAAGTTACCCACTGTAGAGTCAGCATTGTTTACAGACTTGTACATATCTGCATCGCTTGCCTTACCGATACCGGTCTCAGGGTTAGCACCACCGCTTACTGCAGTCCAGTAGCAGAGAGTATTACCTGTGAAACCAACTGTTACCTTCTTGATACCAACCTTCTTTGTCCAGTGCTGTGGAAGGTCGTAGTAGATGGATACATCACGGAGACAGAGGTAGTCAGCCTTCTCAACATTGAAGTCAGATGCACGAGAGAAGTTACGGTTACCGAAGTCAGCATCGTTCGGGAAGAAGCGTGCGTACTTATAATCGCAACCAGGGTGTGTCCAACAGTCGTAAACCATCTTATCTACGTTAGAGTTAGAGTTACCCAGTGTGTTCTGGAAGAAACGAGTCTTCATGTAGTTGTAAAGCGAATGACCGAGTGCGTAGTCTACATATACTGAGAGAGTCAGGTTCTTGTACTTGAAGGTGTTGTTCATACCACCAGTAGAGTGAGGAACAATGTTACCGAGGTGGAACATATCCTCGCCATCGATCTGCTCAGAGCCATCAGGACGGCGAGCAGAACCGTAACGGTTTGTCCACTCGTAGTCACCGATATCCTTACGACCCTTGTACTTAGCGTTGTCCTTATCAGAGAGCTTATCTGAACGACGGTGACCGTGTGCCTGGCTATCATAGTAAGCAGCATCAGCCTGTGCCTGGTTCTCGATCACGTGAGAGATCTTGTAACCCCAGATACGACCCAGCTCCTCGCCTACTGCAGTACCACCGAAGCGGTAACCGGTCTCAGACATTGTGTAACCACCGATACGATATGCAGTCTTACCAGTCTTGTTACCGTACATATCAACCTCATCGTAAGCATACTCCTCAGGCAGGCTGAGAACCTTGTTCTTAGAGAAGGTGTAAGTAAAGTCGGTAGTCCAAGTGAAGTTTGGCTTCTGAATATTTACAGAGCTGATCTCAACCTCGAAACCGTAGAAGCGTGCGCTACCTACGTTAGCCTTTACAGAGCTGAATGAACCTGTATCAGGCAGGGTGATAGAGAAGAGCATATTGTCGGTACGCTTGTTATAGTAGTCTACAACAAAACGGAGACGATCCTTGAAGAAGCCCATATCCAGACCCAGGTCGAGCTGAGTAGTAGTCTCCCACTTCATACCAGAGTTCATCATCGCACTTGGGAGCATTGTAGAGTTACCTGCGTAGAGGCTGGTTGCAAATGCACCATAAGTGTCGTAAAGACCGATACCGTTGTTACCTGTCTGACCGTAAGAAGCACGGAACTTGAAGGTATTCATCTTGCTCTTGTCAGCATCCCAGAATGGCTCCTCAGAGATAATCCAAGCTACCGAACCTGCAGGGAAGTAACCCCACTGGTTACCCGGAGCAAACTTAGATGAACCATCGGCACGGAATGTGAACGATGCAACATAACGGTTAGCGTAGTCATAGTTTACACGACCGAAGTAAGAGATCAGAGCCTGACGCTCATCCTTATTAGATGCAGAGAACTCGGTACCTGAATCGAGAATAGGCACCTTATCAGATACTGAACCTGTAGCATTTGCAGTTACGTACCAGTAACGCTGGTTCATGTAGTCGTAACCTGCAGTTGCATTGATAGTGTGAACATCATTAAAGGTCTTATTGTAGTTCAAATAAGCCTGGAATGTGTTGCGCAGAGTCTGAGTACGAGTCTCAGTAGTAGAACGAGTAGAGTAAACGAAGTTCTTGTGACCCTCGAACTCACCGAGTACATAGTAGCTACCACGATACTGGTTGTCGAAGATAGCGTACTGTGCAGTTGCAGTCAGACCGTCGCAGATGTTCCACTTCAGGTTGAAGTTACCTGTCATACGGGTAGTTGCAGCCTCACGGTCGAAGAAGTTCTCATAGAACCAAGCAATCTGCTGGAACTTGTTGGTACCACCGGTGATGTAGTTACCCTCAGTATCGAAGTTACGAGTTGTAGGACCCATCATCAGACCACGACCGATAGAGGTAAAGTAGTCATCGAACGGTACCTGACGAACTGAACGAGAGAGGTCGAATGTAGTCGATGCCTCGAGTCGCTTAGAGATCTTGAAGGTAGTATTACCGTGCATTGTGAATACGTTGTAGCCTGTACCTGCGATGTAACCATCATCACCCAGGTAGCTAACTGATGCAGCGTAACGGATATTCTCGTTACCACCGTTTACACCTACATACTCCTTGTGCCAAAGTGCCTGTGAGTACCACTGGCTCTGGTAGTCTGTATCACGGAAAGTCAGATACTTAGTAGGATCAAGTGGATCTACCATCCAGTCCCAACCCGGAGCAACCTCCTCACCATACTCGAGGTAGCGAGTGGTAAACATTGATGTACCGAGGGTGTTACCTGTACCGGCAGCATTTGCACCTGTGAGGAATACATCACCTGAACGAGTATCAGCGAGTGCAGGACGAACCCAAGAGAGGAACTCCTTAGCATTCATCAGATCCCACTTACGTGAAGCCTCTGTCCAACCAACCTGTGCATCGAATACGATCTGAGGACCCTTACCTACAGTACCCTTCTTGGTAGTGATGAGAACTACACCGTTAGATGCTCGCGCACCATAGATACCTGCAGAAGCAGCATCCTTGAGGACCTCGATAGACTCGATATCGTTAGGGTTGATGTCATCCATAGTACGGAGCACACCATCAACGATTACGATAGGGTCATTCGACATAGAGATAGACGAACCACCACGGATGAGGAAACGAGGAGCAGCACCTGAAGCAGCATCGTTAGTCTGAACACGCAGACCGGCAACCTTACCCTTCAGTGCATCACCCACGTTTGATACAGGAGCATCGAAGAGCTCTGCACCGTCGATCTTAGATACAGCGGTGGTCAGAGTACGACGAGACTGTGTACCGTAACCTACAACGACAACCTCGTCCATAGATGTTGCAGCCTCCTTGAGGACTACATCTACTACAGAGCGACGACCTACAGCCTCAAGAACATCGGTGTAACCAATGTAAGAGAAACCCAGGTTCTGGTTGCTCTTTGCGCTGATTGAGTAGTTACCGTTCATATCGGTTGTAGTACCGTTAGTAGTACCCTCAACCCATACAGTAACACCAATCAGAGGGTTACCAGCGCTATCCTTAACCTGACCGGTCACTGTAACAGCGCTCGCAGGTGCAGAGGCTACAGCCTCACGCTTGGTAACGATAATACTCTTGCCATCAACTGTAGTTGTAACATTCTGACCGGCAAAGATCTTGCCCAGAACGTTTGACAACTCTTCGTCTTTGGCGTCGATAGACACAGCGGCGTCCATATTGACATCGCTGAGCTTAACAGAAATTGAATAGCCCTGCTGCTGCAGCGACTGGATAGCCTGCTGAACAGTAGCATCCTTCAACTTCAAGCTGACCTTCTGTGCCTCAGAAGAGAACGGAAGAGCCAACATCACACACATCGCAAGCAGAATAGTCCACTTTCGACGCTGAGAGGAAAACGTTTTTCTCATAGTGCTAAGTTTTGATTAGAAAATTAGGTTAATTATAATGGTATTCCCATTTGCTTATTTATTATAACATAGGTGTATTGCACCATCGCGCCAGTAGTAACTCATCTTACCGTTCTGCTTGAGGGTAGAGAGTATCTTATCGAGCGACTCGTTATTTACAAATGCCGAATAGTAACGCTCGTCGGCAAGCTCCGACTGGTCGATAACTATTCGCACATCAAACAGACGCTCGAGCTGCATCGAAATATCGCCAAGGCGAGAGTTGATAAACGTAAGGCGCTGCTCATCGGAAGAGATACCGAGTTTGTCGCTCTTTATGTAATCGTAAGTAATTCTGCCTGAGCGCTTGTCGAGCTTGATAAAATCGCCGGGACGCATAGCTACCGTACGGTTGTGCTTGAGTGACTTGGTCTGCATATCTATCGCACCGTCAAAGAGCATCAGCTCCACCTCGCTGTTTGCCTCGTACGAACGAACATTGAAACGTGTACCATGCACCACTACATCAATCTGCTCTGTCGAGACCACAAAACGGCGATACTCATCCTTTGCGATATCGGCGAAAGCCTCTCCGGAGAGGTACACCTTGCGTACATCCTTCTCGAAGCTGCTCGGATAGATAAGTCGCGAACCTGCAACCAGACAGAGAGACGAACCATCGCTCAACTCTACTGTCTGACTCTCCCCCGGACCTACATATATCTCATTCCACTCCACCTGATGTGAAGCACTTGCAAACATCTTTACAGCAGCAATAACGGCAACTGCAAGGACAACCACAGCTGCCACATTCATCACCGAGCGCATAATTGCTACACGACGAGCTGTTGCCTCCTTGCGATGGATCTTATCCTGAACGTTCTTGTAGCTACAACGGGTCTGCAGCTTGTTATACTGCGCATCGATGCTCTCCCAATGCTCTGCAAGCAGGTTGTCCTTCTCCTCCTTGTCATAAGAGGAGGCAAACCAATCTGCAAACTCGGCACGCACCTGCTCGGGGTACTGATGCAACAGATAACTTGCTATTATTTTCTTTCTTTTTGACATAGTTTTACCTTCTTGTATATATAGGACACACAACAAAAAGCAAACACCCAATATTTTTTTTACATTTTTAGGTGCAAATGTGAAATAAATTGTCTATTTTTGTAGAGAAGTGTAACAATGATGGCATTTGATATAGATCCACAAGTAATCAAGCGACTCTCTGATGGCGATCAGGGAGCGTTTCGTGTCGTGTTTGAACACTACTACCCTCGCGTGTCGGAGTTCATCCGCCGTATAGTCAAATCGGAGAGCCTTGCCGAGGATATCACACAGGATATCTTTGTCAAGATTTGGGAGCGTCGCGAGATCTTCGGAGTAGAGGTTCAGCAATTCAGCAAGTACATCTATGTCATGTCGCGAAATGCAGCTATAAATGCACTTCGTCGTACGGGTCGTGTAGCCCCTCTTTCGAACGAATCTTTGAGCAAATCGGACAACGTCTCTATCGAGGAGAGTTACTATGCTCAGGAGAAGGAACTTATCATCCGTCTTGCAGTGTGTCAGATGCCTGAACAGCGCCGCCGAATTTTCGAGATGAGTCGCTATATGGGTCTTGATAATCAGACAATTGCAACGACTCTCAACCTCTCCAAAAAGACCGTTGAGAACCACCTTACATTGGCACTGAAAACCCTTCGTTCGATACTTGCTGTTTGGGCAGCTCTCTGGATTGTGGGGGGGGGATTTTAGTGATCCAAAATTGCATTATTTTTATCCTCCCAAGAAAAAAGTTCAACTCATAATAATAACGCCTTCACGGGCGTTATTTTATTGTCTGTAAGCAGGTGTTTTTGGCACAAATCCTCCTTTGGAGGATAGTACCAAAAGGCGAATAGATGACGACAAAAAGCTAATAGCACGGTAAAAATTTTGTTTTCTCGGGTGTTTTGCCTAATTTTGCGTGATTTATCGACATATATTATGGATTTACAACGTTTTAAGTTTCTCAACAGAGTGGCAGGCTGGGTAGTTTTCGCTATCGCAGCGCTTGTCTATCTGCTTACGATAGAGCCCTCTTCGAGCCTTTGGGACTGCTCGGAGTTTGTAGCCACCTCCTACAAGCTGGAGGTGGGTCATCCGCCGGGTGCACCACTCTTTATGCTGCTGGCACGCATCGCCACTATCTTTGCACCGTCAGCACACTATGTACCGCATATGGTTAATGCGATGAATGCCCTTGCAAGCGCATTCTGCATACTCTTCCTCTTCTGGACCATCACACACATTGCACGCCGCCTCTTTACTCGCGGTGGCGAGGAGCTGACAGCGGCAAAGGCTTACGCCGTACTCGGCGCCGGAGCCATAGGTGCACTTGCCTATACATTTACCGACACCTTCTGGTTCTCGGCAGTCGAAGGCGAGGTGTATGCCCTCTCGTCAATGTTTACCGCGCTGGTTGTATGGCTGATGCTCCGATGGGAGGATGAGGCTGACGAGCCGCATTCGTTGCGTTGGATAGTGCTTATTGCCTATCTGATGGGACTCTCAATCGGTGTGCATATACTCAACCTGCTCACAATTCCTGCGTTGGTATTCATCTACTATTTCCGCAAGAGCAAGGCAGTCACTTGGAAGGGACTTATATACGCCACACTTATCTCGGGTGCTATATTGCTGGTAATCAACGGTATTATCATCCCATATACCGTTTATATCGGCATGTTGGTAGATATTTGGGCTGTAAATTCGCTCGGTCTGCCTGTAAATACGGGCATTGTCTGCTTTGTACTGGCGATGTTCGCGGCTCTCGGCTATGCGATATACTTCACACACAAGCGCGGACTGAGAATCAGTAACCTTATCTTGGTGTGTATCACTATGATAATGCTCGGATTTTCATCTTACGCCTCTGTGACTATTCGTGCGGCAGTAAATCCGCCGATGAACTCGAACAATCCGAACAACCCTGCGGCGCTGCTCTCCGTTCTCAACCGCGACCAATATGGTAACCGTCCACTCATCTACGGACCATCATACGCGGCACCTATCGAGAGTTTTACCGAGAAGGAGCTCTACAACTACAATCCGAAGACAGAGAGCTACGACAAACTCTCTACGGTAGACAAATATATCTATCCGGATAAGTTTATGCACCTCTTCCCGCGTATGTGGAACTACCTGAAAAAGGAGCACGACTACAAACCGTGGGCAGCATATCGCACAAAGGAGGATTTTGTTCGTGACGAGGAGGGAAACATCCGTCGTGATGAGACAGGACGACCTCTGCGTCAGACAGTTATGGACTATGGCAAGGCTGTTCGTTACTACGACGGCTACGAGACCAAGACCATCATCGAGCCGACATTTATGGAGAATCTGCACTACTTCTTCTCCTATCAGCTCAACTATATGTATTGGCGTTACTTCCTCTGGAACTTTGTCGGTCGTCAGGACGATATTCAGGCGGAGGGTGTGACACTGACACACGGAAATTGGCTCTCGGGCATCGACTTTATCGACGAGCTATACCTCGGTCCGCAGGATAATCTGCCTGCCGAGATGGAGAATAACCGCGCACGCAACACCTACTACTTCCTGCCGTTTATCCTCGGCATTATCGGTCTGATCTATCAGCTCAACCGCGACAAACGAGGCTTTACGGTGGTTATGTGGCTCTTTATTATGATGGGTATCGCGCTGGTGGTATACTTCAACTCCTCTCCGGGCGAGGTGCGTGAGCGTGACTATGTATATGCCGGTTCGTTCTATGCCTTCTCGATGTGGATAGGTCTTGGCGTGCTTGCAATATACGAGGCGTTGTGCAATCTGCTGAAGAGCAGACAGACCACAGCGGCAATTGCTGCCACAGCCATAGCGGCAATTGTTCCGGGTATTCTCTGTGCAGAGAACTGGGATGACCACGACCGCTCGGGCAGAAGCTGGGCGCGCGACTCGGGACACAACTACCTCAACAGCATTGTCAAGGTGGATGGCGTAAGTCCGATACTTGTAAACTATGGCGACAACGACACCTTCCCCGTATGGTTTGCGCAGGAGGTGGATGGCGTAAGAAGAGATGTTCGCATAATGAACAGTTCATATCTCGATGGCGAGTGGTATGTGGACGAGATGAAGTGTAAGGCAAATGATGCCGACGGCATTCCGTTCTCTTTGCCACGCGAGAAGTACACCTTCGTAAACGATTGGGTGCCGGTTATCGAGAAGATAGACCGACCTGTCGAGGCTAAGGAGGTTATGGAGTTTATCCGCAGCAACGACAGTCGCACAAAGCACGACATCGGATTTGGCGAGCCTGTAGATTACATCCCGACAAAGCGCATTGCACTGCCTGTGGATAAGGATGCGGCTATCGCCTCGGGCATTGTCAAGGAGTCTGATCGCGACCTTATGGTCGATACTGTATATATCAACCTGAAGAAGAGCTCGCTCTCCCGTTCGGAGCTGATGTTGCTCGATATGTTCGCAAACTTTGACTGGAAGCGACCTATCTACTTCACTCAGGCATATATGCTCAACACCTTCGGTCTTGTGGACTATCTGCAGTTTGACGGCTATGCGTTCCGCTTTGTGCCTATCCTCACACCTTTCCAAGATAGTTGGGAGATTGGTCGAATGGATGCAGATTATGCCTACGATGTGCTGATGAACAAGGCTAAGTATGGCGGTGTGGCAAATCCAAAGGTCTATGTGGACTCGTTTATGCAGCACAATATTATGGTTGCACGCACTCGTGAGGCGTATGCGCGCGTGGCGAAAGAGTATATCCTCAGTGAGCAGTATGCTCGCGCCGAGGAGCTGCTCGACCGCGGACTTGAGGTGCTGCCTATACATCAGGTGCGATTTACTATGGAGAACACCTATCCATTCTTGGAGGGCTATTACTCTATCGGTGCCGACGAGAAGGGTGACAACCTGCTGATGGCATACGCCGATACAATTATCAGCTACATAGAGTATTACCTGCAGTTCGAGGGCTTCTATGGCGACCTTGTGACCGATATTATCGATGACAAGCTTGCTGACCTCTCGGAGCTCTACTACCTTGCCGGTCTTGCCGACCGCAAGGAGGTGGTACGCAGCCTAAACAACTACTACAAAGATGCCTTCGGTCTTACAGACGAGGAGCTTATGAACCCCGATATTGACGAAAACGAAAATAAAACAAAATAGTTATGAAACCTACACTTACACTCTACAACACTCTTACCCGTCGTAAGGAGGAGTTTGAGACTATACACCCCGGTCGCGTAGGTATGTATGTCTGCGGACCGACTGTATATGGCGATCCACATTTGGGACACACCCGTCCTGCAATTACCTTCGATTTGCTCTTCCGTTACCTCAAGGCAGAGGGCTACAAGGTGCGTTATGTCCGTAACATCACCGATGTTGGTCACCTCGAGCACGATGCAGACGAGGGCGAGGACAAGATTGCAAAGAAGGCTCGTCTCGAGCAGCTTGAGCCTATGGAGGTAGCTCACTACTACACAGAGCGTTACCACAAGTATATGGATATGATGGGCGTACTCTCGCCATCTATCGAGCCACACGCTTCGGGACACATTATGGAGCAGATCGACTTCGTACAGAAGATTCTCGATGCAGGCTTTGCATACGAGTCTAACGGCTCGGTATATTTCGATGTCGAGAAGTACAATGCAGCACACCACTACGGCTGTCTGTCGGGTCGTAATCTCGACGATATCGTTACCGATACCCGCGCCCTTGACGGTCAGAGCGACAAGCAGCACTCATTCGACTTTGCCCTCTGGAAGAAGGCATCTCCTGAGCATATTATGCGTTGGAAGTCGCCTTGGAGCGACGGCTTCCCGGGTTGGCACATGGAGTGTTCGGCTATGAGCACAAAGTATCTGGGCGAGAAGTTCGACATCCACGGTGGCGGTATGGACCTTATGTTCCCACACCACGAGTGCGAGATTGCACAGTCTACAGCTGCGCTGGGTCACGACTCGGCTCGCTACTGGGTGCATAACAATATGATTACCATCAACGGTAAGAAGATGGGTAAGAGTTACAACAACTTCATCACCCTTGAGCAGATGTTCAACGGAGAGCACGATGCGCTGGAGCAGGCATACAGCCCTATGACTGTCCGCTTCTTCATCCTTCAGGCACACTATCGCTCGACCCTCGACTTCTCGAATGACGCACTGAAGGCTGCCGAGAAGGGTCTTGACCGACTGATGAAGGGTATCGAGGCACTTGGTAAGGCTAAGCCTGCCGCAACAACATCATTCAACGCTGCAGAGCTTGCAGAGCGTTGCGAGGCGGCTATGGCGGATGACCTTAACTCTCCAATGGTTATCTCGGCACTGTTCGATTTTGTGCGTATCTTCAACGGACTTGCAGATGGTAGTCAGACAGCTACAGCAGAGGATTTGGAGGCTCTCAAGGCGACTGTAACCCGTTGGGTATTCGATATCCTCGGTCTTAAGGACGAGAAGGCTGCAGCTGCCGGCGGTAAGGATATGGTAACTCCGCTTGTGGAGATGCTCCTCAATATGCGCCTTGAGGCGAAGGCTGCGAAGAATTGGACACTCTCTGACCAGATTCGCGACCAGCTCACAGCTATCGGCATCCGCGTAAAGGATCGCAAGGATGGCTTCGACTGGGAGATCGAGTAGCACTACAATTTTTAACAAAAACATAGCCCTGACATCGTTTTATTAATGATGTCGGGGTTATTTTTATTATTTTATAATAAAATATGCCGTTTTTAGCATAAAAAGAGTTATCTTTGTGGCGTAAAGACATTTATTCATTTAATCAATTGCTTATGAAGAAACTTTTACTTCTGATGTTTGGTCTTGCTATTGGTTTTGTTGCCAATGCACAGACTATCGTTTCGGGTGTAGTTGTTGATGAGGCAAATCAGCCGGTTATCGGTGCCTCAGTCTTCGTTCCCGAGACTACAATGGGTACAAGCACCGAGGTTAATGGAACCTTCTCCTTCTCGGTTCGCGGCGCAGTGAAGCAGATTCAGATTACCTGCCTCAACTACCGCACAGAGACTATTGATGTAAACATCTCAGGTGCTAAGTACGATCTTGGCACAATCAAGCTTACAGCAGAGGCTGTAACTATGGAGGATGTTGTCATCACACAGTCTGTGGCTGTTGCTCGTAAGACTCCAGTTGCTGTATCGACCGTAACACTCGAGGAGCTCGAGTTCAAGATCGGTGGTATGGAGTTCCCTGAGGTTCTCAAGTCTACCCCAGGTGTTTACGCTACCAAGGATGGTGGTGGTTTTGGTGACTCTAAGATCAATATGCGTGGTTTTAAGAGTGCCAATGTCGCTGTAATGATCAACGGTGTGCCTGTAAACGATATGGAGTGGGGTGGCGTATACTGGTCTAACTGGGCAGGTCTGTCTGATGTGACCCGTTCTATGCAGACTCAGCGTGGTATGGGTGCCTCTAAGGTATCTTCACCTACTGTCGGTGGTACAATCAACATCGTAACAAACTCTATCGATGCGAAGAAGGGTGGTACTGCATCTTACGGTATCGGTAACGACGGTGCAAACACTATGTCGTTCAGCGTCTCTACAGGTCTTACCGACAAGGGTTGGGCTATGAGCGTACTCTTTGCAAAGCGTTGGGGTGACGGTTACATCCAGGGTACAGGCTACGAGGCTTACAACTGGTTTGCAAACATCTCAAAGCGTATCAATACTAAGCACCAGCTCTCTCTTACCGCATTTGGTTCTCCACAGACCCACAATCAGCGTAAGCCGCTCTATGCAGGTCTTTCAATCCAGGAGTGGGACAAGGTTGCTAAGTGGATGGGCGAGGATAACAAGTATCGCTACAACGCCGTTTATGGTTTTGACAACAACGGTAAGGAGCGCTCTTCTATGACAAACCACTACCACAAGCCACAGATCTCACTCAACCACCAGTGGCAGATTGACCACAAGTCGTCACTCTCGACTGCTCTCTACGTATCTATCGGTCGTGGTTATGGTTACTCTGGTCAGGGTCGTACATCTGCTTGGAGAAGCAAGTGGAACGGTTCTTCAAACGGTACTCTGCTCACTGACTACCGCAAGGCTGATGGTACTTTCGACTATGGTGCAATCCAGGACGAGAACGCAGCAAGCGCAACCGGTTCAAATATGGTTATGTCAAAGTCTGTAAACGACCACATGTGGTACGGTTTGCTCTCAACTTATACAAACGAGTTGCTTCCGGGTCTGGAGCTCTCTGCTGGTGTTGATGCTCGTTACTATGTAGGTAAGCACTCTAACGAGATTATCGACCTCTATGGTGGTGACTACTTCATTGACGATGCTGACCGTAAGAATGTAAAGGCTGAGAACAACGCGGCTGCCCTCGATCCAAACTGGAAGAACGAGAAACTCACTGTTGGTGACATTGTTTACCGCGACTACGACGGTCACGTTCATCAGGAGGGTGTATTCGCACAGCTCGAGTACTCAAAGGGTCGTCTGAACTCATTCCTCTCAGGTTCGTTCTCAAATACAGGTTACTGGCGTGTAGACCGTTTCTACTATGACGCTGCTCACCAGCGCTCTGAGACCATCAACTTCCTTGGTTTTACTGCTAAGGGTGGTGTGAACTACAACGTCTCTAAGCTCTCTAACTTCTTCCTCAACGTGGGTTATATCTCTCGTGCTCCATTCTTCTCAGGTGGTGCATTCTTGCAGTCTACTACAAGCCACATGACCAACCCTGACGCTGTAAACGAGAAGGTTGCTTCTGTAGAGCTCGGTTATGGTCTTCGCGGCTCAAAGATTGCCGTAAATGTAAACGCATACTACACTCTGTGGATGGATAAGTCTGACGTTCGTTCAAAGCTTATGTCAAACGGCGACTATGCACGTGTAAATATGACAGGTGTTGATGCTCGTCACGCAGGTATCGAGGTTGATTTCCGTTACAAGCCTGCTCGCTGGGTAAACATTACCGGTATGCTCTCTTGGGGTGACTGGGTATGGTCAAGCGACTCTCGCGGTTATATCTACGACTCACAGGGTCAGCCTATGACTGCTAAACTTGACGGTACTGTTGCTTCAGGCATTATGGCAGAGGATCACGCTTGGATCGAGCTCAAGCAGAAGGGTATTCACGTAGCAGGTTCTGCACAGACTACCGCAGCTCTGGGTCTTGATTTCTTCCCAATCAAGGGTCTTCGCATTGGTGCAGACTGGAACCTCTATGGTCGTAACTTCGCAGACTTCTACCTCGGTTCAAACCTCGTTACAAACACTGCTGTAACTGTAAACGACCCTTGGCAGATTCCTGTAGGTCACCAGCTTGACCTCTCTGCAAGCTACTCATTCAAGATTGGTAAGGTTCGCGCTACTCTCTATGGTAATGTAGATAACCTCTACGACTACAACTACATTATGGATGCACAGTGTGCTACCGATGCTAAGGGCTGGCAGGACTGCTACGCTGTAATGTACTCATTCGGTCGTACATACACACTCCGTCTTAAACTTAACTTCTAAAGAACTACCGCTATGAATAAGAAT
Source organism: uncultured Alistipes sp. (assembly GCA_947367255.1). Taxonomy (GTDB): domain Bacteria; phylum Bacteroidota; class Bacteroidia; order Bacteroidales; family Rikenellaceae; genus Alistipes. Next base: position 17,787 of record CANBCZ010000022.1, read on the forward strand.
ATTTTGAAAAGTCTTTTATCTGTCGCTGCCGTAGCTCTTATGTGCTTGGGTTGTGAGAGCGGCTACTACAACGAGAACTATCTCGATGGCTATGAGAAGATCGATCAGATTACAGACGTACAGACTATAGAGCTTACTCTCGAGGCTGACCACTACGCTGCTATCGCAAAGAACAGCGACAACAAGGATATCGCTCAGGAGGATGGCGAGGATACTGTAGCTGCACTTAATGCAATTGGCAAGAACAAGTACTTTGCTACTGCAGACGAGGCTGCAATGTTTATCCCTGCATACCTCAACCAGCTCTATCCTACCTATGATGATGGCTCTGTTGCTCTGGTAACATACACAACTGCTGTAGATGTTCCTGCAGATGTTGTTGCAATGAATGCTGCTACAGAGTATACACTCTCTGAGGCTGACTACCAGACTATCTGGGAGAGCGAGACTGAGTTTGTATCTGCACTCACTCCTGCAACTGTTGATAAGTTGAAGAGCGTCTTGAAGCCTACTGAGGGTATGGTTGCAGGCGACTATGTTGCTGTAACCTACAACTACTCGGCATCTGAGCCTACTACTGGCGAGGAGCAGCCGGGTGAGGGCGAGGGTGAGGGCGAGGAGCCTGTAGCAGGTTACACCTCTGTTCTCGGCACTGCAGCTCTCAACGATGCTGTAGAGGTTAAGGGTTACATCTCTGCTGTATCTTCTCAGGGCCCTATTCTTACCGACAACGGTGGTTCTGTTCTCCTTTATAAGACTACAGGCTTCGAGATTGGTGACGAGGTGACTGTTACCGGTACTATCAGCTCGTACAACTGCGGTTTCCAGATTGGTACTACAGGTCTTACAATCGAGAAGACCGGCACAACTACCGTTACCTATCCTGCTCCATTTGAGATCACAGGTGCTATTGCTGACGAGCTTCTTACTACCCGTACAACTGACGATTACGCACAGTTCGTAAAGATTACCGGCACTGTTGCTATCAGCGGTAACTACTACAACTTCAACCTCGATGGTGCAACTACTGCAGTTGGTAGCTTCTACGGTCTTACCGACGAGCAGAAGGCTGTATTGGTAGATGGCGAGAAGATTACTGTTTACGGTTACTTCGTATCTATCTCTAAGAGCAGCGGTGCTCCTAAGTTTATCAACTTCATCACTACCCACATCAACGAGACTCCTGCAATCAAGGTTGAGAACAACTATACATCTGTTCTCGGCACTGCAGTTCTTAACGATGCTGTAGAGGTTAAGGGTTACATCTCTGCAGTTTCTACTCAGGGTCCAATCCTTACCGATAACGGTGGTTCTGTACTTCTTTACAAGACTGCTGACCTTGCAGTTGGTGACGAGGTGACTGTAACTGGTACTATCAGTTCTTACAACAAGGGCTTCCAGATTGGTACTGCTGGTATTACCGTTGAGAAGACTGGTACAACCACTGTTACCTACCCTACTGCTATGGAGATTACAGGTGCTGTAGCTGACGAGCTTCTTACTACTCGTACTGAGGATGGTTATGCTGTTTATGCAAAGATGACAGGTGTTGCTGCAGTTAGCAAGTACATCAACTTCAACATCGACGGTGCAACAACCGCTCAGGGTAGCGTTTATGGCGCAACCGAGGAGATTACTGCACTTGTTACCGATGGTCTTGCTTGCACTCTGTACGGTTACTTCGTATCTATCTCAAGCGGCAAGTATCTCAATATGATTGTAACAGATGTAGTTCCTACAACTGCTACCGCTACTACTTTCGCTGCTCCTAAGGTTACTTCAGAGAAGATGTACGCTTACTTCAAGTACAACGGTACCTCATTCGAGGCTACAAATATTGTTGCTGTACAGCCATCAGACTTTGCAGCAATGGGTCAGAAGTATGGTAGCTTCACCAACCCACAGCAGGACAACTACCTGCCACAGTTCCTTGCAGAGAAGTTCCCTTATGCACAGGTTAATGACAACGCTTATGTAGCATACCGCTGCTACGCAAACAGCGCTACAACTTGGAAGGTTGATCACTACACATTCTCTACAGAGTGGAGCAAGGTTATCTACTTCGAGAACAAGACCGACCAGTTCCGTAAGGCTGACGGCAAGTGGAACATCGACCGTACACTGGAGCTCAACTTCCCTAATGGCGACGCCGAGGCGAAGAAGTTCTACCAGTACTGCGTAAACTGGGTATATGACAATAAGGACGTTGCTATGGGTGCTCCTGCACGTGACAATGCAGGTACTATCGTAGCTACCGAGATCGTTACTATCAACGGCTCTAAGCCTCAGGGCAACTACTGGGTCTCTAACTACGGTAACAACGAGTTCTACACAGGTGCTTCTGCATACTATGGCAATATCGACTGGCGTCCATCTGCTGTTAAGGGTGGCTTTACCGCTGCAGGTATGGGCGATCTTACAGACGACCAGATTCTTGCAAAGCTCAAGGAGAATACTGCTGAGGTATTTGCAGCCGTTCTGGGTTATGTATACCCTACAATGACCTCTGACGAGTTTGCAAAGGTAGTTATCAAGATCTACGCTTACGGTCCTAACAAGACCTATGCATTCTCATTCGCAGTAACAGGCACAGGTACTTTCGAGTACATTGCAGATTCAATTACAGAGCTCTAATAGCTCCGAGATAACAAAAACAAAGGGTTGTTCGACTGAACAACCCTTTGTTTTTACTCGGCTATCTGCTTGTAGTGCTCGTAACGATTAAGTACCTTATTTGTGTAGGCTATTGTTATGTGCGGCTCTTTGAAACGCCCTGCTATAACCGCCTCGTGATTATAAAACTCCTCCTCTGTCAGCAGTAACATATACTCGCACACCGTCTGCCAATCATTCTGCTGCTCCTCGTAGTACTCGGCAAGGTTTCTGGCATCTGTAACCCTCGAAGCTCCACAGTTGTAGGCAGCTATGATAAATGCCGTTCGATCATACTCTGCAACCTCTTTGGGGAGTCTTAACTGTTTGAGGGTCGATTTGTAGAGGCGACAGGCGACATCTATGTTTATCGCAGGGTCGAGAAGCTCCTCGTCTGTCACATCCCAATGGCGCGCAATGTGCGGCATAACCTGCATCAATCCTACAGCTCCTCGCGGAGATTGCGCCTCGGCATTAAATCGCGACTCACAATGAGCTATTGCCGAAAGGAGCCTCCAGTCAATGTGATGACGACGCGCCACTCGCCGAAAGATATCGTCGTATGGAGAGATTATATACTCCCCCTCTGCCAGCAAGACCTCGGGCGCCATCTCTACGGCATTGAAACCACGCCGACTCATCGGCACAAGTGCCAGAAAAATCGTAACAAATCCGATGTAGATGTGGGGAATATGTTTCTTGAATCTCTTCATTTTTTATACTATTGGCTTATAGCGATCCTCAATTTGTTGTCAGAGTATAGTTTCGAGGCGATGGGCTGTACTTGGGGTACTACCCATTGACGAGAAAGAGGTTAGCGGCAGCTAATGCTACCTTTTCACAAAAAAGAACCTAATTTGTTGTCAAAAGGTAGTAGTAGCAACGCTCGGCCTTCTTTTGAGGCGATGGGCTGTACTTGGGGTACTACCCATTGACGAGAAAGAGGTTAGCGGCAGCTAATGCTGCCTTTTCACAAAAAAGAACCTAATTTGTTGTCAAAACAGTGTAGTTACAACGCTCGGCAAAATTGAACTCGATGGGCTGTACTTGAGGTACTGCCCATTGTGGGCATATTTTGCTAGCGGAAGTAAATGCTATGCTATCACAACAAAGAGCCTAATTTGTTGTCAAAAGGTAGTAGTAGCAACGCTCGGCCTTCTTTTGAGGCGATGGGTTGTACTTGGGGTACTACCCATTGACGAGAAAGAGGTTAGCGGCAGCTAATGCTGCCTTTTCACAACAAATTAATCGTAGAAGGTCCACGAAATACCTATCTTAAACATTCCGGGATTGAGCGGATATCGTGCAATCTGGAACGCCTCTCCATTTCCGAAGAGGTTGTTATTTAGGTGCTGATACTTGAGCAGGATGCGCATTCTTTTCCACTTTGCAGAGACGAAGGCGTCGATATACGGGTAGTTACCCACCTCAACCTCGTTCTGGTTATAGAATACGGAGAGTGCAGGGTTATATCCGCGGGCGTAGTAGCTGGTATTGAATCTGCCATCCAAACCAATCTGCGCACGCAGCACATCACGCTTAATCCAGAACTCGTAGTAGTAGGAGAGGAATGCCGAGACAAGTGGCACAGGGATAACTGTTCTGTCCGATGTAAGCTGCACGAGCACTCGGTGGTTCAGGTGTACGCCCTTGATATTGAAATCCTTCTGCGCATAGATGCTTGTAAGGCTGACAGCGCCGTCGTGCTGTGCAGGCTTGCAGTCGGCACCGTAGTATATCTTATTTGTCACGACACTCTGCCAAAAACCGAGCTCGATACCGTGGTCAGGAACGGTAAAGGCTACATTAAAGCGGGTCTCGTTCTCCTTGCCGAAGTCATTGTTCCACATATAGTGGTTGGAGTACCAATTATCCATCCAGTAGCCCGGTGATGTGGCGGTCTGCGAGAACTCTCCGGAGAGAGTGAACGGTTTTCCCTTGATAAATGCCGTAAATGCCGCGTGAGCCCTCAAGTCGAAGTCTCCACCACGATAGCCTGACGGATATATCTTGAATGACGCGCCGTAGTCTACATATTTACGCACTTTACCGTCGATACCGGCATAAGCAAACCAAGCACTCCTCTTCACGCGCTCCTGCTTACCTGTAAGGTAGTCGTTGAGAGTAAACTGCGAGTAGCGGTAGAGGTCCAGACCTACACCTCCGTCGATAGTTCCGACAACTCCGTTTCTATCCCACGGCTGTGCCTGAATAAAGAGACGGTTGGTTATTCTGCGCTCGGCAAGCGAGTCGCGGGTCTGCGTCGGATTGAGGTACCAATCCTTGTAGTAGGTGTCTGTGTGCGACTTGAACGAGCCGTTCTCGTTTCTGCCATAGCGCTCGTCGGTATAGGTCGAGTACTTATCCTGATAGAGCTTGCTCCAAGTGCTGTACTCGAACAGATGTCCGATATATACAGCCGAGAGCTCTGCCATAGAGAAGTCGCGATCGGTCATTCGCATAAGCGGAATACCGATAGACTGCTTGACAAAGAATGAGGTATTTTTATAGGCATTGCTCGCCTCTGCCGTTGCAAGGCGCATAGGCACACCCGACGGCATCTCGAAGACGGTATCGGCAATCGCCCACTCGCCAACGACACCACCGTTCTCCTGCTGCTCGATATTGTTGTGCATAAATGCAGCGTGAATAGAGTAACGCTTGCCTGTATGGGCGAATGTACCTGCGAAGTTCTGATTTTTAATTCTCGAACGCTCATACTTACCCTTAGAGCCGCGCGCCTTGTAGTTGAGCGAGACGGAGGTCGAAGGGTTGATATTCTGCGAGGTGGTAATCTCAAAGTGCTCCTCACGATAGCGCTTCTGACCCGACTCGAGGTATGTCATCCAGATATACGGATGCTTCATATTGTAGAAGGGAACATTCTCGAGGTTGTAGGTGTAGGCATCGTACGGCTGTGCGAAGGTAAAGTCGCGCGAAGTGGTACGCTCGAAGTAGTTCACCTCCTCCGAAGCCTGTCCAAGACCACCTGTAGAGTTATTTCCAAGGCGCTTATGCTGGTGCGGATAGTCAAGGCGCCACAGAGCAAGGGTGGTATCTATCGGAGCGACCATAACCTTATTGGTATTGCGGTCGATAGTCCACTGGAAGTTTCTCAACGCACGGATAGAGTCCGAGAAGAAGTAGGACTCCAGCGGCTTGCGCGGACGCTTCTCCTTCTTTGTCGAGTCCTGCTGCTCACCCTCAGGTGCACCCTCTCCATTCTCGCCCGTATCGTAAGGGTTTGTTCCGTAGCCACCCATACCATTCTGCTGCGTACCGCCGAGACCGCGCGCAGCGTCTCTCTGACCACGCATAAGCGAGCTGGCATCAAGCTGTGCAGCAGCCTGACCACTCCACAGCGTGAAGAGCAGCAGCAACAGAGCGTATATGTAGTGCTTAAAACCCATTATTTCTTACAAAACAACCAGCTGATGGTCGATAGTACAATATAGATAACGATAATTGTCGGCACAGAGTATATGCCGAGGGTCAAAAGTGCAACGACAGCAAGCGCAAGGAAGATATACTGCAACTTATTTGCCGACCAGCTCAAACTCTTGAGTTTGAACGAGAACATACGCACCGGACTTACCAGCAGTGCCGACATCAGCACAGAGATAAGCGCTACCCACTCCAGACCTACAGCCTTACCTCCTGTAACCACCGCATAGACAAACGATGCACAGAAGACAGCATTTGCAGGTGTTGGCAGACCCTCGAAGCTCTCGTGCTGAGTATCGTCAATATTGAACTTTGCAAGGCGCAGTGCCGAGAATGCTGCCATAAGGAATGGCACAAAGGTCAGTACGGCAACCACTGCGCTTGGGAGGTTGAACATTGTAAAGGTCTGTGAGGCAAACAGATACATTATTGCCGAAGGTGCCACGCCGAAAGAGACCATATCAGCAAGCGAGTCGAGCTGTACACCTATATCCGAGTACTGACGCAGCAGTCGCGCAGTAAAACCGTCGAAGAAGTCGCACACCGCAGAGGCGATGATAAGCAGAAAGGCGAGGCTGAAGTTGCAAAACACAAGCGACGCCACAATAGAGCCACAACCACAGAGCAGATTGCAAAGGGTGATGATATTAGGGACTGTAAACAACTTTATTTTCATTTTTCGTTCCTTTTAACCCGACAAAGTTACAAAATATTTTTATCTTTGTAACATCAACATAAAAATAGAGGTTATTATGGCTCAAAAAAGAGAGATTTATTGCGTAATTATGGCAGGTGGCGTAGGTACTCGCTTCTGGCCAAAGAGTCGCAAGCATATGCCGAAGCAGTTTTTGGACATCTTGGGCAACGGAAAGTCGTTTATCCGTATGACTTTCGAGCGTTTTGCCGCAAGAATAGCCCCCGAGAACTTTTTGGTCGTGACCAACCAGAACTACAAGTCACTCGTTCTCGAACATCTGCCCGAGCTTAAACCCGAGCAGATTCTCTGCGAGCCTATCGGTCGTAATACCGCGCCTTGTATCTGTTATGCAGCGTCATACCTGAACAAGATAGCGCCCGACTCTCTTATGGTCGTAACCCCGTCAGACCACTATGTGGCAAATGAGGAGGCATTTATCGCAACGCTTGACAACTGTACCGACTTTGCCGACAAGAACGATGTACTGATGACTATCGGCATCAACCCTACCCGCCCGGAGACCGGTTACGGATATATACAGCGCAGCACGGCAGAGTCGCTCTCGCCCGTAAAGTGCTTTACCGAGAAGCCGAACCTCGAGGTGGCGCAGGCATTTATCCGCAGCGGCGAGTTTTTGTGGAACTCGGGAATATTTATCTGGAAGACCTCGGCAATTCTCTCTGCCATAGAGAGTTACCTGCCGGAGATGTACTCTCTGTTCAGCTCTATCAAAGAGTCATACGCCACAGTTGGCGAGAGAGCTGCAATAGCTGATGTATTTACCCGCTGCAGGGCAATATCAATTGACTACGGAGTGATGGAGCACGCCGACAATGTATATGTTCACAGCGGCGACTTCGGTTGGAGTGACATCGGCACTTGGGGCTCGCTATACCAGCACTCGCGCAAGGACAAGTATGCCAATGCAAAGCCTGCGGAGGGTTGTTATACATACGACACACGCAACACGATAATCTCGCTACCAAAGGATAAGGTGGCAATTATCAGCGGACTACGCGACTATATCGTGGTCGATACTGAGGATGTGCTGATGATCTGTCCGCGCTCCGAGGAGCAGAATATCAAGAAGTACATCGACGAGGTGAAGTTTAATCAGGGAGATAAGTTTTCGTAATGGAACTATATAACATTTTCGAGCAGTGCACAGGCGTCACAACCGACTCTCGCAGGGTGTCGGAGGGTGTGCTGTTTGTCGCCCTTCGCGGCGAGAATTTTGACGGCAACCGTTTTGCCGTGCAGGCGCTGAAAGATGGTGCTGCATACGCTGTAGTAGACAATGTAGAGGTGGTCAATAGTGCCGGCGAGTGGTCCGACCGACTGATTTTGGTCGATAACACCCTCTCTGCGCTGCAATCACTTGCGGCACAGCACCGCCGAGAGCTTGCCATACCGATTATCGGCATTGTGGGCAGTAACGGCAAGACCACAACAAAGGAGCTTGTCAGCCGAGTACTTGCCGAGAAGTTTGAGGTATACGCCACCCGAGGTAATCTGAACAACCATATCGGCGTGCCGCTGACACTGCTTGCAATGACCCGCGACACAGAGTTTGGAGTTGTCGAGATGGGTGCAAGTGCTCAGAAGGAGATTGAGTTGCTCTGTTCTATCAGTCAGCCAAACTACGGCATTATTACCAACATCGGCAATGCCCATCTTGAGGGTTTTGGCGGCAAGGAGGGTATTGCCAAAGGCAAAGGCGAGCTGTTCGACTACCTTAACCAAAATGGCGGTATAGCCTTCGTACCGATGGAGGATGTTACCCTCTGCGATATGGCTGTGCTGCGCGAAGATATGATGACGGAGTACTACTCCCGCGCCATTGCCGACGGCTGCAAGAGCCACCTTTCGGGCGACTACAACCGCTACAATATAGCCGCTGCGGTAGCTGTGGGTCGATATTTTGACATTGATACAGAGCGTATTGCGGCTGCAATCGAGAGTTACATCCCTGACAACAACCGTTCGCAGGAGGTTACTACAGAGCGCAAAAACAGACTTATTATCGACTGTTATAACGCCAACCCTTCAAGTATGGAGGTTGCCATTGCAAATATCGCATCGAAAAGGGACGAACGCAACCTGCTTATTCTCGGCGATATGCTCGAACTTGGCGAGTGGAGTCACGACGAGCACTGCCGCATACTTCAACTTGCCGCACAGGTTGAAAATGCAGAGCTGCTGCTTGTGGGTAGAGAGTTTTTGAGAGCAGCGCACACTCTTGGCATTGATGCTACATGCTGTGCAGACAGCAATGAGGCGGCAGAGTGGCTTACGCAGAGCAAAATCAACGACACGACCGTCCTGCTCAAAGGTTCGCGCGGCATTGCATTGGAGAAATTAATTGATAAACTATAGCGCTATGAAACGACTGCTGACTATCATTTTACTGTTTGCTGCAGCAACAGTTTCGGCGGAAAATCAGCCGGAGTGGCTGAAAAATGCGGTTATATACCACATCTATCCTTCGACCTATATGGACTCGAATGGTGACGGCATTGGCGATTTGAAGGGTATCGAGTCCCGACTCGACTATATTCGCAGTTGCGGTTTTAACTGTATCTGGATGTCCCCTTGTTTTGCAAGTGCTTGGGAGGATGGTGGTTACGACATTATCGACTACTACAAGATAGATCCTCGTTTCGGCACAAACGACGACCTTAAGTCATTGATTGACAAGGCGCACGGTTTGGGCATAAAAGTTCTTCTCGACCTTGTAGCAGGTCATACATCGGATAAACATCCGTGGTTCAAGGAGTCGAGCAAGGCTGAGAGAAATCAGTACTCCGACTACTACATCTGGACCGTTGGCAAGAATTACAAGAAGCCGGGACCAAAATTTGTCAATAACAACCATCCGCGCGATGGCTACTATATCCGTAACTTCTTCGAGTGTCAGCCGGCGCTCAACTACGGTTACTACTCGCCAAAGCCTGATCACCATTGGGAGCAGAGCTACAACGATCCCGGACCGACTGCCGTACGCACAGAGCTGAAGAAGATTATCGCCCACTGGTGCGATATGGGAGCTGACGGTTTCCGTGTAGATATGGCAAATTCGCTCGTGAAGAGTGACACAAAGAATCGTGACGGCGTGCGCCGCCTGTGGCGCGAGATTTTCGAGTGGTACAACAGCACCTATCCGGAGAATATTATGCTCTCTGAGTGGTCAAACCCCGAGCAGTCGCTCTCGGCAGGTTTTAATATCGACCTGCTTATCCACAATGGCGTGGGTGGCAAGGTGTATCGTCCGTTAGTCTGTGAGACTACAGATAAGATGGCTCCGACAGTCTGCTACTTCAACCGCGAGGGTAAGGGCGATATTCGCGCAGCAATGGAGCTCTATGGTGAGATTTACAACACCTATCGTCGCCTCGGCGGATATGCATCTATGCCGACAAACAGCCACGATATTTGGCGTCTGAGTCGTATGAACCGTACAACAGCGGAGGAGCAAAAGGTGGCAATAACCCTCTTCCTGACACTGCCGACACCTCCGATTGTATACTACGGCGAGGAGATTGGTATGCGTAACCTCGAGTACGCTCCACCAAAGGAGGGCAGTTTCTCATCTCGCAACCGCTCTACCTGTCGTACCCCTATGCAGTGGGACAATAGCAAAAATGCAGGTTTCTCGACGGCCGAGCCGGAGAAGATATATCTGCCGGTTGACAATGCCCCTTCGTTCCCGAATGTAGCCGAGCAGCTGACAGACCCTAACTCTGTGCTCAACTATGTATCAGACCTTATCGCCCTGCGTCAGGCAACCCCTGCACTCGGAGTTGAGGGAGATTGGAAGTATGTTGGCGATTTAGACAATCCATACCCTATGATTTACGCCCGTACCCTTGGAGATGAGAAGTATGTCGTTGTCTTCAACCCTGCCGACCGCACCGTTACAGGCTCAATACCTACTATGGGCAAGGGTGCCGAGTGGGCATTTGGCAACAACCGCTCCCTTGCAAAGTGCAAGAGCAGCAAGAACGAGCACACCTTTACAATGAAACCAATTAGTGTAGCAATATTCAAAATAAACAATTAAAAAGCCAATGGCTAAAGGCTAAAAGCAAAAATTATGAAAAACACTTCACTTCCTGAAAATGCCTATCGTGAACTGCGCGAGGGCGAAGAGTATAAGCCGATAATGTCGGCAGATACTACCCCTGCCGAGGCGACTCCATACTCGGTGACTATGGGTATTATTATGGCAATTATCTTCTCGGCAGCTGCCGCTTTCCTCGGTCTGAAGGTTGGTCAAGTATTCGAGGCTGCAATTCCTATCGCAATTATTGCTGTAGGTCTTGGCGGACTGCACAAGGGCAAGAGTATGCTGGGTCAGAATGTTATTATACAGAGTATCGGTGCCACATCGGGTGTGATTGTTGCCGGTGCTATCTTTACCCTGCCGGCGCTCTACATCCTCGGACTTGAGGCGCACTTCTATCAGGTATTTTTGTCGTCACTGCTCGGTGGTATTTTGGGTATTGTGTTGCTTATTCCATTCCGCAAGTACTTCGTAAAGCAGATGCACGGCAAGTATCCGTTCCCTGAGGCTACAGCCACTACCGAGGTGCTTGTATCCGGAGAGAAGGGTGGCAAGCAGACCATTGTACTTGCACTTGCAGGACTTATCGGTGGTGCTTACGACTTTGCCGTTTCGACCTTTGGTGCGTGGGCAGAGACAATCTCTACAAAGATGGTCGGCTGGGGCGCAGCTGTAGCCGACAAGTTCAAGGTGGAGCTCTCGCTCAACACCGGCGCGACACTGCTCGGTCTGGGATATATCATCGGTCTTAAGTATGCCGTGATTATCACTGCCGGCAGCTGCTTGGTATGGTTTGTACTCGTTCCGCTTGTAGGCTATGCATCTGCCGATGCGGCTGCGATGAGTGCTACAGACCTCTTTGTTGCCTATGGTCGTCCAATCGGTATCGGCGGTATTGCTATGGCGGGTCTTATCGGTATTATCCGTCAGGCAGGCATTATTAAGGACGCTGCGAAGCTCGCTGTAAATGAGTTGGGTGGCAAGAAGAGTGCCGATGTAGCTGCTCGTACCGAGCGCGATATTACTATGAAGACAATACTTACGATTATCATCGCAACGCTTGTTGCTACGCTCGTATTCTTCCAGTTTGGCGTGCTTGGCAACTGGATGCAGACCATCGTGGCGCTGCTGATTGTATTTGTTATCGCATTCCTCTTTACTACTGTTGCGGCTAACGCCATTGCCATTGTCGGCAGCAACCCTGTATCGGGTATGACGCTGATGACACTTATCCTCAGCTCGCTTGTACTCGTATCTATCGGTCTTAACGGTAATATCGGTATGACTGCGGCACTGATTATCGGTGGTGTAGTTTGTACAGCCCTCTCTATGGCGGGTGGTTTCATTACCGACCTGAAGATTGGTTATTGGCTCGGCACAACCCCTGCAGTGCAGCAGAAGTGGAAGTTCCTCGGAACACTCGTATCGGCTGCAACTGTTGCCGGCGTAATGATTATCCTCAATAAGACCTACGGTTTTGTTGGCGAAAATGCCCTTGCAGCGCCTCAGGCAAATGCTATGGCAGCAGTTATCCGTCCACTGATGGAGGGAGGACAGACCCCTTGGGTACTCTACTTTGCAGGTGCTATCCTTGCACTCGTACTCACTTGGATCGGCGTGCCTGCGCTCGCATTCTCGCTGGGTATGTTTATCCCTATGTCACTCAACGCTCCGCTTGTAGTTGGTGGTCTTATCGCGTGGTTTGTATCTACCCGCTCAAAGGATGAGGTGCTCAACAAGGCACGCTTCGATCGCGGTACACTCATCGCATCAGGCTTTATTGCCGGCGGTGCTCTTATGGGCGTTGTATCGGCAATTCTCAAGTTCGCCGGCGTAGAGCTCTTTGCTGCTGATTGGGCAGCATCTTCTGCAGCCGAGTGGACTGCACTTGCAATGTATATTGCAATTATGGTATATTTCACCGTTCATACAATGAAAGCTAAAAAGGAGGAGTAATAAAAATAGTTTGCATCTGTACTTACTTGGTCTTCACAACCAATAGGATCAAATACACTTAACTTAGGGCAATGAAACGATTTACGCTATTGTTAATATTATTGTTATCTTCTTTTGCTGTTATTGCAAATAACTCTATAGATAACAATATCAAATGGATATCTGACGAAGACGCATATGTGACAACTATCACCAATGCTGTCATCTACGAATTCCCATATGCTGTCGTATATTATCCACAACGTGTCAAAAAAGATGACAAAGACATTATACGAAAGGTTATATCATACGAGAATTATTCGCAGAAGATTATAAAAAAGCCTAAGTCGTATAAAGTTAGAGGTTTTGCAAATAATGTTGCAGACCCTAATTATGACACATATGCTATTG
>CANBCZ010000023.1 GCA_947367255.1 uncultured Alistipes sp.
TCGCGCACCCGGAGCGAAGCGACTAAGCCCCCTTTTTTCAAAAGGGGGTTTGGGGGATATGTCAATATTTTTTTAATGTACTAGTATCAGCCGTTTTCGGATTTAGGATGCTATCAAAGATAGCACAATACAAATAGAGCCTCGTTCAAGCTTGCTTGAGAACGAAGGCTCTATTTGTATTGTAATAGCTGGAAGCTATCCTAAATCCGCAGCGACTACTTCTTCAAATACTCGTCGATGGCGGCTGCGGCTTTTCTGCCGGCGCCCATTGCGAGGATGACGGTTGCGGCGCCGGTTACGGCGTCACCGCCGGCGAAGACACCCGGGCGGGTTGTTCTGCCGACCTCATCTGCTACGATACATCCGCGGCGGGAGGTCTCGAGCTTCTCTGTTGTCGCTGCGATAAGTGGATTTGGCGATGTTCCGAGAGCCATAATCACCACATCGCAGGCGATCTCGAAGTCGGAGCCTACCACCTCTACAGGTGAGCGGCGACCGCTTGCGTCGGGCTCGCCCAGCTCCATCTTGAGGCAGTTGATACCTACGACCCAACCCTTCTCGTCGCCGAGTACGCGTGTAGGGTTTGTGAGCATACGGAACTCGATACCCTCCTCCTTGGCGTGGTGTACCTCCTCCACTCGTGCAGGGAGCTCCGCCTCGGAGCGACGATAGACTATAGTTGCCTCTGCACCGAGACGCTTTGCTGTGCGTACGGCATCCATAGCCACATTTCCTCCGCCGACAACCACTACTCGTTTGCCGACATATATTGGTGTGTCATACTCCTCGTCGTATGCGCGCATAAGGTTTGCGCGGGTCAAAAACTCGTTTGCCGAGAGCACGCCGTTGAGGTTCTCGCCCTCGATGCCCATAAATCGTGGCAGACCGGCTCCCGAGCCGATAAATACGGCGTCGAAGCCCTCCTCGTCCATCAACGAGTCTACGGTAACAGTTCTGCCGACAATAACATCGGTCTCGAACTTCACGCCCAGCGCGCGCACATTCTCGATCTCCTTTGCAACAACGCCCTTCTTTGGGAGTCGGAACTCCGGGATACCATATACCAGCACGCCGCCAATCTCGTGGAGCGCCTCAAATACGGTCACCTCATAGCCGAGCTTGGCAAGGTCGCTTGCGCAGGCAAGACCTGCAGGACCGCTACCCACAACGGCAACTTTGCGACCATTCTTTGCGGGGAGCTCTACGCTCTGCGGGTTGTTCAGATGCCAGTCGCCGACAAAGCGCTCGAGCTTGCCGATAGCAACGCTCTCGCCCTTTATGCCGAGGATGCAGCTGCCCTCACACTGACTCTCCTGCGGACATACACGACCGCAGATGCTTGGCAGAGATGAGTCCTTGGCGATAATCTCGGATGCACCCTTCACATCGCCACCCTTCAGTGCCTCGATAAAGTTTGGAATCTGAATACCTACAGGACACGCAGCAACGCAGCGCGGGTTCTTGCAATTCAGACAACGTGTAGCCTCGAGAGTCGCCTCCTCAAGGCTGTAGCCCAGACAAACCTCCTTGAAGTTTGTGGCACGAACTGCCGGATCTTGTTCGCGCACCGGCACGCGCGGTATCTTGTTTGCCATATATCTTAATGCTGTTGGCTAATAACAAAAGGCTAAAAATTATTTATCCAATCCAATGTTACACTTGTGACCCTCGGCGCGCTCCTTGACAATGGCTGCTGCACGCTGCTCCTGAGTGCGGTACATACCCTGACGGCGCATAGCCTCGTCGAAATCTACATCGTAGGCGTTGAACTCGGGACCATCTACGCAGGTGAACTTGGTCTTGCCGGCGATAGTTACGCGACAAGCACCGCACATACCTGTACCATCGACCATAAGTGCATTAAGCGATACGATGCAAGGGAGCGAAAACTTCTTTGCTGTCAGAGTGACGAACTTCATCATAATCATCGGACCGATAGCCACGCAGCAGTCGTAGCTCTTGCCCTCCTCGGTGATGAGCTTCTCGAGCAGCGCTGTTACAAGACCGTGAAAACCCTCACTGCCGTCGTCGGTAGCAATATAGAGGTTTGCGGCAACAGCCTTCATCTGCTCGGTGTAGATGAGCATATCCTTTGTCTTTGCACCGATAATTACATCTGCCTCTACGCCGTGCTCCTTGAGCCACTTGACCTGCGGATATACAGGTGCAGTGCCTACGCCGCCGGCAACAAAGATAAATCTCTTGCCACGAAGCTCATCCAGCGGCTCATATACAAAGTCCGACGGACGACCGAGCGGTCCTGCTACATCTGCAAAGTGGTCACCTGCGCCCTTTGCCACAATCTTGCGGGTCGATACACCCATAGCCTGTGTAACCATAGTCACAGAGCCCTCAGCAGCGTCATAATCTGCAATGGTCAGCGGAATACGCTCACCCTTCTCGTCTGCACGCACGATGAGGAACTGTCCCGGCTTTGCCGACTTGGCGATGCGCGGAGCCAGCACCTTTGTCTGCCAAATGCCCTCGGCGAGCAGCTGTCTGTCTAATATCTCTACCATAGTTTTGGTTTTTATCTCTAATTTTCTACTATTGCACTAACCTTAAAGCTCCTTGTCGGATACTGCGGATCGTTGCTTACGATAGTTATGCGACCCGTTACAGCGCCGAAATCACAACTTGACGGGTTGAGGGTAACTGTAAGCCTCGATTTTCCGTCGCCCAAAATGGTCGTTTTGCCACTTAATTTAACCTTGAAAGCGTCGTTGCTACACTCTATCTTTCTGATTATCAGTGGTTCAAGTCCTATGTTGTGAACAAAAATAGTCCTGCTGACCTCCTTTGTGGAGCGCTTCAAAGTGCCAAATTTAATAAAATTTTCGCTCAGTTGTATCTTTTGCCACTCTTTATCTGAGGATGTTTCGCGCCTGTCGATAGCTATTCCGCTGATTATCAGCTGATAACGGCTTGCAGTTTTATTGACCTCGATTGTAAATACCTCTTCGAGCGAACCATAGATGTTACTCTTCGTGTCGATGTTGTATCCGAAGTCTATGGTACCCCTCTCCAGCGGTTGCAGCATGGTAGGGTAGCGGATGTCGAGGACGCCGCTCTCTACTGTCGGAGTGAGTCGCAGGGTTACGGGCTTTGTGGAGTTGTTTACAATGCCGATGCTGCTCCTTGTCGGAACACCGTGCTCGATATATCCGAAGGCGTGTGAGTTTGCCTCGATGCGCACACCGCTGCCGATGGCGATAGGGTACTGCTCTGAAAGCTCCCTTTTGCGCGGAGTGATAGAGCCGGTAAAGGTGAGTATGGCATTTCCCTCGGAGGTTGTCACGACAACTTTTCGTGCAAGTGTTCCTGCAGGTTGGTTCATCGGATCGAAGTGTACGGTTATGGCACTCTGCTCACCGGGGCGTACGGGCTCGCGAGCGAAGTCGGCAGTAGTGCAGCTGCAGCCACCCGAAACTTTGAGGATGACTAACGGCTTTTGCGAGGTGTTTGTTCCGATAAAGGTGTGGCTTACCACCCCGCCATCCTCGGCAATTGTTGCAAAGTTGTGGCGCGGAGAGGCAAAGGTCAGTGCCCTGCTTTGGGCGGTCGCTCGACCGAAAAATAGTAGAGTTGCGCCCGATAATAATATAGGTAAAAGTCGTTTCACGGCACAAAGTTACATTTTTTTTAATTTTTTTCACAAAATATTTGGTGGGTAAAAATATTTGCTCTATATTTGCACCACGAAAAACGCAGAACACTCTGCGATGGTTCTTAAAAATGCCTGAATAGCTCAGTCGGTTAGAGCACATGACTGTTAATCATGGGGTCCTAGGTTCAAGTCCTTGTTCAGGCGCAATTGCGCGAGGGTTGCAAGAGCGATGCCGAAGCGGTGTGGATAGCACTTCGGTTGAACGCAGTAAGTCTTGTAGTCCCAAGCCATTTTTCGGGAGTTTAGCTCAGCTGGTTCAGAGCATCTGCCTTACAAGCAGAGGGTCGGCGGTTCGAATCCGTCAACTCCCACACTTCAGAAGACACGCTACTCAATCGAGTAGCGTGTTTTTTTGTTTGTGTACACTCTTTGCGTGCAAGCCCGCAGACTGACACAAACAAAAAATCAAGCGTTCCGCTTGCCTTCTGAAGTTTAGGAGTTGGCGGATTTCGAACTTTTTTGGGCGGTTACCTCCTCGGCTATTGCGCACCAAGCTATGCTTGACTGCACTGCCTCGTCGGTGATGACGCGCAGCAGCGAAAGCCACTGCGCGACATTCGAATCCGTAAATTTTACACATCTGCATCGGCTTGTTTTCCTTCGATTTTTCCTCTCTGCAAAATAGTTGATAAATTTCTTATTGTATAGAAAAAATTCGTATATTTGTAGGGATTATGCAGAATCAATAAATAAATATCAAGATATTATGGCAGAGGTTGTAATTATGCCCAAGCAGGGTCAGTCCGTTGAGAGCTGTATTCTGACAGAGTTTAAGAAAAAGGTTGGCGATAAGGTTGCTGTAGGCGATCTGCTCTTCTCCTATGAGACCGACAAGGCGTCGTTTGAGGAGGAGTCGAAGGTTGAGGGTACGGTGCTTGCCATATTCTTCAATGATGGCGACGAGATTCCGGTGCTTACCAATGTGATGGTTATCGGAGCTGAGGGGGAGAGTGTGGATGCCTTTCGTCCTGGTGGCGAGGTTGCGGCGGAGGCTGCACCTGCTGCCTCTGTTGAGGAGTCGAGTGTTGCTCCTGTTGTAGCAGCTGCTGCGCCTGCGGCTCTTCAGACTCCGGGTTGTGGCGTATCTCCGAGAGCGCGTGCGCTTGCTGCGGAGAAGGGTATAAATCTTGCAAATGTAGCCGGTTCGGGTCCCGGTGGTCGAATTATCGAGCGTGATGTTGTCGCTGCTGCCGACTCTGTGGCAAAGATGACGCCGCTGGCAAAGGCTATAGCTCTTGAGACGGGAGCTGTGGCGCCAAAGTGTGGCTCGGGTCTTGCGGGAACGGCTCGCGGTGTAGATATGGTTGCACCATCGACCACAGCCGCAGTGGCAGATGACAGCGTAGTTAAGCCCATCTCGAATATGCGTAAGCTTATCGCAAAGGCTATGCACGCTTCGTTGCAGAACTCTGCACAGCTTACCCACCACCTCGGCGCAGATGCCCGTCGCATTATGGAGTTGCGCAAGGCTGCAAAGCGTGCAGTTGAGGAGGGTCGTCTGGCTACAAATATCACACTGAACGACCTTGTCTGCTTTGCTGTTATCAAGGCGCTCAAGCAGTTCCCGAATGTAAACAGTCACTTCCTCGGTGACTCTGTGCGTCTGTTTAACAAGGTGCATCTCGGACTTGCGGTAGATACAGATAGAGGATTGATGGTGCCGGCAGTGAAGTGTGCCGACGATATGGATATCGTAACCCTTGCCGAGAGTCTCAAACAGGTGGCAACAGCTTGTCGTAAGGGCTCTATCGATCCGGATCTGCTCTCGAGTGAGGCGGCATCGTTTACCGTGTCGAACCTCGGAAACTACGGTGTGGAGATCTTTACACCGGTTATCAACCTGCCGCAGAGTGCTATTTTGGGCGTCAATACTATTATCCCGCGTCCGAAGGATATTGGCGGTGGTGTATATGCCTTTGTGCCGCATATCGGACTGAGCCTTACCTACGACCATCGTGCGCTCGATGGTGGCGAGGCTACCCGTTTCCTCAAGCAGATAGCAGTCGAACTTGAGACACTTGAAATTGAGTTCTAAAAATTAAAACTATAACAATAATGATTGATCTTGCGATTATTGGTGGCGGTCCTGCCGGCTATGTAGCAGCCGAGAGAGCGGGCGCAAAGGGTCTTAAGGTGGTCCTTTTTGAGAAACGAGAGTTGGGCGGAGTCTGCCTCAATGAGGGTTGTATCCCTACAAAGACGCTGCTCTACAGTGCCAAGATTTACGATACGGCAATTCATGGCGACAAGTATGGTGTATTTGCAAAAGATGCCACATTCGATTTCGGTAAGATTGTCGATAGAAAGAGTCGCGTCGTGCGCCGCCTCGTTGCAGGCGTAGGTGCCAAGATGAAGGCACACGGCGTGCAGGTGGTAAAGGGTCAGGCGATGATTGAGGGTCGCAGCAGTGAGGGTATCAAAATAAGCTGCAACGGCGAGAGCTTCCTCGCTGCAAATCTGCTCGTATGTACCGGCTCGGAGGCGTTTGTGCCGCCAATTCCGGGACTTAAGGAGGCTGGCGATATTATCCTTACCAACCGCGAGATTCTCGCACTCAAGGAGCAGCCCGAGAGCCTTGTAATTATCGGTGGCGGTGTTATCGGTATGGAGTTCGCAAGCTTCTACAACAGCCTCGGCACAAAGGTTACCGTTGTCGAGATGTTGCCTGAGATTTTGGGCGGACTTGACAAGGAGCTGAGCGCAATGCTTCGCGGTATCTATGCAAAGAGGGGTGTCGAGTTCAACCTCTCCTGCAAGGTGACAAAGATTGATGGCAATGTTGTCACCTATGTCGATGCGGAGGGTGGCGAGCATACCGTTTCGGGTGATAAGATACTTGTCAGCGTGGGTCGTCGTCCTGTAACTGCGGGCTTCGGTCTGGAGAGCCTCGGTGTGGAGATGAATCGTGGCGGAATTAAGGTGGACAATAAGATGCGCACCAATGTTCCGGGGGTATATGCTGCGGGCGATGTTACAGGCTTCTCTCTGCTTGCACATACGGCAAGCCGCGAGGGCGAGGTGGTTGTCAATAACCTCACAGGTCGCGAGGATAGTATGCGCTACGATGCTATTCCGGGCGTTGTCTATACAAATCCGGAGATTAGCGGTGTGGGTCTTACCGAGCAGAGCGCAAAGGAGAAGGGTATCGCCTATAAGGTCGCAACACTCCCTATGGCATACGCAGGTCGCTTTGTTGCCGAGAATGAGGGCGGCAATGGCGTCTGCAAGGTCCTTGTGGGCGAGAAGTATGGCGAGGTATTGGGCGTACATATGCTCGGCAACCCGTCAAGCGAGATGATTTACGGCGCTTGTATGGCTATCGAGGCGGAGATGACTGTGAAGGAGTTGGAGGAGGTTGTGTTCCCGCATCCGACTGTATCCGAAATCTTTAAGGAAACTGTTTTCTCACTGTAAAACACCAACACCTCTGCATTTGAGTAAAATTGTTTTATGCGGTTTTTACTGCCGCTACCTCACTCTCAGCAATGGGTAGTACCCCAAGTACAACCCATCGCCTCGAGTATCGGCGAGCGTTGTAAAATTCCACCTAAAAGCAATTTTACGGTTACCATAAGTGAGTAGCTAATAGCCTAAAAAGAACGAAGAAACAAAAAAAATATAAAAGTTATGCCAAAGTCACTATTTGTAGATCCCGTGGAGCTGAGAGCCGGATCGGAGATTACCTTTAAGCCGATTCCTGTAAATCAGTATCAGAAGAGTATCGAGCAGGAGATTGCCGAGAAGAACTTTACAAAGGAGGATCTTGTAAGAATCTATCGCGATATGTTTATCATTCGCGAGTTTGAGACAATGCTCAACCTTGTCAAAACCACAGGCGGTTATAACGGCGTGGAGTACAACAATCCGGGTCCTGCGCACCTATCGATGGGTCAGGAGGCTGCCGCTGTAGGTATGGCGTACAACCTCGATGTCGATGATTTTATCTTCGGCTCACACCGCAGCCACGGCGAGATTCTTGCCAAGGGTCTGCGAGCTATAGAGATTCTGCCGGAGGAGGAGCTCCAGAGTATTATGGAGCAGTTCTGGGGCGGTGCTACGCTTGAGGTTGCCAAGAGGGGCTTCAAGGGTGGAACAACAAAAGATTTGGGTATCTGCTTCCTTGTCTATGGAGCTATCGCCGAGATTTTTGCCCGCGTAACAGGCTTTAACAAGGGTTTAGGTGGCAGTATGCACACCTTCTTCACTCCGTTTGGTATCTATCCGAACAATGCTATTGTGGGCGGTAGCGGCAGCATTGCCGTAGGTGCAGCGCTCTACAAGAAGGTGAACCGCAAGAGAGGTATCGTTGTTGCCAACCTCGGAGATGGAGCTCTGGGTCGCGGTCCTGTGATGGAGGGTATGACCTTTGCATCTATGGATCAGTTTACAAAGCTCTGGGAGGGCGATATGAAGGGTGGTCTGCCGGTGCTCTTCAGCATTATGGACAACCAGTATGCTATGGGTGGTCAGACCCGTGGCGAGACTGAGGGTTACAACTTCGCGGCGCGTATTGCTGCGGGATTTAATATCGACTCTATGCACGCCGAGCGTGTGGATGGTTACAACCCGCTTGCCGTTATCGACGGTTTCCGTCGCAAGAAGGCTCTGCTTGAGCAGAAGATGGGTCCGGCACTGCTCGATATTGTTACATATCGTTACAGCGGTCACTCACCATCCGATGCATCTACATATCGTACCCCTGAGGAGGTTAAGGCTTGGGAGGAGATCGATTGCATCAAGTGCTACGGCGAGAAACTTATCGAGGCTGGCGTGGCGACACAGGCAGAGCTCGATACGATTGTCGAGCAGATGAAGAGTGTAATCTTCGAGATGTATAAGCTGGCAATTGACGAGACTCTCTCTCCGCGAATGGACCTTTCGAAGGGTGCAGATGTGTTGGGCGATATGATGTACTCAAATGGCAGCGTGGACTCTATGAGCGACGCAACACCTGATGTAAATCACCCTATGGAGGAGAATCCGCGCGTAAAGCAGCTCGCTACAAAGGAGCGATTTGCCTTCGATAAGGATGGCAAGCCGTTCTCGAAGATGAAGACCTTTGGTCTGCGTGATGGTCTGTTTGAGGCTATTATCGACAGATTTTATAAGGATGCATCGCTTGTCGCATACGGCGAGGAGAACCGCGATTGGGGTGGTGCATTTGCCGTATATCGCGGACTGACTGAGGCGTTGCCATACCACCGACTCTTCAACTCTCCGATCTCGGAGGCGGCGATTATCGGAACGGCTATCGGCTATGCTATGTGCGGCGGTCGTGTAATACCTGAGATTATGTACTGCGACTTCCTCGGTTGCTGTGGTGATGAGGTCTTCAACCAGCTGCCTAAGTGGCAGGCGATGAGTGGTAATATACTTAAGATGCCTGTTGTTGTTCGCGTATCTGTCGGTAGTAAGTATGGTGCACAGCACTCGCAGGATTGGACATCGCTCTGTACACATATTCCGGGACTGAAGGTTGTCTTCCCTGTAACTCCATACGATGCAAAGGGTCTTATGAATGCTGCTCTGCAGGGCACAGACCCTGTAATCTTCTTCGAGAGCCAGCGAATTTACGATATTGGCGAGCAGTTCCACGAGGGTGGTGTGCCGAAGGGTTACTACGAGATTGCTATCGGCGAGCCGGATATCAAGCGCGAGGGTAGCGACCTTACAATCCTTACTGTCGGAGCTACACTCTACCGCGCACTCAAGGCGGCAGATATCTTCAAGGAGAAGTATGGTATCTCGGCAGAGGTTATCGATGCCCGCTCGCTCGTTCCGTTCAACTACGAGAAGGTGCTCGCGTCGGTTAAGAAGACTGGCAAGATTATTATCGCCGGCGACGCTACAGCTCGCGGCTCGTTCCTCAATGACCTTGCAACAAATATTACCACTATGGCATTCGACTCGCTCGATGCGGCACCGGTAGTGCTCGGTTCTCGTAACTGGATTACCCCTTGTCACGAGCTGGAGGGTGCATTCTTCCCTCAGCCACAGTGGTTTGTAGATGCATATCACGAGAAGATTGCTCCGATTGCGGGCTATGTGCCTGAGACAAATATGACCGATGCGGAGTTGGCTCGTCGTGCAAAAGCCGGTGTATAGTATGAAAGAGCTTGAACAACTTGTAGAGATTTCGCGCAAATACGGAGGTGATAGCCGTTTTGTGATTGCGGGAGGTGGAAATACCTCGTTTAAGAATAGCACAAGGCTGTGGGTCAAGGCGAGTGGTCACGCTCTTGCGACAATCACAGAGGATGGTTTTGCTGTGCTTGACCGCGCAGGACTCGATATTATCGCGACAAAAGAGTATAGCGCAGATGCTGCGGAGTGTGAGGCACAGGCGACTGCCGACCTTATGGCTGCGTGCATTACAAAGGATCGTAAGCCGTCGGTCGAGACATCGCTGCACAACGCTCTGAGTGCGCCGTTTGTGGTTCATCTCCATCCGACCATAATCAACGGACTTACTTCAAGTATGGATGTTGAGGCGGCTGTTGAGCGACTCTTTGGCAGCAAGGTGCTCTATGTACCATATTCGGACCCGGGCTATGCACTCTTTAAGAGGGTTAGTATTGCCGTTACCGACTATGTTGCAGCAAACGGTTGCGAGCCGGAGATAATTCTGTTGCAGAACCACGGTATCTTTGTCGGTGCCGAGACGACTGAGCAGGTTGAGGCTATCTATGACCGCGTGGTGGCGACTATTGAGAGTGCTATTGTTACTCCGCTGCCCGAGGGCGCTGCAGAGGTGGGCGATATGGTTACAGAGGTAGTGCCGGCACTCAGGATGATACTTAGCAGAGGTGGCGAGGTGAAGACTCTCAAGGTGGTAAATAGCTCTCTTATAGAGTGGTACGCTGAGAGTGAGGAGCATTTTGCTGCCGTTGCGGCACCATTCTCGCCGGACTCGATTATCTACTGCAACTCCAAGTATATCTACATTTCTGCCGATACCCCTGCTGCAATTTTGGAGCAGGCGGAGCAGAAGATTGCCCACTACAGAGCAGCCTACGGCTACGACCCGAAGGTTATCCTTATCAAGGGTGTCGGTCTTGTCTCGGTGGGTCGCAACGCCAAGGAGTGCGGAATTGTTGAGGATGTCTATGTCGATATGATGAAGATTGCGTGGTATGCGCAGTCGTTTGGTGGCGAGCATCCGATGACAGCCGAGCAGATTGTCTTTGTCGATAATTGGGAGGCGCACAAGCCTAAGTTCAAGACTGCGGGCACAGGTCGTGTGGAGAATAAGATCTTTATCATCACAGGTGCAGCGCAGGGCTTTGGCGAGGGTATTGCCAAGAGCCTTATCCGTCACGGCGCAAATATAGTTGTTGCCGACCTGAACGAGCAGACGGGTAGTAAAACTACTGCCGAGCTCAATGCTATGGCGTCGGGAAATAAGGCTATCTTTGCAAAGTGTAATGTTGCCGATATGGAGAGTCTCAAGGCGCTGATTAAGAGTACAGTGTGTGCCTTTGGCGGTCTTGATGTCTTTGTCAGCAATGCAGGTATCGCCCGCACGGGAGGTCTGGACTCGATGAGTGCCGAGCAGTTTGAACTTATCGCCAAGATCAACTATAACGGATTTTTCTTCTGCACAAAGGTTGCGAGTGATGTTATGAAGCTCCAGAACCGATATAACAGCGAGAATTGGGGCGATATTATCCAGATAAACTCAAAGAGTGGTCTGCGCGGCTCTAAGTCGAACTTTGCCTATGCGGGCAGTAAGTTTGGCGGCATAGGTCTTGTGCAGTCGTTTGCCCTCGAGTTGGCGCAGTATCGTATCAAGGTAAATGCTGTCTGCCCGGGAAACTTCTACGATGGTCCGCTGTGGAGCGATCCTGAAAACGGACTCTTCCTGCAGTTCCTTAAGGCGGGTAAGGTGCCCGGTGCAAAGAGAGTTGAGGATGTCAGGGAGTACTATCTGGCACAGGCTCCTATGCGTAAGGGTTGCGCTCCGGAGGATGTCTGCAAGGCGGTACTCTACCTTATCGAGCAGACCTGCGAGACCGGTCAGGCACTGCCAATTACGGGCGGTCAGGTGATGCTTAATTAGAAATAGGACTTTTTTCGGAGGATGAAAATTCTCTTTAGTGACAGCAGAGCAGCAGAACAAAATCTGACCCTTGAGCAGCAACTGCTTGGGGGCTCGGAGGAGGTTGTGCTGCTCTATGTTAATGACCCTGTGGTTGTTGTCGGTCGAAACCAGACTATCGAGGCGGAGGTGGATTGCAACTACTGCAGGGCGCATAATATACCCGTTGTTCGTCGCCTCTCAGGTGGCGGTACGGTCTATCACGACGGGGGAAATCTCAACTATGCAATTATCTGCAATAGTTATGAACGCCCGCTGGATAGGGACTATACCGAGCCGATAGTGTGGACACTGCAACACCTCGGCGTTGCGGCATCTACGGGTAGCCGTGGCGAGATATTGGTCAATGACGCGAAGATCTCGGGCAGTGCAAGTATGGTGCGCCGTGATCGCGTACTCTTCCACGGCACACTGCTCTTCGATGCAGATCTGGAGGTGCTTGACGCCGCCTTGCACGGCGATATAACACTTGCCCATAAGGGGGTCAAGTCAGTGCATAGCAAGGTCGCAAACCTTAAACCTCTGCTGCACTCAATCCCCGATATGACAACCTTCGTTAATGCAGTAATCTCCGCCTTAACGAAGTACTATTCGCAGCAGTAAATAAGCAAAGTGGGACTCGAACGACGCGCATTTTACACTTTGATTACATTTTGCACCCCAAGTCCCCCTTTTCCCAAAAGGGGGATTTAGGGGGAAATGTAAATATAGTCGGGAACTCCCGATACGAAAAAAAGGAGAAACATCTCGTTTCTCCTTTTGAGTAGCGGGAGTGGGACTCGAACCACACGACCTTCGGGTTATGAGCCCGACGAGCTACCAACTGCTCCATCCCGCGATGTATCTTGATCTGCCGAAGCGAAATCTCTTGTTTGCGAGTGCAAAGATAGTGCAAATTTTTATATCTGCAAAATTTTTGTAAAAAATATTTTTTTAGAGGTTTTTCAAAGTTTTTTCAGAGTTTTTTCAGAGTTTGTTTTAATCCTATTTATGAGATTATTTTACAACCTGATTTGTGACTATTTGCCTTACATATTCGAGTCGCATAGTGAACCTATGTAACGAGAATATGTAGGGGAAAGAGTCGTAATCGGTGTAAAAGAACGAAATAAATAGGTTTAATACAAACTCTTAGTTACCCGCTTCGCAGAGGAACTTGATGCGCACAAGGCGAATCTCCTCCTCGGTATACTCGTCGCCAAGTTCTTCGTATGCCTCAGAGAGAGAGTCGGACTCGGCATCCTCCTTGAAGTAGAGGAAGATGTCGTCAATCTTGTCCTCATCCATATACTTCTCGAGGAAGTAGTTGATATTCAGGCGAGTACCCGAATTTACGATAGCCTCGATCTCTGTGAGCAGCTCGTCGAACGAGAGGTGCTTTGCGCGGGCGATATCCTCGAAATCCATCTGTCGGTCGATAGATTGGATGATGAAAATCTTATTGCTTGCCTTGTTTGCCACAGACTTTACAACCATATCCTGAGGACGGATAATCTCCTTCTCCTCTACATAAGCCTTAATGAGGGCGATAAACTCCTCGCCGAACTTCTTTGCCTTACCTGCACCTACGCCCGAGATGTTCTGCATCTCCTCGATAGTAATCGGGTAGTGGATAGCCATATCGGCAAGCGATGGATCTTGGAAGATGACATACGGCGGCAGGTCGTGTTTCTTTGCCACCTTCTTGCGCAGATCCTTGAGCATTGCATAGAGCTCCTCGTCGGCAGCACTGCCGTGTGCAGGAGCTACGCTCTTGTTCTCCTCATCCTCATAGTCACGATCCTCGGCTATGCGCACAATGGTCGGACTGTCGATAAACTTCTCACCGGCAGGGGTGATGGAGATAAGTCCGTAGTTCTCGATATTTTTGTCGATAAGTCCCATAATAAGACCCTGACGCACTACAGCATTCCAGAAGTTGCTGCTCTTCTCGGCACCGATACCGAAAAACTCACTATTGTTGTGCCCGTAACTCTTGATAATGGCTGTGGTCTTACCCAGCAGCAGAGATACGAGGTGGTCAATCTTGAACTTGTCGCCGATACTCTTCAGCGCCTCGAGTGCCGTTACAAGCTCCTCTGTGGCATTTGTTCGCGGACGAGGGTTGCAGCAGTTGTCGCAGTTGCCGCAATTATCCTCGGTATACTCCTCTCCGAAGTAGTGGAGCAATGTTCTGCGGCGGCACATGCTGCTCTCGGCATAAGATTGGGTCTCAAGCAGCAGCAGCTTACCAATCTCCTGCTCGGCAACAGGCTTACCCTGCATAAATTTCTCCAGCTTCTGGATGTCCTTATAATTATAAAAGGTAAGGCAGAAACCCTCGCCACCATCACGACCGGCACGACCGGTCTCCTGATAGTAGCCCTCGAGCGACTTAGGAATATCGTAGTGGATTACAAAACGCACATCGGGCTTGTCGATGCCCATACCGAAGGCGATAGTTGCCACAATAACATCGGCACCCTCCTTGAGGAAGGCATCCTGATTGTCGGCACGTGTCTGGGCATCCATACCTGCGTGGTAAGGCAGCGCCTTGATGCCGTTTGCAACAAGCAGCTCGGCAAGCTCCTCAACCTTCTTACGGCTCAGGCAGTAGATAATACCGCTCTTGCCCTCATTCTGCTTGATAAAGCGGATGATGTCGCGGTCAGGATCGTTCTTAGGTCGCAGCTCATAGTAGAGGTTTGGTCTGTTGAACGAGCTCTTGAAGACGGTGGCGTCGGTCATACCGAGGTTCTTCTGAATATCCATCTGCACCTTCGGCGTAGCTGTTGCCGTAAGGGTGATTAGCGGAGCCTGACCAATATCGTTTATAATCGGACGGATACGACGGTACTCAGGGCGGAAGTCGTGACCCCACTCCGAGATACAGTGTGCCTCGTCAATGGCATAGAACGAGATCTTGATCTTGTGCAGAAAGGCGATATTGTCCTCCTTGGTCAGCGACTCGGGGGCGAAGTAGAGCAGCTTGGTCTTACCGGCAAGTACATCTTCGCGCACCTGCTGCACAGCATTCTTTGTCAGTGAGGAGTTGAGGAAGTGGGCAATGCCGGGGTTGTCGGAGAAGGTACGCATGGCATCGACCTGATTCTTCATCAGGGCGATAAGCGGGGAGATGATAATAGCCACACCATCCATCATAAGCGCCGGCAACTGGTAGCAGAGAGACTTTCCGCCACCGGTAGGCATAAGCACAAATGTATCACGACCGGAGAGCAGATTTAGAATTACTGCCTCCTGATTTCCCTTGAATGAAGAGAAACCGAAATACTCCTTGAGCTTCTGGTGTATCAACTCCTTTGTAAACTGTTCCTGTGCCATCTTTCCCCGATTAAGTTTCAAAAATCGAAATTCTTACTCAAAGATAGAGAAAATTCCCGAAAAAAGTATAACTTTGTAAAAAAATAATCAATTTTTTTTCGGGTATGAGATTATACACTACCGATCTGATCAAAAAATATAAATCGCGTACCGTCGTGGACCATGTCTCTATCGATGTTCGTCAGGGCGAGATTGTGGGTCTGCTCGGTCCAAATGGTGCGGGTAAGACCACCTCGTTCTATATGATTGTGGGTCTTATCAAACCTAATGGCGGCAGAATATTCCTCGAGCACGACGACGGAACGGTCAATGAACTTACAAAGTTGCCCGTATATCAGCGTGCACAGCTGGGTGTGAGCTACCTCGCACAGGAGGCATCGGTCTTCCGTCGCCTGAGCGTTGAGGATAATATCCGCGCGGTGCTGGAGATTACAAACTACACAAAGGAGTATCAGCGTCATCGCCTTGAGGAACTTATCGAGGAGTTCCGACTGCAAAAAGTGCGCAAAAGCTTCGGTAATCAGCTCTCGGGTGGTGAGCGTCGTCGTACAGAGATTGCTCGAGCTATTGCCATCAATCCGTCGTTTATCCTCCTTGACGAGCCGTTTGCGGGTGTGGATCCTATCGCCGTTGAGGATATTCAGAGCATCGTGGCAACCCTTAAGCAGAAGAATATCGGCGTAATTATCACCGACCACAATGTCGATGAGACCCTCGCCATTACCGACCGCACCTACCTGCTCTATGAGGGTAAAATCCTCAAGACCGGTACAGCCGAGGAGCTTGCAGCAGACGAGATGGTGCGTCGCGTATATTTGGGTAAGAACTTTGAGCTTAAGCGTAATCATCGTTTCATCCCAGAAGAGTAGTTTGTCGTGATAGCGGCACATTTGCTGCCTTGTCTGCATCTCGCAAAACAGTCACATACGTTTTAGTATGCTCCTGCTTTGCTCGACTTGACGGCGTTGCAACTGTACCACTCTGACGACAAACGGGTTATTTGCAGTGAAAAGCATCTACTGCACTCTGACGACAAACGGGTTAGTTGCAGTGAAAAGCATCTACCGCACTCTGACGACAAACGGGTTCTTTGCCGTGAAAAGCACGCATCTGTGGCACATCCCTCATAGCCCCACAGTTACGAACTTTTGACGACAAATAGTCGGTGCAAAATATTGAGAAAATTCCGCTGTGCGGATACTACTATAAGACTAAAAGCTAAAGGCTAATAGCCAATAGCAAACACAAACAATGGATAAATCAGTTTCCGGTGGGCGCCTAAAGGGAGTTGTGGCGCCACCTTGTTCAAAGAGTTATGCGCAGAGGGCACTTGCGGTCGCTCTGCTTGCAAAGGGTAGAAGTGTGTTGCGAAATATGGACTTTTGCAAGGATACACTCTCTGCACTTGATTGTATTCAGATGCTCGGCGCCAAGGTTGAGCGTACGGATGACAATACTATTGTTGTCGATGGCGGACTCGCTCCGCAATCCGACTCGCTCTGTGTGGGAGAGTCGGGTCTTTCGGCGCGTCTTTTTACCCCTATAGCCTCGCTCTGCAGTGAACCGATTGTAATCAATGGCGAGGGAACGCTGCTCTATCGTCCGATGGATATGATGATACATCCGCTGCGTCGTCTGGGCGTGGATGTTCGTGACGGAGGCGGCAGATTGCCTATAGAGGTGTGCGGACCGATGCAGGGCGGAGAGATTGATGTCGATGGCTCTGTGTCGTCGCAGTTTGTGACAGGTCTTCTGCTCTCGTTGCCGCTTGCAGATAATGATACGGTAATAAATGTTGCCGGAGCGGTATCGAAACCATATTTGGATATGACGATAGATACTGCGGCACGCTTTGGCGTGGCGATAG
The DNA here is from genome assembly GCA_947367255.1 of uncultured Alistipes sp. Taxonomy (GTDB): domain Bacteria; phylum Bacteroidota; class Bacteroidia; order Bacteroidales; family Rikenellaceae; genus Alistipes. The sequence goes on from CANBCZ010000023.1 coordinate 16,954, forward strand.
AGCATAACGACTATGAGCAGTTCTACATTGCCGGTGGTCAGAGTTACACCCCGACAGACTATGCCGTTGAGGGCGATTGGAGTGCTGCGGCAATGCTCCTTGTGGCGGGCGCTGTAGCGGGAGAGGTGACTGTCAAAAACCTCTCTATGCTCTCGAAGCAGGCGGATGTTGCCGTCTGTGATGCCCTTGTGCGTGCGGGAGCGGAGCTTACAACGGAGGGTAATACCGTTACGGCGGCACACAGAGAGTTGCGCGGCTTTGAGTTTGATGCAACCAACTGCCCTGACCTCTTTCCTGCACTTGCAACCCTTGCGGCAGCAGCCGAGGGAGAGAGCCGCATTGTCGGTACCCGTCGTCTTGAGCACAAGGAGAGTAACCGTGCCGAGGCTATTCGCAAGGAGTTCGGTAAGATAGGTATTGAGGTAGATCTCTCCGAGCCGAATGTGATGAAGATTACCGGTGGTAAGATTACCGGTGGCGTGGAGGTCGAGAGTTATGGCGACCACCGTATGGCGATGACCCTTGCAGTGGCGGCGTTGTTGAGCGACCGCGAGATTACTATCAAGGGTGCGGAGTGTGTGTCGAAGAGTTATCCCGACTTTTTTGAAACTCTTAGCATGTTGAGAGATGCATAATAGCTTTGGAAATAGATTTAAGATAGAGATATATGGTGGCTCGCATACCGAGTCGCTCGGGGTGGTAATCTCGGGCGTACCGGCGGGCATTGCCCTTACCGAGGCGGACTTCGAGGCGGACCTTAATCGTCGTCGCTCGGGTGCAAAGGGTACAACTCCTCGTCGGGAGGGGGATGTGCCGCATATTGTTTCGGGCGTTGCTGATGGCAGAACTACGGGCGAGAAGCTGGAGATTGTCTTCTACAACGAAAATACCCGCTCGGGCGACTATGACCGTCTCAGACTCCATCCGCGACCTTCGCACGCCGACCTTACGGCTCGACACAAGTACGGAGAGGAGTTTGACCTGCGTGGTGGCGGTATCTTCTCGGGCAGAATGACCCTGCTCCTTGTTGCGGCGGGTGTTGTGGCAAAAAAGGTTACAGCTGCGGCACGCTACACAAGCCGCATTGTCGAGCTTGGTGGCTGTTGCGATAGTGCCGAGTTTGATGCTGTAGTTGCTGCGGCACAGCGCGATGGCGACTCTGTGGGTGGTGTTATCGAGTGCTGTATCGAGGGTGCGGGCAGAGATTTGGGGGAGCCATTTTTCGACTCGGTGGAGAGTGTGGCAGCGCATCTGCTCTTCTCTGTGCCTGCAGTCAAGGGTGTGGAGTTTGGCAGCGGCTTTGCGGGTGTTCGCCTGCGTGGCAGTGAGCGCAACGACCGCATTATCGACAGCAACGGCACAACGGCTACAAACCACGAGGGTGGTATAAATGGCGGCATTACAAATGGCAATCCGATAGTTGTTCGCGTGGCAATAAAGCCTACTCCGAGCATTGCTCGTCCTCAAGATACATTCAATTTTGCAACACAGAGTGTCGAACCGCTTACAATCGGCGGTCGTCACGACGCCTGCATAGTTCTTCGTGCGGCGGTAGTTGTTGAGGCGGTTATGGCTATCGCCCTTGCAGAGTTATCCCTATGACGGTAAGAGAGGCTATACAGACCATCGAGAGGGCTGTATCGGCTCTCTATGACCCGCGCGAGGCTACGGCTTTAGCACGCAGCGTGGTCTGCAATCGTTGCGGATATAACTTCTCGCAGCTTGTCGTGCACTATGACGACGAGTGTCAAATATCAGATTTTCAGACTATTGTAGAGCAACTCTCTGCGGCTCGTCCTGTGCAGTATGTGCTCGGGCAGGCTCAGTTTTATGACCTTGTTTTCGAGGTTGGTGAGGGTGTGCTTATACCTCGACCCGAGACCGAGGAGCTTGTGGCGCGTGTGGCTGCAGATGCTCTGCCGGGTGCGCGTATTCTCGATGTGGGTACGGGCAGTGGCGCTATAGCAGTATCGCTGGCAAAGAGTGTTGCCGGGGCTGATGTTGTGGCGGTAGATATCTCGGATGTTGCCCTCGAGATTGCTGCTCGAAATGCGGCAAACAATGGGGTGGATGTGACCTTTGTAAAGGCGGATGCGCTTGCCGATATGTCGCACCTCGGGGTGTTCGATATAGTTGTCTCAAATCCCCCATATATTCCGCAGTCGGATATTGTTGAGATGAGTCGTAATGTGGTCGATTTTGAGCCGCATACGGCGCTATTTGTTGATGATGACGATGCGCTGTGCTTCTATCGCAGCATAGCTCAAAACTCCCTTACGATGTTGCGAGAGGGTGGCGGATTGTACTTTGAGATTTACGAGCAGTTTGGTGCACAGATAGCCGCAATGCTTGAACAGATGGGCTATAGAGATATTGTCGTTGCAAAGGATATTTTCGGAAAGGAGCGAATGGTATGGAGCCGAAGGTAAAACGAACAAAGACGGCGGAGCAGGCTCTGCGCTCGTTGATGAATCTCTGTGCCCGCAGCGAGAAGTGCAGTGGCGATGCTCTGCGCCTTATGAGGGGGTGGGGTGTGTCGGATGCTGATGCTCAGAAGGTGTTGCAACGCCTTGTTTCAGAGCGATTTATAGATGATAGTCGCTATGCGGCGGCATTTGTTCGCGAGAAGATAAACCTCAGTGGCTGGGGTGCGTACAAGATAACGACGGCACTCAGACGAAAGGGTATAGAGGGTGCTACAATCGCGGCAGTGATGTCGGAAAATGGCGATGTGGATATGTCGGAGCGACTGATGCAGCTTCTGGAGCGAAAGGTGCGCACGACAAAGGCTAAAGATAGTACAGATCTGAGGGCAAAACTCTTTCGTTATGCCGCAGGTCAAGGGTATGACTTCGCGACGATAAAGGGGTGCGTGGAGCGTATAGTTAAGGTTGATGAAGAATGGTAAAGTATAGATTTCTGATACTCTTTGTGGTGCTGTGCAGTGCCGCTTTTGCATATCAATATCCGATTAAAGATGTTAAGGGACTTCACTCGGCATCCTTCGCCGAGATGCGTCCGGACCACTTCCACTCGGGGGTGGATATCAAGACCGACGGTGCGCAGGGAAAAACTGTCGTGGCGGCGGCAGATGGTTATATTTCGCGCATAAGTCACTCGCCATACGGCTATGGACTTGCCGTATATGTTGTCCATCCTAAGGAGGGGTCGATGACCGTTTATGCCCATCTCTCCCGCTTTGAGCACTGTATGGATAAGCTCGTAAAGGGCTATCGCTACCAATATGGTGTGAATAGTGTCGATATGACTTTTGAGGCTATGGAGTACCCTGTGGCTGCGGGCGATATTATCGGCTACTCGGGAAATACGGGCAACTCGTTCGGTCCGCACCTCCACTATGAGCTGCGTAACGCCTCTGGAACGCATACATACAACATCGTGCGTCGTGGACTCTTCAGACCGCAGGATAAGGTGGCTCCGCAACTGCTACGACTCCACTATATCGAGGTCGATACCCTTGAGGGTGTTGCCGTTGAGGCGACAAAGCGCAGCTTTGACCTTAAGAAGGTCGGTGGCGATAAGTATACCATACAGGGTAGTGTGCGTGTGGGTCGTAACGGATATCTCCTGCTCGAGTGTCGCGACCGTCAGAGCAGCAATGCAACGAGCCGTTTCGGTATCTACCGCGTCGAGCAGAGGGTGGATGGAGTGAAATGTTTCGAGTATCGAATGGATGGCTTCGCCTTTGCCGATACCCGTACCTGCGACCTTGTCAGCTACTATCCGATGCAGCGAAGTGCCAAGTGTGAGGTTATCCGCCTTGCGAAGATGGATGCTGCGCCAGACTACCTCTATCCGGTGGCGAAAAATCGTGGCGTTGTAGGTGCTCGTAGCGAGGAGCAGAAGAGTGTTGCGATAGCTGTTGAGGATGATTGCAGAAATGTTGCACGACTTGATTTTGATATTGTCGGCAAGGCTGATAATCAACTCTTTACACCTATTCGTGATAATGCAGCCACAATCTGCGGTGCGGGTCGTGGCGTTACAATTCGCGATAGGGGAATTTGTGTCTATGTTGGCGAAAATGCCCTCTATGAGCCAGCCTTCTGCCGCGTGCAGATGAGCTATAAAACGCCGAAAATCGAGGGTGTTGAGGTGCTTAGCCCGAGTGCGATTGTCCTCGATGAGGATATGCCGTTGGCGGGTCCTATAACGGTATCTATTGCCGCTTTGGCGCCGCTACCGTTGCAGAGTAAGTGCTGCATTGCCGTTAAGGGTAGCAAGGGTAGGTACCACTATGGCGGCGGATTTTATGCCGGAGGTCGTGTCTACTATAAAACTCGCAAGGCGGGCGAGATGGTCGTTGTTGCCGATACTACAGCTCCGAAGATTACTCCGAATTGGAAGAGCGGGGCAGATATGCGCTCGGCAAAGCGTATCTCTTTCCGCGTCTCGGATAACTTCTCGGGGGTGGATAACTACGAACTCTATATCGATGGAGAGTGGAAAACGCTCAACTACTCGCCGCTGCAATCGATACTCTATCACACCTTCGACACTCCACTTGCCGCAGGTAGAAAGACAACCCACACCCTCCGCCTGCGCGTAACGGATAGCGTGGGTAATGTGGCGGTGTTTGAGGATTGTTTTACCAAGTAAAACCTACGCCGAATTTTCCGCAGACATTTATGCCACGACCAAAGTCGGCAAAGGCAGATACTCCAAAGTCAATCATTTTGCCGTTTTTGAATCGCACAGCAACGCCTGCTTGTGGTTCAAAGGAGTAGAATCCATAGTGCCCATTTTCTTCTGCAGGGCTACCGTTGATAATGTTAGGTAGAAATCCTTTGCAGATACCTCCTCCCAAATTAACTGCAAAAAATGGTGTTACTTTGCGGTCAAGAACATTTGCTCGAAGATGTATGTACACTGGTATCCTGATATTATTACCTTCCTGTTCGGCGGTGGTGATAATACCTATTCCTGCACCTAACGAGAACCAGTGGTTGAATGAATATCCGTTAATTATATCGGCAGCAAAACCTGAACCAGGTCTGTATGGAGAGCAGTCTGCAAGACTATAACTTGCTCTTGCTGTACCAAAATAACCACGTTTGCCATAGTTGTATTCCCTATTCGCATTGCCCTTACCTACTGCTGCAACACTGATAGTGAATGCAAGAATTACTAGAAGAATAAACTTTTTCATAGTAGTAAAATTTTATTCGAAGAATAAATATCTAAAAAACCAGTTATATTTCATTTCTTGCTCTCCACTATTGGGGTCAAGAAGGTCGTCATTGTTATTTTCATTATTGAGAATATTGATAAAATACCAACCGTCGTTATTGCCAGCCCATCCAAAATTGCAGTGTATTAGATAATCGTGAACAGCGCTATTAGAGTCTTCGTTTTTCATATATCCATCAACAACCCATGCGTGACCATGTTCAAATCCACCGAGAGCTGCCATGATAACAGGCTTATTATTGTTAAGACTTGAAACAATCCGGTTTAATCTAGAGACTTTACTTCCGTCGACTACTCTGTCTATATTGTACAATAATTCATCCTCTAAATATCGTTGGGCCATTTTTGGTGTTGCAAAGGTTCCTCCTGTTCCACAGTAGTTATACATAACTCCTATTTTATCAGCGATCCTCTTCATCATTTTTGCAGCATCATGCTGTGTAGTGTCTGTAGGAATAGAACCTTTTATGTATTTATTATTTTCTATGGAAGCTCAAGTGGTGGAAGCTGAAGAAACTTCAAAAAAAGCTCCAAATTGTTTATCTTTGAAATATGTTAACATTTGAGCGGTAGCAACAGTGACACATCCAACAGGGCGTTTATCTCCTTGTTCGTTGTATGTGTGAATGTAATAATTGAATGGTAATTCTTGCCACCACTTAGTTTTAAGTAGAGGGCCTACTTTTTCAGTAGCGATATTATCGACTTCTGTATAATCGTTGTTATTATTGTCATTTTCTGTCTTGTTGTATAAGTAAGATGAAATAAGACTTGCAACAAAAGTATTTGGGTCAGAGTTGCCAATCACGAAATCATCGTTTTCTTCATCATATAGTTCTGTTGGGGATAGGTAGTCGTCTGGTGCAGTTGTGTTGTTAGTATATGTTATGATGTCGTTTGATGAAAGAGTTCCGCTATTAATTACTGCTAAAAGTTTGATAGGTGTTTCTGGAGATGTAGATCCTTCTTCTCCATTGTCATCTTCCCAATCTCCTACGAAATAGTCATCTTCGTCAAATAGTGGTTGCAGTACAGCGTATCCACTATTATCATCAAAAATAGTAAGCATTAATGCAATGCTGTTTTCATTTCGTTGAGGATTGAGACGTATAGAAAGCGTGGAATCAGAACGAGTGACGGGACCAAATAATTCTTCGTAGGTTATGGTCTCTATTCGATTAATTGTTCGTACTGAACCTCTTGTTGGAGGGTCTATTTTGTTTAGAAACTCCATTACAACTTGTTTAGCACGGTCTTGTTGAGAAATAAAAGAGTTTTTGTTAGGAGTACTAACTACAACCTCGTCGTGATTAGTCGTACACGACACCAGCATTACTGCTGTGAAAATTGCTAAAAGTTTTTTCATAGTAGTAAAATTTAATAATTAGTAATAGTAACACGATGCGGGGTTTGTATCTGCTTTTTGCAAAGATATATAAAATAAATTTAATTTGCAATAGAAAAAGGTAAAAACAAGCAAAAAAAGACTGCTCAACGATGTTGAACAGTCCTCAGTAGGTTGTTTTTTTATTTTACAGCTCTGTCTTCCACAGACCGTGGAGGTTGCAGTATTCATAGACCGCTACAGGCTTTGATGTGCAGGTGCAGATGACTGCCTCTGGTTTGTCCTTGAGGTTTACGCGGATGCCGCCATCCTCAGTCTCGACATAGATAAATGCGATGTGGTGCTCAGGGAGCATCGGGTGTGGTACGCTGCCGACCTCGACCTTGATTGAGCAGTCGTCAAGGCGTGTAACTACCGGGATATGCTTCTCGCCGCTTGCCTCGACAGTGTTGGGGATAAGCTCCTCCATATTCTCGCCGCAGCATACTACGGGGATACCTGAATCTACTACCTTCTCTACTACATTACCGCAGTGGCGGCACTTGAAAAACTTTGTTGCCATAATTGTCGTTGTTTTAATGTTGTGTGTTGTTTTTTACTATTACTCGGCACCCTTTGTAAGTGGGGATGCCTGTGTGTATGCTCGTGTTGCAAGCTCCTTGTCGAGCTGGTACATTCCGTACTTGTTGCCATCGACACTCTCTACTGCGAAGATCATCTCGCGAGCATTCTCCTCCTCCTCGACCTGCTCGTTGATAAACCATACGAGCATATTTGACGATGCGAAATCACGATCCTCGGCAGCAATTGCCGCAAGGTTGTTTATAAGGCTTGTCACCACCTTCTCGTGCTCGAGGGTCTTTTGGAACATTTCGAGAACAGAGCCCCACTCGGTCTGTACCGCCTCAATAGGCTTGAGCTCGACCTTGGCGTCGCGAGAGTTGAGGTAGTTCATCAGAATTCGTGCGTGGTCCTGCTCCTCGAGCCACTGAACATAGAACCAATTTGCTACACCCTTCAACCCCTTTGCCTCGGCATCGAGCGACATTGAGAGGTAGAGGTATGCCGACCATAACTCGGCGTTAATCTGATCGTTAATTGCTGCGTGAAGTTTCGTGCTTAACATAGTCTAATATCTGTTATGAGGTTACTTTTAGGTTACTTGATAATGTTGTCCAACATCTTGCGGAGCTGCTCCTTCGGCATTGCGCCCATAGCCCTCTGCGGCTGACCCTTCATCGGGATAAAGTAGAGGGTCGGAATTGATCGTATGCCGAACGCTGCTGCAAGCTCCTCCTCGGTGTCTACATTTACCTTGTAGATATCTACCTTGCCCGCATACTCCTCCGAGAGCTCTTCCAATATTGGTGCCAAAGCCTTGCAAGGACCACACCAAGCTGCGTAGAAATCTATAAGTGCCGGCTTGTCGCCCAAAAAGTTCCAGTTGTTCTCTATCGAGTTTAGCTCCGCTACTCTGCGCTCAAACCCACCCTTTGTTAAATTTATAGTTGCCATATCTTTGCTATTTTTTTACTTGTTTTCTGTTTTCTACTGCAAAGATAATGCAACTTTTCCTATTTGTCAAATTGATATTTTTTATAACGGTATTATAAAAACTTATAGGGGGGGGTAAAATCGGATTATAATTATTACATTTGTGCTAATTAACCAAATTAAACTCTTGATAATTAACAAATAACAATAAATACTATGAGAAGGAATCTTTTAATTGTTTCACTGCTCTCGTTGCTCCTTGGGGCTTGTTCGTATACAGACGAGCAGATGGATGTTGCAACGAATGGTGTGGCTTTGCCATCGTTGAGGGCGAAGATTGATACATCTTACAGCCGAACCTATGCTGTAGATTGCGAGGATGGCTCTGTGCAGATGCTTTGGCATCAGGATGATCAGATAATGGTGACCGATGGAACCTCTAATAGTGCAAGGTATAAACTCGATGCGGGTGCAGATACCGTCGAGGCGACATTTGTCGTAGACGATACATATAGCAGTAATGCGGATTTTGCTGCAAATGCGGAGTTTGTATGCGATATCTCCGGCAAATAGATTGCAGTATAATCCTACTAAGGGTGTGAGAGCCCATATCCCTTCATTACAATATGTAGAGCTTGATGGTGTTAATGACACTTATCGAAATGTGATGATTGCACGCGGTAATATTGCGTCGGGAGAGTTCGACTTCAAACTTGTGACTACTCTTGTGCGTTTTGACCTCAAACTTCAGGGTAGCGAGAAGATTGTAAGTGTCAAGATGGAGGCAGAGGATGTAAATATTGCGGGATATTCGGTTGTCGATTGGGATGCAATGTCGCTGCAGGAGGGTACTTCTAAATATGTAGAACTCGATTATGGCAATGTGGATGTTCTATCGCCAAGCAGCGAGGGTTGGGCTCAGATATTGCCAATTGACTGGACTAAGGGCGAGGGTAATGTCTACTATACAGTCAAGACCGACAGAAATATTTACAAATTCTGCAAGAGACCGACCAAAGATTTTGCTGCCGGAGGTATCTACACTTTCCCGCTCTATATTGATGAGTTTGAGTTGGTGGAGAGCGAAGGGGAGCTCTCGGATGGAAAGTACTGTGTAACTACCAATGGTGATGTTATGGTTGCACATATAAATAGTACCGATTCGACTATTACAATCGGGTGGACTGTGTCTGTGAAAAATGCAGATTATATTGATACACTGAATCCGCATACTGTTATTCAGAATACAGATTACACGTCGGATATAGAGAAAAACTACAAGGTCGCAATTTATAGCGATGCAGAGTGTCAGAATCTTGTGCTGAGTGTAGATAATATATCAAAGGAGAGTGATACGAGCACAAAAAAGACGATGATAAACAATCACGTTCCGCCACGCTTTACCTTCCCGGGATTGGCTCCATCGACAACATACTATGTAAAGGTGTGGAACAATACGGATGATACGGTAAGCGATGTGTTGGAGGTAAAGACCCAATCATCTGTTGTGGAGAATGTAAATGTCGTTACTCAAAATGCGCAGGCGGGCGATCTGATTCTTTTTGAGAACTTCGCGGATCTTATTTATAGCGGAGAACTCTCTTCTCGCGGTATGGGTATTTCGCGCACAGATCGTAGTAACCTTACAGAGGTAGCACCTGCAACCGGTAGCATTGTGTCGGGCAAAGATAACTATTATGTTGTGTCGAGCGGAACAGAGATGGGTCTGTTCAATACGCTTAAAGGACTTATCGATGATTTTGGTTTGACAGATTGGGGTTATGTAGGCTCTGCAGCGGGTTCGATATGTGCCCGTCCGGGATATGTGAAGATCGGAACAAAAAATAATCGTGCATATCTCTGTACTCCGGAACTCTCAGCTATCCCTGCGGGTAAGGCAGCAAGACTCAAAATACAGTTCAAGGCGGCTCCTTATGGCGAATATGATGCGAATACGGTTGCTAGTAATGACCGCAAAATGTATGTTCGCGCACTTCTCAATACGACAGTGGGCGATGGCTATAAGATAACCTATAATCAGGAGGTGTGTGATCCATATTATGTGTCATTGCAATCTTCTGTGACGAGTTGGAAGAACTGTACGGTGTATCTCGAAAATGTTCCTTCGACAGCTCGTATTGCCTTTGGTGGTGGTACAGATGTCGAGACTGCAACAAGCCGACTGCTTTTGGATGATATTCGTATCTATGTGGAGGAGATTACCGATTACGTGGAACCTTGGAAACCTGATGAGCCTATAGGCGGAACTGTGACATACTCGGACGGAACGCCGGCTGCAGGTATCTCGGTATCGGATGGATATACTGTCGTACAGACCGATGCAGAGGGTAAGTACACTTTGGTACCTCATATCGATACTTGGTATATCTACTACTCGATTCCTGAGGATTGTCAGGTGCCTATGGAGAATGGTCACCCTTGCTTCTACAAGAAGTTTGATCGCAGAGCGAATATCTCTTATGACTTTACCCTTACAAAACTCGCAGGTGGCAAGGAGAGCAACTTTACTCTATTCTGTCTTGCTGATCCGCAGTGTAGAATATCTACTCAAGAGAATCAAAGTGTAAAGGACGGGTATAGATTCCAAAATGAGTCTGTGCCGGCTATCAAGGGTCACGTGGATACAAAGAGTGTCCCTTGCTATGGTGTGACTTTGGGAGATATTGTCTACTCTGAGGGCAGTAGAAATTGTGTGTCGTTTATGCCTACAATGAGGGGATATATGGCTCAAGATAAGATTGGTATGCCTATATTCCAGACTATGGGTAACCACGACTATGCAGATATGCCTTGGAATGCCGACGATACCTCTTCAACTTTTGATATTAAGGCACAGCGAGCATTTGAGGATTGCTTTGGTCCTATAAACTACTCGTGGAACAGAGGCGATGCCCACATTATAAGTATGCGTAATATGCATTGGAGCAGCAATAATACATGGAACGATTATACAATGGGCTTTACAAGCGAGCAGGTAGAGTGGCTTAGTCAGGATTTGGCAACTGTTCCGAAAGATAAACTGGTTATCTTCTGCGTGCACGTGCCATTTGTTGGCAATAGCTCTAAGACAAATGCTCAGACAGTTGTATCTATGTTGCAAGAGTTTGAAAAATGCCATATTATGTCGGGACATACTCACTACAATCGTAACGATCCGACAACCTACACAAGCAATATTTACGAGCACGTACACGCGGCACTGTGCGGACAGTGGTGGTGGTCTGATATTAATGGCGACGGTGTGCCAAATGGTTATGGAGTCTATGATATAGAGGGCAATACTATCAAGAATTGGTACTATATGGGTGTCAATGATGGTATGAATTATCGCGATTATCAGATACGTCTCTATCGTGGCGACTTGAAGAGTGGTACAGAAGATTGTACTTTTGAGCAGAAACATGGTCATGATGTTATTCTTGCAAATGTCTTCAATGCCGATAATGTGAATTGGGAGATAGAGATTTTTGCGGATGGAGTCTCTGAGGGTTTGATGGAGTTTATACCGGAGAAGAAGTATACATCATCTCATCTTAATGTCTATTATTCCCCGATAGCTGTACCGTCAGATTCGTGTCAGGATTGGTGGGCTATCGGCTACCATATCGGTTATGTCGGTCGTAATAAAACTAACAATAGTTATTACGTGAACTGCTTCCATATGTACAAGCATACACTTCAAAACAAGGACGCAAAAGATATTCGTGTTGAGGCGACAGACCCATTTGGTCGAAAGTATACTTGTTCGGAGATTACGGGAGATTATGACTATTCGATGTTGGTAACTCGTGTGTGGTAAATAACTCCTATCACCAAGCGTTTATAAAGACTGAGGGTATCCGATTGATTTTGGATACCCTCAGTCTTTATCCTCTTCATCCTCCAGCTGATCGTTGCAGCCGAAGCTGAGGAGAAGGAGCAGTGCCATAATTATATATGTGACGACCATTGCGGTATCGCTGATGCGTATATCGGCATAGCCGATGTGGGTTGAGACTGCCCATTCGATGATGTTGTTTTGGATATTGGCGCACCACTCGGCGGCGCGGAAGATGATTTGAGCCACGGCGTGCGGCATAACGAGGGCGAGCAGCGAGCTGATGATGATTATCTGTGCAAAGACAAGCACGACGGGGGTGAGGAATATAGAGAGGGTAGAGATGACCCCGAAGGTGTTGGAGATAAGTGGCGCTGTGGCAAAGACGCAGGCGGTGGAGATAATTGTGGTGTTTATCGCCTCGCGTATCAGGAGGTGGCGGCTGTGGAGTGTCAAGCAGAGGGGCTTGCCGACAAAGATAATTGCCATAACGGCGATAAACGAGAGGTCGAAGCTCAGTTCAAAGAGCATCTGCGGTTTTAACGATAGCATAATAAATGCGGCGGAGCAGATAGCGTTCTCTTGACTGTATTTGTTGCATGTCAGGTGGGAGAGTTGCAGTACAGAAAACATTATTGCCGCGCGGATTGCGCTTGTCGGATAGCCGCAAAGTGCCACATAGAGCCATATCAGCATAACGACAATAGTCGAGCGGATGATATTTCCACGCCAGAGCAGCAGTAGCGGCAGCAACAGCATGTTGAGCATCAGCGCTACCATACCTACATGCAGTCCCGATACGGCGAGCAGATGTGATACACCGCTATATGAGTAGCTCTGTTTGAGGTCGCTATGCTGGGCTATCTTGGCGCCTAAGCTGAGTGCTATAGCCACATCCCTGCCATCGCTCTGCGGCAGCAGACTCTGCAGTTTGGTCACTGCCCAATGGTTGAGGTTATCGTGCTCTTTAATCCGCCATTCGATAATGCGAGCCTCGCTTACGCTCACCCTGCCCGAGTATCCCTGTTTGCGCATCGAGCGGGCGTAGCTGCTCTGCGGATCTCCGAATGGGCGTATGGTAGATATTGCTGTGATAATGTCGCCTCGGCGAAGTGTCGTCAGAGAGTCGGCAGTGACCCTTACGCGGGCGCGACAAGCTGCTTGGTCGTACTGCAACAGATCTGCCGAGTAGGTGGAGTATTTGCCATAGTTGATGCCGTTGTCGTTAATCTCCAGCATCATCATTGCCTGCTGACCTACGGGCATAAGGTGGTATGACCTCTCGTTGTAGAGCCAGCCTCCCAAGGCGAATATAGCCATCAGCACTATGCCGTTGCGCCAAAATGACAATCCGAGAAAGAACGCAAGCAGCGCAATCCACACAAAGCTGCCAATCTCGAAGTGGTGGGATGTGACGATGCCTGCAATCAGAAAAAGGGAGACTGCAGCCATCGGCATCTTGTCGAACCTGTCGCGGAAAGTATCTATCGAGAAGGTTAGCATAGAGCAAAGGTAGTGATAAAATTTGTAATAAAAGGGGTCGGCTCCGAAGAACCGACCCCGACAACACAAATTAAACAACTCTTACTAACCAATTTACATTATGAATTTATCTTTTTAGGCACATTAATCGTCAAAGCCAATCAACTTCCCGTCGAGCGAGAAGAGAATCTCCATCCCGTTTGTCAGCTTTACCTCGTACTTGCGGCTGCTGCGCTCGATTTTGAGGTAGTGAGTATCAGGATAGTTTGCCTTGATGTACTCTGTAATCTTGTGAGGTAATATTGCACTCGGTACACCTACTCGCTTGTTTGTCACCTCTGTCCACTCGCCGCTGCCGTTGAAGTCGATGCGTGTGCCGTCGGCAAGTCCGACCTCGTAGTCTGTCTCGAGAATGTCGCGCTCTACATTGGCATACAAAACCGAGATGTCGGCAAAGTGCGACTTGATAAAATTGATTGCCGCCTTAGGCATTTGACCAAACTCTATAGGACGCTCATCGGCACTTACTGCTGCAATAGATG
>CANBCZ010000024.1 GCA_947367255.1 uncultured Alistipes sp.
CTTAAAAATAAGATGTACGGAGGGTTGGGTGAGTGGCTTAAACCAGCAGTTTGCTAAACTGCCGATATCGTAAGGTATCCACTGGTTCGAATCCAGTATCCTCCGCAAAGTTAGCAAAGCAAGAAGATGTCTTTCGACATCTTTTTTGTTTTATAGACAATGCCACAAATTCATTTGTAGGCATAGGTTATAAAAACAAAAAGTTTTCCGCAAAGCGGATTCTTGCTTTTTATTATGCAAGGAGCCCCGCGGGAGCGACTGGAAAGACGACCAATAGGTCGTCAATCCAAAAAAACCACAAAAAAACGACCACCGAAGTAGTCGTTTATCGTTAAAATAAATTTAGCGCCACACAGGCATTATAGATTCCATCTTTATCCACATCCGTAGTGATGTAATCCGCCTTCTCCTTCAGCTCTGAGATAGCATTACCCATCGCAACTTTAGTCCAACCGTCAACGAACATTGAGAGGTCATTTGCGGCGTCGCCAAAGACAATTACATCCGAGTAGTCTGCGCCGAAGTGGTCCATTACGCGGCGAATACCATAGGCCTTATCTGTCGGCTCAACAAAGAAGTACTCCTTGTGAAATCTACCCCACTGCACACTCTTAAGGCTCTCAAGAGTATCTTCGGTCGGTGCGTAGCAGGCGATATAGGCTTTATAGATAATGTCGCACTTGCGCGGATCAAGCCCCTCGACCACCTTTGTCTGCATATAGACATCGTGCGTAAACTCCTCAAAACGGTTATCGGGAGCGCTGCGATAGATTGTATTATCAGGCTGAAGTGCCCACGGAATACCCTTACTCTCACACTCATCTATAACCTTGATAACCAGCTCTTTATCAAGCGGAGTAATCTCTATCAGCTCGCCATTTATTGTCACTCCATAGCCGCCGTCGCTGACCATATTTTCAAAGCCCAATTCGCGCATATAGTCCACCGCCATAGCCTGCGAGCGACCCGTTGCAATAGCAAGGAAGTGACCCGCACTGCGCAGACGCTCAAGGGCAAGTTTTGTCGAGTCTGGGATGTAGCTGTTTCCATAACCTCCCGCGACGAGTGTGCCGTCAATATCAAAAAAGATGTATTTACGCTTCATATTATAACAACGAGAGTAGTTTCTCCATAAGTACGCCGAAGTGGTTGCCCAATGCATATCCCGCCACACCTGCAGCAAGACCCGTCACAAGGGCGTTTCTGTTCTTCATAGCCGCAGAGACCATAGGCACAAATGGCGGCGAGTTGATAAATGCCACCGACGAGATAACCATCGAATCGGCATCGACCCTCATCAGTCGGCAGACAATGGCGTGTATTGCCAGCGATACAAATACCGCAAAGAGCATAAAACAGAGCTGATTTACACCTCCCACAAGGTCGAGCGACGAGAAGTCAGCCATAGATGCAATGGCAAGGCTGAAGATGTATATCAGATACATACCCAAGTCGTAGCTGCGGTCAAGTGCGCGTATCGGTTTGAAGAATGAGCAGACAACACCTAAAGTGGTGAGCATCAGGATAAATACGGTCATAAACCAACTATCGGGCAGCAACAGCGCAACTCCCGCCGATACACCCACAACGGCAATCGTTGCGAGGAGTATCCACCCCATCTGCTTGAGTCCCTCGCGGGTTAGCAGACCCTTGTACGGATTCTGCTTTGTCAGCGCCACCTGGCGGTCAATCTCCGCCTTATCCTCGGCAGAAATCGCGCTGTGACGCTCGCCGTAGAGACGACGGAAGAGCTTGATACCGACACTGAAGAGGAAGACAAAGTAGAGGAACGAAATTATAATGTCGTACGAATTTATCAGCACAAATGTACGGCTGTCAATGCCGAAAATCGCCTGCAACGCCGCACCATTGACCGTACCTCCCGTATATACACCCGAGATTATGCCGCCCACCTGCGCGCCCTCGGCAATATGGCGACCAAAGAGCAGATAACCGCCCGCCACGGCTGTTGCAACGGAGAGAAAACCGCTCACAACAATCTTTACCTGCAGCCCCAACTCCTTGCGGGAGAAGACGCAACCAAAGAGCATCATCGGTATCGCCAACGGAATTACGACATTCGGTATCATCTCCTGCAGCACCTTCATCTCAGCAGGCAATCCCGGCAGATTACCGATAACAATTCCGATAGCATAAAGCACCATTATCGGACCGATAGTATCGAGCCACGAATACCTGCGGCAGAGCCATATCACCCCCGCCGGAATAGTACAAAATAGCAGGGTCAGTAGAATGTAGGTCATAACTGACATATCAATATTTATAATCAAATAAAAGGGTCAAAAACTCAAATTCGTCGCTTCGCTCCTAAAAAGCGGAGACAGCGCGCACATAGTAGTCGTCGTTCTTATTGTAGTAGCCGGGGTTGCCACTGCCCACATTGACAAACCACGCGCAGAACTCACCATTACTAAATTGGTAATCATGCTCCGTTGATGAACAATACCAACCACTCTCACCCTTATTATAGAGTTTCTTACCACCCTTTGCTGCAAGGGTACGGTTTACTACATCATGGATAGTATCGTCAAGGATAAACTTCTTAAGTTCCTCAATAGCAGGTAGATACCAACCATCACCCAAATCAGTGCACCACTTAAAGGCAGGATACTTACTCTGCCAATCAGGTCTTGCCTTAACCTTTGCCATATTATACGCACCGTTGGTCTTACTATCAGCACCGATAAGGCTTTTTTGCTCGGTTTTGTCAGATGACCATTGCAATTTGCTTGCAGACTGCGTCATACTCACAATTTTACCGTGTTTGCCGTCGACTGAAACCTCAAAGACAACACCCTCCTTCGCGCCGTCGTTATAGTAGTCACCAACCTTGTATGGAGCAGAGGTTTTGCCTTTGGTAGTGGTTGGCGAAGTTGTGGTTGGTGTAGCAGTAGTTTGTTTTGTCAGCGTTGCATTGATAGTTGCGGTTTTGCCCTCGGCAACGGTAACGGTCTGAGTATATGTATTGTAGCCACTCTTTGAGAGTTTTAGAGTATGGTTGCCGACAAGAATATCGTTCAGTTTGAGTGGCAACTGTCCTACAGGCTTGCCATCGAGGGTTACATCGGCGTTAATCGGGTTGCCATCCACCATAATTGAGCCATATATTGGCGTTGGTGCAGGGAGCGTATAGCTCTGCTGTGGCTGGGCAGATGTTATATGCTTTGAGAGGGTTGCGGTCCTATATCCCTCCTTTTTCGCCTCAAAGATATATGCACCTGCGGTGAGTCTTCCGCTCCAACTACCTCTGCCCTTCTTCTCGCCATTGATCCAGATATCGGCATCATTAGGTGCAGTAAGGGTTACATTAGCAACATCAGCAGTCAGAGAGATACTCTTCGTAACCTTCTCGCCCGCAACGGTAAATGTTCCGCTCTTAGAGTGGTAACCTACCGCCGTAACGGTGTAGTTATAGGTGCCACCATCAAGCACCACGCGCATCGCACCATCCTGCAATGTGTAGTGCTTGCCGTCAATAGTCACAACTGCGCTCTGCGGCTCAACTGTAAATACCACAAACTGCGGCTCGGAGGCGGCTATATCTACATTCTGACGGAAAGAGATTTTGCCACTATTGACCTCAATTTTCTGCTCGTGGCTGATATTGCCATAAGTCAGTTTTAGTGTGTGTTCGCCAATGAATACCTCCTTGATAGTCAGGCTATTAGAACTATCTGTGCGACCCTTGTACTCGTTATCCAAATAGACCTCGGCATCAGTCACATTTGAGTTTACGACAATCGAATAGGTCTGATTGAGGCTCGCCTCCATGTAGTACTCCTTGTTGGGGTCGAGATTGAGAGTAACTTCGTTCGACTGACCAAATTCGGGGTGGTTGAGGTAGAAACGGGTGGCGGGCTTGGCGGTCATTTCGAGAATAAGACCGTTTTCGTAGTCCGCCGTTTTGCACTTGGTTAGCTGGTTATTTGTGATGATTTTGACATCGAGTTTGTCGATATCCTCGCGGTTCATTTTTTTGATTTTCATCTTGATACGAGCACACGGACGGCGCGAAGAGTCCACACCGATAGGATCGATATTAGCACCGGTCAGAGCATCTGTATGCACAGGGCGGAACGACTTTTGGTCGATAATTATCGAGTTTTCACTCTGCGCAACCGCTGTAAAAATAGCACACAGAGCAACAAGTACTGCAAGAAAATGCTTCATAGTTCGGGAATTTACTACAAAGGTAGTAAAAAAAATACAAAATTCGTAGTGCATTACGAATTTTGTATTTTGGGCTATTTGCATTTAGCCATTGACTGTTAGCCTTATAGAAGATTATTAAAGTGTCTTCAATTTTTGCGTCAAAACGCTTAATTAAAGTTACGACCAATTTGTTAATCCCATAAGTGGGATTTTCAAACTTTCGCACCTCGGCATAGTTCAAGCGAGCTTGACTCTGCCCTCGGTTTGTCGTTTGTTGTCAAAAGGTAGTAGTAGGCGTGCATCGCGCAAAAAGCCCGACGATGGATAGTACTAAAACGTACAGCCATTGCAGGGCTTTTAGGGATGTGCTGCAAATTTGCGCTCCGCTTATTCTATGCCCTGTTTTATCGTCAGAGCGTGGTAGTAGCCGTATATCGTGAAAAATCCCCGGATGGGACATACTCTACGTATTTCCCATTCGGGGATTTGAGGGATGTACAGCTAATGCCGCGTTATCACGATAAAACTATACGTGGCGGAGAATTTCGTCAAGCCCATCAAAATGACACTTATAATCCTCCAGCGAGCGATTGATAATCTCCTGAGCCTCCTCGCGACCATAGATATCGACGATCTCGACCTTCTTTGCCTTGTCGCTATCCGGCATATCCTTATAGGTGAGGAAGTAGTGCTTGAGGCGGTTTACAACGCCCTTTGGCAGTTCGGAGATGTCATTATAGCTGCTATAGGTTACATCGTGAGCAAGGACTGCGATAATCTTATCATCAGCCTCATTACCATCGAGCATACGGAAGCCACCGATAGGACGCACCTCGCAGATAATATCTCCGTGAACAATATCGCGCTCGGTAAGCACGCAGACATCGAGTGGGTCGCCGTCACCGATAATATCGGTTCTACCGCTCTGCTGCATACAGAACTGTGCCACGCCATCGCCACAGAAGCTCTGCGGAACGAAGCCATAGAGTGCAGGAACAACATTAGAGTACTTCTGCGGGCGGTCGATCTTCAGATAACCGCTCACCTTATCGAGCTCATACTTAACGGTATCGGTAGGCACCATCTCGATAAATGCTGTGATTACATTTGGCGCGCCATCACCTACCTCAATGCCATGCCAAGGGTGCGACTTGTATCGCAGACCCATCAGTCGAGCAATAGGATCATTAATTTTATTTCCCATATCTAAAAGCTGTTTTAATTTTTATAAATCATCTGTAGGCTACTCAAACGAGTGAATTACCACACCCGAACGCAACTTAGGCTCAAACCAAGTGGTCTTCGGCGGCATAATATTACCGGTATCGGCAATATCTATCAACTGACGCATAGAGACCGGATAGAGCGCAAAGGCAACCTTCATCTCGCCGCTATCTACCCTCTTCTTAAGCTCGCCCAAACCACGAATACCGCCCACAAAGTCGATACGCTTTGAAGTACGCAGGTCGGCAATACCCAAAATCTTGTCGAGAACAAGGTTTGAGAGGACAGTCACATCGAGCACACCAATCGGGTCGTTATCGTCGTAAGTACCCTCCTTGGCAGTCAGGCTGTACCACTCGCCATCCAGATACATCGAGAAGTTGTGCAGCGATGCAGGGGTATAGATCTCTGCCCCCATCTTCTCCACCACAAAGTCCGCCTCGAGAGCCGCAAGGAACTGCTCCTCCGAAAGACCATTCAGATCCTTGACAACGCGGTTATAGTCGATAATTCGCAGGTGCGACTCAGGGAAGGTAACTGCAAGGAAGTAGCAGTACTCCTCCTCGCCTGTATGGTTTGGATTGTTAGCCTTGCACTCTGCACCCACGCGGGCAGCAGCAGCTGTACGGTGGTGACCATCAGCCACATAGAGTGCCGGAATAGTTGCAAAAATCTCGGTAATGCGACGGCATGCAGCCTCATCGTCAATCACCCACAGCTTATGTCCAAAGGTATCGGCAGCGGTAAAGTCATACTCCGCAGGCTTTGACACCGCCTCGGCAACGATAGCGTCAATCTCGGCATTATCAGGGTATGCGAAGAATACCGGCTCGATGTTTGCCTTCTGGTTACGCACATGAATCATACGATCCTCCTCCTTATCTGTTCGGGTAAGCTCGTGCTTCTTGATTGCACCCGACAGATAGTCCTCAAAGTGGCAGCACATCACAAGACCATACTGTGTTCTGCCATTCATTGTCTGCGCATAGACATAGTAGCACTCCTTGTGATCCTGCACAAGCCAGCCATTATCACGCCACTTGCGGAAGTTCTCGACAGCCTTCTGATATACCTGCTCAGAGTGCTCGTCGGCAATCGGATCGAAGTCTATCTCGGGCTTGATAATGTGGAGCAGCGAACGCTCTGTAGCCTCAGCCTTTGCCTCGACAGAGTTGAGCACATCGTAAGGTCGCGATGCCACCTCGGCAGCATACTCTTTTGGCGGGCGAATACCCTTAAACGGCTTTATCTTTACCATAACTACTTGTTTACCTGAAATTTAGTACATCCTGTTGCAAAAAACTCTACTATCTGGCGTGCCGCAGCAAGACCGGCATTGATATTTGCCTCAGCAGTCTCGGCACCCATCTTCTTAGGTGTTGCGAAGTAACGCTTACCAACACAGCCACACAAATCGGCACAACAATCCGGCGCCACATCGCTCACATACTTCAAATCCTCACGCTCGGCAAGTGCCTTGCAGAGTCCCGCCTCGTCGATAACCTCCTTACGGGCAGTATTTACAAGCGTTGCACCCTTAGGCATAGAGGTCAGAAGCTCATAACCGATAGAGCCCTTGGTCTGCGGTGTTGCAGGGATATGGAGCGAGAGGAAGTCTGCACGACGGTAGAGCTCCTCGATACTATCCACCTTCTCCACGCCGTCACACTCAAATACAGAGGTATCAGCCACAAACGGATCATAGGCGATGACATTCATACCCAACGCCTTACCCTTACAACCTACAAGGCGACCTACATTACCGTAGGCGTGAATAGCAAGGGTCTTACCCTTAATCTCGCCACCTGTACCCGGAGTAAAGCAGTTGCGCGACATAAATATCATCATCGCAATAGCCAACTCGGCTACAGCATTTGAGTTCTGTCCCGGAGTGTTCATAACCACCACGCCACGCTCCTTTGCAATAGCGCAATCTACATTGTCATAACCCGCACCAGCACGAACAACAATCTTGAGATTTGGAGCTGCAGCAAGCACATCGCAAGTGATTTTGTCACTACGAACTATCAGTGCATCAACATCTGCCACAGCATCCAGAAGCTCTGTTTTATCTCTATATTTCTCGAGCAGAGCCACAGTGTGACCTGCGCCCTCAAGAATCTCTACTATACCGTCTACAGCCTTTTTGGCAAACGGTTTCTCTGTTGCAATAAGAACTTTCATACCCTTTACAAATGAAGTGAAATGGAGAGCACTCTCCTCTTTTTTCTCAAACGTATATGGAACGATGGTTGCCATAGTCGTAACTATTTGTGCAGTTGCTCAAACTCCTGCATACAAGCCACTAAAGCCTCCACAGACTCCTTTGGCAGCGCATTGTAGCACGAAGCACGGAAGCCACCCACCAGACGGTGACCCTTGATGCCGACCATACCGCGCTCTGTAGCGAACTTGAGGAACTCAGGAGCCAAATCCTCCTTACCCTCTGCCATAACAAAGCAGATATTCATCAGCGAGCGGTCTGCCTCATCTACAGTCGGACGGAAGAGTGAGTTGCGCTCGATCTCGTCATAGAGAATCTTCGCCTTCTCGACATTCATCTTGTACATAACCTCAAGACCACCGATAGACTTGATCCACTTCAGAGTCTCGTTCATCACAAAGATTGGGAATACCGGAGGAGTGTTGAACATAGAGTTGTTCTCCACATGAGTATTCACATTTACCATTGTCGGCAGTGGTCGAACAACCTTCTGAAGCATATCATCGCGGATAATCACGAACGAAACACCTGCTGGAGCAAGGTTCTTCTGCGCACCACCATAGATAAGAGCGTACTTTGACACATCAATAGGTCGGCTCAGAATATCGGAGCTCATATCGGCGATAAGCGGCACAGGAGAGTCCAAATCGACCTTGTACTCAGTACCGTAGATTGTATTGTTTGTGCAGATATAGAGGTAGTCGAGATCTGCAGGGATATCGAAATTCTTAGGGATGTAGCAGAAGTTTCTATCCTCTGAAGATGCCACAACCTCAACCTCGCCGTAGAGTTTAGCCTCCTTGATAGCCTTCTTTGTCCATACGCCGGTATTTACATAGCCCGCCTTTTTGCCCAAGAAGTTTGCAGGGATGTGGAAGAACTGGGTACTTGCACCGCCACCCACGAAGTAGATGTGGTAGTTCTCCGGAATACCGAGCAACTCTCGCATAAGCGCCTGTGCCGAGTTGAGCACATCCTCAAACTCCTTCGTACGGTGAGATATAGAGAGGATTGAAAGACCTGTACCGTTAAAATCGAGAATCGCCTTTGCTGCGTTCTGATAGGCTACATCGGGAAGAATCGATGGTCCTGCGCTAAAATTATGCTTTTTCATAATAATTGAAAGTTTTGTTTACACAAATATAACTAACCTATAATAAATATCCAAATTTTTCTTACAATTTATTAGCACTTATTAAAATTTTTACCAACCAAATCGCCTACTTGGTAAAATTTAATTAAAGCTGATCGGGTAACGGAATATTTTTACCCGTTGCTCGGAGTTTCGGCATTGGAGAGTTCCACTCGCGAAGTCTTGTCGAGAGCTCTGCCGCAAGCTCCTTAACCTTCGCCGGATTTTGAGCCGCCACATTGTTCTGCTCACCAATATCCTCCTTGAGATTATAGAGCTCAAGCGCACCTGTACGCATACGATATACGAGTTTCCAATCGCCCTTGCGCACTGCACTCAAATAGTCTATATCTACAAGGTCATACGGCTTCCACTGGTGCGGATAGTGGAAGACAAGTGCGCGTTCAGGGTCGATGCCTGAGACAGACTTTGGGACGACAAAGGCATTTGCCTCTCTCTGATTTGCAATCTCGCCCTTACGAGCCGCCTTTGCCGCGAGCTGAGAGCCTTTAGTCACAAGATTTACGAGGCTCTTGCCATCTACCTCCTGTACCACATCGGCACTCTTTATGCCCGCCATACCGAGTATTGTCGGGAAGAGGTCCTCACAGATTACAGGGGTATTTACACGAGTATCAGGAGCCACCTTTCCGCTCCACTTAACCATCAGCGGCACGCGGATACCACCCTCATATACAGAGCCTTTACCATTTCTGAGCGGCAGGTTGTGCATAAAACGAACACCACCCTTCGCCTTATTCTCGGCATTACCGCCATTGTCGGTCATAAAGATAATAATCGTATCGTCGGCAACACCCTTTGCCTCGAGATAGTCAAGCAGATCGCCCAAACTCTTATCCACACCCTCCACCATAGAGGCATAGCGAGCCTGACCCTCATCGAGCCCCATATCGAGGTAGCGCTGAATAAAGCGATTGTCGCGCTGAATAGGGGTATGTGTCGCATAGTGCGCAAAGTAGAGATAGAACGGAATATCCTGCTTAATCGGGAAGTCGAGAGTCTTGAGCGCCTCGCGTGTCAGCGCCTCGGTAAGGTGGATACCTGTACCGTAATACTCGGTCATATTCTGCACAGCAAGGTGGTTCCAGAGCTGCGGTGTATTACCGTAGTTATCCTCACTCTGATAGCTGCGCGGCATACCGGCAATTGTTCCGGCAACATTTACCAGATAACCCATATTGTATGGACTTGCTCCCGGAGTACCGGCAGATGCCCAATGAGCCTTACCGACATGAATTGTGTAGTATCCGGCACCTTTGAGCAGCTTTGGCAGCGGTGTGGCATAGAGTGTATTTTCAACGCCCTCCTCGGGACTCATACCATTGAGGTTCCACTCCGGACGCTCAAAAGCACCACTTATATCGGTGTTTACACCTGTCTGCGCCATAGCCACAGCACCTCCCGTAGCATCGCTCGGCGTATCGCGCATTGTCGATGTCCAGTTTGTGATGCGCGAGTGCGCTGCATTAACTCCCGTAATAAGAGATGTACGCGTCGGAGTAGATACCGGACAGGCGTAGGCATTTGTCAGCATAACACCCTGAGAGGCAAGACGCTGCATATTCGGAGTATGAAAGTGCAGATTGTTCGGATAGACCTGCTCGCCATAAGCCACAGAGCTATCTACCCAACCCATATCATCGACAATAAAGAATACAATATTAGGCTTCTCAGCAGCAAAAGCCACCGACGGTGCCAACAATGACAAACCTGCAAGATGTTTTAGTTTCATAATGCTCACCATTTGCTACCACAAATATATAAAAAAATTGACGAATAGCTATTAGCTTTAGCTAAAAACGCACTTTAGCACATTTTTTTGCCGAAAAATTTGGAAATTTCTCGGGGGGGGGTAAATTTGCACCGTAGAAATTATAACCAAACATTATGAAAAGAGTACTATTCGTAGCAGTCGTGGCAATTATTCTGTCAAGCTGCGCAAGAATGACCGACATCCCTTCGGTAGAGTTTGAGGAGTCGAGCTACACTATTTCAAAGGAGGGCGGTGAGCTGATTATCCCCGCAACCACAACAGGCATTGATCAGGTTCGCATAACCTATCGTGGCGACGAAAATTGGGAGGTAGATCCCGAGACAGGCGACCGAGTTCCCGTTGATGGCTGGTGCAAACTCGTTAAGATTATCGAGCACTACCCTACCCGCGAGCTCGCCGAGTGGCGTTCGGGCATCGTTCTTCAGATTGAGCCAAACGATACGGGAGTTGCTCGAGATGTATTTATCTCAGTCCAGAGCTTCTCTAAAAGCGATATGGTAACAGTGTTGCAGGAGAAGTAAAAAAGGAGCCGGTTGGCTCCTTTTTTTTGGCTATTAGCTATTGACCATTAGCCATTAGCTTTTCAGAGGTATCCGCTGCGCGGATAAATATTTATTTTGCACTACCAATTTATCGTCAGAACGCGGTAGATACAACACCCGACGAAGGGCAATATTTGCACTCCAAAAACCAATTTTAAGAGAGGGTTTTCAACTCTCGGCATAAAAAACAGCGAAGGGTAATATTTGCACTACCAATTTGTTGTCAAAAGATAGTAGTAGGTGTGCATCGCGCAGAACGCCCGACGATGGATAGTACTCGCACCACCCAATTTGGTGTCAGAGTGGTGCAGGTGCGCACTCCAAAAACTAATTTTAAGTGAGGGTTTTCAACTCTCGGCATAAAAAACAGCGAAGGGCTGTACTTGTGCGTACTGCCCTTTGCTGATTTTTTTATGTTAGAGGCCGAAAACACCTCTTAAAATTAGTTTTTGAAATAGCGGTTGTAGAGACCCTCAAAACCCTTACCATGACGAGCCTCATCCTTAGCCATCTCGTGAACGGTGTCGTGAACAGCGTCGAGGTTCTGCTCCTTAGCCATACGAGCGAGGCGGAACTTATCCTCACAAGCACCACTCTCAGCATTCATACGCTTGAAGAGGTTAGTCTTTGTATCCCAAACAACCTCACCGAGGAGCTCTGCGAACTTTGCAGCGTGCTCTGCCTCCTCCCAAGCGTAGCGCTTGTATGCCTCAGCGATCTCTGGGTAGCCCTCACGGTCTGCCTGACGGCTCATTGCAAGGTACATACCTACCTCGGTACACTCGCCCATAAAGTGGTTCTTAAGACCCTCGAGAAGCTCAGGGCTTGAACCCAGACCGTCACCGAGCTTGTGCTCTGTTGCAAACTCAAGGTTACCGCTCTGCTCCTCGATCTCTACAAACTTATCTGCAGGAACCTTGCAGAGAGGACAACGCTCTGGAGCCTCATTACCCTCGTGAATATAACCGCATACTGTACAACGAAATTTCTTTGCCATAATCTTTTAATATTTTAAGGTTTTACTTCTGTTTTATTTTTCTACTGCAAAGGTAAGAACTATTTTTAGAATATCAAAATTCTTTTTTCTTATAGCATAATAGGCTTTACTTATCCAAGGCACTGCGAGAGGACCTGTTCTATCTGAGGAACGGATGTAGAGTCCTTGACAAGCACATTCTTATCTTTATCAAGGAGATAGAGGGCAGGTATTGCACGCAGGTCGTAAGTACGATTTTTCTCTATTTGACAACCCTTATCATAGCCGCTTATCCAAGCTGTCGGCAGCGGGTGAGCCTTCCAGAGAGTTATATCCTCATCGGGATAGAGGGCGACAATTTTGAGCTTCTTTGCAGCAAGCAGTTCGGCAATAAGTGGCGACGCCTCTATCTGCGACTGAATCTCACGACACATCGGGCAACCGGGGTTATTTATATATATAAGTGTAAAATCTGCATTAACCGAGTAGAGGTTAGCTGTACGCCCCGACGATGTTGTATATCGGAAGTCATTCGCCTTGTGGAAAATTCTATTCTGCGAAGCGAGCGAGAGGTCGTACTCGGGCACCATCTTTTCATACTCGTCGTAGTATGGAGCTGCGAGCTGCGCCTCCAGCACGGGGATATAGAGCTCATCACTGCGCAACGGAGAGTTCGGGTCGTGAAAGAGTCTCTCGGACATAGAGGCAAAGTAGTCGAGCATCTTGCGCGACACAGATGCCTTCTGCATCAACTTCTTAATAGGCTCGCCATTGTACGGACCTACATAGGTGGCGATATACTCGGCATATACACGAATCATCTCGACACTGTCTGCACGATCGATTATCAGGGTGTCGGCAAAGTCAAAACGGTCCCAATAGTGGTCAGCCATCCATGCACCCACCTCCTGCTCCGTAAGGTGTGCCGGCGGAAAGACATAGCTGAAACGATAACGCTTCTGCGGCTGGCTCTGCTTACTCTTCTGTCCCTGCTTTGCGCCACACGACACGAGGAGCAAAACGACAAATATTGCGAATACTTTTCTCATACTTATACAAAAAAGGGTGACCAAAAAGTTGTCACCCCCATAGTAGTAATTCTTAACCGTCAAGTTTGTATAACGAGAGGGATTTCAAGGCTTGCGCAGCGCGAAAAAGCGGAGTTTACTGATGCGTAAATGAGCATTTTGAGCGCAAGCGTAACGCGGAAATCACCTCGTTAGGCGAACTTGATTATTTAAGGTTCTCAAGCGCACCCTTAGCCACCTCAACACTATTACCGGCAACAACCTTCTGCAGGTAAGATACAGCCTTATCCTTCAGAGCAGCATCCTTATTGCCACCTGCGTTGTACTTAGCGTTGTAAGCAGCACCGATGATGAAGAATACATCGCTCTTCTCCTCCTCAGTTGTCTGAGCAAGTGCAGCGTTCTCACCGAGCTCGATTACCTTGTCGTACTCCTTCTTGTTGTTGTAAGCCTGAATACGGATCTTCTCAGCAAGTGCAGAAGCAGGATCTGTAGCGAGCATAGCGTCAGCCATTGCGATAATACCATCCTGATCGCCTGCCTGCTGGAGACGAGCAACCTCGTTGTTGGTATACATAGCCATCTTCTCCTTAGCCTCAGCGATAGCCTCAGCATACTTTGTTGCGTTCATACCGCAGATGTTGGTACAAACATCCATACCCTTCTGGTACTCACCAAGCTTAAAGTAGCTCTCAGCGAGGTTGAGCGCCATCTCGGTATTACGCTTGTTAGCAGCATAACCCTTCTCAAATACAGCTACAGCAGCCTCGTAGTTACCGGCATTGAAAGCCTCACCACCCTGTACCTGATAAACCTTTGCAAGAATCTGGTTAGCCTTCTGCTTTGCAGTTGTATCGCCCCAAAGTTCAGCCTTCTCGGCAGATGCGGTAAGATACTTAATAGCCTCATCCCAGTTCTTTGTACCGGCAGCCTTAGTACCGAGCATACGGTAGCAAGTAGGAATACTCTTCTTTGCAGTAGCAACAAGACCGAGAACAGCACCGTCCTCAGAGTCCTGACCACCCTTAATTACAGCCTCAAAACCCTCAAGAGCTGCAGTCCAATTCTTAGCAGAGTATGCAGCAACTGCGTCGTTGTACTTTGCTGTCACCTCACTTGCACTCTGAGCAGAAACCATTGCGAAAGAGCAAAGCGCTACAGCCATCAAAAAGATCTTTTTCATAAGTTCAATTATTTGTGTTAGTTATAAATTATTTCCAATAATCGGCAAAGGTAAGGCTTTTACCTCAACTTTGCAAAAAATTCTGTCATAAGTTTCTCACATTCTGTTGCCAATACCCCACTTACCACCTCTGTTCGCGGATGGAGCAACGACTGACCAAATCGAGCATAACCCCTCTTCGGGTCGGAGGCTCCGTAAACTATCCTGCCAATCTGACTCCACGCAAGGGCTCCGGCGCACATAACACACGGCTCTACAGTCACATATAGGGTGCAATCCTGCAGATATTTACCACCTAACGCAGATGCCGCCGCAGTTATTGCCTGCATCTCGGCGTGTGCCGTAACATCGGTAAGCGTTTCGACCAAATTATAGGCTCTGGCAACCACCTTACCACCGGCAACGATGAGAGCTCCTACAGGTACTTCGTCACTATCAAACGCCTTTTGCGCCTCAATTATTGCCATACGCATATATTTTTCGTCATTTTGGAGCGAGTTTTCCATATTTTATATATCTTTGTGGGTTAAAACACTGCAAAGATAAAGAGATAATACAAACATTACAAATAAAACTATGTACAGAAGTCACACTTGCGGCGAACTTCGTTCCGCAAATATCAATCAGACCGTTACTCTTGCCGGTTGGGTGCAGAAGGTGCGCAACCTCGGAGCAATGGCATTTATCGATCTGCGTGACCGCTACGGCATTACACAGATTGTTGTCGAGGAGGGCTCGAACGAGCAGACCAAAGAGGCAGCAGCGCGTCTGGGTCGCGAGTTTGTAATTCAGGTTACAGGTCGCGTTATCGAGCGCAGCAGCAAGAACCCTAAGATGGCTACAGGCGATATCGAGGTGGTTGCCGAGAGCATCAACATCCTCACAGAGGCTGTAACCCCTCCGTTTACTATCGAGGAGAACTCAGATGGTGGCGATGACCTGAGAATGAAGTATCGTTACCTCGACCTTCGTCGTCCGCCTCTGCAGCGCAATATGATTCTGCGCCACAAGATGGCTCAGGAGATTCGTCGTTTCCTTGACAATGAGGGCTTCCTTGAGATTGAGACCCCATACCTTATCAAGTCTACTCCGGAGGGTGCGCGCGACTTTATCGTACCAAGCCGTATGAACCCTAACGAGTTCTACGCACTGCCACAGTCACCACAGACCCTCAAGCAGCTGCTTATGGTATCGGGCTACGACCGTTACTTCCAGATTGTACGCTGCTTCCGCGACGAGGACCTTCGTGCAGACCGTCAGCCTGAGTTTACACAGATCGACTGCGAGATGTCGTTTGTAGAGCAGGAGGATGTACTCTCAATCTTCGAGCGTTGGGCAAAGCATATGTTCAAGAATGTACTTGACATTGAGTTCAACGAGCCACTGCGCCGTATGCCTTGGATTGAGGCTATGGAGAAGTATGGTTCTGATAAGCCGGATTTGCGTTTCGGTATGGAGTTCAACGACATTACCGACCTTGCACACGGTCACAACTTCTCTGTATTTGATGATGCAGAGTACATTGTAGGTTTCGCAGCAACCGGTTGCGCATCATACACCCGCAAGCAGATTGACGCCCTTACAGAGTTTGTTAAGCGTCCACAGGTTGGTGCAAAGGGCCTTGTATGGATTCGTCTTGAGGAGGGTGGTAATATTAAGTCTTCTATCGACAAGTTCTTTGATGCAGAGTCACTCCGTGCTATTGCCGAGCGTCTCGGTGCAAAGGAGGGCGACCTCTGCCTTATTATGTGTGGCAAGAAGTTCAAGGTGCTCACACAGCTCTGCACACTGCGTCTTGAGGTTGGTCAGCAGCTTGGTCTGCGCGATCCGTTCAAGTTCGCTCCGCTGTGGGTTGTTGACTTCCCAATGTTTGAGTGGGACGAGGAGACAGAGCGTTTCTACGCTATGCACCACCCATTCACCTCTCCAAAGCCGGAGGATGTTCAGTACCTCGAGTCTGACCCTGGTCGCGTAAGAGCAAATGCATACGACTTTGTATGTAACGGTACAGAGCTCGGTGGCGGTAGTATCCGTATCCACGATGCACAGCTTCAGCAGACAATCTTCAAGTGCCTCGGATTTACTCCGGAGCAGGCAGAGGCACAGTTCGGCTTCCTTATCAACGCATTTAAGTACGGTGCACCACCACACGGCGGTCTTGCATTCGGTTTCGACCGTCTCTGCTCACTGTTCGGTGGTTCGGAGTCTATCCGCGACTATATCGCATTCCCAAAGAACAACGCGGGTCGCGATGTAATGCTCGATGGTCCGTCACCTGTGGCACAGGAGCAGCTGGATGAACTCTTCCTTGCGCTTGTAAAACCTGAATAAACGATAGAAGGGCTGCAATGCAAATTGCAGTCTTTCTTTTCACAGAACAATGACTAAATTCGTTTCAATGTCAATTTTCGCCGGTCTACTGATCGGCATCGGCGGTCTTGTATATCTGCGAGTAGGTGGAGTTGCAGGAGCGGTGCTCTTTGCCTTCGGATTGCTGAGTGTGGTAATGTGTGGCGCACAGCTCTTTACGGGCAAGTCGGGATTTCTGCCATATAGGGATTTTCCGAAGCTTGTGGCGATGATTGCTCTCAATGCTGTAGGTTGTGCCATTGCAGCACTTATCGCATCGTATAGCGGTTCTGAGGCGCTTGTAGCTAATCTGAACACCATTATCGACGCACGCCTTGCCGCTTCGTGGCACAAGATTTTGGTAACATCTGTCGGTACGGGTATGATTATGACCCTCGCAGTCTACGGAGCACGACAGAAGCACTACCTGCCACTGCTCTTCGGTGTGCCGGTATTTATCCTCTGCGGACTACCCCACTGCGTGGCTGATGCCTTCTACTACGCCGCAGCAGCCTTCTACGGAGAGTTTGAGTGGAGCCTGCTTATTGCGTGGCTTTGGGCGATTGTCGGCAACTATATCGGCTGTAATATTCCGAGATGGTTTATGGGCGATACATTCCAGAATTAGAGCACTTCCCTACTGCACCATTTTGTTGTCAGAGTGAGGCAGGTGCGGGGCATCGTGTAAAAAAAGCAACGGCGGATAGTACTAAAACGTACAGCCGCCGTTGGTTTTTAAGGGATGTGCCGCAGATGCTACGCTATGGCAGCAAAATCATAAAGCCACCACCTGGAGCCATATTTATAGTCAGCACTTTCGACTCCGGCAACGCAAAAGTATTATGAACATACGACGTTGCATCATCATCCGCCTGTTTGCCATCGCAGAAGAGCTCTACGGTTGCACCTGCGGCGATGTCGAGCTTTGAGAGGTCTACATCGAGGGTACGAGGTGTCCACGAGGTCATACCGCCGATATACCATTTATTGCCATTGCGACGGGCAGTTACGACATACTCGCCAATCTTACCGTCAAGCACAACTGTTTCATCCCATACGGTCGGTACTGATGCGATAAATGCTGCGCACTCGGCATTCTTGCGATAGTTGCTCGGAGAGTCGCAGAGCATAGAGAGCGGCGAGAAGAATACAGCGTATGCAGCGAGCTGGTGGCAACGGGTACCCTGACTCATAGGCTTTTTGTTATTTGGACGATACTCGCCCTTGACGGTATTGAGCATAGCGCCCTGAGTATAGTCGATAGGACCTGCAATCATACGGATATACGGCATAGTCA
The DNA here is from genome assembly GCA_947367255.1 of uncultured Alistipes sp. Taxonomy (GTDB): domain Bacteria; phylum Bacteroidota; class Bacteroidia; order Bacteroidales; family Rikenellaceae; genus Alistipes. The sequence goes on from CANBCZ010000024.1 coordinate 17,924, forward strand.
CATCGTACTCCATCATATCCACATCAGGCTTGCTCCACTTCATCTGCTCCAGACCGAAGACAGCCTCGAAGTTGATGACATTAGGGTATGTTCTGTTAAGACCCGCAGGCTTTGCGCATCCGTGGAAGTCCACAAGCAGTTTATGCTTTGCGCAGACCTCGGCAGCGTGATAGTAGAAGTTGCTCATCGGCTGGTCGTCACGATCCATAAAGTCGATCTTAAAGCCCTTTACGCCGAGCTTTGAATAGTGCTCGCATACGCGCTCGATATCGTTATTAAAGGCGTTATAACCCGCCCAGAGGATAATGCCGACACCCTTTGCCTCGGCGTGGTCGAGAATAGCCTGCAAATCTATCTCCGGAACAATATCGAACAGGTCGTTCTTATACTTTGTAGCCCAACCCTCGTCGAGGATGACATACTCCACGCCATACTCTGCTGCAAAGTCGATATACGCCTTATATGTAGCGGTATTTACGCCCGGCTTGAAATCCACATCGGTAAGACCCCAATGGTTCCACCACTCCCAAGCAACCTTGCCCGGTGCAATCCACGAGGTATCCTCTACGCGTGAAGGTGCAGCAAGGCGATAGACCATATCTGATGCTGCCAGATCCTTCTCCTCCTGCGCAATAATCAATATACGCCACGGGAAGGTCATTGTACCCTCGCAAGCGGCAATATAGTTGTGGCGTGCAGTGACAATACCCTGCAACTTGTTGTGACCACCGACAACAATCTCCGACGGAACAGGGGCAAACTCGCCATCGAGGATATAGTCGCAGTCTGCATTGCCGATAAACATACCCGGATAGTTCTCGACATTACTCTCGGCAACGACAACCTTAACACCCTCCACATCGACAACAACAGGGGTAAATGCAAGGCGATTTACATCTATCTCATTGATAGGCAGACACTTGTAGCGGTGCTCAAAAGAGGTAAAGTACTTATCCTTCTTTGTTCCTGTAAGGTTGTTGTATGCAATCCAGCAGTTGTAAGGCTTTGCAAAGTCGAATGCAGCAACCTCATTCCGCACAACAAACGGAGATTTGCGGGTTGTGGTGAAGCGGTATGCCACACCGTCGTTATAGGCGCGGAACTCGATAGCCGAGCGGTCGGCAAACTCCACCTTCAGGGCGTTGTAGTTATCCTCAACAGTGCTGCGGAGGTAGCGCTGAGACTCGATAACCTCGCTGTTTGAACACTCCGTTACGCGGCGCACCTTACCGCTACCCAGAATAGTTCCGTCATCAAGACGCAGGGCTGCGATAGATGGCGAGAGGATACTCTTGCCGTTAAAAGAGACCGAATAGGTCGTGCCGTTACCCACAGCGACCTCTGCCACCACCTTACCATCCGGCGAGGTGAGTGTATAACTACCCTCTGCCGAGCATGCAACAAGGAGGGTAGAGATAAGTGCTAATACGAAAAATTTCTTCATAGATTATATGGTTAGTTACATTTATACTATCTTATATATTACAATCGAAACGCGTGCTCTCCTAATTTCTTGATAAAGGTAGTAAATAAATAGTAACTTTCCAATTTATTTTGTATATTTGCATCTGATATGGCAGCACCACTTGCAGAGAGGCTTCGTCCTCAGAAACTCGATGACTATATCGGTCAGGAACATCTGGTCGGTCGGGATGGTGTGTTCCGTCGTTTTATAGAGAGCAAAAATATCCCGTCGTTTATCCTCTGGGGTCCTCCGGGGGTGGGTAAGACCACGCTGGCAAAGATTGTTGCCGCAGAGCTTGGCAGACCCTTCTATACCCTCTCGGCGGTAACCTCGGGAGTGAAGGAGGTACGCGAGGTTATCGAGACGGCAAAGCGTCAGCAGTTCTTCAACTCGGCAACGCCACTGCTCTTTATCGACGAGATTCACCGTTTTAACAAGAGCCAGCAGGACTCACTGCTCGGAGCAGTGGAGAAGGGAGAGGTTGTGCTCATAGGTGCAACGACCGAAAATCCGTCATTCGAGGTTATCACACCGCTTCTGAGTCGCTGTCAGGTCTATATCCTCAAGTCTATGGGTGACGAGCAGCTGCAGGAGCTGCTTAATCGAGCCCTCACGACAGACGAGGAGCTGAAAAAGCGCAACATTGTTGTCGAGCAGACAGAGGCTCTCTTCGGCTTTGCGGGTGGAGATGCACGAAAGTTGCTCAACATCCTCGATATAATCGTCAGCGCAAGCGATGGGGATATTGTTCTCAACAACCAGACCGTAACCGACGCACTGCAGCAGAACATTGCCCTCTACGACAAGAACGGCGAGCAGCACTACGATGTTATCTCTGCATTTATCAAGTCTGTGCGCGGCTCTGACCCCAATGCGGCGATATACTACCTTGCCCGTATGCTTGCAGGTGGCGAGGAGCCGAGGTTTATTGCCCGACGCCTTGTAATCCTTGCATCCGAGGATATAGGTCTTGCAAACCCTAATGCGCTGCTGCTTGCCAATGCCTGCTTTGACACTGTGCACAAGATTGGTATGCCCGAGGCGCGTATAACCCTTGCCGAGACGACGATATACCTTGCAACATCGCCAAAGAGCAACTCCGCCTATGCCGCTATAAACGAGGCGCTTGCCTTTGTAAACAAAGATACCCAGCTGCGACCTGTGCCGCTGCACCTGAGAAATGCCGTTACGGACCTGATGAAAAAGGAGGGATATGGTGCCGAGTACAAGTATGCGCACGACTTTGACGGTGGCTTTGTAAATCAGGAGTTTATGCCCGACACGCTTGCCGGCAAGCAGTTCTACCATCCGACAACATCAAACCCTACAGAGCAGAAGATTGCAGCCCGAATGGCTGAGCTGTGGGGCGATAAATATAAGTAGATTATGAAACGATTATTCACCCTTATTGCAACCATAGCCGTAGCTGTATCGGTTTCGGCACAGACAACACACCTCTATGCCGACCGTGATGGCGAGAAGCTCTACTTCGACCACTACCCTGCCGTTGGCGTTACAGGCAGCCGTCCTTGCGTTATCTTCGCCTTTGGTGGAGCCTTTGCTCGCGGAACAAGGTCCGATGCAGGTTATCTGCCCTACTTCAAGGCGCTGACAGAGGCGGGTTATGATGTGGTCAGCATCGACTACCGCAAGCACCTTGCAAAGGGCATCGACACAGATGGTCTGAAGGGTGCCATTATCACGATGAAAAATGCCGTAGAGTATGCTGCCGAGGATATGCTCGCGGCAACGAAGGTTGTGCTTGACAATGCAGAGAGGTGGAACATCGATACCACGAAGATTGTTGCCTGCGGCTCGAGTGCAGGTGCCATTACAGCCCTGCAGGCAGAGAATATGATATGCAACGGCGACAAGCGTGCAGCAATGTTGGGTGAGTTCAACTATGCAGGCGTAGTGAGCTTTGCAGGTGCTATATTCTCCGTATCCGGCAAGCCGAAGTGGGAGAAGGCTCCGTGTGCCATTCAGCTCTTCCACGGCAATGCCGACAGCAATGTGCCATACAACAAGGCATCGGCTATGGGCGTAGGTTTCTTCGGCTCGAAGTTCCTCGCAAAGCAGTTTGAGAAGATGGATACCCCATATTGGTTCTACTCGGCTCACTACCGCGACCACTCTATGGCGGGCGACCCGATGTATGTCAATCTTGAGGAGATAAAGGCGTTTATCAATCGCGCAGTGGTCAAGGGAGAGAAGCTGCAGATTGTGCAGCAGGTATCCGATGCAAAGCACCCTAAGTGCAAGACCAAGTTCGGCGTAAAAGACTATCTCTCAACAAACTACAAGTAAACAGTGAAGCGTATTGGCGTTATATCCGACACCCACGGCACATTTGACGATTGTCTGAAGCTCTTCCTCAAGGATGTGGACGAGATTTGGCACGCGGGAGATATCGGCAACATTGAGACTGCCGAGGCTATAGCTGCGTTCAAGCCCCTAAAGGCTGTCTTCGGAAATATAGACAACAGCAGTGTACGATACAGCTACTCAGAGTTTGCACACTTCCAGTGCGAGGAGGTTACAGTCCTTATGACCCACATAGGAGGTTATCCACGCCACTACCACCCCAAAGCACTGCAGAAAATCCAGAGCTGTAAACCCAAAATCTTCATCGCCGGACACTCTCATATCCTCAAAGTTATCTACGACAATGTCTACGACCTGCTCCACATAAACCCGGGAGCTGCAGGTTGCTACGGATTTCATAATGTCCGCACAGCTATACGATTTACTATCGACGGCGCAGATATCCGCGATATGGAGATAGGCAACTGGGACCGCGACAAACGCACAGCGTGGTAGCTACGCAGTACTGCCCCTTTTTGGAAAAAGCGGCACCAAAAACTTTCGCCAAAACTTCGTTTTGGTAGTTGTTGTAGCGCTGTCAAGGCGAGCAAGGCAGGAGCATACTAAGCGTATGTGACTGTTTTGTGAGATGCAGACAAGGCAGTAAATGCGCCGCTATCACAACAAATTCTCTATCTTTGACAAAAGCGGAGAGAAATCCGAATAAGCATTCGCAAAATCCTCATACGACCACTCATTATGTCCGCTCTGAGGAACATCCGAGATATACTTTACAGCGAGCAACGGAATGGCATCAGCATAGTCGCGAACGGCGATGGCGACTGCCATAATCTCCATATCGAAGATGGCGTGGGCTGTTGAGAAGCGCTCCATAATCTCGGTGGCGCTATTGGCGTTGATGAATGAGTCGCCCGTAAAGGCTGTTATATCGTCGTTACCTGCAAGGGTATAAGGGTCGGTAAGCTCCGGAATAAAGCCCTCGGGGACATCGCAGTCGTGGTATACGGCACGATTTGGAGCGACCACATCGCCCTGCTTAAAGCCGAGGCTGCCTGCGGCAAAGCCGATAACAGCAACAGCATCGAATGGCTTGTCTGCCTTGGCTACGGCTGTTGCAACACCTGCGGCAGCACCTGCCTTACCGATACCCGAGCAGATGAGTGTATAGTCGTTTTTAAGGGATTGTGCCGCGTCGAGTGTGGCACGCATATATTTATACTCCCTGCCTGTTGGGGCTACTACAAGTACTCTCATACGCTATTTATTCAAGATTTCGATATAGTTCTTCATTGCCTCGTTAGTCCCCTCGACAGAGTAGAGGTAAGGGTTACCGCACTGAACCTCGTTCAGACCCACAATATCGTCAGTAGAGGCGATTGGGAAGACCTTGTTATATACACGCGTAAGGGCGGCAGCGATATCCTCGGCAGTAACGGTATTCATTGTCGAGAGGTAGAAGCCTGTCTGGCAACCCATTGGGCAGAAGCTCACGATAGCGGCACCAATCTGCTCGTCAAGGCGCAGGTAGTACGCCATAAGGTGCTCGATAGTGTGGACAACACCCGCCTCAAGCGGCTTGCGGTCCATAGGGGCGCAGAAGCGAAGGTCCCACGAGAGCACTGACAGCTCCTCGTTAATCTTATAGGTTGAGCGAAGGTACAACCCCTCGCGAAGTGTACGATGATCTACATCGAAAGATGAAACAACTGATTTCTTCATATATTTATTGATTATTATCTATTCTGTTCACGGCAATACTCCATATCGTGCTCGAGTTGTGCGCGCAGTTCGGCAACGGACGAAAACTTGCGCTCCTCGCGGATCTTCTCGACGAGGCAGACCGTAAGCACCTTACCATACAAATCGCCGTGAAAGTCAAAGACATGGGTCTCGAGCCAGCGACCCGTACTCTCAACAGAGGGGCGGATGCCGACATTGGACATAGCGTTATACTCTAACCCGTCGATTACAATGGTCGAGCGATAGACGCCATTAGTAATATCTGTACGGCTCGAAATATCCATATTTGCCGTAGGGAAGCCGAGCTTACGACCCAGCTTATTGCCTGACACCACCTCTGCCTCTACAACTACACCCTCCATTATATATCTTTAGTTAATTTTTTGACAAGTGCATACTGCGAGAAGAACTCCTTGGCAAAGACACGCAGCACGGTATATGACGGTATAGCGAGCAGCATACCGAGGATTCCACCGACAGAACCGGCAAGAAGGATGACGATAAAGACCTCAAGCGGATGGGCATTGACCCTCTCCGAGTAGAGTGTTGGCTGGAGGACAAAGTCGTCAAGTCCCTTGACCGTAAGCAGTGTACCCGCAATAACGGCAAGGGTATAGCCGATAGTCATACCCTCTATAGGGGTTACAATACCGACAAAGAGCGATGCGATACCACCCATAAGCGGTCCGGCATAGGGGATAACATTCATCACGCCCATCATAACGCCGATAAAGCAGGCATCCTCGCTCCTCAGTCCGAAGAGAACGAGGGTTATGGATATTACCGTCATCAGTATAAGGCTCTCGACAACAAGACCTGTAAAGTAGCGTGAGAGCAGCTCCACAACCTTATCGAGTGCACGGCTGACATTATCCTTATAGTTCTCGGGAAAGAGTGCCGTAACCATACGGAAGAAGAGTCCGTCCTCCTTGAGGAAGAAGAAGGTGATAAACGACACCGAGAAGAAGGCGATGGCTACGGTCATTGTAATATCCACCACAGAGGAGAAGGCGGCATTGACCGTATCGTAGTTAAGAACCTTACGCAACCAGCCGACAAGTATCTCTGTAAGCGACACAGGCTGATTATCAACAAGGCTCAGCGAGGAGATATAGTTCTGGATATGCTCCAACGGCTGCTGTATATTGGCAAGCACAGCCCTCAAATCGAGCTCGGCAAGTGACGACACCTTACCCACAACGAGCGGCACGACAAGCAGGCAGAGGCTCACAAGCACCACCCACATAACCATAAGAGTTACCAGCGCTGCGCACCAGCGAGGCATAGCAAACTTTCCCACCTTGACCCTTGTAAGCAGGCGCACGAGAGGTCCTCCGATAATGGCAAGCACCGCAGAGATAAGGATATAGACAACCGTCGAGCGGAAGTACCACAGCAGCACACCCGCAACAGCCATTGCCGCAAGACCGGCAAGCCACTTTCCGAGATTTATCGAACTATTCATTCAGTGTATTATCATCAGCATCCTCGACACCGAAGTCACCAATACGGGCAATAGGTGTGAGTGTTCCAACTACGCGGTCACCAATCTCCACGAGCAGCTCCGCATTCTCAGGCAGCAGAATATCAATTCTTGAGCCGAACTTGATAAAGCCGCACTTATCGTTCTGGTGTACCGGCTCTCCAACCTTAACATAGCTCACAATACGGCGAGCAACAAAGCCTGCAATCTGGCGGAAGAGCACCTCGATACCCTTCTCGGTCTGGACAACGGTTGTGGTACGCTCGTTATCGGTCGAAGACTTAGGGTGCCAAGCGAGCAGGAAGCGACCCGGATGGTACTTGAAGTACTTGACAATACCTCCGACAGGGAACCAGTTGATATGCACATTGGTCACCGACATAAATATCGACACCTGAAGGCGTTTGCCCTTGAAGTACTCATCCTCATCGACAATCTCGGTAACAACCACGCGTCCGTCGCAAGGCGAGAAGACAAGGTCGGCATCGTGAATCTTGATTCTGCGCGGCTCGCGGAAGAACGAGACGATAAAGAACCAGAACATAACAAGCAGCACCGAGATAAGGATAATGAGCCAATTGCTCTCCTTTGCCTCGATCATATAGTAGAGCAGAGCCCATACTGCTGCAAGACATACGCCCGAAACGGCGATAATTTTGTAACCCTCTTTATTGATTTTCATAGGTAGGTATGGTTTTCGTTTTAAGAGACTATAATTAGATACAACACAACATACGGCGCAGAGATAAAGAGTGCATCGAAGCGGTCGAGCACCCCACCGTGACCCGGCATAATGGCACCGGAGTCCTTGACACCTGCACTGCGCTTGAAGAGCGACTCGACAAAGTCACCCGCAACACCCGTAATGGCGATAACGCCACCCAGACCTGCCCATACGGCAAGGTTACCCTTCAGCAGATAGCCAAAGAGCACTGCAAATCCCACCGCAGCGACAACACCACCGACAAAGCCCTCCCAGCTCTTCTTCGGAGAGATGCGCTCGCACATACGGTGCTTGCCCAGAGTGATGCCTGTAAGGTAGGCAAAGACATCATTTGCCCAGATGATAAGGATATAGCAGATGGCATACCACGGGTTCCACTCGCCAACAACGCTCAGCAGCAGCGGCACAACAAGCATCAGCGCCGCAGGAAGTGCCACATAGAGCACACCGGCAAGGGTCGTTGCCACATTGGCAATAGGGTTCTCCTCTCCGCGAAACAGCTCGCAGACAAAGACCGACGGAACGGCAACGAGCAGGTAGAGCAGCGAGGCAAGGATAACAGCCTCGGGTTGCAGGTCGCGAGAGACGGTAACAGCTGCAAATACTGCTGCACCAAAGCCGAAGAGCACAACGGCAAGCGCTGTACCCATAACTCGCTGTGGAGAGTAGCCGCAGTGGCTGCAGAGTCGGTAGAACTCCCACGCGCCAACAGCCGTAACTACGCCCAGCAGTGCAATATAGCCCCACGGAGAGAGCAGTGTCGCACCAAAGAGCAGCGCTGCAAGTACGGCACCGCTAAGGGTGCGCACAATCAGATTTTTCAATTTATCTGTCATAGTTTCAAGGTTAGTTTGCTTTATGCCTCTGCAGGTATATCCGCCTCGGGCTTACGGTCAGGCTCAACCTCAGGGGTAATACCGTCACGCTTACCAAAGATGCGCTCCACATCCTCCGTAAAGACCACCTCACGCTCAAGCAGCAGCTCGGCAAGGGTAACAAGACCCTCTCGGTGTGCCGCAATAACTGCCTCGGCGCGGTGGTATGCCTCGGAAATTATCGCCTTCACCTCGTCGTCTATCTGCTGTGCTGTGCGCTCGGAGTATGGTTTGGTAAATGCCATATCGCTCTGACCTGTAGAGTCGTAGTAGCTGATAGTACCCACCTTCTCGCTCATACCGTAGTAGGCAACCATAGCATAGACCTGCTTTGTCACGCGCTCAAGGTCGTTCAGGGCTCCTGTAGAGAGGTGTCCGAAGAATATCTGCTCCGATACGCGACCGGCAAGGGTAGCTGCAATCTCGTCGAGCCACTGCTCCTTGGTTGTTATCTGTCGCTCCTCAGGCAGGTACCACGCCGCACCGAGTGCCTTTCCGCGTGGGATGATTGTAACCTTAACGAGTGGCGATGCACCCTTGAGCAGCCAGCTTACTGTTGCGTGACCCGCCTCGTGGAAGGCGATGGTACGCTTCTCGGCAGGGGTGATGACCTTATTCTTCTTCTCCAATCCGCCGATAATGCGGTCCACTGCGGCGAGGAAATCCTCCTTGCCGACAAACTTCTTATTATGACGCGCAGCGATGAGTGCCGCCTCGTTACATACATTGGCTATATCTGCGCCCGAGAAGCCCGGGGTCTGCTTTGCGAGGAAGTCACGGTCCAAATCGGGATCGAGCTTGAGCTTTCTGAGGTGCACATCGAAGATCTGCTTACGCTCGTGAATCTCCGGCAGACCGACCTCTATCTGGCGGTCAAAACGACCTGCACGCATCAGTGCCTTATCCAGAATATCGGCGCGGTTAGTCGCTGCAAGGACAATAACGCCCGCATTGGTCTGGAAGCCGTCCATCTCTGTAAGGAGCTGATTGAGTGTATTTTCGCGCTCGTCGTTGCCCGAGAAACCGGCATTTCTGCCACGCGCACGACCTATAGCGTCAATCTCGTCGATAAAGACAATGCAAGGTGCCTTCTGCTTTGCCTGTTCAAACAGGTCACGAACACGCGATGCACCCACACCGACGAACATCTCGACAAAGTCGGAGCCCGAGATTGAGAGGAATGGCACATTTGCCTCGCCCGCAACAGCCTTGGCAAGCAGGGTCTTACCTGTTCCCGGAGGACCTACGAGCAGTGCTCCCTTCGGAATCTTCGCACCCAGCTCGCGGTACTTGTCGGCATTTTTCAGAAAGTCCACAATCTCCATAATCTCGACCTTAGCCTCCTCAAGACCTGCAACATCCTTGAATGTCACCTTGCGGTTAGGGTCCTTCTTGTCGAACTCCTGCGTGCGAGCCTTGCCCACATTCATAATGCCGCCACCGGCACCGCCACCTGCGCCACCACGACCGAAGCCGCGCATAATAACAATCCAGATGACGATAAAAAATACCCACGGCAACCAATTCAGAAGGGTATCTACCCAACCCTGACGGTGGTTGTCGTATGTGAGTCGCACAGCTGTAGGGCTTACAGCCGTAGCCTTGTCAAAATCCTGTCGGAAGGTATCCACAGAGCCGATTTGGAACTCCAGCTGGTGTCCCTGCTGCGGAACATCGGAGTAGCGTGTACCCTCAGTGGCACGCATAGCCTCCACAGCCTCGTCAGTAAGGTAGACCATTGCCTGATCGCGGTTTACCACCTCGATACCCTTTACCTTACCCTCTACAATAAGCTGCTCAACCTCTCCCCAATCGCTCTTGAGCGGAGATGGCGCACCCTCACCAAAGAGGGCAAAGCCCATAATTGCCAAAAACACAACCGTCCACAGCCACATCATATTCGGGCGAAGGTTGTAGAAAATGTTATTGTTCTTCTTTTTCTTAACCATTTTTACAATAAAAGTACATTTAACTGCCCCTAAAACGGAACAATCATCTCAAAAATTGCACCTAAAAGTGCGCAAATGTGTCTGAAAAGCGACACACAACCCGTCGAGGACTATTTTGGGCGCAACTTGCCCTACGAATAAAGACCCTCGTCAGTTCCCTTACTCCTCGTCGTTGTACTCGACCATCGGAGCGTCAGCCCACAGCTCCTCGAGCTTGTAGTAGTCGCGCAACTCACTCTGGAAGATGTGCACCACAACATCAATGTAGTCCATAGCCACCCACAGACCTGTCTGCTTACCCTCCACGCGCCAAGGCCACTCGCCAAGGTGCTGAAATACAGCCTCCTCCACCGAGTCGGCAATAGCAGATACCTGTGTGGTAGAGTCGGCGTTACAGACCACAAAGTGGGAGCAGATAGCGCCATCCATACCTGAGAGGTCGAGCGATACGACACCCTTACCCTTCTTATCTTGAATTGCTTTAGCAATTACCTCAATCAAAACCTTTTCGTCCATAATTTTCTGTTATTCGTTTATATAATCATACAAAGGTAGGAATTTTTTTCGGAAAAACAAAGTTTTTTTAAGGCTTTTATCAAAACCCAGAGGCAAACTTTGTCACTGTCACTTGTCACTTGTCACACGCTACACGCCCCTGTGACATTGTGACATTGTGACACTGCTCATTATCAGGCAGTTAGAGGCATACGCCTGTCACTGCTTGTGACAAAATACTTACGGGGAGTTACTCGCCTACGACAGCAGAGATATTACCCGCTGAACAGACCGCCTTGCCACCTATCGAAATAAGTGGTTTTACCTCGG
>CANBCZ010000025.1 GCA_947367255.1 uncultured Alistipes sp.
GTTTATACCTATATATATTATATATAAGGCGGAAAAAGGGTCCGATTTGCTCCTCTCGCAAAAAATACATACCTTTGTAGCACAGATTAAAACTGACAGAGTTATTAACACTATGAATTGGAAAAAGATTTCGATACTCTTTGCGCTGCTGGTCATCGCAGACCAAGCGCTTAAGATTTGGATAAAGACAAATATGCACCTCGGCGAGTCGATCACCATCTTCCCCGATTGGTTTCAGCTGCTGTTTGTGGAGAACAACGGAGCTGCTTTTGGCATGCAGATCTCAAACAACGGCGGCTTTGACTGGGGCAAGCTCCTTCTAAGTCTGTTCCGCGTAGGTCTTGTGGGTGCGATGTTCTACTACATCAACCACCTGCTCAAGCAGAAGGCTCCGAAGGGTGTGATTATAGGTCTTGTGCTTATTGCTGCGGGAGCGATTGGAAATATTATCGACAGCGCCTTCTACGGCGTGATCTTTTCGGCATCGACCCCTGCAACGGTTGCACACTTTGGTGGCAGCTACGCTCCGTTTATGATGGGTCGTGTGGTGGATATGTTCTACTTTCCACTCTTCCAGTGGAACAGCTGCCCGGAGTGGCTCAGCTTCCTCGTCGATTCGAGAAACTACTTCTTCGGCGCAATCTTCAACCTCGCCGATGCCTATATCTCGGTGGCAGTCGTCTACCTGCTGATATTCCAATATAAGTTCTTCAAATAAAAAAGAGCAGCGATTGCTGCTCTTTTTTATTAACCTTTAGGGATTTGCACTCCGATTACTCTTTACACACATTTGTCGTTCAATTAAAGTGACGCAACAAATTTGTTGTCAGAATGTATTAGAGATGGTGCATCGTGAAAAAATTAGTGTCGGATAGTACAAAACGTACAGCCGACACTAATTTTTGAGGGATGTGCCATATATGACACATTTTTACAACAAATTTAGAAGCGTTTGAGGATCGCATAAATCTCAAATGCAAAACCTATCACAACCACTATCGGTGCAAGGGTGATACGTCGGAATGAGAAGATGCTATAGTCGAAGTTCTCGGGTGTTGCGGGCTCACCGCCGGACATAAGGATAAAACCGAGGATGATTATTGCTGCGCCGACCAGAAGCAGGATATAGTTCTTAAGGGTCAGCGGCATTTTGCTGTCGTTATCGTCTTTCAGATTGTTAAACCACTTCATTTTAGTAGATATATAATTTATTTGACCTCATATTTACACACTTGTTCACAGCCACGAAGGTAAAGAGCATCGAGAGAGCTACGCCCGCAACGACCATTGCTGCTGCAATAATTACCACCATACTGATCTGCGCCATTATCTCAAAGCCCGGCAGGCTATACTGCAATCCGAAGAGCACGCCGACAAAGAGGAGTACCGCCACTATGCCCGCCACAAGACCCTGCAGAAGGCTTCGCCCGAGGAATGGACGGATGATAAACCACTTTGTCGCGCCGACGAGTTTCATTGTCTTGATAGCCTCACGGTGCGAAAATACTGCCAGACGAACGGTATTCCCGAGCAGCACAAACGATATTATGAGCATCACTCCTCCGAAGGCGACAATCAGCAGTTGCATAACATCGAGAACAGAGTGCACCTGTTCAATCAGCTCCTTCGGATAGGACACATAGCTCACGCCCTCCAACTGCTTGATATCCTGCACAAAAGCATCCAGCTCCTCTGCATTTGCGGCAGCCGAGGAGAGGGTAACATCAAACGAGTCGGGCAGTGGGTTCTCCGACAGCAGACTCTTCACATCGACCTCGAAGGCACGACGGAAATCCTCATCGGCGAGCTTCTCATCTTTAGAGATAAAGTCCACCGCAGCGACAAGTCTATTCTCGGCAATCTGCATCTGCAAGCTGTCGCGACGCTCCTCCGAGAGAGAGTCTTTCAGCTCGACAATCATCACAACACCCTCACGCACCTGTTGCGAGGTGGCAAGCAGCGAGGTGATTACATAGCCGATTGTTCCCAATATAAAGAGCACCAATGCCATACTGACAGTGGAGATTGTATATGAACGCATTATCTTTCCCTTCATCTTAACACTCCTTTCTATTCTTATATATCGCAAAAGCCAACGCCGCAACAACAAGCAGCGAGCATATTACAGTTACAAAATTGACAACACCCCAATGTGGTGCACGGAACGACCACTCAACGGTATGTTCACCCTCCGGCAGCTCCATACCGCGCAGGATATAGTCCACGCGAATAGCCTCGGCAGCCTTGCCGTCGATAGTTACGCTCCAACCCTTGTCATAAAATATCTCCGAGAAGACCGCAAAGACATTTTCGGCAGCTGTGTAGTGATACTTGAGTCTGTTTGGAGCATACTCCACAAGCTCTATTGTACCCTCTGTACCAAATGCAGTCTGCGCCGGCAAGTCACGCTCGGCAACAACAGCCGTCGATGCAAGATCCACAAGACCGAGCGACTGAATCTCCTCAGCAGCACCCCTTACGCCGAGCACTGCATCGACAAACCACGCCGCACCGAGTGCACTCTCTCGCAAAATAGGCTCACCCTCGGCAGAGATGATATACTTCGTGTTGAGCATATCCAAAACACCGTCGTGAGGCAACTCTACAGGGAGATAGTAGTCGATAACATCCTGATAACGCGACAGCTTTGCACCATGATAACCACCCACCGAGCGATGGAACATAGAGGTCGTCGCATCGTTGAACGGCGATACGGAGAGGTTGAGCACTCTGTATCCGAGTTCCTTGTCCGCCATAATCGCCTTATCTGCCTCCGTTGCCACAATCTTGGTCTTTCGCGGAGCAACAAAGTCATCATAATCGAGGTATCTGAACGCCACAGGCACCATATCGGCAACCACCAGCGCCGAGAGCAACGCCACAGCATAACCCCTCTTCAACTTCTCCCACGCCACTGCCGCCACAACAGCCGCAGCAAGGAGCACGAAAATAAGTGAACGGAGAGCATCGGCGCTCATCATCTGCTGTCGCTCGGCAGCTACCGCCTCGGCAATAGACCAACCTATCTGGTCGTGAAGACCCTCCTTGACAAGATCCTCGGCACCGCCATTTGCAAAGATATTCTCAAAGCGGGCGCTAATCTGCATAGCGGTCTGCTCCTCGCCAAAGTCGAAGAGATACCCGCCTGCGACGGTAAAGAGCAGCAACACTCCACCCGTAACAGCCACGCTCCAGAGCAGTGCACGCTTGATTTTATCACGACTCTCCGCCTTGAAGAGCTGCCAGAGAGCAATACCCGCGAGTAGCGGAACACTCCACTGCAGCACTACGAGCGCCATAGATACCGTACGGAACTTATTGTACATCGGCAGATAGTTGTAGCAGAGCTTTGTAAACCACATAGCATTGTTACCCCAACTGAGCAGCAGCGCAAAGAGCGAAACGGCAACAATCCACCAACGATTTCTTTTACTTGCAAGGGCAATACCCAGCACCGCAAGCAGCACCGCCACCGCACCCAGATATGTCGGACCGGCAGTATAAGGCTGCTTACCCCAATAGGTTATGTCGGTAAAATATGGGATTACATAACTCTTCGGCACACCCATAAACTCAAACCAATCCCACTCCTTCAGGGCGCTGTTCAGAGGTGCATTTCTCTCTGTCGAGTAGCCATCAAAGCCACTCTCGCCGCCCATAAAGTCGGGCACGAGCATTGTCCAGCTCTCGGTAATGCCGTAGCTCCACGCCGTAGCGTAGTCAAGGTCAAGACCCTCCGCCTCACTGCCATCCAGCGCCGCCGCAGCCTCACTGCCACCACGAATAGTATCCTTCGAGTGCTGCATAGTGTAGTAGAGCGATGAAAAGTTTGCTCCTACAGCAATCATTGCCGCCGCAGCGAGCACCGCCGTACGCTTACCGAAGCTCTTGAGAGCCTTATCTTTAATTGCAAAGATCAGGTCATTTACCCACAACGCCACCGCCGCAAGCAGGAAGTAGTAGGTTATCTGCGGATGATTTGCCCCTATCTCGAGCGTAGCGAAAAGTGCCGCCAAAGCACCTCCAAGCCACATCTTACCGCGAAGTGCCATATATATCGCACCCATCATCGCAGGGGCATAGACCGCCGCCCACATCTTTGTAATGTGTCCTGCACCGATAATGAGGAAGAAGTAGGTCGATAGTCCGTATGCCAGTCCCGCCACAACGCCTATCCACGGACTGATACCCATCATCACGACCATCAGCCACATCGAGAGCATCGCAAAAAATATCAGCACCAACGGCTCACCCATAGCCCCAAGCACCTTGTCTGCAACGGTCTTGATAAACTGCGCCGGGTACTTTATATTTATAAGGTATGCCGGCATACCGCCAAACATAGCGCCTGTCCACTGAGGATCCTCGCCCGTAGCTGCACGATGTGCGCGGATATCGCTACTCATACCGTCAAACTGCTGTATGTCGTGCATAACGATCTTGCGACCCTCGAATTGCGGAGCAAAACAGAGTGCGCAGACCGCAAAAAATGTAACTACAGCCACAAGCAGCGGCAAGGCTTTGGAGAATATACTCTTCAAATTATCCATTTTCGATTCTTAAGTTTACTTACTGACAAAAATACAAAAAAATTTGGAGAGTTTCTGGACTCTATCACGAAATTTGCTTATCTTTGCTAAAATATAAGACTATTTAGAGTACTTTATGATCACTTTAGACGATATTCGCCGACCGATAGCTGACCGCCTCGAGGAGTTCGAGCAGTTTGTCCGTAGCTCTTTCAACGAGAAGGAGGGTACACTGCTTGCCGAGATGATTGACTACATCCTCTCCTCTCGCGGCAAGGGTCTGCGTCCGACACTTACAATGCTCGTTGCTGCGGCAACCTCTCCAAGTGGCAACTTCGGCAAGCGCACTATGCTCGCTGCAATGCTCGTGGAGATGATTCACACCGCCTCGCTTGTTCACGATGATGTTATCGACGAGTCGTTGCAGCGTCGCGGACAGGCATCGGTAAATGCCCGCTGGCAGAGCCGTAACGCCGTTATTGTCGGCGACTATATCCTTGCGCGCAATATGGACATTGGTCTTAAAAGTGGTCAGTACGACCTTTTGACGCACATTATCGGCAGTATGGCTATCCTCTGCGAGGGTGAGATTTTGCAGAGTGACCACGCCGGTAAGCTCAACATCACAAAGGAGGAGTACTTTGATGTTATCTACAAAAAGACCGCATCACTCTTTGCCAGCTGCGCCTCTGCAGGCGCTATATCTGTCGGAGCTCCGCGCAAAATTGCCGAGAGTATGAACCGCTTTGGCGAGATGATGGGTATGGCTTTCCAGATTGTAGACGATATTCTGGACTACACCCCGAACAACAATACCGGCAAACCTGCGGCAAACGATTTGCAGGAGCGTAAGATAACCCTTCCTCTGCTGGAGGTGCTCGAGCAGGCGACTCCTGAGCTTCGTGCAGAGATTATCTCTGCCGTCGAGCGTGCCGCAACAGAGCCTGAGGCTGTAGATTTCATCCGCGAGCAGGTTGTAAAGTACGACGGTGTGAACCGTGCCCGAATGACCCTGCAGCGCTTCTTGCAGCGCGCTCTCTCAGAGTTGTCGCACCTTGAGGATACCCCTTATCGTCAGGCGATGATAGACCTCTGCACCTTTGTTGCCGAGCGTGACAGATAATTCAACCAACAAAACCATAAAACTATGACAAAACAAAAAAGTAATGTATTTGCAATCGGAGTAATGTTCTTGCTCTTCTTTATGATTGCATTCGTAACCAATTTTGCCGGCTCTATGGGCGTTATTGTCAAGGAGCAGTTCGGAGCCACTAACGCAATGGCACAGCTCGGCACCCTTGCAAATTTTATCGCCTATGCCTGTATGGGTATCCCGGGTGGTCTTATCCTCAAGCGCAAGGGTTATAAGTTTACCTCACTGCTTGCAGCTGCGGTAGGTTTTATCGGCGTGGCTATCCAGTTTGCATCGGGCTATGCAGAGTCATTTGCAGTATATGTACTCGGTGCATTTGTTGCAGGTTTCTCTATGTGTCTGCTCAACCTTGTTGTAAACCCTATGCTCAACACCCTCGGTGGTGGTGGTAACCGTGGTAATCAGCTCATCCAGTTCGGTGGCTCTTGCAACTCTATCGGTGCAACTATTGCCCCTATCTTCCTCGGTTATATGATTGGTGGCGAGGCTGCTAAGGCAAGTGTAGCCGACGCTGCCCCTGCGATGATTACTGCAATGGCTATCTTCGCACTCGCATTTGTGATTATCTTCCTCTCTAATATCCCTGAGCCTCATATGGAGACAGCTGAGGAGAAGGCTGCTCGCAAGGCTGGCAATACAGCGAAGGATCCACACTCTCCGCTCTCATTCCGCCACTTTGTGCTTGGCGCTATCGCTATCTTCTTCTATGTAGGTGTCGAGGTAGGTATTCCGAACATCGCAAACCTCTATATGTCACAGCCTGAGATTACAGGCCCTACTGTAGCGGGAACTCTTATCGGTTTCTACTGGTTCCTTATGATGTGCGGTCGTCTTATCGGTGGTGCTATCGGCGGTAAGGTATCGTCAAAGAGTATGCTTGCAACAGTTTGTTCTGTAGCTCTGGTATTTATTTTTGCTCTGATGGCAATCCCTGAGAGCGTGCAGATTACTATCCCTGTTGTCGAGGTACAGGTACCGCTCAGCATGGTATTTATGTTCCTCTGCGGTCTTTGTACTTCGGTTATGTGGGGTGCTATCTTCAACCTTGCAGCCGAGGGTCTGGGTAAGTACACTCCGCTTGCATCGGGTATCTTTATGACCCTTGTTTGCGGTGGCGGTATTCTCCCATTTGTTCAGGGTTTTGTATCTGACTATGTGGGTTATATCAACAGCTACTGGGTAATCGTTGTGGGTCTTGCATATATGCTCTTCTACGCCCTTATCGGTTCAAAGAATGTCAATACAGACATCGATGTAGAGTAATACCTATATTATATAATATATATGGAGCGGAAAGGGTGCCTTTCCGCTCTTTTTTGTATAATTATTTTGCAGTTTGAAAAAAAGTATTTAATTTTATAGACTGAAAAGGGACTAAGTCCAAAATTGCAAACCTTAAAACGACTAAAATATGAAAAACTATTCACCAAAAGAGATTAAGAACATCGTTCTTGTAGGTGCCCCAGGCTCGGGTAAGACTACCCTTGCTGAGGCGATGGCTTTTGAAGGCAAAGTTATTGACCGCAGGGGTAGTATCGAAAACAACAACACACTGTCGGACAACACCGATATCGAGCACGAGTACAAGCGCTCAATCTACTCGACCACACTCTTTACAGAGTTTATGGGTCGCAAGCTCAATATTATCGACTGTCCGGGTTCTGACGACTTCTGCGGTAATCTCTTCTCTGCATTCAAGGTTGGTGACGTGGGCGTTATGCTCATCAATGCACAGAATGGCTGGGAGGTAGGTAATGAGATTCAGAGCCGCTACGCAAGCATTCTTAACAAGCCGCTGATTGGTGTTATCAACCAGCTCGACGCAGATAAGGCAAACTACGACGCTACCCTTGAGAGCATCAAGGCAGATTCACTCGTTAAGCCTGTAGTTGTTCAGTATCCTGTAAATCAGGGTGCAGCTTTTGACTCATTCATCGACGTTCTGATGATGAAGATGTACCGCTTCACCGACGAGAATGGTACTCGTGAGGAGTATGACATTCCTGAGTCTGAGATGGAGCGTGCCAAGGCTTACAATCAGGAGCTTGTCGAGACTGCAGCCGAGTATGATGACGAGTTGATGATGCTCTACTTCGATAAGGGCTCACTTACTCAGGACGATATCCGTTCAGGTCTTAAGCTTGGTGTTGCAAACCGTAAGGTTATGCCTATCTTCGTTTGTAGCGGTAAGAAAGATATCGGTACAAAGCGTTTGATGGAGTTTATTATCAATGTTGCTCCAGGTCCTACTAAGGCACCAGACTTCCTTACAGTTGAGGGCGAGGCTCTGCCAGCTGACGAGACTGCACCTGTTGCTCTGTTCGTATTCAAGAGCCAGATGGAGCACCACATCGGTGAGATCAACTACTTCCGCGTAGTTCGTGGTACTGTTACCGAGGGTATGGAGCTTGTAAACTCTCGTACAGGCAACAAGGAGAAGCTCACACAGCTCTTCGCCGTTGCAGGTAAGAACCGTATCAAGGTTACTCAGCTTCAGGCAGGTGATATCGGTTGTACCGTTAAGCTGAAGGGTACTCGTACAAACGACACTTTGGCTGCACCATCTTCAGTTGTTGCTATTGAGCCTATCGTATTCCCTGAGCCACGCTACCGTGCAGCTGTTAAGGCTAAGGATCAGGCAAATGAGGAGAAGCTCGGCAAACTGTTGCTCGACGCTCGCTTCGAGGATCCTACTATCCTTGTTGAGTACTCTAAGGAGCTCAAGCAGACCATTATTCAGGGTCAGGGTGAGCACCACCTCAATATTCTCCGCACACGCATTGCTGCAGACAGCAAGGTCGAGATGGAGTTCTTCGCTCCTAAGATTCCGTATCGTGAGACCATCACTAAGGTTGCTCAGGCGGACTACCGTCACAAGAAGCAGTCAGGTGGTGCAGGTCAGTTTGGTGAGGTACACATCGTTATCGAGCCTTACTACGAGGGTATGCCTGAGCCAAGCAAGTATAAGGTAAACGGCAAGGATCTGACAATGAACATCAAGAGCAAGGAGGAGTACGACCTCGATTGGGGTGGTAAGCTTCAGTACTATAGCTCAATTGTCGGCGGTGCTATCGACGCACGCTTTATGCCTGCAATCTTGAAGGGTATTATGGAGAAGATGGACGAGGGTCCGCTCACAGGTTCTTATGCTCGTGATATCCGCGTAGTTGTTTACGATGGTAAGATGCACCCGGTAGATTCAAATGAAATCTCGTTCAAGCTTGCTGCTCGTAACGCATTCAAGGAGGCATTCCGCAACGCAGGTCCGAAGATTATGGAGCCTATCTACAGCGTAGAGGTACTCACTCCATCAGAGTATATGGGTTCAGTAATGAGCGATCTGCAGAACCGTCGTGCTATGATTATGGGTATGGATTCTGATAAGGGCTTCGACCGTCTTCAGGCACGCGTACCTCTGGCAGAGCTCTATCGCTACTCTACTACCCTCTCGTCACTCACTTCAGGTGCTGCTACTTACACTATGAAGTTCGACTGCTACGAGCAGGTTCCATCAGATGTTCAGGATAAGCTTCTTAAGGCTTACACCGACACCGACGAAGAGTAATTTGTTGTGAAAATACGGCATTAGCCGCACATTCCTAAAAGTAAACCCCTTTGGGCTGTAGGTTTTACTACTATCCCAAAGGGGTTTCTTTTGTGATGCACGCCCACTACCGCATTTTGACAACAAACTGTTTTGGCGTGATAGCGGAGTATCTGCCCCATTGGCTCGCCTACGGCGACCCTTCACTGCTCCGCCTCAGCATAGCGTGCAAGCACACTCTGCCTTCGGCTTAATCGCAGCGTTCTAACGCCAAACTTACGTCACATTAACTAAACATAACGCAAAAAAAATTACATTTCGTCTTCAGTCTTGCAAGCAGTAAGTCCCATCTCTGCTGCAGCCTTCTCCTTGGAGAAGAGGAAGTAGACACATGTTGCCTCGGTGCACATCTGTCCCTCGGCATCGAAAATCTGACCCACGACAGTCACCAAATTTCTACGCTCCTCAACGGCGTGTGCGCGCAGTGTAAGTTTGCCGAGATTTGTATGGACAGGACGGCGATAGCGTATCTCCATCTTCGAGGTTACGGCGCCGGTCTGAAACTTTCTGAAGATAACCCAGCCGCAGAGCTCATCGAGCAACGCCGCCTGAATACCTCCGTGAAGAATACCTATCCAGCTCTGGAACTCGCCTGTCGGCTCCCAGAAGCTCACTATCTCGTCACAATCCTCATAAAACTCCATCTTCAGTCCGCTCTTATGGTCGGGATCACATCCAAAGCAGTGATACCCCTCTGCACCCATCCACGGATTTACAATCTTCTTCATATTTTTATCGTTTAGCGATGCAAAGATATACAAAACAACCCTTACAGACAAATCTGCAAGGGTTGTAGTTATGTTCACTTTCGGCGTAAAGCCCTACTCTCACAAACGAACAGAACGCTGAAGTTCGCGTTCTTATTCGTTTTTACTGAGCCTGTGCAGGCAGAGCCTTCAAAATAGCCTTAATCACACCGTCCTGCATAAGGATCAGCTTATCGGCATCAATGTCGTAGTGGGTAATACCGCCGAGCATTGCGATAAACTTACCCTCCAACTCGTCGTTCTCAGGGCAGAGCATCATAGTAGAGCCTACCTGACCGAATGAGATAGCCTGCTTATCGCCAAGTACTACCTGACCGAGCAGACGGTTGCAAGCGCCAACACCTGCGAGTGAGTTATCCTCGGCAATAACGATTGAGAAGCTATCTGCAGGAAGCTCCAGCTCCTCACCACCAAGCTGAACAAGGTGCCACTCGGTACCCTTCAGCGGCTTTGCGTTTTTCTGTGCGCTACGGCACGCGCAACAACCGACAACAACCATTAACATTGCGCATACAAGCGCACCAAAAATTGACTTCTTCATAATAGTGATACTTTATTTAATTAATTGGTTTGGCATAGGTACTCTGCTGCCCGTTGCACGAAATGTCGGCAGCAGCGCATCGTAACCCTCGAGCTTTGCGGTCAGTGCATCTGCCATCTCGCGCAGCTTCTCGGGGTTCGACTGAGCAAGATTGTGTCTCTCCGATACATCTTGCGCAATATTGTATAGTTCGAGCGTCTGCTCGCGGTGGCGATAGACAATCTTCCAATCGCCCTTACGCAGGGAGCTCATATAGTCTATATCGTACAGCTGGTAAGGCTTCCACTGGTGCGGATAGTGCGAGAGTACCTCACGCTCGGGGTCTATACCCGAAATCTCCTCGGCAATACGGAAGGTATTTGCCTGCTTCTGGTTGGTAATAGTACCATTATCCATTGCGCGACGCACCGCCTTTGAGCCCTTTGTAAGCAGTCGGACAATACTCTTACCATCTATCGGCTGCACAGTCTGATAGTCATCAATACCCGCCATCTCGAGCAGGGTCGGATAGATATCCTCGGCAACAACAGGGGTATTTATTCGTGTTCCCGCAGCGACCTTACCCTTCCAGTAGACCACCATCGGCACGCGCACTCCCGCCTCGTAGCAAGATGCCTTACCCTCGCGCAGTGGCGAGTTCTGCGTATGACGAACACCGCCCTTTGAGAGGTTCTCGGAGTTGCCGCCATTGTCGGACATAAAGATTATAATCGTATTGTCAAGCACACCTCGCTTGTCAAGATACGCCACAAGGTCGCCCAAACTCTTATCCATACCCTCACACATCGAGGCGAAACGAGCCTGTCCCTCATCCATACCGCGATCGACATACTTCTGGAAGAAGCGCGGATCGCGATGAATAGGCGTATGCACTGCGTGGTGGCAGAGGTTGAGGTAGAACGGTATACCGTTATCTATCGGATAGTCGAGGGTCTTGAGCGCCTCGAGTGTCAGAGCCTCGGTAAGATGTGTCTCTGTACCGTAGTACTCGGACATATTCTGCACCGAGAAGAAGTTCCACTTCTCCGAAGTATTTCCGTAGTTCTCCTCACCATAGTAGCTGCGCGGTTTTCCCGCAACCTGACCTGCAACATTCACACAGAAACCCATATTGAGCGGATTTGCCGCAAGGGTTCCGTTTGGAGCCCAATGACCCTTACCCACATGGATAGTGTAGTAGCCGTTATCCTTGAGTATCTGCGGATATGGAGTAATCTGCACCGAGTGCTCCAGCGGCTCTGAGGATGGGGTAACGCCGTTAATATTCCAATCTGTACGCTCTACCACATCGTCGAGCTGCTCGCTCGGAGTATCTGTTGCATCGGGATTCCAATCCTTATTTACCGATGTGTAGTTTGTAATTCGCGTATGCGCCGCATTCATGCCCGACATAATCGATGTACGGGTCGGCGTAGATACGGGGCAGACATACGCCGAGGTCATCGTCGCACCACTCTCGGCAAGTGCCGCAATGTTCGGGGTGTCGTGACGCAGATTGAACGGATACACCTCCTCGCCAAAGGCTACAGAGGTATCGAGCCATCCAAGGTCGTCAATAAGAAACAGAACGATATTAGGCTGCTCATTTCTCGAACAACCCGCAAGACCCGCCACAAGGGCGAGTGACGAAAATTTTGCCAGAGAGCTCTTCACAGGTCAGCAGTACTATTTTACCACCTCGCGGCGATTGATAAGTGCCTGAGTTATAGTATGTTCATCCACATACTCCAACTCATCGCCAAAACCAATTCCGCGAGCTATCGTAGTTATCTTTATATTGTTAAATCGCTTCAGACAGTTCATCAGATAGAAGAGTGTGGTCTCACCCTCGACCGATGCCGATATGGCGATAATCACCTCCTTCACCTCGCCGAGCGCTATGCGGTCCAGCAGCAGGTCTATCCTCAAATCCGACGGACCTACCCCCTGCATCGGCGAAATCACTCCGCCCAGCACGCTGTAGACACCTCTGTATTGGCGAGTCTTCTCGATAGAGAGCAGATCGGCAACCTGCTCTACGACGCAGACCGTTGTACGGTCACGACGAGTATCGCTGCATATCTCGCACACCTCGGTATCCGAGAGGTTTCCGCACTTTGCACAGCGACAGATGTTGTTGCGAAAGAGGTCTATGCTCTCTGTCATCGCCGCGACATCCTCTCTCTCCATCTTAAGTATATGCATTGCCAGACGCAGAGCCGTTCTTCGACCCACACCCGGCAGACGGTTGAGCTCGCTTACTATATTTTCAAGTAGTTTCGACATCCTAAATACGCTCTAAGTGTCCACTCTCTGTCCAACCCTTCTTGCCGTCGGCAATAGTCACCTCACACCAGCCGTCAATCTCTGACGATATCTCCACCTTTGTACCCTCGTGCAGCACAAAGAGGTCTGTTGCCGCACGGTCCGGCGAGCTCTTGACAGATATTGCCGAGCTCATAACGATAGCTCCCGGACGGTCGATAATCGTGTTGCGTGCCGAGATACCGAACAGCGTCACCACCACAAAGAGCAGCAGCGCCACCACAGCACCATAAAATCCCACCTTGCGCACCCTAATTCGTGAGCCGAGCAGAAATATCAGCACAAAGAGGAGCACCACACCGAAAAAGAGTACCGACATTATGCTCCACGCGCTGCAACTTATACTGCTTCGCAGTGTACGCATCCAGCGATTGAGGAAGAACTCGGGCACAACAGCAATCTTATCCTTTGTCTGCGCCTCGGCAATCTCAAGGTTATACTGCGCATCGTCCATAGATGGGGCAAGGACAAGTGCACGGTTATAGTAGAGTATCGCACGACCTATCTGCCCCTGCTTGTAGTAGGCATTGCCCATATTGTAGTAGAGACGAGCCGACGAGTAACCACGATTTTCAATAGAGTGATATGCCGCCACAGCCGCCTCGAAGTCGCCATCTATATATGCCTGATTACCAGCCTCCCAGAGGGTCATATTGTCCGCCTCGACAGCTACGCCCTGCTCCTGCTGCACCTTTTGACTCTCTATCGGCTGTACCTCCTCCTGCGCCACAGCAGTAAAGGAGAGTAGTAGAGCCAACAATGAAAGAATATATCTCATATCGCTACTTTTTTACTACAGATTCAATTCTCGAAACAATCTCTATACCCCTGCCATAGACCTGATCCATCGTTACCGACTCTATAGGCGAGTACTGCGCCTCCTCGCACTGCGAGATTATCGCCGTCATATCCTTCGCCTCCTCTGCCGCACCACGACGGTTAAGCTCCTCACGGACACTCTCCTTTGTCAGGTCAGCCACCGGAATATTAAATCTATCTGAGAGGTATCCCCACAGCGCACGCAACATCTCCTCGTAGAATGCACGACGATTCTGCTCACGCATATACTTCTCGGCTGCGCGGAAACGCTGTATGGCAACCTTATTTGCCCTACGACCCTTTACAAGTGCCGTATTTCTGTTGTCCCTGATACGCTTGCCGACAACAAAGTATGCAGCTACGGCTATCAGCGACATTGCTATCAAGACTACAAAGTAGAGTGGCGAGAGGATAAATGGAGCCACCACAACGCTCAGCGACGGGCGTGTCATCTTGATAAATCGGATATCGCTGCCCAACAGACGCACATCCTGCTTGCCTATTGTCGATACAATCTGCGACGAGGCAGTGCTCTTTGTATCCGGCGCAACAGATATTGCAAAGTAGTCCGAAGTGAGGGTCACATACTTACCACTCTCGGGGCTGAAGTATGTAAACTCTATCGGAGCAATGGTGTAGTCACCCTCTGCACGGGCAATAAACGGATATTCGAAGCGACGGAAACCGGTACTTCCTGCTGCTGTTGTGCGAATCTGCTCTGTCGATTTCACATCATAGAGCTCAAACGATGTCGGCAGCTGCAACTTAGGCTCCTGCAAAAAGGCGATATTTCCAAGACCCGAGATCTTCACATCGATATTTGCCGCCGAGTTGGCTGCAATATTTGCCGATGAGAGGTTTGCCTCCATCGTATATCTACCCACTGCACCTGTAAACGATGCCGGAGCACCCGCAGGGAACGGCTTCACATCGATAGTTACTGCCGGTGACTTAAGCTCGCGACGCAGGTTGTATATGTCGTGGGTATTGTCAAAGAATGAGTTTCTCGGGCGGTTGTTGCGCACAAACATCTGCGCAATGATTGTAATTTTTGCCGGCTCTATAGTGAGCTTTCCACTCTGCTGAGGGTATAGAAGATACTCGCCCAAGTTGTAAGCATCATAGACCTTTCCACCTACAGTCTCGCGGAACGGACCCTGCTCACACTCGAGCTGCTGACTCCAGAAACCGTCAAACGATGGTATCTTTGCACCCTCCGAACCTACAACATTCACTCTGCTGTAGAGCTTGAGCACCGCACGCACCGCCTCACCCTTGTAGACCGACGAGCGCGATACGGAGAGTCGTAACATCAGATCATCCTCGGCAAGCTGCTGCGCTGCTCGCTGCTCGAGCGACTGCTGTGACTGCTGAGCGCTACCCTGCGAGGAGTCTGCCTCCGCACTGTTCTGACGCACCTCAATCGGGGTCTTGCGAGTAGAGTAGCTCTTTCCATCCACCGCAATTGTCGCCACGCCGATAGTTATCTGCCCCACCTTCGACGCCTGAAGCACATAACTGATAGTGTAGCTGAAGCTCTTTGTCATCGAGCCGTTTACAATCTGCATCGACGAGCCGTGCGACACCGACGGACCGGCAAGCACACTAAAACCCTCAAACGATGGCGCAACAAAAGATTTGTCGTCGGGCTTGGCATTGAGGTCAAACTCGACACGAAACGCCTCCCCCACCCCGACAATCATCGGCGCGTTGGTCTGAAAAGTCACCTCCTCGGCAACTACAGTAAAAAATGTCAAAACCGCCACAAGAACGGCAAAAAATCTCTTTCCCATATATTGAGAACGAATAAAACTATGTTTTATTGCCTTTGGCTGTTGGCTATTAGCCATTGGCTTTACAGAGGTATTTTTATAGCAGAAAATCCGCCATAGGCGGACACCGCTAAATCTTTAGCGTAACTAATATGTACTCTATTGTGCACAAAATCGGCACCCCTTCGCACTTATTAAATTGATTTTAGGCGAGGGATTTTCAAGGCTTGCGATTTTAATCAGGCAGGGACATACTAAGCGTATTTCCCTGTCTGAATTAAAATTGCGTAACGCGGAAAATACCGCATAAAATCGATTTAATGAGCGAAATCTGCAAAGAAATCATTACCCTTATCATCCACAATAATGAACGCAGGGAAGTTCTCCACGTAAATCTTGCGAACAGCCTCCATACCGAGCTCTGGGAAGTCTACGACCTCAACGCTCTTGATAGAGTTCTTTGCAAGGATAGCTGCAGGACCGCCGATAGAGCCGAGGTAGAAGCCACCGTGAGCCTTACAAGCGTCGGTAACAGCCTTTGAACGGTTACCCTTTGCAACCATAACCATTGAGCCGCCAACGCTCTGGAACAGATCTACATAAGGGTCCATACGACCTGCGGTAGTTGGACCGAATGAGCCTGAAGCCATACCTGCAGGGGTCTTAGCAGGACCTGCGTAGTATACAGGGTGGTTCTTGAAGTACTCCGGCATAGGCTTACCCTCGTCGAGCATCTGCTTGATGCGTGCGTGAGCGATATCGCGAGCCACAATAAGTGTACCCTTAAGGTTGAGGCGAGTCTTGATAGGGTACTTTGTGAGGATCTCACGTACCTTATCCATACCCTCGTCGAGGTCGATATCTACTGCAGGTGACATGGCAGGAGCCTGCTCCGGAAGGAAGCGTGCAGGGTTCTTCTCGAGCTGCTCGATAAAGATACCCTCCGGTGTAATCTTAGCCTTGATATTACGGTCTGCAGAGCAGCTTACGCCGATAGCTACAGGGCAAGAAGCGGCGTGGCGAGGTGCGCGGATTACGCGAACATCGTGTACGAGGTACTTACCACCGAACTGTGCACCGATACCCATCTCCTGACAGATCTTGAGGATCTTCTCCTCCCACTCGAGGTCACGGAAGCAACGACCACCCTCGTTACCTGATGTAGGGAGCTCGTCGAGATAACCTGCAGATGCCTTCTTAACAGTTGCAAGACACATCTCTGCAGATGTACCACCGATACAAACTGCAAGGTGATATGGAGGACAAGCAGATGTTCCCAGATCCTTAATGTGCTCCTTGAAGAACTTTACGAGTGACTCCTCGTTGAGCAGAGCCTTTGTCTGCTGATAGAGGAATGTCTTATTTGCCGAGCCACCGCCCTTTGTGATAAAGAGGAACTCATACTCCATACCCGGATGACCACCATAGATGTCGATCTGAGCAGGGAGGTTTGTGCCTGAGTTGTGCTCGTCAGTCATTGTGATAGGCACAACCTGAGAGTAACGGAGGTTACGCTCTGCATAGGTCTCGTAAGCACCGCGAGTGATATACTCTGCATCCTCTACACCGGTGTAAACATCCTCACCCTTGTGAGCCACACAGATAGCGGTACCTGTATCCTGACAAGTTGGCAGCTCGCCCTCTGCAGCAACTACAGAGTTCATCAGCATAGTGTAGGCAACGAACTTGTCGTTGTCTGTAGCCTCAGCATCGTCAAGGATGTTGCGCAGCTTCTGCAAGTGAGATGCGCGGAGATAGAACGATACATCAGTATAAGCCTCCTTTGCGAGGAGCTCGATACCCTTAGGATCAACCTTCAAAATCTTACGACCGTCGCACTCAACCACCTTCACGTAGTCCTTAGTCAGCAGACGATACTCTGTGTTGTCGCGCTCAATTGGGAGCGGA
Organism: uncultured Alistipes sp.; assembly: GCA_947367255.1. Classification (GTDB taxonomy): domain Bacteria; phylum Bacteroidota; class Bacteroidia; order Bacteroidales; family Rikenellaceae; genus Alistipes. The sequence continues at coordinate 17,398 of CANBCZ010000025.1, forward strand.
GCCTGATAGATAAACTCAGCCATAATATTATAAATTAGTTAGTTAATGCACATTAAACACACAAAGGTACAAAATAATACGTGAAGTTGAAAGCGGTAGAGCAAATCTTTTCGATTTTTTCGTATATTTGTAACCGTTATGAGCATTACGGAACTTTTACTTATCGCTGTAGGACTGTCGATGGACGCCTTTGCCGTTGCTATAGGCAAGGGGCTGCCGATGGAGCGCGCTACGCCGCGCAAGGCACTTGTTACAGGTGTATGGTTTGGTGGTTTTCAGGCACTTATGCCCGTTATAGGATACTTTTTGGGTGTCAGCTTTGCGGGTTTTGTAGAGCGCGTAGACCACTGGATAGCCTTCGGTTTGCTGTGGATGATCGGACTCAATATGATCCACGAATCACTCTCCAAAGAGTGCGAAAAGTCCGATGCCGACCTCTCTCCGCGTGCGATGTTCCCACTTGCTGTGGCAACAAGCATCGACGCACTTGCCGTAGGCATTTCGCTTGCCTTTTTGGGCGAGCCGATACTCCCTGCCGCCACCACAATCGGCATCACTACGCTCATTTTTTCCGCCGCAGGACTCTACATTGGCAACGCTTTTGGTTGCAGATACAAGTCCAAAGCTGAGTTTTTGGGCGGAGCGGTACTTATGTTAATCGGAATAAAAATCTTAATTGAGCATACGCTATGAACAGAGAATTAGCACTCAACCCCAACAAGGTGGTAGCCTTCTTGGGTAAGCCTAACAAGGAGTTCACAAAGGCTGACATTATCAACTACATCGAGCAGAACGGTATTCAGATGGTCAATTTTATGTACCCTGCCGGTGACGGACGCCTCAAGACTCTCAACTTCGTAATCAACAATGTGGCATATCTCGACGCCATTCTCACCTGTGGCGAGCGTGTAGACGGCAGCAGCCTCTTCCCATTTATCGAGGCGGGCAGCAGTGACCTCTATGTGCTTCCGCGCTTCTCGACAGCCTTCCTCGACCCATTTGCAGAGATTCCGACACTCTCGATGCTCTGCACGTACTTCAATAAGGATGGTCAGATGCTCGAGTCCTCTCCTGAGAATACCCTGCGCAAGGCATGCAAGGCATTTAACGAGGTTACAGGTATGCAGTTCGAGGCTATGGGCGAGCTGGAGTACTATGTCATCGCACCCGATGATGGTCTCTTCCCTGCCACCGACCAGAAGGGTTACCACGAGTCGGCTCCGTATGCCAAGTTCAACGCATTCCGTACGCAGTGTATGGCATATATCGCACAGGCGGGCGGACAGATCAAGTATGGACACTCAGAGGTGGGCAACTTCACTATCGACGGACTTATCTACGAGCAGAACGAGATTGAGTTCCTCCCCGTTGCAGCTACCGACGCTGCCGACCAGCTGATGATTGCCAAGTGGATTATCCGCAACCTCGCCTACCAGTACGGCTACGATATCACCTTCGCACCGAAGATTACCGCAGGTAAGGCGGGCTCGGGTCTGCATATACATATGCGCATTACAAAGGATGGTGTAAACCAGATGCTCGATGGCGGAGTACTCTCTGCAACAGCTCGCAAGGCTATCGCCGGTATGATGACCCTCGCCCCATCTATCACCGCCTTTGGAAATACCAATCCGACCTCATACTTCCGCCTTGTACCACATCAGGAGGCTCCGACAAACATCTGCTGGGGCGACCGCAACCGCTCGGTACTTGTCCGCGTGCCACTCGGTTGGGCAGCAAAGAGCGATATGTGCTGCCTTGCAAATCCTCTTGAGGCACCAAGCCACTACGACACAACACAGAAGCAGACCGTGGAGATGCGTTCTCCGGATGGCAGCGCAGATATCTACCAGCTTATCGCAGGACTTGCCGTTGCGTGCCGATATGGTTTCGAACTCGAGAATGCATTGGAGATTGCCGAGAAGACATTTGTCAATGTAAATATCCACCAGAAGGAGAATGCCGACCGTCTGAAGAGCCTCGACAGCCTTCCTGACAGCTGCGCCGCATCGGCAGAGCGCCTTGCCGCACAGCGCGAGATCTTCGAGAAGTACAATGTCTTCAGCCCGGCAATGATCGACGGCGTTATCAAACGCCTCAAGAGCTACAACGACACAACTCTCCGCGCCGATATTGCCGACGACCAGCAGAAGATGCTGAGCCTCGTACACCAATATTTCCACTGCGGATAGGCAGCTAACGCAGTAAAATAGGGAGTTTAGTGAATTTAGGGATTTTTCCTTAAGTTCCTTAAGTTTCCCTACAACCAACCTTAATTAAAGTGACGTAATTTTAGCGTGAAAGCGGGGCAGATACTCCGCTCGGCACATAAAACAACAAAGGGCTGTACTAAATCGTACTGCCCTTTGTTGTTTATATGTGTTAGCGGAGATAGGTGCCCCGCTTTCACGCTAAAATGTGCCGCCGACACTCCACCAGAAGGCACGCAAACCCAACTGAGGGTTCTCCTGATCGAGCTGCTTGAGTGCAGCGAGAAGGGTATCTGCCTTATCATCCTCAACGATAGAGAGGATGGCTGAGTTGAGAATAGGCCAAGTGGTTGTGCCGAGGTGTGGCTCACCATCTACGGCGCCGGCACCCATAAGCTCCTCCCACGCGGTATAGCCGTGTACGCCGAGCTTTGCCATTGTCTGCTGTACCTCAACGTACAGCGCCTGATTACAAGATATAAATATAGCTTTCATACTCTTTACGCATTAAGTTGTGCAAGTTTCTTCTCCGCTCTTATCTGCTGACGGAATGTAAGCCAAGTGAAGAGTACAGGGATAAGGAAGAGGGTTACGAGGGTCGAGAATGTCAGACCGCACGCTACAACCATACCCATAGAGTTCCACATCTCCGAACCCACGCCATTTCCGACAGCCATAGGCACCATACCCAGAACGGTTGTCATAGTGGTCATAAGGATTGGACGCAGACGCGAGCGACCACCGGCAACTACCGCCTCAATAACGCCAATATTTCGTCCGATAAGCAGTCGGGTGTAGTCCACAAGCACGATACCGTTGTTTACCACAATACCTACCAGCATCAGCACACCAAGCAGACCCATAACGCCCAAAGCAGTGCCTGTTGTCCACAATCCGAGCAGCACACCCACAATTGCAAATGGCAGCGAGAACATAATTACGAACGGATAGCTCAGTGACTCGAACTGTGATGCCATAATCACAAATACGAGGATAATCATCATCACAAGGAGCATAGCCATATCGATAAATGTATCCATCTGGTCCTCATACGAACCACCGATCTGCCAAGTAATACCTGCAGGGAAGTGCATCTTGTCAAGCTTTGCCACAGTACCATCAACGATATCCGACATAGCATATCCGTTACCGATAGAGCCTGAGATCTTCACATAACGAGAACGGTCCTTACGCTCGATAGTCGGCGGAGTCTGGTTCTCGACAACGGTTGCCACGTCGCGAATCTTCACAGCAGCACCATTGGTTGCATTGTAGAGTGTGATATTCTCAATCTCCTCGAGCGACTCGCGGAACTTACGGTCGTAGCGAACAAGGATGTCGTACTCCTCTCCCTCCTCACGGAAGTATGATGCTGTAGCACCATTTACACGGTTACGGAGGTATGTACCCGCTGTAGCCACATTAAGACCGTGCATAGCGAGCTTCTCGCGGTCGAACACTACGTGATACTCAGGGGTATACTCCTCACGAGAGATTGTAACCTCGGTACAACCCTCAACAGAGAGCATCGCCTCCTTAATCTCGGTAGCAATACGGTCGGTCTCGTCAAAGTCATAGCCATAGAGCTCGATATCTACCTTGCTTCGACCACCGGCACCACCACTCTGACCGCTCTCGATAACCTCATAAGAGCGAATCTCCGAGTAGCCGTCGAGATCCTTACGCATAAGGTCACCAATCTCGGCAAGACCACGCTCACGCTCGCTCTTCTTTGTCAGAGTAATGTTGAACGAGATATAGTGTGTACCATTCTCCTGAATAGATGCAAATGCATTGTCTGTATCGGCAACACCGAGAGATGCATTGAGCACTGTAATCTCCGGATAGTTCTCCTTAAACTGCTCGCTGATGCGCAGTGCAAGGTCACGAGTAATCTCCTGACGGGTACCTACAGGCAACTTAACCTTTACAGAGATACGACCGTTATCCTGCATAGGGAAGAACTCGGTCTTTACATTCGGTGCAATAAGAAGTACTGTACCGGCAAAGAGCACCAACGCACCCACAAGGAATGTCTTACGGTGTGTTACGCACCAGTGCAGAGCCTTCTCGTATACGTCGTCAATCCAACCCATACCTGCATCCACATACTTCTGCAGAGATGACTTCTGCGGCTTCTGCTTCATAATGAGCGAGCAGAGTACCGGAGTGAATGTCAGCGCCGCAGCCATAGATACGGTAAGGGTGATTGTCACCATCCAACCCATCGGGGTAAACATTACACCTGCCATACCCTCAATCATAGTGAGCGGGAGGAACACGGCAAGGGTTGTAAGGGTCGAAGCGATAATTGACAGACCCACCTCCTTTGTAGCGAAGATAGCCGCCTGCTTAACACGCGCACCACGATCGACATGGCTTGTAATATTCTCCAACACCACAATCGCATTATCCACCACCATACCGATAGAGATAGAGAGTGACGACATTGTCACAACATTGAGCGACTGGTCGGTAAAGAGGAGGTAGATCAGCGCCGAGAGCATTGAGATAGGAATTGTCATAATGATAATGAACATCGCACGCCAGCGACCGAGCATCATCATTACCACGAGCATAACCACGATAAATGTTACCAGAATGGTATCCACCAGCGAAGATGCTGTATCGAGGATATTGTCGGCAGTATCTACAACCTTTGTAATTCTAACATCCGACGGCAGGGTCGGCATAATCTTTTCGATTGTCTTCATCACCTGCTTGGAGATAGCAACCGCATTTGCACCGGTCTGCTTCTGGATAACCATCAGACCTGTACGCTCGCCGTTGTTATAAACCTCCTGTGTACGCTCCTGCTCTGTATCGGCAATAGTTGCCACATCGCCCAGATATACATTCACACCGCTGCGAGTGCTGATAACAAGACGCTTGAGCTCCTCGACACCCGAGAACTCCTGATCCACACGCATCGAGTATGTGTTTGAACCGATATCCATCTGACCGGCAGGGATAGAACGGTTCTCGGCAGCGATAATCTGAGCAATACTCTCAATTGTAACGCCGTAAGCCTCAAGCTTATACGGGTCGCAGTATACCTGAATCTGACGCTCAGGAATACCCTGCACCGATACAGTTCCCACACCACCTACACGCGCCAGTGGAGTTGCCACCTGCTCGTCGATAATCTTATAGAGTCCGCTCCAGCTCTCGTCAGCCTTTACCGAGAGGAGCATAATAGGCATCTCGTCGGTCGAGAACTTGAAGATAATCGGGTTGCTCACCTCATCCGGCAGACCATTCTTTGCCATCTCGAGCTTGTCACGCACGTCGTTTGTTGCCACATCCGTGTCAATACCATACTTGAACTCCATAGCAACCACCGAGATATTCTCCTTTGAACGAGAGGTGATATGCTTCAGATTTTCAACACCATTAAGCGAGTTCTCGAGGGGTTTTGAGACGTTCTCCTCGATATCCTCTGCACTTGCACCCGGATACGATGTAATAACCATGATATATGGCGTATCGATTCGCGGCATAAAGTCGATAGGCAACTTTACCAGCGAGAAGATACCGAACAGAGCAACGGCGACAAAGACAAGTATCGTCGTAATCGGGTTATTGACTGCTGTTTTATAGATATTCATTGTCTACTCTTATTTGTTTACAACATTCACCTTGCAACCATTTGTAAGAGCCACCTGACCCTTTACAACGACGGTCTGACCATCCTCAAGACCCGAGAGAATCTCCCACTCGTAGTCCATACGACGACCCAGAGTAACCTTCGAATAGCGTACAGTACCGTCAGCCTCAAGAACATATACATAACGGTCACCGCTACCCATAAGCTTGTTTACGGCACGATCCGGAGCAACTACGCGGGTGTGCTTCTCGTATGGGAGGGTTACGCGGGCAAACATACCCGGACGCACACGCTCGTCGTTGTTAGGAATAGTAACCTCTGCCTGGAATGTACGGGTAGAGTTGTTGATTGTAGGATAGATACGAGAGATAGAGCCCTCGAACTTCTCGTCGCCATACGCCTCAAGTGTAATATCCACCTTCATACCCTTGCGAACCTTTGCAAAGAGGTTCTCAGAGATGTTGATCATAATCTTTACCGGACGAATCTGCTCGATAACAAGCACCGGAAGACCACCTGTCATATCGCCCTTGTCGTAGTTACGAGCTGTAACAATACCCGAGATAGGGGCAGTAAGTGTTGTATTCTCAAGCAGGTTCTCGTAAGTAGACTTACCCACCTCATACTGAAGGCGACGAGCGTCATACTCTGACTTAGAGGCGCCACCGATCTTGTAGAGCTCCTCTGTACGCTCATACTCGATCTTTGCATTCTCCATCTGAGCCTTTGCCTGAATAAGAGCTGAGTTATCGAGGCTCACGAGCAGCTCACCCTTCTTTACATGATCACCTACATCGAAACGGATCTCGTTGATACGACGTGGTGACTGCGGAGCGATGTTATTTACCGCCTCAGCCTGCACATTACCTGTAAAGAGCACCTGCTGTGCCACCTCACGAGCAGTTACTGTTGCCACCTCGACATTTGGAATCTCCACCTCTGCAGTGGTCTCAACACTCTTTGAGCTCTTCGAGCCGCAAGATACAGCTGCAAGTGCACCTACAACAAGCAGCACATTAAAAAACTTCTTCATAGTCTGTCTATCTATTTTTTATTCTCAATCTCAAATTCGTAATCACCCAAAATCTTATCCAGCGACACCTTCGCAGAGAGGAAGTTGTATACTGCCTGATTGCGACCCAGCTCCGCCTGAATAAGTGCCAGCTGTGAGTTGTCGATATCTACAAGTGTTCCGCGACCCACATCATAGCGCTTAACTGCAATATCGTAACCGTGCTGTGCCTGATCTACAGTAGCTGCCGAAGCGTGGTACTTCTTTACGCTCGACTGCATATTGTTCAGATACTGAACGATGCCCACACGCAGCTGACGCTCCACATTCTCGCGCTGCAGCTGCAGATTGTTCAGGTTGAGTGTCGCCTCACGAGTCGCTGCGCGACGACGAGTACCCGCAAAGATCGGGATATTGAGCTGCACACCGGCATAAGAGTATGGATTCCAAGCCTCCTTCTTGAAGAACTTACCGTCATTACCCAGCGCAGTATAGAGATATGCCGCATTGAGCGAGAGCGACGGCACATTTGCCAACTTCGAGATCTTGAGCGCGTGCTCGAGCATCTGCTCCTGCATATCGAGCTGCTTGAGTGACGAGTTGTTCGACAGATCCACCTGCGAGATGGCATAACCCTTGTCGAGGAGCGATACATAGTCCATCAGCGAACCCACAACATCAATCTCCTTCTCAAGATCGATACCCAGCAACGCCTTGAGGTTCCACAACGCAAGCACCACTGCATACTCACCCTCAATCATATTTGGCACTGCATTCTGCACCGATACATTTGAAGAGATAAGGTCGTAGTCCGATACCGAACCTACGCTGTGACGCTGCTTTACAAGCTCGTTGTTGCTCACTGCGTTGTCATATACACGCTGGAAGAGAGCGTATGACTCCTTTGCCAGCAGCACGCCGTAGTACGCCTTTGTCACCTGCTCGATCATATCGATTCGTGACGAACGCGCCTGCTCTACAGCCAGCTCCACGTCGAGTGCCGATACCTTGAGGCTCTCCCAGAGCTGTGCATTGATTACCGGCATACCTAACGTAACACCTCCATTGAATGAGTTGTCGCTACCTACCTTGATAGTCTGTGTCTGACCACCAAAGTCCATACTCATAGTCTGCTTCTGAATCACACGCTGATAGGAAGCAGTCGCATCGATCTGCGGATAGAGCGAGGCGTATGTACCCTGCTTGGCATAACGCTTAATCTCAATCTGCTGATCGGCTACCTTAATGGTAGGATTCTCGCTCATCGCAATCTCCAACGCCTGCTCCAATGAGAGCATCAGCTTCTGCGGAGCCTGCTCCTGTGCCATTACGGCGAGAGAAGCGACGGCAAAGCCCAACATTAAAAGAAATCTTCTCATAACTTAACTGTTTTACTTGTATTATTATCTCTTATTGTTCTCTATACACTTGGCGATATACTCGTCAATCTGCTGCACACCCTTCAGCGTTGCGATGCCGCGGAAGAAGTTTATAATGGTATAGCTGAGTGCATCTTGAAGAGTAACGCCATCCGGCAGCGACATATTGTCCGCCGAGGTTATCAGGGTATTTGTTGTGTAATATAGGATAGTCACCGAAAGACGAACATCTACCGTCGGAGTTATAAGCCCGCAATCGATATAGTGCTCAATGAGCGAGTAGAGTATCTTACCACTCTGCTCCTCCGCCTCCTTACGCACACGCTCGAAGGTCGCAGGGTAGAACTTGTGCAAGTTCTGAGATATGCGACGGTGCAACTCTCTGTTGTCCATCATCATCGCTATACAGTCAAACAGATATGCAAGCGACTCTGTATTCTCCCTGAGCTTCGCCTCCACCTTCGCCATACGACGCGACTGCATATAACGAATAGAGAGATAGAGCAACTCCTCCTTATCCTCGAACATCTCGTAAAGGGTACGCTTCGATACACCGAGCGAGCTGGCAATGTCGTCCATACGAATAGACTTTATACCCTGCTCGGCAAACATCTTTGCCGCCTGTTCAACAATTCGCTCTCGCTGCATCTGACTCATATATATATTATATATAGGTTTCGAGGTGCAAAAATATAGAAAACTTTGCAAACACAAAAAGTTTTCAAGGTTTTTCTTTCGCAAAAAGTGTTCAAAATGCGATATTGCCACCAAAAAGACCATAAAAAGTACCCGAAACTCCACCGAAATAGTGAATGATAAAAAAATAACTACCAAATTGCTTGGATATTCCAAATTTTTACTACCTTTGCAGCGTCAAAGCCCAGATGGCGAAATGGTAGACGCGCTCGTTTCAGGTGCGAGTGTTGAGAGACGTGTAGGTTCGAGTCCTATTCTGGGCACAAGCGGTTATCGAAAGATGACCGCTTTTTTCGTGCCCGAATAGGACTCGCCAACCGGTGGCGGTGTGGCAGAGTTGTCTGTGTGATATGGAATAGCCATTGTTGCTGCGCAACTGCGAAGCTTAATTAAAAATCATCTGCTCAAATAAATTTGGCATCTGATTTTCAATCAACCTTCTAAGCCTTTGACTTAATGTCTATTCCCTATCTCTTGCTCTGCTCAAACCTGCGGCGGTCGTTCGAGTCCTCATCCTCCGATTAAACAAAACCACCCCATAAACAACAATTGCGCAGCAATCGCCCACCAAAGAGCAGACAACTCTGCCACACCGCTACAGGTTGAACCGACGACAAACCGAGAGCAGAGTATGCTTGCATACTATGCCGAGGTGCGGAGGAGGAAGAGCCGAACATTCGGCTCAAAGTAGTTTAGGGGAGCAAAAAGAATAGGCGAGAGTCTCACGACTATCGCCTATCTCGGGGATTGCTCCCCTAAACTACTAACCCAAACTTAAATAAATGAAGAAACCTCACTGCGGCTTGCAGTTCACCGCAGCTGTTGCTTTCAAGTGCAATCTTCATACCAATAACGAGCAGTTCGGGTTAAAATTGTGTGATGCGCCCAAAGCGAACATTTTTGTAGCCAAATCGGGCACTTCTCGCCATCTACACCATAATATCTGCCTCGTCAAAGTGGATGCTCCACTCTATGCGGGCATTCTCGTCGCTGTCCGATGCGTGGATGGCATTCTGACGAACTGATGCACCATAGAGGCGGCGTACAGTACCCTCCTCAGCCTTCTCCGGATCTGTTGCGCCGACCGTTTTGCGCAGCTCGGCAACGGCATCCTCCTTCTCAAGCACCGCTGCAATAATCGGTCCCGAGGTCATAAACTCTACCAGCGGCTCAAAGAACGGCTTACCCTTGTGAACGGCATAGAAACGCATAGCGTCGTTGCGCGACATACACCACATTCTCAGTGCCACAATACGAAAACCGGCATCTACAAGATGTTGCAGAATCTTGGCGTGATTGTTAGCCCTTACAGCATCGGGTTTAATCATCGTGAAGGTCAAATTTCCCATAATTTTTTGAAGTTTTAAGGATTTTATAGTTCTAAGACACACGAAGATACACAAATTTTCTGACAAAGTATTGTAAATCAAAAAAAATTATCTACCTTTGCCCCTGCAAAAAGCATCAGCCCGGATGGCGGAATCGGTAGACGCGCTGGTCTCAAACACCAGTAGGTTCACCCCTGTGCCGGGTGGCCCCCCGCGCCGGGTGCATAAAGAGTAACATGAAAGAGGTGGGAATTTTTTTTTGGTT
>CANBCZ010000026.1 GCA_947367255.1 uncultured Alistipes sp.
AGAACTACACCTATTAAGTCGTCGGCAGCGTCAGATGTGTATAAGAGACAGGTACTGAGTGGTCAAAATTGACAAAAAGCACCTTTTTCAAAAAAAAGTGCACTTTTTTTACTAAAAATTTGGTGGTTCAAAAAAAAGCCCCTATATTTGCACTCGCAATCAGCAAATGGCTCCGTAGCTCAACTGAATAGAGTACTTGACTACGGATCAAGCGGTTCCAGGTTTGAATCCTGGCGGAGTCACTGAAGAGGATGTCCAACGATGTTGGACATCCTCTTTTTTTGTGAAAATTTGTACAAGCAGGTGATTTCGGTGTTATACGTACCCTCTACATCCTCACATACGCCAAGTATACCCCACTAAAATTTCAGAGAGTTTAAGCGATGCTCGATGCGATCAAAGAAGTTGGTCGGCACGCCCGATGCTTTGGCTATCTTGAGCTGTTTTGTGCCCGGAGTAAATGAGCGGATATTGTAGGTAAACTTCACGAGGAAGTATCTGCCCATAGTGCTGTTATACCTCACCTGCGAGTATCCCGCCCACACGCCGCGAGCAAAAGAGGTATTTTGATTGAGGATATCGTTTACGCAGAGCTCCACCTCGCCTAAATTGCGAAGCACCTTCTTTCCTACAGATGCATTCCAGAGGACAAACGAGTCGTTATATTTATTTGTAATACCTATGTACTGCGTAAAGAGGCAGGAGGTGGTAAGGGTAAAGCCGAGCGGCAGAACAGCCTTTATATTTGCCGTAGCGCGATGGTTTATAAACTGGTTATTGAGCACATTTGTACCCGCCTTATTGTCGCTATAAGAGAGGTTATATCGGAGGGTAAAATCGACATTCTCGGAGATATTGCTACCCAGAGTCCAGTCGGTATATGCCGTAAGGTTATTCATCAACTCATCATTGCCATTAAGGCGGATAGGCACATTGGAGTATGTTGCACCCAGAGCAATATTGAGATTTGAGCCGAGGAATGTAATCGGGAAACCGATGCTTGTACGCCCCTCAAAGGAGCGATAGCCGTCGAGGTTGATAGGTTTTGAGAGCTGCAGCGGATTATACTTCTTGCCATCTATCTCGATAGTCTCTGGCGAGTAGTCGATACTTGTACCGATATAGTTCGGGCGCAACATAGCCTTTGCCATAATCATAAATGTCGTGCCATGACGCTGCGAGATATTGGTATAGCGGGCAAAGTAGTTGTGCTCGGTATATGGTCGAAGGTCGGGATTTCCGATGGTAATATACTGCGAGTTGCTCACATCATAGACATCGAGCATCTGCCACAGCGACGGCTCCTTGACATCCGATGTAGCACTTACACGCAAGGTATTACTGCTATCAAACGACCACTGCAGCGTAGCGTTGTAGACCGGGTTGTGATATATACGCTTCACACTCTCTCCCGTCCACAAGTTGTGGTGCGAGAGCCTTGAGTTTTGGTACATAGCACTAACGGAGAACCAATTTCTGTTACGACCATAGCGATAGCCAACACCCGCCTGATGATAGAGGAACATACCCTCAATAGATGACGAGGAGCGACTATTAAGATTTGCGGCATCGATAACATGGTCCGCCCCGGTGCTGTATGAGAGCAGGTCGCGGCTACGCAACTGTGCCTGCAGACGATATGTGAGGTTTATGGTCGAATATCTGCCTATTCTATCCTTGTATGTCGGTTGCAGGCGGAATGTACGAGTCGAAGACTCCTGCTGCTTGCGAGAGTATGTATAGGCGATAGTTGCCAAGTCGGGGCTCTTCTTGCTGGTCTTGCCGGAGCCATTGGAGTAGTAGTCGCGGTCTGTGGTCTGGTCGTTATTATTCACACTCGCCACGAGCAACATCTGTCGTCCCTGACGCAAAAACCTGTACGAATATTGGGCATAGAGGTTCTGCGAGAAGCTCTTGCTCCAGCCATCATTTCCGCTCGGCATCCAACGGTAGCCCGACTCTCCCCAACGCAGAGAGGTGGTATCTACCCTATTTATAGAGCTATTTGGATAGTAGTTTATTGTCGGTATAAGCACCAACTTCTGACGCTTGCCCGTCTTCCACTCCAATCGTCCGCGGAACTTGAGAGTATGGTTGTTCGGATTGGCAAATTGGTCGTAGTGGATAGTATCCTTCTTGCTTACTGCAGGGTCATACCAGCGGTCTATAGTAAACTGATTTTTGGCGTTCAGATGGTTGTAGAAGAGGCTACCCTCAAACTTCGCACGGCGACGACGACCCCATCGGTCCGTATAGTTAATGGCAAATATCTCCGCCGATGCCACACCATTCTGATTATTTACCGAAAACTGTCGCGAGCCGTTACTGCGGTTTGCAGTGCTACGGATAGCCATATCGTCGTCCGATAGATTCTGCTTGTTGAGGTTATTGACAAGCCCCATAAAGGTCAGGCGCGCGTCATCATTGAAGATATTTACCGAGCCGCCAGCCGTATATTTATGGTTTATCGTCACCGCTCTGTTTGCCTCAGGTTCGTAGCCATAACCTGCGTGAACCTTACCAAAGCAACTGCGCTTGATGCTGCGACGAGTTATGATATTGATAACCTTACCACCCTCGCCATCATCTACGCCAGTAATCTGTGCCGCCTCACTGAGCCTGTTATAGACCTCGATATGCTCAACCGCCTGCGCAGGGATACTCTGCAGCACCTGCGCCACATTGGAGCCGAAGAACTCGTTGCCATCGACATATATCTGCTTTACCTCCTCGCCGTGCGCCTCTACCCTGCCGTCGGTAATCGTTATACCCGGCATCTTGCGCAGCAGAGCCTCCACCTCGGCATCGGCCGCAACCTTAAAGGCATCGGCGTTGTAACGCAGTGTATCACCCATAATGGTCGTGCGTGTCGAAACCGCCGTCTTTACGACCGTTTCGATACCTATTGCACTAACCTCGAGATAGATTGTACCAACATTTATCGGCAGTCCCGCCACCTTGAACGAGAAGCTCTTGTCAGCATAGCCGATAAAGGTGACAAGGCAGTTATACTCGCCATCTGCTACATTGGGGATACGGAAATAGCCACCATACTCTGTAGTATAGTAGCGTTTTTGACTCGGCGTCTTTATATTCGCCACCTCGATTACCGCACCGGCAACACCCTCCTCGGTATCGGTGCTGACGATGCGACCCGAAACGGGCGCAACGCTCTGTGCTGCCACAACTGCGTGGGCAACAAGCGCAACGATAAGGGTTATTATAGCACGGAGCTTCATTCTATTTGTATGATAGATACACAAAGTGGCATGAGGTTAAAAGGGGTTGCCGCGAAAAAACAGCAACCCCTCTTTATAGATGTTAGTCCGCAGACTAGTCCTCGAGTTTAGCTGAGAGGAACTCGCGGTTCAGGCGCGCAATGTGCGCGATAGAGATACCCTTAGGGCACTCTGCCTGGCAAGCACCGGTATTTGTACAGTTACCGAAGCCCAGCTCGTCCATCTTTGCAACCATCGCCTTTGCACGACGTGCACCCTCTACGCGACCCTGTGGGAGCTTTGCAAGAGAAGATACACGAGCAGCAACGAAGAGCATTGCAGAACCGTTCTTACAAGTTGCAGCACAAGCACCACAACCTACGCAAGCTGCAGCATCCATACTCTCCTCAGCATCTGCCTGAGGGATTGGAATAGCGTTACCATCAGGTACTGAGTTTGTTCGTACAGATACATAACCACCTGCCTGAAGAATCTGGTCGTAAGCACCACGGTTTACAACGAGGTCCTTGATTACTGGGAATGCAGCAGAACGCCAAGGCTCAACAGTGATTGTTGCACCATCCTTGAACTGACGCATATAGATCTGACAAGTAGTTACAGCCTGTGATGGACCGTGTGCGTGACCGTCGATGTGAAGTGAACACATACCGCAGATACCCTCGCGGCAGTCGTGGTCAAATGCTACAGGCTCCTCGCCCTTGTGTACAAGATCATTATTGAGGATATCGAGCATCTCGAGGAACGAGGTGTCAGACGAGATATCACTTACCTTATACTCCTTAAATTCGCCCTTGGAGTGAGCGTCCTTCTGACGCCATATTTTTAATGTGAAATTCATAATTTCGTGTTGATTAAAAGATTAACGCCAAAAATTAGTCCTTATAGTTACGCTGTGCACGGTGTGTGAACTCGTAAACCAGATCCTCCTTTGTAAGCTCCGGCTCTACATCCTCACCCTTGTACTCCCAAACAGCAGCATAAGCAAACTTGTCATCGTGACGGAGTGCCTCGCCCTCCTCAGTCTGGTGCTCTGAACGGAAGTGACCACCGCAAGACTCCTCACGGTTGAGTGCGTCACGAGCCATCAGCTCACCGAGCTCAAGGAAGTCTGCAAGGCGAAGTGCCTTCTCCAGCTCAACGTTGAATGAATCAGCTGTACCAACAACCTTAACATTCTTCCAGAACTCCTTGCGAAGTGCTGCAATCTCAACGATAGCCTTCTCGAGTGACTCCTTAGTACGAGCCATACCTACGTTGTCCCACATAATCAGACCGAGCTGACGGTGGATATCATCAACAGAGCGTGTACCGTTGATAGAGAGGAGCTTCTCGATCTTAGCCTTAACAGCCTTCTCTGCCTCGTCAAATGCAGGGGTATCGGTAGATACCTTCGGAGCCTGAATCTTCTTAGCAAGATAGTCGCCGATAGTGTAAGGAAGAACGAAGTAACCATCTGCAAGACCCTGCATCAGCGCAGAAGCACCGAGGCGGTTTGCACCGTGGTCTGAGAAGTTAGCCTCACCGATAGCGTAGAGACCAGGGATTGTTGTCATCAAGTTGTAATCAACCCAGATACCACCCATTGTGTAGTGAACAGCTGGGAAGATCTGCATTGGCTGCTCGTATGGATTAACGTCGGTAATCTCCTTGTACATATCGAACAAGTTACCGTAACGCTTCTCGATAACCTCCTTACCAAGACGCTCGATAGCTGTCTTGAAATCGAGGAATACTGCAAGACCGGTCTCGTTTACACCATAACCTGCATCGCAACGCTCCTTAGCTGCGCGAGATGCAACGTCACGTGGCACGAGGTTACCGAATGCAGGGTAACGACGCTCGAGATAGTAGTCACGATCCTCCTCAGCGATATCTGAAGGCATCTTAGTACCCTTACGCAGTGCCTCAACATCCTCCATCTTCTTAGGAACCCAGATACGACCATCGTTACGCAGGGACTCTGACATAAGGGTCAGCTTAGACTGCTGTGTACCGTGTACAGGGATACATGTTGGGTGAATCTGAGTGAAGCAAGGGTTTGCAAAACCTGCACCCTTACGGTAGCACTGGAATGCTGCAGAACCGTTAGACGCCATAGCGTTGGTAGAGAGGAAGAATACGTTACCGTAACCACCGGTAGCGATAACTACTGCGTGAGCACCGTGACGCTCGATCTCACCTGTAACAAGGTTACGAGCGATGATACCGCGTGCCTCACCATCCTCAACAACAATGTCGAGCATCTCGTGACGAGTATAAGACTTTACAGAGCCGTTGTGAATCTCCTTATTGAGGGCTGCATAAGCACCGAGGAGCAGCTGCTGACCGGTCTGACCACGCGCATAGAAGGTACGAGATACCTGAGCACCACCGAATGAACGGTTTGCAAGAAGACCGCCGTACTCACGAGCGAAAGGTACACCCTGAGCTACGCACTGGTCGATGATAAGGTTAGAAACCTCTGCAAGACGATATACGTTAGCCTCACGAGCACGATAGTCACCACCCTTGATAGTATCGTAGAAGAGACGATATACAGAGTCGTTGTCGTTCTGATAGTTCTTTGCTGCATTGATACCACCCTGTGCTGCGATAGAGTGAGCACGACGTGGAGAGTCCTGAATGCAGAAGATCTTTACATTGTAGCCAAGCTCACCGAGTGAAGCAGCTGCAGAAGCACCACCCAGACCTGTACCTACAACGATGATGTCGAGCTTGCGCTTATTGGCAGGGCTGACAACCTTGATAGCTGCTTTGTGGTTGCTCCACTTCTGAGCCAACTCACCTGCAGGGATTTTGGAATCTAATTTGAATGCCATATCTTTTTCTATTTTATTGTTCTACAAGTGTTAGATTAGCAGCAACCGCAGCAAAGGCTCTTTGCATAGAAAACAACTGCAACAACTGCGAAACCGAGGAAGATAAGACCTGAAACAACCTTAGCTACAAGCTTAAGACGTGGGAGCCAAGTGTCGTTTGCCCAACCTACTGTCTGGAACATAGACCAAACACCGTGGTTGAGGTGGAACCAGAGAGCTGCGAACCATACCAGGTAGAGAACTACGTTGTACCACTGGCTGAAGATAACTCGGATAAGAGCTGCACCGTCGGTTGGAGCAAGACCCTCAGAGTTTACATGCTCGCCCATAAGCTCAACGAGCATCATCTTTGACCAGAAGTGGGTCATGTGAAGAGCAAGACCGAGGATAACGATAATACCCAGAACGAGCATGTTTTTAGATGCCCAATCTACACCCTTCTCAGTCACGGTAACTGCGTAGCGAACGTTACCACGTGCCTTACGGTTCTGGTAAGTGAGCCAGAATGCGTAAACGAAGTGTACCAAAACACCAAGTGCAAGCACTGCAGTAGCTACAAGAGCATACCAGTTAGCACCCAAGAAGCCGCAAATCATATTGTAGCCCTCTGCACTGATCAGCGCCACAACATTCATTGACATGTGGAAGAGAAGGAAGAGCACGAGGAAACAACCCGAGATGCTCATCACCAGCTTTCTTCCCAACGAAGAATTAGTTAAAAAACAACCCATAATGTTTTGAAATAAAAATTAGTTATGTTTATTTTGTGAAAAAATTGTTTGCACTACGCACGTAACATCGTACAAATATAGTTATTGTTTGTCAAATAACAAAACATTTTTGCCACTTTTTAACTACTGCAATGATAACAAAAAGTAAATCAGAGATACGTAAAACTGCAAAGCAGGCTGTCAAAGCACTCACTTCTGAACAGAAAAGGACCAAATCTGCACTGATACTCAAAAACATCGCCGATTTCGAACTCATAAAGAGAGCCAAAGTTGTTGCTCTCTACGCCTCTCTTCCCGACGAGGTCGATAGCAGCAAATTGATAGAGGCTATCTCTGCCGAAAAGCGAGTTGTTCTGCCGCGCGTAGCGGGTGACGACATGGATTTTTACCCATACGACCCGACAACTATGGAGATTGGCGCTTTCGGCATCGCGGAGCCGCAGGGCGAGCGAGCCGTAGAGCCGTCGGAGATTGATGTAATAGTAGTTCCGGGCGTAGCATTTACTGCAGAGGGCAAGCGTTGCGGCAGGGGCAAGGGTTACTACGACAAGTACCTCTCTCGCGAAGGTTTTCGAGCGGTGAAGATCGGCGTATGTTACAAAGAGCAGCTCGCCGAGGAGATCCCCAACGAGCCGCACGATATTTTGATGGATTTTCTATTTTTCGGTTAGTTCGCCGCAGACTCCGACTTAGGACTCTGACGACTCCAAACCTGCATCTGTGAGCTGCGCATCGAGTTTCTTCTGCTTCGACACTTGAGCCTTTGCTCCGAGTTTGATCATATCGCGCACAGCTACCGATATAGTCTGACCTGCACCGATACCCTTCTTCTTAGTCTTCTCGAACGCCTCAACCGCATCGTTAAGCGCCGAGCCAACCTCGTCAAAGTAGCCGACAAAGTCAGCCACACGATCGAGGATGGTCGATGCCTGAGCAACGATTTTATCCTGATTTTCAAGGCGTTGCTGCTGCACCCACGCAACATTCACCATTTCTATAAGCATCAGCAGATGGCGCTCGCTGGCGATAAACACTTTGCTGTTAAAGGCGTCAATCCACAGCGTCTTATCGTATGTCGTTGCAGCCATCAGAGCCTTATCGCTCGGCACAAACATTATCACATACGGCAGCGAGATATACTCCTCGAACTTATGGTCCTGATACCTTCTGCTTGAGAGGCTCTGCACCTCCTTGCGTAGGCGAGCCGAGAACTCCTTGAGCACCTCTTGCTCGCGCGCAGGCTCCATATTGTCGTCCAAATCTGTCGGCAACTTAAACTTCGAGTCGATATAGAGCACACTCTTTGTTGCAGGATAGAAGATCATCGCATCCGGCTTCATCTTCTTGCCCGTATCCTCATTCTTCTGCGAAGCACCGTCCGTCTGGCGTATAGCACGCTGCAAAAGGTACTGCTTACCTTCGATAAGTCCCGAGCCTGCAAGCAGATCCTCCAACAGTTTCTCGCCTAAATTACCCTGCATACGCACATCGCTGCTCAGTGCACGAGCGAGTCTATCCGCCTCGTTGCTGAGCTTTCCGCCCGTCTCGACAAGGGTCTTGATATGTGTCTCGAGGGTTGCGCGATTATCCACATTCTGCTTTTTGAGCGCCTCCAGCTGCTCCTGATATGGTTTGAGAATCTCGGAGATACTCTCTCGGTTTGTGCGGTTGGTCTCTGCGCAGAGCTGTCCTTTGATAATCTCGAGCTGCTGCATAAACTCCTCACGACGGCGAGCATCCTCCTCCTTTGCACGCGCCTTCTCCGCATCGAGAAGCTCCTGCAGGTGTCTTTTATCGCTCTGCAATGCACCACGTTCAACCTGCAGGGCGGTTATCTCGCTCTGCTGAGCAGCAAGCTCATCACGCAGTGCAGCGGCACTCTGCTCTGCTGCTGCCACACCTCGCTTACCGAAGAGGTAGCCCGCAACAGCGCCCACAATCAGTGAACAGAGTACAGTCAAAAGAATAACTTCCATAATCTCGTCTATTTTTCCGTAAAGATAACAAAAAAATCCCACAAAGTGAGATTTTCAGCCTATTATATGTTCTACAAACAATAAACTACTTCTGTCCCAGCGCCTTTTTAAGCGCATAGCCGAACTTCTGCGGATCTATATTGTGCTTAATCTGACCCGCCTTGACAATAGAGAGTGCACCGGTCTCCTCCGACACCACCACAACAACAGCATCGGTAAGCTCGCTAATTCCGATAGCTGAGCGGTGACGAGTACCATAATCCTTCGGCACATCGGACTGCGTTACGGGCAGAATACACTTCGCAGCAACTATTCGGTTACCCTCAACAATCACTGCGCCATCGTGCAGAGGTGCATTCTTGAAGAATATATTCTTCAACAGCGACACTGAGAGGTTTGCATCTACCGCAATACCGTTCTCGATAATAAAGAGCAGATCATCCTTCTGGCGGATAACTATCAGCGCACCGGTCTTGGTGTTACTCATATCAAGGCAAGCCGAGACAATCGGAGAGGTGTTGATATCCTCCTTTTTGCGAGTAACCGAGAACATACGCGAGATAAAGTCGAACTCCTTCTGTCGCATACCGATAAGTTGCAGGAATCGACGAATCTCGGGCTGAAAGATAATAATAAGGGCTATCACTCCCACACTGATTACCTGACCGAGGATATTGGAGAGCAGCTCCATATTCAGCGCGCGCACCATCACCCAGGCTATACATATTATAATAATACCGAAGAAGATGTATGGCGCACTTGTACCCCTTGTGGCGCGGTAGATGGCAAACATCAGACCCGCCACAAGGAATATATCGATAAAGTCGATCAGTGTAAATGGTATAAAGCCCATTTCGATTCAGATTTAATTCTCTGTTCCCGTTTCGAGATTATTTGAATGCTATTTTTGAATATGTTTCGATTTACTATTCGATGCTAATAGTGGGTCTATTTGCGAGAGCGACAAATCGAAAGATACCAAAAAATAGTTTCAAAGAGTCCGAAACTACTTCGCAGAAGCCTTATCAGCTGCGTAGAGCTCGTTTACCTTTGCAAGAACTACAGAGGTAATATCGAGATCCTCAGATGCATCGAGAAGTGCAGATGCGTTTACAATCATCTTGTAAGCACCATCAGCGTTGATCTCATCGATTGCGCGCTGCATCAGATCACCCATACGGTTCTGAAATACGAGATTCTCCTCCTCAAGGGCACGAAGCTGCTTCTGCGCACTCTCCTGATATGCAGCAACACGCTTCTGAATATCCTGCTCCTTACGCTGAGCCTCGATAGTGGTAATCAGACCCTTCTGATACTTCTCCTGAAGCTGAACCATCTCGTTCTGGAGCTTCTGCTCCTTCTCTGCCAGGGTCTTCTGAGTCTTCTCATTCTTTGACTGGAGAGCTACACCCTCAGTCTTAAAGATCTCAGACTCTGCAAATACAGCATCTGTTCTTACAAAAGCGAGATCTGTTGCGCCTACCTCGGTCTTAGCCTCAGCAGCATCAGCTGTGTCAGTTGTCTTTGGTGCGTTGTTGCAGCTTACGGCAAGTACGAGTGCCACTGCTGCGAAAAGTACTTTCTTCATAAGATATTTTCTGTTTTTAGTTAAAATTTTCATTCAAACTACAAAGATAGTAAAATTTCGGTTAAAACCTCACCGCAGGTGATAAAAAATTAAAATTCCGACATTTTATACCTCACCCGCGCATCGAGAATCATATTTAACGCCTGCTTGAAGACACCGTCAGCCTCCGCAGGTGCTGCAGCATACGCAATACCGCACTTTTCGAAAATAAGTTGCGGAAGTTGCTCCACTGCCACCTTATAGTACGCTGCCATCTGCGCCGTATCCTCGCTATCGACCACCGCGCGCCTATCAAAATCCCTCTGCGGGGCATCATCATAGCTACACGAATACTCAATAACAAGTCTTTTGCGAATATCTATAGAGGCATATATCTCTGCCTGCGCCGAACAATCCGCATCGGTCGAGAATAGATTCTTCTCATTCATAGCACACTATCTGATTATTTTGAATATATTACTACCACAAATATAGTAATTTTCTTGCTATTCCCCCACAATTTGTCTACATTTGTAGTATGATTTTAAGAGCAAACTGCAAAATAAATATCGGACTCGATGTACTGCGTCGCCGCGCTGACGGGTTTCACGACCTGAGTACAGTGATGGCACCTGTGCGCGGTCTGTATGACATTGTCGAGATTGTCCCCTCCGACGAGATGCACCTTATACAACGCGGTCTTGTGGTCGATTGTCCCGCAGAGAAGAACCTCTGCATAAAGGCGGCACGACTCATTGCAAGCCGTTACAATACGGGGTGCGTAACAATCACGCTCGACAAGCGCGTACCATTCGGCGCAGGTCTTGGTGGCGGAAGCAGCGATGCTACGGCAGTGCTTTTGGCGATGAACGAGATTTTCGAGTTAAACCTTACCGAGGCGGAGCTTATATCCCTTGCCGCAGAGCTTGGCAGCGATACCGCCTTTTTCATCCGCAACACACCGCAGTTATGTACCGGTCGCGGCGAGATTATGACCCCGATCTCTCTACCTCTTGCGGGGCTGTGGTTGGTCGTTGTAAAGCCCGCCAACGAGGGCGTTTCGACCGCCGAAGCGTATGGTGGAGTAAAGCCTGCCGAGCCTGAGAGCAGACTTGAGAGCAGACTGCAACTTGCTGTAGATCAGTGGCAGGGCGTGGTAAAGAACGACTTTGAACCCCATATTTTCGAGGCACATCCGACAATTGCACAGCTCAAGCAGCAGCTGCTCGATGCAGGGGCAATATACGCCTCTATGTCGGGCTCTGGCTCGGCACTTTTCGGACTTTTCGAGAGCCAACCGACACTTAGTTTCGATTCAGATATCTTTACACATATAGAACAGCTATGAGAAGACTTTTAACCCTTACACTCTTCGCCTTTGCAGCGCTTGCGGCGGCAGCACAGACTATAAATGCCGGCTCGTACAATATCCGTATGCACTCGAAGGTGGACTACAAAAATGGCGATGGCTGGACAGAGCGTCGCGAGGTGATGTGTGACCTTTTGGCATTTACCGCCTTTGACATCTTCGGTGCGCAGGAGGTGTGCCACGACCAGCTGGAGTATATGCTCTCCCGACTGCCGGAGTATGATTTTATCGGTGTTGCGCGTGATGATGGCAAGACAAAGGGTGAGTACAGCCCTGTATTCTACCGCCGCGACCGTTTCGAGTTGCTCGACAGCGGTACCTTCTGGCTCTCTGAGACCCCTGAGGAGGTGTCGTTCGGTTGGGATGCAGTATGCCGCCGCGTGTGCAGCTGGGGATATTTCAAAGATAAGCAGACCAAGAAGAAGTTCTGGTTCTTCAATACCCATATGGACCACAAGGGCAAAGTTGCTCGCGTAGAGGGTGCAAAGCTCGTCATCTCTCGCATCAAGCAGATGTGTGGCAAGGGCGCACGCGTAATCCTTACCGGCGACTTCAATGTTGCGCAGGACAGCCCTGCCTACAAGACCTTCGCCCAGAGTGGAGTGCTCACAGATGCCTTTGAGGCGGCACCTATAAAGTTCGCGCCATCCGGCACATTCAACAGCTTTAAGGTGGCAAACCACACCAACCGCCGCATCGACCATGTATTTACATCGGAGGTAGATGTATTGCGCTACGGCGTGCTGACCTTCCACTACTGGAGCAACAACAACGGCACCGAGAGCACTCTGAAAGATGCCCCTGCAGAGATTAAGGCAGAGCATCGCGGCGTTCATCTTCCGTCCGACCACTACCCAGTGCAGATAATTGTGGAGTTGTAAAAAACTCTGTCAAAAAAAGACCTCTGTCAAGTTCGACAGAGGTCTTTTTTGGCTATTAGCTATTAGCTTTCAGCTGCAAAGAATTTGTATAACAGAAGTTATTTTCAGAGCAAGGCAGATGCCAAAAGAGCCTTGTTTGTCCTTTTACAAGAATTTGTATAACAAGAGCTATTTTGAAGCTGCTCGCAGGTCGGGAAAGCGGAGTTTACTCGTCGTAAA
Organism: uncultured Alistipes sp.; assembly: GCA_947367255.1. Classification (GTDB taxonomy): domain Bacteria; phylum Bacteroidota; class Bacteroidia; order Bacteroidales; family Rikenellaceae; genus Alistipes. Next base: position 12,802 of record CANBCZ010000026.1, read on the forward strand.
TGAGCATTTCCCGAACAAGGCAGATGCCAAAAGAGCCTTGTTATACAGATTCTACACGTAGTAGTTCAGGATCTCCTCCGAGTAGTCATCCAAACGACCATCTTTATATATCTCGACCACCCTCTTTTTCAGCTGCTCCGAGCCTAAACGAGCACCCTCGAGGGCAAACTGGTCGCTATGCACCTGCTCGACAACCATAGTGCCGTCTGCGGAGAGTTCATAGAGTCTTTCAAATGCCTCGTAGCACCCTGCAAGTCCGCCCTTCGAGTACCACGCCCACGCCTCTATAGGGTCATACTCCGTATCGCAAAGGCTCTTCAGATAGAGGTCGCCGAGCAGCACCGCAGCCTCGCCATAACCCCTATTGTAGGCGAATATGGCTTTGGAAATCATATCGTCACGGAACTTAGACTTCATCTCGTCACGCAACTCATTATACCGATTAAGCCACTCATTTGCAAGCATATACGCCGCAAGTCCGTCGCCCGCTTTGTATGCCTCGTAGAGTTGATCAAGATACTCGCCATACTCCACCTTCAGCTCCCACTTGTCATTATGGCAACGGGCAAAGACAAGGAAACAATTTGCCTCAACAAATCCCATCTCGGCAGCGCGCTTAAACCACTTTACGGCAGTATCCATACCAAGAGTTACCATTACCGCACGACCCATTATGTAGTACCATATTGCCTCGTCCCCCGCCTTCATAATCTCGGAGAGAATATCGATAGCCTTCTCGGGATTTGCCGGCCGTCCATTCAGTCCTATAATCATATCGAGCAGAAACTTCTGAAACGCAAAGTCGCAACCCATATCAACCGCCTCGTCAATCAGTTTGTCGCCCTTCTCGCGATTGACCATACCGAAGTCGCCCGCATACCACATAATGGCGATAGCCACCTTTGCATCGACCACTCCACCCTCAAGCGCCTTCTCGTAGTAGCCGTATGCCTTGGCTACCGAGTCCTTCTCGGGACGCACGCAGTAGAGGTAACGACCATACATATAGCAAGCCTCAACATCGCCACTCAGAGCCTTATCCCTGAGCAGAGCCACATCAGAGTCATCCAAACGATAAGCATTATAGCTCCACGAAAAGAGTTGCTTTGTCAGTTTCATAGTTATAGCATTTAATGTTTTTTATCTATCCAAGTAAGTTTGCGCCACAGAGCCTCAAATGGTCCGTGCGAGTGGCGAGTAAGCCACCAACGGCAGAAGATATATTGCACCGCCACGCATAGCACACCGAGCAGCAGGCTTGTTGTATGACCCGAATATCTATAGAGCCCAAGTCCCCAATTGTAGAAGATAAAGCCGCCGATAATCGACTGCGAGAGGTAGTTTGTAAGGCTCATCTTGCCATACGGCGCAATCTTCTTCAAAAAGTCACGCGCCGATGTACGATAGTAGAGCAGAACAACACCCGAGACATAGAAGAGCATCATCACAAGGTTCTTCCACATATTGAGCATAACCTTTACGCTCTCCTTTACGCAGGCTGTATCGATAGCTCCCGGCACAAGTTTATAGAGCGGATAGAGCACCGCAAAGCCGAGAACAGAGCCGATAAAGACCTTTTTCCAGATAGCCACATTGTCGCCCTCGTCATAGAAAAGGCGCTTGCGACCGAGGTAGATACCGAAGAGGAAGAGGAAGATTGTCTGAGTAAATCTACCGTGCTCGATAGCCCATAGGTAGTTTACCGGAAATCCGTTCTCGATACCCTTAATTGCCACATCGACAATCGATCCCTCGCTCTGTGCAGGCAGTATCGCCTTAAAGAGTTCGCTTGAGCCCAAATCGAGCGATGTGGTAGCAGGGTCGATAAGTCCCATAATGATATAGGCAATCTCTATCGGTTGCAGAGCAAAGAAGATGGTCGCCGCAACGAGCACCTTGTTATTTGCCCTGATAAATGGCACCACAAGCACACCACAGACGGCATAGACGGTAAGTATATCGCCATTATAGAAGAGCAGGTCGAAGAGTCCGAAGAGCATCAGCAGCACCATACGCCACAGAAAACGCGGGCGAAAATCGACACCTAACTGTGCCTGATTGTCGTGCTGAATAAAGAAACTCAGACCAAAGAGCATCGAGAATATGGCATACATCTTTCCCGCCAACAGAAAAAATGTGGTATCCCACACGCCACGATTGAGTGCTGCCATAAAGTCGCTCGACGGCTCGGGGAAGAGGTAGAAATTGAGGTGTTCGATAAAGTGTATCAACACAATACCCCCTATAGCGATACCTCGCAGTATATCGGCAACATCTATTCGTGTATTGGGTTGTAGTGAAGGTGTATAAGCCATATTAAATAGTTATTTCGCCACGTTCGAGTTCCTCCAAGCGGCGCAAACGAGGCATATAATAGTTTTCTATTTCAGAGGCAAAAGAGTGCAAGTACCCCGCTTGATAGAGTTCGATCACAACCCTTACAAGATGCCAAGAGCCACAACGAGTACCGTATAGTGCAGCATGCGCCTGAAACTCATCAGACTCAGTGACAATACCCTTATCCATAAGGTCATACATAGTCTCATAACACTCTACTGAGCCGAGAGTTGCGCCCTTTACATAGTATGCCCACGCAGCATCTAAATCATCCTCTTCTCTGTAATAGATTTGCCCCAAATAGTAAGCCGCATTGGCACATCCCCTACTTAACGCGCTCTCGAAATCCTCGCATATCTGTCTATACCAATCCTCACTCTGTTTCTCAGGACAAGAATAACAGATATCATACTCATATTTAGCTACGGCGTATATCATTTTTGCACACCCCGCAGCAGCACCCTCGCAAGCAATATCTATATAACGGTCAGCATCTACAATATTACCGAAGTAATCCAAAGCAGATACCTCAAGCAGACCTTGGTACGCATCCGACACACCTTCATCAATGGCCCTTCTATACCACTCTGCTGCCTGTGGGCATACCTCATTCCAGCTTAATATATCTGCACTTTGGTGAATTGCAAGACCCTTAAGGTAGCACCACAATGGACTGTTTTTCTGTGAGATACGCTCATCAATAATCGTCATTGCGGTCTTAATATCCCGTTCACGGTAGATGCCACAAATCATATCTGTAAGCACAACCTTAGCAGCAAGAAGGCTACCCATCTCAAACGCCTCATCGAGCATCTGCTGACTCTTTTCGAGATCAACAATACCCATATCTCCACTACGCCACAACAGCGCAAGTGCCGCCTCTGCATCAACAACTCCGGCATCAGCAGCACGATAGAAGAGTTCGACTGCAAACTCTACAGAGTCCGCCTCTGGACGCACCGTGCTATAGTAGCGTGCAAGGGCATAGTACGCCAACGGTTCGCCTCTTTGTACGCCCTTTTGTAGTTCTTCAAGATCACTCGAGTCAATGTAGAACAGAGTACTATCCCACAGATATAGAGTAGTAGATAACATTTTAGTCAAACATTACACCCGGATTCATACTGCTCGGACTACGCCACTCGACACCGAACTGCTCCAAAACCTCCGCCTTCTCGTGCCAATATGCAAAGCAGAAGCCCATGCCGCGCGGGTGGTCAGAGAGACGCTCCTCTACAATGCGCTCAACCTCGTCGATAACCTCCTCGTAGCGTGCAGTCCACTCCACAGGGTCGCTCTTGAGATGACCGCTCTTTTTAATCTGATCGAACTGTCCCTTATCGGCAGCTGCAATATTACTCTCAAGCTCGGAAATCTCCTCCCAAATATCCTCGATAAGTCCGATAGGATGGTCCTCTACAGCCTCTATACGCTGCATTGCAAGCAGACGCAGACGCAGCAGTTTCACCTTCAGACGCGGATGATCATAGAGGGCATCTACCATACGACCGACAGCTCTCTGCACGGCATTGAGCAGGTGGTCGTAACCCTCCAAAATAGTACCATACTCAAGCAATTCCTTAGCCAAAACGCCATTCTCGCCACCGCGCTGTTCCTGCAGATTCTCCTCTGCAAGCAGCACACAGCAGTACATACCGTTCTCAAAAAGCTCGAGAGCCTCGTTGCTATATGGTTTCTCTACCCCCTTCAGGCTCTCACGGATAGATGCCAACTCTTCGCGATAGTTAATTTTCTCCTCCATAATCGTATAGTTTTAATCTCTACAAATTTATGAATATTTATTTGACAAAACAACAATATCTCCAAAAAAGTTAATCACCGAGAACTTTAGCTTACAAACAGTTGCTTTTTTGAAAAAAAAGGTTTAATTTTGAGAGATTAACTAAAAAACTACTAAAGTTTCTCAATATGGAAAAACGTATGATAGAGTGCGTGCCCAACTTCAGCGAGGGTCGCAACAAGGAGGTAATCGCGCAGATTACCGCAGCAATAGAGGCTGCTGCCGATGTAAAACTTCTCGATGTAGACCCGGGCGAGGCGACAAACCGTACTGTGGTGACCTTTGTCGGTGAACCTGAGGCTGTTGTCGAAGCTGCATTTGTCGGTGTAAAGCGCGCTGCCGAGCTGATTGATATGCGCCAGCACAAGGGTGCACATCCTCGTATGGGTGCAACGGATGTCCTGCCGCTTATCCCTATCTCGGGCATTACGCTCGAGGAGTGCGCAACTCTTGCACGACAACTCGCCGAGCGCATCTCTACAGAGCTCAATATCCCGACCTACTGCTATGAGGCTGCAGCGGCAACCGAGGAGCGCAAAAACCTCGCCGTATGTCGTCAGGGCGAGTATGAGGGTCTTGCTGAGCGTATGGGCTCTGCGGATAGTGCTCCCGACTTCGGTGCCCGACCTTTTGACGAGGCTATGGCTCGTAGCGGAGCGACAGCAGTGGGTGCTCGCGACTTCCTTATTGCAGTAAACTTCAACCTCAACACAACCTCTACCCGTCGTGCAAACGCCATCGCCTTCGATGTTCGCGAGAAGGGTCGCCCTGTTCGTGAGGGCAATCCGATTGTCGGCAAGATTGTAAAGGACGAGAATGGCGAGCCCGTTATGCGTCCCGGCACACTCAAGAGCACAAAGGGTATCGGTTGGTTTATCGAGGAGTACGGCATTGCGCAGGTGTCGATGAATCTGACAAATATCGGCGTAACACCGCTCCATGTAGCATTTGACGAGGTGTGTCGTGCTGCCGAGGCGCGCGGCGTGAGGGTTACGGGAACGGAGATTGTCGGTCTGGTACCTAAAAAGGCACTTATCGATGCGGGCAAGCACTTCCTCCGCAAGCAGCACCGCTCAGTGGGTATCTCCGAGAGCGAGATTATCCGCATTGCCGTTCGCAGTATGGGTCTTGACGAGCTCAAGCCATTCAATCCGGAGGAGAAGATTGTCGAGTATATGGTCTGCGAGAAGGGGGCAAACAAGCTTGTCGATATGACCTGCACAGCCTTTGCCGAGGAGACAGCGAGCGAGTCACCGGCTCCGGGTGGAGGATCAATCTCTGCATATATGGGTGCTCTCGGTGCAGCCCTCGGAACAATGGTGGCAAACCTCTCATCCCACAAGGCGGGTTGGGACGAGCGTTGGGAGGAGTTTTCTGACTATGCCGAGCGCGGTCAGGCGATTATGGCGGAGCTCCTTGCACTTGTAGACGAAGATACCGAGGCATTCAACCGCATTATGGCAGTCTTTGCTATGCCAAAGACCACTGACGAGGAGAAGGCGGCACGCAGTGCAGCGCTCCAAGCAGCAACCCTCTATGCTACGCAGGTGCCGCTCAAGACTATGAAGGCATCGCTGCGCGTATTCGAGATTGTAAAGGCTATGGCAGAGATTGGCAACCCTAACTCCGTATCGGATGCGGGTGTAGGTGCTCTTGCTGCGCGCAGTGCAGTGCTCGGAGCGCAGCTCAATGTAAAGATTAACGCCGCAGGGCTCAAGGACAGAGCCGTTGCCGATGCTCTTACTGCCGAGGCGGAGCAGATTGCAGCCGAGGCTGTAGCTCTCGAGGCAGAGGTACTCAAGATTGTAAACGAAAAGATCGGATAATATGACAATACAGGATTTTCAGCAACAGATTCGCGCAGGTATTCCCGATACTCTGCCCGAGGTAAAACCTTACGATACAACGATTAACCACGCACCAAAGCGCAAGGATATCCTCACCCCCGAGCAGAAGGAGCTTGCACTGCGCAATGCCCTGCGATACTTCGACCCGAAGCACCACGAGGTACTTGCGCCTGAGTTTGCCGAGGAGTTGGAACGCTACGGACGTATATATATGTACCGTTTTCGCCCTGAGTATGAGATATATGCCCGTCCTATCGACCACTACCCTGCCCGTTCTCGTCAGGCTGCAGCGATTATGCTGATGATTCAGAACAATCTGGACAAGGCTGTGGCGCAACATCCGCACGAGCTGATAACCTATGGTGGCAATGGTGCCGTCTTTCAGAATTGGGCGCAGTATCGCCTTGTTATGCAGTACCTTAGCGAGATGACCGACACCCAGACCCTTGTGATGTACTCGGGTCACCCGCTCGGACTCTTCCCGTCACACAAGGATGCGCCGAGAGTGGTCGTTACAAACGGTATGGTCATTCCGAACTACTCGAAGCCGGACGATTGGGAGCGCCTCAACGCTATGGGTGTTTCACAGTACGGACAGATGACCGCCGGCTCTTATATGTATATCGGTCCGCAAGGTATTGTTCACGGCACAACCATTACCGTTATGAATGCGGCACGCAAGCGCTTTACGGAGGGTCAGACCTCGGCTCGCGGTATGCTCTTCGTAACCTCGGGACTTGGTGGTATGTCGGGTGCACAGCCTAAAGCGGGTAATATCTCGCAGGTTGTATCGGTTGTTGCCGAGGTAAACCCTAAGGCTGCCGAGAAGCGCCACTCGCAGGGTTGGGTGGATGAGTTGCACCACGACCTCGATACACTTATCGAGCGTATCCGCACAGCCGTTGCGACAAAGGAGGTTGTTTCACTTGCATATGTTGGCAATGTCGTAGATCTGTGGGAGCGACTTGTTACAGAAAATATCGCTGTAGATTTGGGTTCCGACCAGACCTCGCTCCACAACCCGTGGGCGGGTGGCTACTACCCTGTAGGATATAGCTACGAGGAGTCTAACCGTATGATGGCAGAGGAGCCGGAGCATTTCCGCGAGGCTGTGCAGGCATCTCTTCGCCGTCAGGTGGCGGCTATCAACGCCCTGACTGCTCGCGGCATGTACTTCTTCGACTATGGCAACGCCTTCCTGCTCGAGAGTTCACGCGCGGGCGCGGATATAGTTAAGAGTGACGGCTCATTCCGCTACCCATCTTATGTGCAGGATATTATGGGTCCTATGTTCTTCGACTACGGCTTCGGTCCGTTCCGCTGGGTATGCACCTCGGGTAAGGCAGAGGATCTGGAGAAGAGCGACCAGATTGCCGCACAAGTTCTCAAGGATATTGCCGTAACAGCACCGGAGGATATTCGCGGACAGCTTGAGGATAATATCCACTGGATTGTCGAGGCGGGTAAAAATCGCCTTGTTGTAGGCTCTCAGTCGCGCATTCTCTATGCCGACTGCGAGGGTCGTACAAAGATTGCCGAGGCGTTCAACCGCGCTATTGCTGCGGGCGAGATTTCGGCACCGATTGTACTTGGTCGTGACCACCACGATGTATCGGGCACAGACTCTCCATATCGAGAGACCTCGAATATCTACGACGGCTCTAATCTTACCGCCGATATGGCTGTTCACAATGTTATCGGCGACAGCTTCCGCGGTGCAACGTGGGTATCCATCCACAACGGCGGCGGCGTAGGCTGGGGCGAGGTTATCAATGGCGGCTTCGGTATGGTCATTGACGGCAGCGAGGAGTCCGACCGCCATATCCGTCAGATGTTGCTGTGGGATGTCAATAACGGCATTGCACGCCGCAGCTGGGCGAGAAACGAGGGTGCTATTGCCGCTATCCGTCGTCAGATGGAGTGCACACCTGAGCTGAAGGTAACCCTCCCGAATTTTGCAGATGACAACCTAATCAAAAACACCTTAAAATAATGAATACACACTACATATCAGCCGAGCGCCTCACTATCGAGCGCGTGGGCGAGATTCTCGAGAAAAAAATTTCTATAGCACTTAGCGAGGATGCAAAAAATCGCATTGTTCGCTGCCGAGAGTATCTTGACAACAAGATGAAGAGCAGCGACGAGCCTATCTACGGTGTAAGTACCGGCTTTGGCTCGCTCTGCAACATCAGCATCGGCTACGACGAGCTGGGTACGCTGCAGAAGAACCTCGTTATGTCGCACGCCTGCGGCACAGGTGAGAGGGTTCCGAGCGAGATTGTCAAGCTGATGTTGCTGCTCAAGATTCAGTCGCTAAGCTATGGTCACTCAGGAGTGCAACTTGCTACTGTTGAGCGTCTTGTAGATTTCTACAACAACGATATTCTGCCTGTAGTCTTCCAGCAGGGATCTCTCGGAGCATCGGGCGACCTTGCGCCGCTGGCACACCTCTCTCTCCCTCTGTTGGGCATTGGCGAGGTGGAGGTTGATGGCATTATCCTCGACGCGTCCGAGGTGCTGGAGCAGTTCGGTTGGGAGCCGATTGCGCTGCAATCAAAGGAGGGTCTTGCACTGCTCAACGGCACACAGTTTATGAGCTCGTTCGGTGTATGGTCACTACTCAAGGCTATGCGTCTGAGCCGTCAGGCAGACCATATCGCTGCCGTATCGCTCGAGGCATTCGATGGTCGTATAGAGCCATTCTGCGACGAGGTACATATTGTTCGCAACCACCGCGGACAGCTCGAGACTGCGCGTGCTATGCGTGCTCTGCTTGAGGGTAGTCAGATTATCAGCCGTCCAAAGGCTCATGTTCAGGATCCATACTCTTTCCGCTGTATTCCGCAGGTACACGGCGCAGCGAAGGATACTATCGCATATGTTGCGTCTGTTCTCGAGAACGAGATTAACAGCGTTACGGATAACCCGACCGTCTTCCCTGAGCAGGATATGGTCGTAAGTGCAGGAAACTTCCACGGTCAGCCTATTGCACTCGCTATGGACTTCCTCGCCATTGCCGTTGCCGAGCTTGGAAATATCTCCGAGCGCAGAACATACCAACTCATCTCGGGTAGTCGCGGTCTGCCGTCGTTCCTCGTTGCAAATCCGGGACTGAACAGCGGTTTTATGATTCCGCAGTACACTGCAGCCTCTATCGTCAGCCAGAGCAAGGGTCTCTGTATGCCGGCATCGGTAGACTCTATACCGTCGTCACAGAGTCAGGAGGACCATGTAAGTATGGGCTCAAATGCAGCCACAAAGCTCGCCCGCGTGGTAAACAATACCGAGCGAGTGCTCGCCATAGAGCTCTTCAATGCAGCACAGGCACTCGAGTTCCGTCGTCCGCTCCGCTCGTCGGAGGCTGTCGAGAGTCTTGTGGAGAGATATCGCAAGGTCGTGCCTTATATCGACAACGACAGGGTTATGTATCCGCTTATTGACGCATCTATAACCTTCCTTCAGAATAACTAATGAAGTTACTTGTAAAAAATATCGGCACCATTGTCGGCATCGACACAGCGCGTCGTGAGCGCATCTTAGGCTCTCAGATGGATAGTATGGAGCGCCTTGACAACGCTTGGCTCACTGCCGAAAATGGTATTATAACCGCCTTTGGCACTATGGACTCCTACCCCGAGAGCGAGGTTTTTGAGGTCGTGGATGCCGAGGGTGGAGTGTTGCACCCTTCGTACTGCGACTCCCACACGCATATTGTCTATGCAGGCAGTCGCGAGCAGGAGTTTTTGGATAAGATTCACGGACTTACATACGAGCAGATTGCCGCTCGTGGCGGAGGCATACTCAACTCGGCAGCGCGTCTGCACAACACCTCGGAGGATGAACTCTACAGAGAGGCTATGGAGCGTGTGGAGGAGATTATCGCAATGGGTACGGGTGCGGTAGAGATTAAGTCGGGATACGGACTATCGACCGAGGATGAGCTGAAGATGCTGCGCGTCATCGCCCGCATAAAGCGCTCTACACCCCTTGCCGTAAAGGCTACATTCCTCGGTGCGCACGCAGTACCTATGGAGTACAAAGGTCGCCAGCAGCAGTATGTCGATAAGGTCTGCGACGAGATGCTCCCTGCCGTAGCGGCGGAAAATCTTGCCGAGTTTGTCGATGTATTCTGCGACCGCGGCTTCTTTACCGTTGAGCAGACCCGACAGATTGTCACTGCGGCGGCAAAGTATGGTATGAAGGCTAAAATTCACGCCAACGAACTCGACTTCTCGGGTGGCGTACAGCTCGGTGTCGAGCTTGGTGCACTCTCGGTGGATCACCTTGAGAGTAGCGGAGAGGCGGAGATTGCGGCACTCAAAGGCAGCAAAACCATTCCTACACTGCTCCCGGGGGCGGCATTCTTCCTCGGTATGAGCTATCCGCTGGCACGAGCAATGATCGAAGCAGACCTTGCCGTAGCGCTCGCATCTGACTACAATCCGGGTTCATCGCCGTCAGGAAATATGCGTTTTGTTACCTCTCTTGCCGCTATCCGTATGCGACTCACACCTACCGAGGCGCTATGGGCTGCTACTGTCAATGGTGCAGCGGCTATGGGGCTTAGCCACGACTACGGCTCGATAACTGTAGGCAAGGTGGCAAACTTCTTTATCACAAAGCCTATATCTTCATTCGAGTTTTTCAACTACGCCTACAACACTCCGCTCATTTCAAAGGTATTCCTACGCGGAAGGGTATATAAAAAGATGTAATTATGGAAAAAATCTCAAGAAAAGTATTTCTTAAAAGGGCTGTTGCAGGTCTTGCGGCACTTGCAGTAGCACCCAGCCTGCTCTCGTGCGAGGATGGCGACAGAGTCGATGAGCAGCTGCGCAAAGTGGCACCCGTAGCGGGTGACTACGATGTTGTCGTGGTTGGCGGAGGTCCTGCAGGATTTATCGCAGCCATTGCTGCGGCACGCAAGGGTGCTAAGGTGGCAATTATCGAGCGATACGGCTTCTTGGGCGGTATGGCGACTATCGGTTATGTGGCTCCGATCAGCGTATTTGCAAAGAATAACGAGTTAGTTATCGGTGGTATTCCGTGGGAGTTTGTCGGACGATTGGAGAAGATGGGCGGTGCCTTTATCGAGTGGCCAAAGGCTAATGTCGATTTCGATATCGAGCTATACAAACTCTGCTGTCAGCGTATGGTCCTCGAAGCGGGTGTAGATATGTATATGCACTCGGCAATGGTCGGCTGTCAGATGGAGGGCAAGTCTATCAGTTCGGTAATTATCGAGAATAAGAATGGTCTTGAGACCCTCAAGTCAAAGGTATTTATCGACTGTACAGGCGATGGCGACCTTGCCTATATGGCACGCGTACCTATGCAGGCCAACCCCGACAACGAGTTGCAGCCATCGTCGTTCTGCTTTATCCTCTCGGGTGTAGATACCGACAGCGAGCTACTGTGCAAGTGTATGTACCACAACGGCATCAATGGTCCAAGCCAGTGCAAGCCCGTACGCGAGAAGCTGCTCGCCATGAAGGCGGCTGGTGTCGATATGCCCGACTTCGGTGGTCCGTGGTTCAACAATGTACTGCACAAGGGCAGCGTAGCGGTCAATATGACCCGCCGCGCAACAAACCCGATAGATAACCGCAACTTCAGCGCCGTAGAGTGCCAGCTGCGTGAGGATATATTCACCTTTACGAAGATTCTCAAGGAGAACTTCAAGGAGTTTAAGGATTGCTATGTAGCCTCAACAGCTCCACAGGCAGGTATTCGCGAGTCGCGCCGCATTGCCGGTGTACATACGGTCACTGCCGACGAGTATGTAAACGCATTCCGCTATGAGGATAGCATATCACGCGGTATCCACCCTATCGACATCCACGCCAGCAAGGGTACAAATCAGGTGAGAATAGACCTCGAAAAGCCTGCATATGTACCTTACCGCGCACTTATCGCTCCGGAGTATCCGAACCTGCTCGTTGCCGGCAGATGTATCTCTACCGACCGACAGGCACTTGCCTCACTGCGCGTTATGGCAAGCTGTATGGGTACAGGTCAGGCTGCAGGTGCCGCAGCAGCACATTGTGTGGCACATAACCAGACCGTACACCAGATAGACACCTCGAAACTTATCGAGACCCTCAAGGAGTGGGGAACGATATTGTAAAAGGGCTGACAATAGTAAACAAAGAGGGCATCCAAACGATTGGATGCCCTCTGTTTGTATTAGCATTTTCCGAACACGGCAGATGCCGAAAGAGCCTTGTCAGACCTTTATTACTTTTACAAGAATTTGTATAACAAGAGCTATTTTGAAGCTGCTCGCAGGTCGGGAAAGCGGAGTTTACTCGTCGTAA
>CANBCZ010000027.1 GCA_947367255.1 uncultured Alistipes sp.
GTGTAAATAATTACAAAAGTAAATACAGGAACAGGGGATTTGATTTACAAATGTTAATTACATCTGTAAAAGGTGTGATTTTTGAGAAATTTTCCGATATTTCGGTTGGTTATACTCCCCTTTTGATGTTATTTTGGGGATTTTACTTATATTATGTTAAATTGTGGATGTTAATAACAAATAATAAGTCCCTATATCGTTGGATATAAGGACTTTACGTTTTATCACTCTCTCCCCTATCGGTTGAGTGCTGCTGCAATTTCTACGAACTCTTCTGGAGTTAATTTGAGCTTCTCTTTGCGGAAATCGACGTCATTTTCGGTGTTCATTGGGATCAGATGGATGTGTGCATGGGGCACTTCAAGACCCAAAACGACCATTGCGACCTTCTTACAGCCGCTAAATTCTCTAATTTTCTCTGCAACTTGCTTAGCGAACAGGGTCATACCTGCCAGAGTGTCGTCGTCGAGGTCAAAAATATAGTCTGTTTCGCACTTAGGAACTACGAGTGTATGTCCCTTTGCGAGTGGATTTATGTCCAAAAATGCGAAATAACGGTCGTTTTCGGCGACTTTGTAGCAAGGAATCTCCCCTGCTATGATCCTTGAAAATATGGTTGCCATAGCTTTTTGTATTAAATTATGGTGTTAGAACTCTTCATCTTTGAATTTTGGGGTCAAAATCTCCGAATAGATGACCGCTTTTCTTAAGTCGAACTCGTCGTCATCTATAAGATTTGGCGCGATTTTAGGGCTATTTGCAGGCTTTTTAGGGGTGTTGGTTGATGCTACCGGAGCCTTTGTCTTCTTAGCCTTCGCGTTTTTCTTCGACTTATAAGCTGGATTAGGTGTAGATGTAGTTGTGGTAGAGATCTGAAAATCGGTCAATATATTGCCTAAAGTATTACTGAATATATCTTGTATATCATCCATATTTATAGCAATTTATAATATTTAATACTTTTTATTTTTTGTTTCTTGTGATTTCATCTATGAAGGCAAGGATTGATCTGCGAAAGAATACTATCATTGCGATCATAACTCCAATCGTTATGTAGTAATCCATAATCTACTCTTTATTATCAATACTTCGTTTTACACTTTCGACACCTTTGAGGCTGCGGAACTTGTCCATAATGGCGTTTAGGGAGTCTGCATCCTGTACATATATGCTGATTTTACCCTCAAAAATGCCGTCATGACTGCTTATTGATACTTCGCGGATGTTGATACTGAAGTCCTCGGAGACTACGCGAGAGATCTCTAAAAGCAGTCCCATGCGGTCTATTCCGCGAATTTCTATGGTTGAGAGGTACGATACAGCTCTGTGTTGTGACCAACGTATCTGATCTCGGATAATATTCTTGCCAAAGAGCGATGCAAGGCGGTTGAGCTCGTTACAAGAGGCCTTATGAACGATAATTTTACCCGTCATAGGGTCCTTGAAGCCCACAACGCTGTCGCCTGGAAGTGGATTGCAGCAGCTGGCGATGGTAAATTGGTCGTCATTAGATGTAATCTCTGAAGCATCACTACCCTCTTCATCGCCGTTTTCAGGCTTTGAATCGCGCCATAACTTCCAGAATTTCAATATTTTACTTGCGGAGCTCGACTTGATGATCTTCTCGATGTTGTCAAGTGAGATAATGCCCGCGCCAATCTTGCTGTATAGCTCGTCTTTATTGCGGCAGCCATAGGCTTGCATAACCTTACGTAACACGCTGCCACTCAGCGTGATATCGAACTGAGCAAGCTTCTCTTCGAAGATGGCAAGACCGTGGCTGATGTTGTCCTCGCGTTCGCGCTTGAGGAAGCTGGCAATCGCCTGTTTTGCCTTTGTTGTGATGACAATATCTATCCATTCGGGCTTTGGCGATGCGTTGTCGGCTGTGATAATCTCAATCTGATCACCGGAGTTAATCTGCTTGGTGACCGGCTCTATTTTGTGGTTGATTTTAGCGCCGATAGCCTTGTTTCCAATCTTGGTGTGGATGTCGTATGCAAAGTCCAAAGCGGTCGCACCGAAAGGTAATTTGCGCTGTTCGCCCTTTGGTGTAAATACCGTAATTTCAGACGTATACAACGATAACTTAAAGTTATCCAAGAACTCAACAGCGTTCTCTGTGGAGCCACTTAGCGCATCTCTGATCTTGCTCAACCAGTTGTCAAACGCATCCTCGTTTTGTGATAGTGTTGCGTGCTTGTATTTCCAGTGCGCGGCAAAGCCTCGGTCGGCGATCTCCTCCATTCGCTGGGTGCGAATCTGTACCTCTACCCAAATGCCGTCGGCACCCATTACTGTTGAGTGCAGAGCCTCATAACCGTTTGCCTTTGGCATACTTATCCAGTCACGAAGTCTGTCGGGTTTAGGCGCGTAAATATCTGTAATTGAGGAGTATATCTGCCAACATTGTGTCTTTTCCGATGGGAATGGCAGCGCTTTGAATACGATGCGGATGGCAAACAGGTCGTATATCTCGTCGAAAGAGATCTGTTTGCGCTGCATTTTTGACCAAATCGAGTAGATGCTTTTTATGCGTCCCGAGATCTCGTACTCAATGCCGTTCTTTTGAAGTATTGCGTGAATTGGCTCGCAGAACTTATTGATATACTGCTGTCTTTCGGGTTCTGTCTCCTCGATTTTTCGTTGTATTTCATTGTACTCGTCAGGGAAACGGTACTTCATACACAGATCTTCCAATTCGCTCTTTATCGGAAAGAGTCCGAGTCTATAAGCAAGTGGCGCGAAGAGGTGTATGGTCTCTCCGGTAATCTTAATCTGCTTATCCTTAGGCATATAGCCCAATGTGCGCATATTGTGCAAGCGGTCGGCTATCTTGATAAGGATTACTCTGACATCGTCGGAGAGCGTAAGCAGAACTTTGCGGAAATACTCCGCTTGGGCAGATGTGTCGGCGTTGAATACGCCCGACATCTTTGTAAGTCCATCGACCATAGAGGCTATTTTATGCCCGAAAATGCGCTCTATATCCTCGATTGTGTAGTCGGTGTCCTCTACAACATCGTGCAGCAGCGCTGCAATGACCGATTTGACACCCAAACCAATCTCCTCGATGACTATTTTTGCTACAGCAATGGGATGCAGAAGGTAAGGCTCTCCTGAACGGCGCCTTACCCCCTGGTGTGCTTCCTTTGCAAGGAAGAATGCACGATTGATGAGATTCCAGTCATCTTCGCCTTTGCAAATCTTGTTGCACGAGCGTTTCAGATCTTGCCAAGCGTCATCAATAACTATTTCATCCTCTTTACTATAGTACATACTACATAAAGTAATACTTTAGTTCTTTAACGGCTATTATTTTGCCATCATCGCCTCACGAACCTTAGCCTCTACCTCGTCGCAAACCTCGGTATTTGAGGTAAGGAAATCCTTCACGGCGTCTCTACCCTGACCAATCTTAGTCTCGCCATAAGAGAACCAAGAGCCAGACTTCTTGATAATGCCGTAATCTACTGCAAGGTCAATAATCTCGCCAAGTTTTGAGATACCCTCGCCGAACATAATGTCAAACTCTGCCTTCTTGAATGGAGGTGCCACCTTGTTCTTTACAACCTTCACGCGTGCGCGTGCTCCGAGCTGCTCCTCGCCATCCTTGATAACCGATGTGCGGCGGATGTCGATACGTACGCTGGCGTAGAACTTAAGAGCATTACCACCGGTTGTAGTCTCAGGGTTGCCGTAGACAACGCCAATCTTGTCACGCAGCTGGTTGATAAAGATACATACGGTCTTTGTCTTTGCGATGCTTGCAGTGAGCTTACGCAGTGCCTGTGACATAAGTCGTGCCTGCAGACCCATCTTTGAGTCGCCCATCTCGCCCTCGATCTCAGCCTTTGGTGTAAGGGCTGCTACAGAGTCGATAACGATAATGTCGATAGCGCTTGAGCGGATAAGTGAGTCGGCAATCTCGAGTGCCTGCTCGCCGTTATCCGGCTGTGAGATGAGCAGATTCTCTACATCTACGCCCAACTTCTGTGCATAATAGCTGTCGAAGGCGTGCTCTGCGTCGATAAATGCAGCGATACCACCCTGCTTCTGAGCCTCGGCAATGGCGTGAATGGCGAGTGTGGTCTTACCTGATGACTCGGGACCATAGATCTCGATTACACGACCCTTAGGATAGCCACCTACGCCGAGAGCAACATCGAGGGTGATTGAACCCGACGGAATGACCGGAATATCAGTCACTTGGTCGTTGCTCATACGCATAATGGAGCCCTTACCGAAATCCTTCTCGATCTTGTCCATTACAGCCTTTAATACTTTCAGCTTCTCTGAATTAACTTCTGCCATAATTTTTACTTTTTATATTATTATTTACTCTACTTCAAATACCTCAGCAGCGACTGAAAACAACAGCATGCTGCTAAAAAATATTACAAACAACATTTTGCACTCAAAATTAATAATTTCTTTTCAATTTACCAAGTCATTATAGACTCTATTTGACTCTCGAACTCCTCCTTGTTGCGGTTTACGCGTGTCATACAGGCGGGACAGAGTATTGCAACCTCGGTGTCTATATTGCACTCGCAACCAACACAAGCGCGAATAACGCCAAAATCATCATCTGCAATGTGCATAAAAGATGTACCACAATTCTTGCACTTAATAGAATAACTTGCACCCATAGTTGTAAAGTTTTATTAGTTAATTTTTAATTATTGTCACTTACTCCAGCTGTCCGAGCCGCCACATATTGTCGATAATACATTGGCAAACATCCCGATAAATACTAAAATCGCAAACATAATTTGTTGTTATCTCTTGTTTTCGAGTACAAAATTATTGGGGTTTTGTGACAACTTGTGACACAGATTAAAACTACTTAAAATTTTATTGAAAAAAGTGCAAAAAATAGCTCAGTGGCGGCTGAGCTATTGTAAATCGTGTTGAGAAATCTCTATTTAGAGAGCAGTCGTTCGAGGTTGCAGTGCATCAGGCACTCGTTCTCGTCGTAGAGGTGCATACCGTTACCGTTGCAGTAGCGCCATGCTTTACACTCTGCGCATCTGCCCTTTCGCGCCCAACTACGGTTGCGGTAACGCTCAAAGCGGGTGTTCCATACCTCCCAAAGGTTGTCCTTGTAGATATTTCCTTGGTCAAAGTTGGCACGAATACTCGTGCAGCCCGAGATGGCGCCATCTATGCGTATGCCGGCAATGCCTATGCCCGCCATGCAACCGAAGAAGTTATCGCGTACCTCCGCTTCATATCCACCTAAAAAGCCCTCGCAGGCGTATGAACAGGCGATTTTACCCTCCTTACGGGTCTGGATTATAAACTCCATCAGTGCGCGATACTCTGCGGGTTTTAGCTGTAATTTCTCGTCATCTGCCGCTCTGCCGACGGGGAAAATAGTGAATATGCGCCACGCCTTGCAACCTTGCTCTATGAGAAAGTCGCGAAATGCCGGCAGTAATGCAAAGTTGTCGGGAGTAACGCAGGTAACAACATCGTAGCGAATACCGCTATCTATAATCGCACGCAGGGCGCGTGTGCAGTTCTGAAAGCTGTGAGAGTTCTGTCGTATGTTGTTGTGGTACTCTTCAAAACCGTCTATGGAGAGGGTTATTGCGCATATTCCGGCACGACAAAGTGACTCCATCCTTGCCTTGTCAAGCAACATTCCGTTTGTCACTACTCCCCACTGATAACCACGCTTGCGCAGGGCTACTCCTATCTGCTCTATATCCTTGCGTATCAGCGCTTCGCCACCTGTTAGTGTAACCAATACTTTATATGGGTCAAGGTGTGGTGTGAGGGTATCTACAGCGGCGAGAAAATCCTCTGCGGGCATATCGGGAACCGATGAAACTGCGCGACAATCGCTGCCGCAATGCTTGCAGCTTAAATTGCAGCGAAGAGTACACTCCCAAAAGAGAACTCTCAGGTCGTGACTCTTCACCAAATCTTTGCGCGTAGATGCAAATAGCTCCAGCGCCAAACGCTTACGAAGTGATATTTTTATACCCATAGGACTACTTCTCCTCCGGCAACATCGAGATTGTCAGATCGATATTGTTCTCGTCTGTAATCTGCTCTCTGTGACGCCAGTAGTAGCCGTTCTCTTTGCCGTCGATATCCTCGGCGTATATGACAACGCTGTGTTCGAACGAGTGGTTGATGTAGAACTTGCCATCGGCGTTAGTTATTGCACTGATATCCTCCTCTCCGGCGACACTTACCTTGATGCCCGGGATAGGTTTGTCGCTCTTACGGTCTACAACTGTTCCGCTGATGTCGTCAAATGGATCAAAGTCGAATGGCTCGTCGTAGTCGCTCGGCAGACCATAACACGCAGTAAGCATAGGCGTAGCAGAGAAACCGAGCAGATACATCGCTGCTCGCTTGAGACGGGATTTGATAGATTGTTTCATAATAACGAGGTTTTAGATGGCTCCAAAGTACTCGGAGCTTGGGTTAAACTCTAAAATTACCCCCCCCCAATTGGAGGAATCTGATGCAAATATAAACAAAAATCCCCTATAAAGCAAATTTTATAGGGGAAAATGTAAAATAAACTTTACTTTTTTGGGATAGACGCCACCTTGACACGGAAGAAGTTGGTGTTGCTGTCGGTGCTCTCCCAGAGACGATACTCTGAGTGGTTACCCCAACCTGCCGGACGATCCTTGATCTTCGTATCCTCGCCGGTGTCGTTGTCTACATAGTTGCCTATCATTGCGTGCCAAGCCTTTATGCGGGCGATAGATTTGGTGTAGTAGAACTCGCCGGTACTTGCGCAGAGCTCGTTCAGGGCATCTACATAGATCTTTTTGTAGTCCTCGAACTGTAAAATCTTCGCAACGAGCGGAGAGTTGTTGCTGTCGCCCCAACTGAGTGGATTGTGGCGACCGGAGTCGTTCTGCACGCCGCAGTTGTGGCTGGTACCCAGAGTGTTGTCGTAGTCATACGGGATAAAGTAGAACTTATACTTTTCCGGGTCGGTAGAGTTGAAGTAGATGTAGAAGTTGTTTGTGTTGTTCCAATAGTCGTCCCACATACCTACAGCTACATTTACCGCGTATGTGCGCAAGAAGAGTTCTATATCGATAACTTCGCCTAACCAGTCGTGGAGCTGCTGACCCTTAAGGTCGCGCAAGCTCTTCATGAAGTTGAGCAGCTGGGTTTTTGCTACGCTCAAGTCGCTATTTATCTCCTCGACTTCGTATGTAGGGTCGGAGCTGCCGTCACTCTCGCCCATACTTGCGTTTTTGTCGCGGTCGTAGTTGAGTGATGCACCCCAGTTGCACTTCCATAGGTTGCCCTTGTGGCTGCCGAACTTCTCTTTACGCATCTTGAGGAATGTATCGTCTATAGTCTCGTTCATCTCGTATACGCCGAAATATGCAGGCTTGCTGTCGCCCTCGACCTGTATCCACAGACGGCAGTAGCAGTTCTCGATAGCTGTCCAGACGCCAAAACGACGGAAAAGGTCGTAGCAGAATATCTCGCGGCAGTATGCAGCATCATCCTTGAACCACTTGAGATACATCTTTCTCACGCCACGAATAGTGTGCTCGTCGTCCTTGTTGTACTTGCGGAAGTTGAATTGGAAGTGGCAGTGCTGCCAATCGGCATTATCCTTGACGTGGTTGCCGTTGCCATTCTCGGGACGACGACGCGATGTGTTGCCCTTCAGACGCACTCCCGCATCAGTTACGGTGTACTCCTCGCCCTTTAACTTCATCTTGACATCGCAGTGGAAGTACTCCTTGGTGTCGTGGTTGCGGTCATACTCGGCAAGTAGACGGTTCCACTCGGCGAGCGAAACGGTCATTCGCACCTCAGGAACTGATGTCAAGTCAAATACATAACTGCGCTCGTCACCCCACTCTACAGACGGTTTCTGAGTGTTGTCATCGCCGTTGTTACCGCCATTTTCGTTACCTCCGGGCTGCTCGTTGTCGGGGTTTGTCGGAGTGTTATCCACTCTGTCATCACCAAACTCGCTGCACGAAACAGAGAGCAGGAAAGAGAGTAAAATCAGTAGAAATTTCATCTAAAGTATTGGTTTATGTAGTTGGTTATATATTCCTTTAATTCAGGGGAGTCTATGATCTCAATATCGTCTAATAGTCCGATCACAAATCGACCAGCTCCCTGCAAATTGGCAACTGTTGTATCGAGCAGCCAATGGTCGTTATCTATCGGCGATATATATTTTTCAGATAGTGGATACTCCTCCATCAGAAGGTTGTATGAGAGGTGTCCGAGGCGTAATTTGATCGGTATAGCCTCTTGACCCGCCTTGCAACTCATACGGAAAATGTCGATAAAGTCCTCCTTGTGTTTGTCACTATGCTGCCATTCGGTGTTGCATAACTCTACGCTGCCGATACGCGCAGTTTTGAAGATTTTGCAGCTGTTGTCCTCAAGGTCGTAACACCATACATTGACATAGTTTGTGGTGAAGGCGAACGGCTCTACCCTACGATCTCTTGTTGAACGAGAGGATTGGTAGTTTTGTAGTACTACCTGCTTGTGGTTTTCGATTGCCTCAATAAGCAAGTGGACGTTGCTCGAATTTTGTCCCTTTACGATAGTGTCGGCAAGGGTGCGGCTGTCGTAGACCGAGTAGAGCTTGCGTTTGAGGTTCTGTTTGAGCAGATTTGTGTCGTCGATGCTCTCAATAGCGCGACGAAGGATTACCGCCTCCTCCTCTGTGAAGTGGACGAGCTGCGAAATATCCTTAAAGTGTGGCGACTCCTTGTCCAATCGGATGCAGTTGCCGCTCTTCTTGATTACAAAGCCGGCATCGCGGAAGGTGTCGATATATCGGTAGATTGTACGACGTGACATATCGAGGCGCTCGGCAATATCATCTACCGAGTACTCTACATTTGCAGTGAGCATCTTCATCAGACGCAGTAATCTCTCAATTTTCGGCTGATCCATATCTACAAAGGTAGTAAAGATTTGGCGGAAAACAAAAAAATCGGCATAGATAACTATGCCGATACGAGTCTTTCGAGCTCCTCCACTTGAAGTTTGAATGCCTGGTCGGTGTCAATCAAGTTTGTGATTGTCTTGCAGGAGTGAAGTACCGTTGCGTGGTTTCTGTTGCCTATAGCAGCACCGATAGCCGATAACGGAATCTTTGTCAGCTGCTTGGCAAGGTACATTGCAAGTTGGCGTGCAATAGCTACCTCACGAGTACGCTCTGCCGAGTTGAGTCGCTCCTTGTCGATATTCATATAGCTGCATACGGTATCGATAATGTGCTCGATGGTTATCTCCTTCTGGTAGAGTGAGATATATCCCTTCAAAATCTCCTTTGCGAGCGAGATTGTAATCTTCTTGCCCATAAAAGAGGTGTTTGCAACAAGTGAAGAGATTGCACCCTCAATCTCGCGGATGTTTGCCGAGATGTTGTCGGCAAGGTAGTTGATAACATCCTCAGGGATATTTGCACCCAGACGAGCCGCCTTGGCCTTGATAATCTTAATCTTGGTCTGGAAGTCCGGAATACGAATCTGTGCAGAGAGTCCCCACTTAAAGCGGGTGAGCAGTCGCTCCTCGATATCCTTCAACTCTACAGGTGGCTTATCAGAGATAAGTACCAGCTGCTTGCCCGACATCTGCAGGTGGTTGAAGATGTTGAAGAATGCGTTCTGTGTGCCCGGCTTGCCCGACAGCTCCTGAATATCGTCGAGAATAAGCACATCTACACCCTGATAGAAGTGGATGAAGTTAGGGATATTCTTCTCGATAGTCGCTGCTTGGAACTGAGACTGGAACTTGCTCATAGCCACATAGAGCACCTGAAGCTCCGGATGGCGCATGCTGATCTCGTTACCGATAGCCTGTGCAACATGGGTCTTACCCAATCCCGAGTCACCATATATATATAATGGGTTGAATGGGGTGTTGCTGCCCGGATTTACTGCAACTGCCATACTTGCAGAGCGAACCAAACGGTTACACTCGCCCTCGATGAAGTTCTCGAAGGTGTAGTTGTGGTTAAGTTGTGGGTCAAAACGAGGAATTGGTCGCACAATACCCGGAATTGTCACAGGATTTTGTATCTTTGTAGGGTCGATACGATTTGGAATGCCCTGACCGCTGTTCTCGTCGGTAGAAGATACTGTCTGCTGCTCGCTCTTTGGAACGGCGTAGCAAAGGCGTGTCTGATAACCAAAAGACTCGGCAATAAGCGGACGAAGTACATTTATGTAGTGGCTCTCGATCTTATCGACGAAAGATTTGCTCGGTACTCGAAGGCGCAACTTCGAACCATCGAACTCAAGCGGTACGATGGGCAGAAACCATTTGGCAAACTCCTCGGCGGAGGTCTGAGCCTGTATCTGGCTTAGACAATTTTGCCAGGCATCTTTGTATGCGACAGAAGTAGTGAGCATATTGTTGATTATCAGCTATTTACAAATTTAGGTAAGTGTGTCCGAAGAATGACTGTTCTCTATCCTTCGTTTTGACATTGCAAAGTTGTGAATAAATTTATATTAAAAAAAATGCCTACCCTATTGTTTGTTTGAAATTTTATGTTATAGGAATACGAAAAGAAATTTTGATTGAAAATTTAACTCGCTGATAATGAATAATAGAAAAATTTTCACTATATTTGCATTTAGAGAAATTAAGTATAGCAAAACGCCTAATTATAAGAAAAACCTATAAACACTAAACAGTAAAACAAATCAAAATGAGCAATTTGGATTCATTAGTACAGAGTAAGGCTCAGGCGTGGCTCGATGGAGATTACGATGAGGCTACAAAGGCGCAGGTGCGCAATCTGATGGAGAATGATCAGAACGAGCTGGTCGAGAGCTTTTATAAGGATCTCGAGTTCGGTACAGGCGGTCTGCGCGGCATTATGGGAGTGGGTACAAACCGTATGAACAACTACACAGTCGGTTTTGCTACCCAGGGTCTTGCCAACTATCTGAAAATCAACTTCCCCGGTGAGGAGATTCGCGTAGCTATTGCACACGATTCGCGTAACAACTCTCGCACATTTGCCGAGCGCGTTGCCGACATCTTTGCTGCAAACGGCTTCAAGGTATTCCTCTTCGATGCTCTTCGTCCAACTCCGGAGTTGAGCTTTGCTATTCGCGAGTTGAACTGCCAGTCTGGTGTTATGGTGACTGCATCTCACAACCCTAAGGAGTACAATGGTTACAAGGCTTATTGGTCTGACGGTTCGCAGGTAACCTCTCCACACGATGTTAATATTATTAAGGAGGTTGAGAAGATTACAGAGGTTAGTCAGGTGCTCA
Source organism: uncultured Alistipes sp. (assembly GCA_947367255.1). Taxonomy (GTDB): domain Bacteria; phylum Bacteroidota; class Bacteroidia; order Bacteroidales; family Rikenellaceae; genus Alistipes. Next base: position 11,262 of record CANBCZ010000027.1, read on the forward strand.
CAGGTGGTAACCCTGAGAATATCACTATCCTCGGTGAGGAGTTCGATAAGATCTACCTCGCAGCTATCAAGGCTCTCTCACTCTCTCCTGAGTGTGTGGCAAATAATGCCGATATGAAGATTGTCTACACTCCGCTTCACGGTGCGGGTGTAAAGCTTGTGCCTCAGTCACTTGCAAACTTCGGTTTTAAGAATGTTATTACCGTAAAGGAGCAGTGCGTTCTCGATGGTAACTTCCCTACCGTTGCCTCTCCAAACCCTGAGGAACGCAAGACTATGCAGATGGCTATCGACCTTGCAAAGGCAGAGGGTGCAGACCTTGTACTTGCTACTGACCCTGACTCAGACCGCCTCGGTGTGGCTCTGCGTACAGGTAAGGGCGACTATGTGCTGCTGAACGGTAACCAGACCTTGGTGCTCATTATGTGCTATCAGCTCACTCGTTGGGCAGAGCTCGGTCTTATCAAGGAGGGTGACTATGTAGTTAAGACTATCGTAACCTCTATGATGCCGGATGCTGTGGCTGCACACTATGGCGTTAAGTGCTACAACTGTCTGACAGGCTTCAAGTATATCGCAAAGATTATCCGCGAGCAGGAGGGTAAGCACACCTATATCGGTGGTGGTGAGGAGTCATTCGGCTACCTTGCAGGCTCTTATGTACGCGATAAGGATGGTGTATCGGCTTGTTCACTCGCTGCTGAGGCTGCCGCTTGGTGTCGTGACACTAAGGGTATGACCCTCTATGAGTGGCTGCAGGATCTCTATGTGAAGTTTGGCTTCTATCGTGAGGGTCTTGTGAATGTTGTTCGTAAGGGTAAGGATGGCGCAGAGCAGATTCAGAATATGATGGTCGAGTTCCGCGCAAACCCTCCAAAGGCTATCCTCGGCTCACCTGTTGTTCAGGTTTACGACTATAAGACTCTCGAGGTACTCGATACTGTATCGGGTGAGAAGAGCCCAATTTCGGGTATTGAGGATAAGAGCAATGTGCTCCAGTGGATTACCGCAGACGGCACAAAGGTATCTGTTCGTCCATCAGGCACCGAGCCTAAGATTAAGTTCTACTTCGGTGTTAAGGCTACCCTGCCATCTGTAGATCAGTTTGACGAGGTACAGGCAGCGTTGGATAAGAAGATGGAGGATATTAAGGCTGAGCTCAACTTATAATTTGTTGTGATAGCGTGCCGCTTGTGGCACATCTCTCATAGCTCCGAATGGTAAATACATTTGTATAACCCATTTGGGGCTATTTTCATGATATACCCTATCTGGCGTATTTTGATATAAATAGATTATTGCCGAGCATTATATCTATGTATAAATAAGATGAGGGTTTTGCTAAAGGGTATAAAAAAAATAGAGCAAATCGGAAAGATTTGCTCTATTTTTTACTATGACGGATAGACTATACACAGCCCTGTGCAATCATAGCCTCGGCAACCTTCATAAAACCACCGATATTTGCACCCTTGACATAGTTGATATAGCCGTCCTCCTCTTGTCCGTACTTTGTACAAACCTCGTGGATATTCTGCATAATGCTGTGGAGCTTTGCATCTACCTCGTCAGCAGTCCACTTGATACGCATAGAGTTCTGCGACATCTCAAGACCTGAAGTTGCTACACCGCCCGCATTTGACGCCTTGCCCGGAGCGTAGAGAAGCTTGTTTGAGAGGAAGATCTCGATAGCCTCAGGGGTAGATGGCATATTAGCACCCTCGGCAACGCAGAAACAACCGTTATCTACAAGCATCTGTGCCTGCTCGCCATTGAGCTCATTCTGTGTTGCGCAAGGCAGAGCGATATCGCACTTAACACCCCACGGACGCTCGCCGGCAAAGTACTGAGCTGTAGGATACTTCTCGACATACTCCTTAATTCGACCACGATATACATTTTTCAGCAGCTTGACATACTGAATCTTCTCCTCGGTAAAGCCCTCCGGATCGTAGATGTAACCTGAAGAATCAGAGAGTGTTACAACCTTTGCACCCAGACGCATAGCCTTCTCTGCTGCGTGCTGTGCAACATTTCCGGAGCCTGATACGCATACGGTCTTACCCTCGAAGCTCTCGCCACGTGTTGCGAGCATCTGCTGTGTGAAGTAGCACAGACCGTAACCAGTAGCCTCAGGGCGGAGCAGTGAGCCACCCCAGCCGAGACCCTTACCGGTAAATGTGCCGGTAAACTCGTCACGAAGACGCTTGTACTGACCGAACATATAGCCAATCTCACGACCACCAACGCCGATATCGCCTGCAGGAACATCTGTATCCTGACCGATATGACGATAGAGCTCGGTCATAAACGACTGGCAGAAACGCATAACCTCATTGTCCGAGCGACCCTTAGGGTTGAAGTCAGAACCACCCTTACCGCCACCCATAGGCAGTGTGGTGAGGCTGTTCTTGAAGGTCTGCTCGAAGGCGAGGAACTTCATAATACTCAGATTTACAGAGGCGTGGAAACGAATACCACCCTTATATGGACCAAGTGCGCTGTTCATCTGCACACGGAAACCGCGGTTGATCTCAATCTCGCCACGATCGTTGAGCCAAGGCACGCGGAAGATAATCACGCGCTCAGGCTCTGCAATGCGCTCCAAAACCTTGAGCTGCTGCAGTGCCGGATCGGCAACGATGTATGGTGCGAGAGACTCGGCAACCTCGCGTACTGCCTGATGAAACTCCGGCTCATTAGGATTTCTGGCAATAATCTGTGCCATAAAATCCTCTACATACTTTTTTGCTTGTAATTCCATAACTGACCAAAAATACCTTTTACACCGCAAAAATAATATTTTTCTGCGTTCGTTGTACTGAGAATATACTATTTTATTGACATTTTATTGACCAAACAGCTCTTTGACGGCGGTCGGTCGCAATACTATTTATTATATTAAAGCATCATCTCCTTGCGGTGTTCGATAATATCGCCCGGCTGGCAGTCTAATGCCTCGCAGATGGCGTCGAGCGTCGAGAAACGGATGGCACGCGATCTGCCCGTCTTGAGCTTTGAGAGGTTTACAACCGATACCCCTACCCTTTCGGCAAGCTCCGAGAGGGTCATCTTGCGACGCGCAAGAAGTATATCGAGATTTGAGATAATTGCCATAATGCTACTTTACTCTGATAAGGTTTATACCATCGCGAATAGGCAGAATAACATTCTCCACGCGGGAATCGGCACTAACTGCTGCGTTAAAGTCGATAATGCCCTGTGTCTGCTTATCGCCCTTTGCTACAGATTCAACAACCTTGCCGTACCAGAGTATGTTGTCAGCCATAATCCAGCTGCCACTGCGTACTAAACCCTTGTCAAAGAGCATGTTATAGTATGCTGTATACTCGCGCTTATCGCCATCTATAAAGACAAGGTCATAGACTTGGTTGAGGCTCTGCATAGTCTCAAGTGCCGAGCCGATATGCAGGTGGAGCTTATCGGCATACTGCGAGCGCTCGAAAAAGTCGAGGATAAACATCTCCAACTCGTCGTCCACCTCGCAGGTGTCGATCACTCCCCCATCAGGCAGTCCTGCAGCCATAGAGAGTGCCGAGTAGCCGGTAAATGTGCCGATTTCAAGTACCCTCTGTGGGCGAACCATACGGACAATCATCTCAAGGAGTTTGCCCTGAATGTGTCCCGAAATCATACGAGGATTGAGAACTCTGAGGTATGTTTCGCGCTCGAGTTCGTGCAGCAGAGCATCCTCAGGCGAGGACATACTCTCTATATATTGGTCTAATGCACTCATCGGTATATAAGTGTTGAGTTGTTTGTAAATATCTCGTTTGCCACCTCCATAATCTGGTCGGCAGTAACAGCGTTAATCTTCTTGTAAGCCTCCTCAAGTGTGTCCACCTCGCCGTGAACGAGCAGGCTGCGACCCACGCCGAGCATATATCCCTCGTTACCCTCTGTAGAGATTGTCATCTGGGCGATGTATTGGCGTTTTGCCATAGCGAGTTGGCGGGTTGTCAGACGCACGGTCTGAAGCTTTTTTATCTCGTCGGCAATAATCTGACGGCAGTGGTCGGAGTTGCAATGCTCTGAGCTGAAGTATATTACAGCCATTCCGCAGTCGTTGTAGGCTGTGTAGTTTGCCTCGATATTGTACGATAGTCCGTTGCGCTCGCGAACGCTTACATTGAGGCGAGAGTTTGCCGTAGGACCACCCAGAATATTTACCAGTAGCAGAAATGGTACGCGCTTATCCTCATTTATACTATAGGCACGATTGCCGATGATGCAGTGTGCCTGATGTGTATGCTTGATCTGCTCGCGGTCAAATGGCGCGCAGATTGTCGGAACAGCGCGAGTATGGCTGCGTGTAGTTGGTTTGTAATCAGCAAAATAGCGGTTTGCAATCTGCTCAATGCGACTATCCGATATATTGCCGATAGAGGCAAATACCATCTGATCTGTTGTGTATGTACGATCTACAAAGCGATGAAGTGCTGCGCTGTCGTGACGCATCAAATCGCGCTTTCTACCGAGAATGTTGTGACCCAACTCCGACCCCTCAAAGAGCATATCCTCAAAGGTGTCGTAGATCATATCCATCGGCGAGTCCTTGTAGGTATTTATCTCGTCAATAATCACTTCGCGCTCCTTGTCAAGCTCCTTATCGGGAAATGTGGAGTTGAAGACAACATCCGACAGCAGCTCTACAGCCTTTGGAAAGTCGTTACGGAGCACCGTTGCGTGAATGGTCGTATCCTCCTTGGTGGTAAAGGCGTTGAGCTCTCCACCGAGGTTCTCAAGACGGCAGTTTACCTGATATGACTTGCGGTGGGTTGTGCCCTTGAACAGTCCGTGCTCGGCAAAGTGGGCAATGCCGTACTCACTCTTCAGCTCGTCACGACTACCGGCACCGATAATCAGTGCACAGCGAGCCGCACCGCTTCTGACTTTGCGATGAATACCTCTGATGCCGTTTGGGAGAGTATATGTGAAAAATTCCTCCTTCATTACTTAAAGTGTGGTTTTAGATAACTGCCCGTATAACTTGATTTGCAGCCTAATAAATCTTTTGGTGTACCCTCGAATACCACTCTGCCGCCTATATCTCCCGCCTCGGGACCAAGGTCGATTATGTGGTCGGCACACTTGATAATATCCATATTGTGCTCTACGATAACGACGGTATGTCCGTTTGCTATCAGCGCATTAAATGCCGCAAGTAGGCGCTTGATGTCGTGGAAGTGCAGACCTGTTGTCGGCTCGTCGAAGATAAAGATTATGCTTCCTCTGCCCGTATCTTTTGTAAGGAACGAGGCGAGTTTTACGCGCTGACTCTCTCCGCCAGAGAGTGTTGAGGATGATTGTCCGAGCTTGATATATCCCAGACCCACATCCTGCAGCGGTTTGAGTCGCTCGACAATCCTCTGGCAGGTCTTGTTTACCCCGCTCTCCTCTCCGAAGAACTCTATAGCCTCGTCGATGCTCATATCGAGTACATCGCATATATCCTTGCCACGATACTTTATATCGAGAATCTCCTGCTTAAATCGGCGACCGTTGCAGGCGTCACAAGTGAGGGTGACATCTGCCATAAACTGCATACCGATTTTGATTGTACCCTCGCCCTGACACTGCTCGCAGCGACCTCCGACCATATTGAACGAGAAGCTGCTCGGCTGGATATTTGTGCGCTGTGCATACGGCTGATCGGCATATAGACGACGAATCTCGTCGTACGCCTTGATGTAGGTCACAGGGTTGGAACGCGATGACTTGCCGATAGGGTTCTGATCGACCATCTCGACACTTCTAATCATCTTTATATCGCCCGTAATGCCGTCAAAGTCACCCGGATTTTCGCCCGTTTCCAAAATCATTCGGCGCAATGCAGGGTACAGAATACCCTTGACAAGCGAACTCTTGCCCGAACCGCTCACACCCGTAACGCAGGTCATTATGCCGAGCGGTATCTTTACCGAGATGTTTTGCAGGTTGTTTACCCTCGCGCCATTGATCTTTATATAGTTACTCCACGGACGCGGAGATTTTGGTACAGAAATGCTCTTTCTGCCGCACAGATAGTCCGCAGTAAGGCTCTGCTTACAACTGCACAACTTATCGTAGTCGCCGCTGTAGACCACCCTACCGCCGTTTTCGCCCGCCTCGGGACCTATATCTACAATGTAGTCTGCCGCGCGGATAATCTCCTCCTCGTGTTCGACAACGATAACGGTATTTCCCAAGTCGCGCAACTGCTTGAGCACTGATATAAGGCGCGCAGTATCCCTCGGATGCAGACCGATGCTCGGCTCATCAAGGATGTATAGCGAGCCTGTGAGGTTGCTGCCAAGTGAGGTCGAGAGGTTTATGCGCTGACTCTCGCCACCCGAAAGTGTTGAGCTGAGACGGTTGAGGGTCAGGTATCCCAAGCCTACATCGCTCAGATACTGCAGTCGGTTGCGTATCTCGACAATAATTCGCTCGGCAGTAGTTGTGTCGTGCTCGTCGAGTTGAAGGGTGTCGAAGAACTCAATCAGAGTATCGACAGTCATTGCAGCGAGTTCTGCGATATTTTTGCCACCAACCTTTACATATAGCGCCTCCGGACGCAACCTTGCACCATTGCAGGCAGGACAGATGGTCTTGCCGGTATATCGAGCTTTGAGTATGCTGAATTGGGTCTTGTGCTTCTTCTTCTCACGCTCAAGGTAGTCGAAGAAGGCATTCAGACCCTCGAAATATTCGTTACCTGTCCAGAGCAGTCTGCGCTGCTCCTCCGTAAGTTTGTAGTATGGCTCGTGGATAGGAAAATCGAACTTATAAGCATTCTGCACAAGCTGGTTGCGGAAACGACTCATAGAGTCACCGCGCCAACAAGCAATCGCGTTGTCGAAAATCGAGCGGGATTTGTCGGGCACTACAAGCTCCTCGTCAATGCCCGTTACCCTGCCAAAACCCTCACATACGGGGCAGGCACCGAGCGGGTTATTAAATCCGAAGAGGTGCTCGGACGGGTGCTCGAACTCTATTCCATCGGTGGTCATCAGTGCCGAAAACTCTACAAGAGAGCCGTCATAGATAATCACGCAACTATTTGTGCCATAACCAAATGCACCCGATACGGACTCGCGCATACGGTTGAGTGTATCGTCATCTGTAGCGACCTTTATACGATCGACAACGATATATATGCCATCTGTTGTTGTGCTCTCGGTGATGGTCGGTATAAACTCCTCGAGAAGCACTGTGCTGCCGTCGATATAGAGTCGTTGAATACCGTCGGCAACAAGTTGTAACATCTTGTCTATTAACCCCTGTCCACTCTTTAACTGAAGCGGCACGGCAACGATAATTCGGCTACCCTCTCCAAGAGCTGTGGCGTACTCCACAACATCGTCGGTTGTGTAGCACTTGACCTCCATACCCGAAACGGGTGAAAATGTGCGACCGATACGCGAAAAGAGCAGTCGCAGGTAGTCGTAAATCTCGGTCGTTGTACCTACTGTCGAGCGAGGGTTGCGAGTGCTGACCTTCTGTTCGATGGCAATGGCGGGTGCAATACCGGAGATTATATCTACCTCGGGCTTGCTCATCCTGCCCAAGAATTGGCGGGCATACGAAGAGAGTGACTCCACATACCTCCTCTGACCCTCGGCAAATATGGTGTCAAATGCAAGCGTACTCTTTCCCGAACCCGAAAGTCCCGTCACAACAACGAGCTTGTTGTGAGGAATATCGAGCTCGATATTCTTGAGGTTGTGAACCCTTGCTCCCTTTATGTATATCGAGTTATAACTCATCTTCAATCACTTCAATAGTCGCTCCGCTGACCTTGCTGAGTTTTCCGAGCAGGGTCGGCGCCTTGCTTTGACGAATGGCGAGCGTCATTGTGCATAAGTTGTCGAAAATCTGCTCGCGAATTTGTGGCTGCTCGTCTTTGATGATGCGCATAATGTCGTTCATGACCATATACGAGAAGTCGAGCTTGATAACTGTATCTACGGTGCGCTCAACAACATTGCTCACGGCAATAACATCAGCTGCAGCCTCCTTATATGCCTGAATAAGTCCCGAAACTCCAAGTTTTGTGCCGCCAAAGTAGCGCACAACGACAATCAGACAGTCTGTAATATCGTGCGAGAGCAGCTGACCGAGTATCGGTTTACCTGCTGTTCCCGACGGCTCTCCGTCGTCGTTGGCACGAAATTGCTCGCCGTGAGGACCCAAACGCCAAGCATAACAGTGGTGCGTGGCGTCGTAGTACTGCTTGTGCAGAGTGTCAAGGTGCGTGCGTATCTGCTCCTCGTTTGTTACCGGATAGGCATACGAGAGGAACTTGCTGCTACGCTCGCGCATAGTGCACTCTGCAGGCTCTGCAATGGTCAGATAACTATCTTTCAGCTCTTCCACGACTTGTTTACTTTATCTTTCTGAACAGACGATTCCAACGGATGCCATTCTCGCCCATCGAGAAGGCGATAAATGATGCCTTGCCGACAATGTGGTCCTCCGGAACAAAGCCCCAGAAACGGCTGTCGGCAGAGTTGTGGCGATTATCTCCCATCATCCAGTAGTAGTCCATAGCAAAGGTGTAGCTGTCGCTCTTTACTCCGTCGATAAGTATCTGACCATCGACAACCTCGAGCTTGTGACCCTCGTACTTCTCGATAATACGGCGGTAGAGTGGCAGATTTTCTGCAGTAAGGTCGATTGTCGCACCCTTCTGCGGAATATAGAGAGGTCCGAAGTTATCCTGAGTCCAGCTGTAGTTGCTGTTGTTCGGGAAGAACTCAAGACCATCCTCCTCGTTGTTGTACTTGATTACGGAGAGCACAGACGGCATCTTCTCGACTGTAGCGGCAACATCATCGGTCATTGTCAGATAGTAGTATGGCGCATTACCACCCCACTCTCTTACGCCGGACTTATCCATTGCATATTGTGTCAGAGGTGTTGAACTCTGCACGAAGTAGATATACTGCTGCTCAGGGAGTGTAGTCTGCTCCTCGCCGTTTACAAAGAGGGTTGTGCCCTTGATTGTAATAGTGTCACCCGGAATAGCCACGCAGCGCTTGATGTAGTTCTCGCGCTTGTCCACAGGGTGTACCGTAACATTGTAATCCTCAAGGAGTTGGCGACGACCCTCAGCCTCTCCGTAGCTCTGCTGATAGCTGCGCAGAGCGTCGTAGTAACTTGCTCCAGGGGTCGGATAGAGGCGTTTTGGCATAAGAACGGTATCACCCTCGGGGTAGTTGAATACCACAACATCGCCGCGCTCGATTCTCTTCAGACCCTTCAGACGGTGGTAGTCCCACTGAATGGCGTCGCAGTACGACTTTTTGGTTGTCGAGCCGGGCATAGTGTTGAATACAAACGGCATGGCAATTGGCGTATTAGGCACCTGCGGACCGTATGTCACCTTGCTCACATAGAGGTAGTCGCCGATAAGGATTGTCTTCTCCATAGACGATGTAGGCACTTTATAGAGCTGGAAGACAAATAGATGCAGCAGTGTTGCGGCAACGGTTGCCCAGAGAATTGCATCTACCCAGCCCCAAATGCTGTTGTAGAGTGCAGAACGCTCGCGCAGGCGGTCGTTGTAGTGCCAAACATACTTGTAGAAGAGTCTTGAGATGTAGAGGTCGTAGATAAGTGGCAGACCCAACAGCATCCAAAGATTTCCGGTCCAAACCACGCACAGCAGCACGTAGAGTACCGAAACTACCGAAAACTTAAACCATTTATTGCTCCAAAACTTTCTCATACCTACTCCTTGAAAAGGTCATCCATTGTAAATACACCCTTTTTGCCACAGATAAACTCTGCTGCAATAACCGCACCTGTTGCAAGAGCGCTGCGGCTCTTTAGTGTGTGCTTAAGCTCTAAAGTGTCGTCTGCCGACTCGTAAGTTACGGTGTGTGTGCCCGGTACGGTGCCCTCACGCAGCGAGGTAATCTCAATACTATCGGCAGTTGCCTGACTTGTCTCGCCCTTCTGCGGCTCGATGCAGTTCCATCTATTTTTGCGGTCAAGGCGGTCAATAGCCTCCTGCGCAAGGGTGATTGCAGTGCCGCTCGGAGCATCCTTCTTCTGTGTGTGGTGAATCTCCTCGATGCGCACGTCGTAGTTGTTGCAGCCGTTCATCAGCTCTGCAAGACGGCGGTTGATTCTGAAGGCGATATTTACACCGAGAGAGTAGTTTGACGAGTAGATCATAGCACTACCCTTCTCTCTGCACAGCTGCTGAAGCTCTGGCAGACGCTCTGTCCAACCGGTTGTGCCGCTTACGATAGCCACGCCCGCCTCTATGCAGGTGCGGATGTTGTTGTATGCGGTCTGCGGTGTTGTAAACTCGATAGCTACATCAATGCCTGCAAGGTGCTCGGCATTAAGATCGGCGATATTATCTTGGTCTATAATAAGGCTTACGGTATGACCTCTCTGCACGAGAATCTTCTCGATCTCGTGACCCATTTTGCCGTAACCTATGATTGCTGCTCTCATAATATTCTCTGTTTTGAGTGAAATAACCCACAAAGATAAGTCAAAAAGTAGAAAAAACAAAAAGAGGGGTTTATAAACCCCTCCTCTACTCTGCTAACTTCTTTAGTTCTTTGAGCGTTCCCGACGCCTCATTGACCAAATCGTTTATTGTTCCAAAAGCCTTCGATGCCTTGTGTTTGATTATTACCGCATTGATCTTCGAAAATAACTCATTTACCTCCGAACGCTGCTCGCTCGACATATTTGGTGCAAGCTCCTTGTACTCTGAACGGAACTCGGAGTACTTCTGCATTGTTGTATCCCACTCCTCGTCGTCAAAAGATTCGTAGTTTTTTGCTACCTTGTCCACAAAGTGATCAAAGCGCAGAATAAAGTATGTGTCCTTTATCCCGAAGAGTGTTGAAAGCAATAGTGAAATGGTTAGTAATGTTTTCATAATCAATATTTTTAAATTTTTATCTAAAGCTATGCTTTTATTTGTTTTTGGCTCTTAACTCATCCAACTTCTCAAAGGTAATTGTTGGGTCAAAAATCACATTTTTACCCGTAACCTCTTTGAGTATCTCGATATATTCCGCTATCGGACTCATACCTATCTCAGCTCGGCGAGAGTCTAAATTCTCAGGTTCTGCAATCGGATAAAAATAGATTGTGTTGCCGGTATCAATGGTCTGAGATCCGTATATTTGCGCGGTGCGCTTATATACTCTGAGTCTGTCCTCCATTGTCGTTAGTTCAATTTGCGAGATACCACCCCTATCTGCTGCTTGGCGCAAAATAGGTAGGTATTTCTCGATATGTTCCGTATCCGAGTGCTGTACAACAAGCCAAATAGAGTTGAACGCCTCATTAGATAGATTCTTCGGTACTCCTCGCTTGTCGAGTATCTTGAAAACTATCTTTTGATTCTGCTCGTCGCACCTCTCCATCCTCTTTGCGGCATCTGCAAGGAGCTCCATATTGCCACTCTTTTGCGCAGATATCAACTCTCTGCGTACCTGTTGGTCAGATTCTGCCACCTTTTGCATTATCGCCTCATAATCCTTTGCCGAAGCTGCTGCAAATGTGCAAAATGCTAAGTATATGGCAATCCAAAAGCTCTTCATAACACAAATATAACGAAAAAATTGCCACTTATTGTATATTCTGTCTCTTATACACATCTGACGCTGCCGACGACTTAATAGGTGTAGGTCTCGGGGGTGGGCGGGGGATTGTATGGGGGGGGGGGGGGGGGGGGGGGGGGGGGGGGGGGGGG
>CANBCZ010000028.1 GCA_947367255.1 uncultured Alistipes sp.
TGATTTCATCAACTGAGTGTTGTCCATAGTGCCATTTTGTGTGCAAGCCCACAATGTCACTCTGAACACCACATCGCGTTGCGATTTTGCCCTCGAATACAGCGCTGCATATGGCACTGCTCACGTAAAATAGTGGTTGCGAGGATAAATATATAATTGCTCGCTACGCTGCGCTCAAGGTATCCTCGCTTCGGCTTTGCCGGTCGAGTCCCCTACGCACCGCACCAAAGAAGACAATCGAAAGGTTGTCTTCTTTTTTTTTGTATTCTATCGAAGGTATGTTGAGTGCTTAATATTGTTGGTGACTCCTCCCCTATTTATTCTCATCAGGGAGTTTGACAGCCATATTGAGCATTGGGATAATATCGAGAACTGCTTCGTTATAGCAGAGCGATATATATGGTGGCTGAGAGATTACCTTGCCATTATATCGTTTATGTAGCGAGTTAAACTGCTCTGGCAGAGGGCTTGACATACGGGCGAGAATAGCTGCCGCGTGTGACGGCGGGACATCTTTTTCGGAAGGGAAGTAGAGTCGTTCCTCTCTTGGACAGGAGTCGATACAGACATTTATAAAGATGGTTTTGCCATTATCTGTACCAATCTCTTTGAGTCGGTTGCTCTTTTGTGTATGCAGCGAGGTGTACTCGAGTTCGTCGAGACCATCGGTAATATTGATGACAATAGGTGGAAATGATTTATGGTTTTGGCGAGACTCGCACCAGTCACTGACAATATCACCGACGCAATCAAGCATCTCCAACATAGAGGTTGTTCCGGCGGCTTGAGGTTTGATCCACTCATAATATGCCTCGGGAACAAGGCGCAGATGGTTATCCGGTGTGATATATTCGATTACTCGGCGTATAAGTTTAGGTCTGCTGTTTTCATATATGGCTGCCGATACGGGATGACAGCTGTCGCATAGTAGCGGATAGACCTCATATCGTGAGTATCCCACAACGGAGAGATCGAAGTAGTGGCGACTTTTATCTGCGTGATATGAACGAGATATAAGCTCCTCTATTATAGACGACGCAACCATTGACGCCACTTCGCTCTTTGATAATATCATTGAGCAGTGAGTGAATGGCGCATTCATCGAACCTGATTGGTCTATAGCGATAACGACCAGCAGCGGAGTGGTTGGCGAGATAACTTGAGAGTAGTACTTCATATCATATCTTTGTCACAAATCACACAAAGATAATCATTTCATCTCTATTTATCGCCAATATCGACTACTATTTGGAAAATACCAAGCGTCTTTCGGAGAGTGGCAGGTGTTGCTCCTTTGTGTCCGGAACCTGAAGTGGCGTACCGAATGGCATCTGAGCAATCAACTTCCACGATTGCGGGATGTTCCACTGCTTTGCTATCTCTGTATCTATCAGTGGATTATAGTGCTGCAAGGAGCATCCGAAGCCCATATCTTCAAGTGCTGTCCATATAGCAAGCTGATGCATTGCCGATGTATGGGCAGAGTACTCGTCAAATTTATCGGCATATAGTGCAAATTGCTCCTTCATTTTTGCCACGACATCCATATCTTCATAGAAGAGCACTGTGCCACAGCCGGCAGCAAAGCAGGTATCTATTTTTGTTCGTGTGCCGACAAATACCTCGGGTGTTACGAGTCTTGCAAGGCACTGCTTGACAATGCCCCACATACATATATGGTGTACACCCATCAGTAGCACTACCCTGCTCGACTGGCTGTTGTATGCCGATGGTATAGCAAGCATAATGCGATCTATAGTTTTTATTATCTCCTCCTCAGAGGTGCTCATTGCGGCACTTATGGCGTAGTGGCTGCGACGGTGTTCTAATGCCTCGATAAAATTGCGCTCCATATTTCGATTTTACGAATACGGAGCGCAAATATCGAGCCATAGGCTCTGCTATTTTCTCTTTTGCTATTCGCTTGCCAAGCGATCTGTGACTGCTGCACACGCGGCATCGCCCGTAATATTGAGTACGGTACGAATCATATCAAACACTCTGTCAAGCGCATAGAGCAGTGGCAGTCCCTCGATAGGAATACCCGCACTTGCAAGTACTGCAACAACCATAAGCGTTGGACCAGGAACTCCAGCCTGACCAATAGAGCCGAGTGATGCGGTGACTGTAATTGCTACATAGTGCGCCATGGTGAGCTCTATTCCGTAGAACTGAGCAAAGAATATTGCGACAAGGGTGTAGTAAATCGCATTTCCTGTCATATTGATAGTCGCACCGAGTGGAATAACAAATCCAGAAACCTGTTTTGATATACCCATATTGTCGCACGCAGCCATTGTAACGGGGAGCGTAGCCATAGATGATGCAGTCGAAAAGGCGATAATCTGCGGACGCACCATCTGACGGAAGAACTCTTTGGTTGATACCCTTGAGAGTAACGAAATAGTCAGAGGATACGCTACAAGACCCATAACAAGCACCGCAAGCAGATCTACCCAGAGCAGATTTGCTACCTTTATCAGTACATCAAAGCCAAATGTTCCGGTAGCCTCAGCCATAAGTCCGAATACACCAATAGGTGCAACAAGCATAACTTTGCCAATGCACCAAATAAGCGCTTCAAGGATGTAGTTAAGACCTGCAATGACCTTTTCGCGTTTACTACTCTCGATTGCTGCTATGCCAAAGCCGAGGAAGAGTCCGAAGACAATAATCTGCAGAATGTTACCATCAGCAAATGCCTTGATCGGATTTGCAGGAATCATACCGATAATAGTCTCCCAAAATCCTGCCTGACTTGCAACTCCACTGCCCGCATCTGCTGCGGCATTAATCAGTCCAATACTCTCTGCCGACAATCCTGCTCCGGGCTTGAAAATCAGACCGAAAACGATGGCAATAATAATCGATATAACGGTTGTAACCATTATATAACCGATACTCACCACTCCAATTTTACCCGCCGAACGACTGCCACCAAGCGTAGCTGCTCCGGATATTATAGAGATAGCTACCAGCGGCACCACGAGCATCTTTATAAGCTGTATAAAGAGTGTCCCGAGTGGAGCAAAAACACTCGCACTCTCCCCCATCGCAACACCCGCAACGATACCTGCAACCATCGCCACAAGTATCCAAAATCCGAGATTTTTTATAACTCTTTTCATACGCTTCTATTAGAATTTGGCAACGGCAAATGCTGCATTGGTACGGCTTTTACAGTATGTCGAAAGACTGCCACTATTTGATATATCCCAAGAGCAATACTCTCCCTTATACATCTCGTTATTCTCTGTAGATGTCCAGAAGAATACATCAATCTTGTGTTTCAATTTCGACTCCAACTTTGATTTAAGGCTATATATAACCTTCCACTCCTCTTTTGCCGGCAGATACCAACCATCTCCAAGACTTGCACACCATGCAAATACAGGATAATTATTTCTCCAATTGCTCTGGCGCTTAACTACAGCCATATTCTTCTCGCCATCGTATGCATCGGTTGCACCGATAAATCTCTTTTGCTCGGCACCTAAAGCCCAAGCTTTATCGTAGCCGGAATATGCAACGCTGATAATCTTGCCGTGTTTTCCTGTTGCATCTACCTCAAAAACTACACCCTCTTTACCATTTTCATTATAGTAATCACCGATTCTGTAGCTTTTGCCCGATGTTGAGTAAGATGATGATGAGTAGTTAGACGAACTGCTCGAATAGTTGTTTGATGAAGATGAAGAGTTACTGCCGAATTTGGCTACTGCACGAACTAAACATTGATTGTACTTAAAGCTATCGCTAACAAACTCCCATCCCATAGAGATTGTACAAGCCTGATAGCTACCGTTGATAGGTTTTGCATCTGACTCTGTCGATAGCCAATATTCGCTATGCTTGGTCTCTCTTGCTTTTGCTAATTCCGGTGCACCAATAGATTTAAGCGTTGAGTTTACAGCATTATATACTGCCGAATCTAATAATAGGCTCTTAAGCTCGTTTGTGGCAGGTAGATACCAACCACTACCCAGATTTGCACACCAAGCAAAAGCAGGATATTTCTTTTCCCACGAAGAGATACTCTTTACAATGGTAAAGTTATTCCAACCATTATCTTCATCCACTGCCTTAATTTTTCGTTTAGTCTCACTCTCGTATTCATCACGATTAGCCCACATCGTCAGATAGTCGTTAAGGCTTACAATCATACCGCTTGTGCCGCTTGCGTTCACTCTAAATACTACGCCCTCCTTGCCATTCTCGTTATAGTAGTCGCCAACCTTGTATGGACCGCTTGTCGCTCTGTGGGAGAAGGATGGAGTTCCAAATGTAGCAACAGCACGGACATAATATTTACTAAACTTTAAGCCGTTGTAGTTAATAACCGTATTGTCAAATACATTTACAGCAAATGCAGTCTTGACATCAGTATCGACCTCTGTAGATGTATAATAGTAATCATTGGATACTACATTATGTAGTTTAGGTCGTATAATATCCCTATTCTTGTATATCAACCACAACTCGTTTACGGTTGGTAGATACCATCCCTCGCCCAAATCTGCACACCACGCAAATGGAGGAAACTTCTCTCTCCATCCCGGTATCGATTGAATCTTCTGCATATTCTTATAGCCATCATGCTGATCTGCTGTTCCATGACGCTTATTGCAATCTTCGTATGCAGACGCCCAAGCCATCTCGCTGCTTGATTTTTCGAGGCTGACAATTTTGCCGTATCTACCTGATGCATCAGTCCAGATTACTACACCCTTTTTGCCATTCTCATTATACAAGTCGCCCACCTTGTAGCTTTTGCCCGATGTTGAGTAAGACGAAGACGAGTAATTCGACGAACTGCTTGAATAGTTGCTTGATGATGTTCCGTTACCGAATTTATGAATTGCTCGAGTGCGGGTAAATGAATAACTTAAATCCTTGCCGTGCTCACCGATGTCATCATAGTTCAGGCGGACAAGTTTTGCAGAGGTAATCTTATCACTGGACACATAACTACCCTCTGTAGATGACCAATACCATCTCGGATCCTTCTTGTTGGAGAGTTTCTTGCCACCATTTGCCTCAAGAGTATGATTTACCGCATCGTGTACCTTATCATTGAGTAATAATAATTTGAGCTCCTCTGATGCAGGTAGATACCAACCATTACCCAGATTTGCACAATACGCAAATACGGGATAACTGCTCTCCCAATTTGGCAGCAGCTTTACTGTGTTCATATTATTCTCACCATCATACTGGTCGGTTGTGCCAATCTTGCGCTTCTGCTCTGACTTTATATTTGTCCATAAAAGACCACCATCAGACTCACTCATATTTACAATCTTACCGCTCTTTCCGTCGGTTGATACCTCAAAAACTACACCTCTCAGACCATTCTCGTTATAGAAGTCACCGACTTTGTAGCTCTTGCCCGAAGAGATGTTTGATGATGTATTATAGGTTGGGGTATTTGAGTAGCTCTGCTCTGTCTGCTTTTTTAATGCAACGGTAATAGTTGCAGTTTTGCCCTCGGCGATAGTTATGCTCTGAGTGTGTGCAGCGTAGCCATCCTTTGAAACAGCGACGTTGTGGCTGCCAATCAGCAGATTGTCAAGTGAGAGCGGCAGGCGACCAACGCTCTTGCCATCGACTGTAACATCTGCCATAACAGGTGTGCCTTGCACGATAAGCGAGCCGACGATCGGAGTCGGTGCAGGTAGTGTGTAGTTCTGTGTTGCACTGCTTGCAGAGATTGTCTGCGACATAGAGCTGCTCTTGTAGCCGGCTTTGCGAGCCTCGAACAGATATACACCTGCAGCGAGCTTACCGCTCCAACTGCCACTACCTTTTTGGTTGCCGTTAATCCAAATATCGGCACCCTCCGGAGCTGTGATATAGACATTGGCAAAGTCGGCAGCAAGTGACGGAGTGCAGTTTGTTGTCTGGTTGTCGCGAATAGTTACAGTTTCTATATATGGTTTGTAGAGCTCTTTGATAATGCGTATCTGATGCTCGCCACTCGAGAGTTTGAACTCCTTAATCGGTGCTGTGCCCACAAGCTTATTATCAACATATACAGCACCGCCCTCAAGCGAGCCTCCGATAACGGACAACCATCCGTAAGCGGGATTTAGCCTGAGCTCCTTCTCGACCTTCGTGCCTGCTACGGTGAATGTTCCGCGAAGGTCGTGGTAGTCCTGCGCTGATATTGTGTAGTTATATGTACCATTCTCGAGCATAATGCTTGTAGCGCCATCCTGCAGGGGATATACGCTATTGTCAATCATCAATATTGCATCGGCAGGCTGAACAACAAAGACTACAAACTGCGGTTTTGAAGCCTCTGTATTGATTATCTGGCGGAACTGAATAGAGTCCTTGTTCACCATAATCTTCTGCTCGTGCTTAATTCCGCCATAATCTACGCGCAGAGTATGCGCACCAACCATAACCTCCGAAACGGTAAGGCTGTAGTTGTTGCTTGTACGACCCTTGAAAACGCCGTCGATATAGACATCTGCATCGGTAACATTGCAGTTCACGACAATCGAGTAGGTCTGATTAAGACTCGCCTCGATATAGTACTCCTTGTCTGCATCCAGCTTCAGATTAACCTCATTCGAGTAGCCAAACTCCGGATGGTAGAAATAGAAACGGGTAACGGGCAGCGCAGTCATCTCGAGTATCAGACCGGTGTCATACTCGGCTGTCTTGCACTTTATCAGCTCGTTGTTTGTGTGAATCTTAACATCGATGGCGTTAATCTCCTCGCGAGTCATTCGGTTGATCTTAACCTTGATACGGGCACAAGGTCGGCGTGAAGAGTCTTTGCCTATAGGGTCGATAGCTACACCCGTCAGTGCATCCGACTGGATAGGTCTAAACGACGATTGGTCGATAATTATAGAGTGTTCCTCCTGCGCTGCAGCGACAGCAAAAGATAGGATAGCAACTAAAGAAAGTAGCAGTTTTTTCATAAGTTCGGGATTTTACCACAAATATATATAAAAAAACAGAGAGGAGCAACAATGTTACCCCTCTCCAAAGCTACTTTATTGAAATTATTTGAGCATCTTGAGCTTTTTGTCGGCTGCAGTTGCCTTGCGGAAAGATACTGCATAACCACCGCCCGCAGCTACAAACTGCTTGAGAGTGCTCTTTGAGGTACAGCGCACCTCACGGATAGTGTATGCCTGTGGATTGGTCTTGTAGTGGGCATCTGAAGCATCTGCGTAGATTTTTGCCACATAAACCTCACCCGGCTCAAGGAAGTCGAGAGCGACTGTCGATGTGCGGGCATCATAGCCGGCAACAGAGCCGAGGAACCACTCGCCTGTACCCTTTGCCTTACGAGCAACGGTCAGATACTCACCAACCTCTGCCTCGATATAACGGCTGTCAGACCAATCTACAGCTACATCCTTGATAAACTGGAATGCATCCATAAAACGCTCGTAGTTCTCAGGTGTATCCGCTGCCATCTGAAGTGGCGAGTAGAGAGTCAGGTAGAGCGCAAGCTGGTTGCAGATTGTCGCATTTACATGGCTCTTGTTGTTCGGATTGAGCTTCTCTACCTCCATCTCAAACAGACCCGGAGTGTAGTCCATAGGACCACCCTGCAGACGGGTAAATGGCAGAATACATACGTGGTGTGGACGAGTTCCGCCAAATGACTGATACTCGGTACCGCGTGCAGACTCGTTGCCGATAAGGTTTGGATATGTACGGCACAGACCTGTAGGACGAACCGCCTCGTGTGCATTTACAACAATCTTATGCTCGGCAGCCTTCTTTACGGCATAGAGGTAGTGGTTGTTCATCCACTGACCATAGTGATACTCGCCGCGAGGGATAATATCGCCTACATAACCGCTCTTGAGAGATGTGTAGCCGTACTTGTTCATAAGCTCATAAGCAGCATCCATATGTCGCTCGTAGTTGCGAACAGAAGATGAGGTCTCGTGGTGCATCATCAGACGTACACCCTTGCTGTGTGCATACTCATTGAGCGCCTTGATATCGAAATCAGGATAAGGGGTAACAAAGTCGAAGACATAGTCCTTGGTCTTGCCAAACCAATCCTCCCAACCGACATTCCAACCCTCTACGAGTACCTCGTCAAAACCGTGCTCTGCCGCAAAGTCGATAAGACGACGCACGCGTGCATTGTTTGCTGAGTGTGTAGGGCTCTGCTTAACCTTTGTGTAGTCGGTAACACCGAGCTGAACGGCAGGAATATCGCGTGTATATGCCCAATCGCCGGCGCCGGTAATCATCTCCCACCAAACACCTACATACTTCACAGGCTTAATCCACGATGTATCCTCATAAGCACAAGGGTCATTGAGGTTAAGGATGAGCTTTGATGCAAGAATGTCGCGGCAGTCGTCGCTCACCATAACTGTACGCCAAGGGGTGCGGCAAGGAGCCTGAAGATAACCCTTCCAACCCTGTGCGTCAGGTGTAAGGTGGCTGTTAAATACCATCTTCTTATCATCCAAATCAAGGTGCATACAAGCATAATCGACAAGTGCAGCCTCGTGGATATTGATATACAGACCATCGTCACTCTTCATCTGCAGCGATGTCTGAACACCTGTTGCAGAGAACGGAGTCTGTGAAGAGTTCGGAGTGATTGCCTGCTGCATAAGACCGCGAATCTCGCTCAGACGAGAGCGATGATACTCATACTCCTGAGTGTCATAATCGCCCGGAATCCACCACGCAGTGTGGTCGCCGGTCATGGCAAACTGGGTCTTCTCCTCCTTAATTACGAAGTATGTCAGCTCCTTCTGCTCAGGGAAAAGATAGCGGAAACCAAGACCCTCGTTGTAGAGACGGAAGACAATATCCATCTTGTAGTTACGCTCGGTCTGCAACAGAGATACAGTCATCTCATTGTAGTTGTCGCGGATAGTCGCAACCTCACCCCAAACAGGTGTCCAAGTAGTGTCAGAAGAGGTGCGAGCAACATTCTGCTGTACGAAGTTGTCATACAACGATACTGATGCGCCGTGATCTGATTTGGTTATCTCCTCGCCAAACGAGATCTGACGGTCCTGACCGCGAAGCTCAAGACCCATACCGCTTGGCAGAACTACAGCCTTACCCTTATAGTCGAGGCTATAGAGTGGAGCACCATTCTCGCCAATCTCAAAAGTGAGTTTAAGATTGCCATCCGGAGAGGTAAGAACCTCCTTCGCATTAAGGCTCATCACTGCAACAGCGGCAAAGAGTGTTAAAAGTACTTTTTTCATATATTTATCTCTTATATTCAACTACAATAACGCTATATGGAGCAACTTTAGTATTGTTATCGATAGTAACAGACTCACCCGAGATTACGCAACGACCATCCTTGAGTGTAGCACCAATCTCTGCGTAGTTTGACCACGGAATAGTCTTACTCTTGTCGGTATTGTTGATGTATACAAATACTGCATCTGTATCATCATAACGGAAGTATGCGTAACTATTGTCGCGAGTCATAAAGTGCATTGTCTGACCGTTGTGGATAACCTCCTTGCTCTTGCGCCAGTTGAAGAGGCGTGCAGAGAAGTCGAACAACTCCTTATTCTGACCCTTGCGCCCCTCAGCAGTGAGCAGATTGGTCTTGTCGCCTGCCCAACCACCCGGGAAGTCGATGCGAAGACCACCGTGTCCCTGACTTAGGTCTGCAGAGCAGAGCATCATCTCCTCGCCATAGAATACCTGCGGAATACCACGCATAGTTGCAAGCATAGCAAGAGCTATCTTTGCACGACCCGGATTACGATTGATAACATCACCGATACGGGTTGTGTCGTGGTTGTTTGTAAAGATCATCATATTGCTAAGGTCGTGATATACAAAGTCGTGTGACAGACAGTCGTATACGCGGGTCATACCCTGACCCCAGCCAGGATTATCACAAGAGAGTGCGTGGCAGATAGCCTCCTGCAGAGGGAAATCCATCACTGAACGCAGGTGGCTGTTGAAACCATCCTTGTTTGCATTGTCGCCCTGCCAATAAGCAAGCTGTGGGATAGAAGAGGTCCAGCACTCGCCCACAATGTTGATGTTAGGGAACTCTGCCATAACGCTCTTGCACCACTCGCTCATAGGCTCCTTCTCGTTGTATGGATATGTATCTACGCGGAAACCGTCAATATCACTCCACTCCAACCACCATACAGCCCACTGCTTGAAGTAGTTGAGAACGAACTTGTTATTGAGGTTCATATCAGGCATAGATGGAACAAACCAACCGCTCTCCTGCAGATTGAGGTCGTAAGCAGAGGCGTTAGGATCCATATTGGTCGAGAAGCATACATTTGTACCTGTGTACTGAGGGAATACATGTACCCAATCCTTGAATGGCAGGTCGTTCATCCACCAGTGAGATACACCGCAGTGGTTTGTAACTACATCCATAATGACCTTGATGTCGCGCTGATGAGCCTGAGCAACAAACTCCTTGTAGAGCTCATTGTCACCAAAGCGTGGGTCGATGTGGTAGTAGTCGCCACAAGCGTAACCGTGGTAAGACTCGTGCGGCTCGTTGTCTACGAGCAGCGGAGTCGGCCAGATAACTGTCATACCGAGCGATGCAATGTAGTCCAGACCGTTAATCATACCCTGCAAGTCGCCACCGTGACGACCGAAGAATGCCTTGCGATCAGCCTTCTCTGTAGTGCAAGGTGTAGAGTCGTTCTCCGGATTACCATTACCGAAACGGTCAGGCATAAGCAGATAGATTGCATCGGCAGTAGTAAATCCCTGACGCAGAGCAGAGTCCTTGCGACGCTCCGAGATTGTGTAAGGGTACTTGAACTGCTCGTCACCCTTTGTAAATACGAGGTAGTAGGTGCCTGCATCAGCGTTGTTTGCCACAGCTACATCTACAAAGAGGTAGTTCGGGCTGTCTGCCTTGTGTACTGCGGTAATCTCTACCCCACTGCCACCCTCGAGGGCAACATTGTACTGCGAGATATTCTCGCCGTTAATCATCAGCTGCAGAGGTGTCTTCATACCTGTCCACCAGCAGAGCGGCTCTACGCGAGCAACCTTGTCAGCGGCATCTGCAACAGCATTTGGATTGAATGAACTGCCGTTTGAGCAAGCGATAACGCCCAACGCAGTAAAAAATATCAAAAACTTCTTCATATTACTTTGTTGTTATATTCCAGCCCCAAGCTGCAAGGTTAGTATCACCAACCTCTACAGCCTCATTTGTAAGGTTTGCATATACAGTAACCGCATTGCCCTCTACGGCGCGAGTAAATGCAAACACGCCTGCAGGTACATCCTCGATATACTCAATCTTACCTCCGCGCTCACCTGCAGCAAGAGCTGCGTTGTTGTGGCGCAGCGCTGTAAGCTCCTTGTAGAACTGAGCATACTCGTTGTTCTCCCAAGCAGGGATATGGTCCTTCTCAAAGAACTCGAAACGCTTGTTCCAACCCATCTCCTGACCAGTATAGATGAGTGGCTGACCATTTGGAAGAGTAAATGTCAGCACCGCCATAACCTTTGCAGCATCGCCCATACGCTCAAACTCGGTTCCTGCCCAAGAGTTCTCGTCGTGGTTAGATGTAAACATCAGACGGAACGCCTCTGCAGGGTGTGCCGCAGCATCCTTTGCAATATACTCCTTCAGCTCTGCCACACCCTTCTCGCCGCGTGCAATAGCGTTAAGCAGGTGATGTAGCTCCCACGCATAAGATGCATCGAAAGAGCCGTTGTGAAGCTCTGTGTGCTCGCCCTCTGCAAGCCAATACATCTGCGGATAGTCCTTGCGGATTGCAGGAATAACTGTCTGCCAGAAGTCGAACGGCATCTCGCAAGCCATATCGCAACGGAAGCCGTCGATGCCGCGCTCCATCCAAAATCGCATACACTTCTCCATCTCTGCACGCATATCGGCATTGTCGTAGTTGAGCTTCGCAATATCGGTCCAATCGTACTGAACGATAGTATTGCCCTGCTCGTCACGAACATACCAATCCAGCGGACGCTCGGTAATCCAAATTGCATCCGGAGAGGTGTGATTTGCCACCCAATCAATAATAACCTTCAAACCTAACTCGTGAGCCCTTGCTACAAATGCGTCGAAATCCTCGAGAGTGCCAAACTCCGGATTTGTGGCACAGTAGTCCGAAATTGCATAGTAAGAGCCGAGAGTGCCCTTACGCTCCTTTACGCCGATTGGATAGATTGGCATCATCCACACAATATCAACTCCCAAATCCTTGAGGCGTGGCAGATGCTCTGCGGCAGCTGCGAATGTGCCCTCAGGGGTATATTGACGCACGTTCATCTCATATACAACCGCATCGTAAGTCCAGTCCGGATGTGCGCCCTGCGGAGTATTGTTACAGCAAGCACCAAAGAGCATCACTGCAACAAGAGGTAAAAATAGAAACTTCTTAAACATAGTATAGTTTGGTTTTAATAATAATCTTTAGGAACCGGAGAGTCGGTCAAAACTCTCCGGTCAGTATATATACTACTTCTCTACGATAGTATATGGGTGAGCAAAAATGTTAAGCTCGTAAGTTACAGTACCAGACTTAACAGTCTTGAGGTTTGCACCATCCTGAGTAAGGTCCTTAGCATCGCCACCGAGGTTGATACCCCAATCCGCGTTGAAACGAACCTTGTACTCATTGTCAGCAGGTACATTCTCGATTGTTACACTCCAAGTCTTAGTAGTCTCGTTGTAAGCCATCTCGACATCAGTGCCCCAACCACCAAATACATCACCATTACCGATAAGACCTACCTTAGTGATAGCTGTAGTGGTAAGAGTATTTGCATAGTAGTCGAACTTGATGTGGTGAAGACCCGGCTCAAGAGTAAGGTTGGCTGCATCACCATCAGTGTTGATAACACCATCCTTCTGACCAAAGTTAGGGCCATCCCAGTTGAGCTGTGAACAGAACTTGAAGCCGGTAGCATCAGCAGGTACATAGAAGTAACCGGTCAGCACGCCATTCTCACCCTTGATGGTAGAGTATGGATTGCTATGGTTCCAACCCTGATAATCACCGATGATGTAGAGGATCTTTGGAGCAGGACCCGCCTCAGTGAGTGTATAAGGGGCATCAAAGAGGTTAAGGGTAAATGTTACCTTACCATTGTAACCAGCCTTGAGGTTGCTGCCACCCATAGCAAGGTTGCCTGCCTCGCCACCGAGTGAGATGTTGTAAGTATTACCCTCACCATCAACTACATCCCACATATCGTTGAAACGAATCTTGTACTCGCTCTCAGCAACTACATTATCTACAGTTGCAACCCATACATTCTTCTCAGCGTCAAAAACAAACTCTGCACCATCAGCACTCCAATCACCAAATGCAGCACCTGCACCGATAAGACCTACCTTTGTAAGCGGAATATCAACGAGTTTGAGGTTTGTAAGGTCGAAGTGGAGGTAGTGAAGACCAGCAGTAAGAGTAATGTTGCCTGCATCAGCAGCATCGCTGATAGCACCATCCTTCATACCGTAGTTTGTGCCTGTTGCATCAGGAAGAACAGCCAACTTAACACCACCCTTGTCTGCAGAGAGGATGTTTACAAAACCGCGGAAGATCTTGTCCTCGCCTGCAGTCATACGAGAGCAAGCCTCTTTACCGTTCTGGTAGTCACCAAGGATGTAGAGGATAGCCTCCTTATCGAGGGTGATAACTACAGAGATAGTGTCGTTTACGCTCTCAAAACCTTCAGCTGCAGCAGTTACAGTAAAAGCAACAGTATACTCGCCACCCATAGCGATATTCAATGCCTCGAGCAGTGCGCTATTTGTGGTAGAGTAATAGAGGTTTGAAGTGGTAGCAAGAGTTACAGCCTCGCCGCCATTGACAGCTACAGATACTGTATACTCTACCTCGGTCTCAACACCGAACTTAGCAGCAGACCAAGTGAGTGAGAACTCCTCAGTTGCAGTCAGGTCATTTACAACCACGTTGCTGTGGTTTGCAATGTCAAGATTGCGTGTAGGAATTACCATCTCGTCTGCATCGTGGTTACAAGCACCCAAAGCGAGGAGTGCCGCAGCCGACAGTATATATTTCCAAATTTTCATAATCTTTCTGTTTATTATAAGGTGGCAACAGTGGTGTTGCCACCTTGTTGTTTGTTACTCAGCTGCTACAGTTGCAAAAATTGGAGATGGATTTGTCACATCCTCTGCAAGTGCAGGAATATCACCACGGAAGTTGATAGTAAAGCGAACCTTACCTGTAAGATCGGTTGTAAGGTTGTCACCACCGGCTGTAAGGTGGTTGATATCACCACCCCAGTTCATAGCCCAAGGATCGGTAAAGTCACCACCGGTCAGGCGGAACTTGAACTCGCCACCTGCGCAGTTGTCGCATACTGCAGACCAAGTCTGACCATTTACATCGGTGCAAGCAAGTGCGAGGTCGTTTGCAACATCCCAACCGCCAACAGCGCCACCAATAACATTGATAGCACCTACAGCCTTAATTGTAACGCTACCTGCAGAGAAGTCATCCTCTGCCTCTACTGAGATCCAGTAAAGACCTGAAGGACGCTTGATGTTGTCACCGCCAGGGGTCATAGCAGACTCACTACCACCAAGGTTTACATCCCAGTTTGGCAGCTGGCAGAACTTGAATTCGCAATCTGCAGTCTTATCCTCAGCATTTACGAGGTTTACAAGACCCTCATACTTGCCGCTATCCTCGCCGGTCTCCCAAAGAATTGGAGCATCAGCAGGAGCCCAACCCTGGTGGTTGCCCGGAACGTAGATGTAACGACGAATCCAAGGAGCAGTAGTTGCTGCGATAGTGGTAATGTTGAAGGTGATAGCCTCAGACTTCTTTGTGTACTCAGGGTTGTTGTTAGAGATAGTCGAAGTAACATAGAGAGTAATCATAGAGGTAGCATCAGCTGCAAGAGCCAGACCCTTCTCGTCTACGAGCAGGTTGTTCAGAGCCTCCTTAGTCATAGTGTAGCTGGTGGTAAATGACTGACCGAGCTGAAGCTCCTTCTCGCCATATACTACATAGAGGCTGTAGGTAACCTGTGCAGGATAACCATAATCAACCTCACTCCAGGTGAAAGTCACATTGTTGGCAAGAGTAGCCTCATCAACAACGATATCTGCGTGAGCGTTGAGCACCGGAGCAACAACCTCATCAGCAGGTGCAGCATAGGTCTTATCTACCTCCTGACAAGAGAAGGCGAGCAGAGCAGCTGCAGCTATCGAAAAATATTTCAAAAATTTCATAGTTATACTCCTTATTATATTAGTAACCGATGTTCTGATCAAGGTTGTCGTTAGCAACGATATCCTCATCAGGAATTGGGAAGAGCTTCATATGATCAGCAAGTGCCTGACCTGACTCTGCACCACCCTTGAAAGGCCATACATAGCTACCCTCTACGAACTTGTTGAAGCGGATAAGAGTTGTACGACGGAGACCCTCCCAGTAGAGCTCGCGAGTAATCTCAGTAAATACATTGTCAAGTGTAATGCTTGAGATTGCAGGGTTAAGACCTGCACGAGTCTGAAGATCTGTAATGCACTTTACAGCCTTAGCGTCAGATGTAGAACCACCATCGATACGAGTCTTTGCCTCAGCATAGATCAGATAGCTCTCAGCTGCACGGATAAGTGGGAAATCGACAGAAGCAAACTGCTCAACAATAGCACCTTCGCCCTCTTTCGGACGCTCACCATAGAGATCCTCTGCGTCTGAGTGGAAGTTGTTGAACTTAAATACGTGCCAACCTGCAGTGAATGAGTCGATAGCCTGATCCTTCTTCTCAGAGTACTTGAGAGATACAAGTGCACGCTTGTCGGTAGTAGTGAACTTCTCAACATTGTCACCAATAGCAGCATTGTCAGCTACACCACCGAGGATGTTTGCAACAAACTGAGTTGATGTGTTCAAACCAGCCCAACCTGCAGCAAGACCGAGGTTGTTATTGTTGTTGGTACTTGCAGCGATAAGGTAAGTAGCACCACCGTATGACTGAGTCTTATTAGCGTCGTAGCAAGCAGCCATTACGATCTCGTTGAGAACGTCAGCATTCTGACCGTTGTCACCCATAAAGAGCTCACGATAGTTCTTTGCCAAAGAGTAGTTCTCCATAACCTTCTCTGCAGCAGCCATAGCCTCTGCATAAACAGCCATATCCTCCTTACCGAGGTAAGTCTTATGGTTGATGAGCAGACGAGCAAGCAGACCGTATGCAGCACCCTTGTCTACGCGTGGGTAAACCTGAGTGTGGGCATCCTTAAGGTGTGAGTTCTCTGATACCAGATCCTCGAGCTCAGTCTTAAGCCAAGCGTAGAGATCTGCAGCAGAGATCTGCTTAGGCTTTACAGCACCCATAGGATCAGCCTCAGTAGTGAATGGAGGATTTCCGAAAGAGTCGAGCAACATCCAGTATGCAAGAGCACGAATTACGCGAACCTCAGCGCGCTCAACAGCGATCTCAGGATTTGAATCGTCAGTACTACGCAAGTAGTTGTTAGCAAGAGTAACGGTCATAACACCGCGAACGTAAGTTGCATAGATTGCATCGTTCTTAACTGCAGTCCAAGTGTTGGTAACGATCTCCTTTACCCAAGCATCACCCCAAACGCACTTTGCCTCGTCTGTAGAAAGAGTATTGACAGACCACCAAGCACGGATAAACTCTGATGCACCTGCATCACCAACAGCGATATCTGTACTACCCGCACCATTGGTACCGGTAATGTTGAAGCTACCGTAAATTTTTGCCAGCTGACCAAGACGGTATGTAGGGTTTGTATAACCATCGCTACCTACAACATCGCTTGACAACGGCTCCTGATTGAGATCACCTACACACGAAGTGAGGGCGAACGCCGCAAATGCGGCAAGAATCATTATCTTTTTCATATTTTTCACTCAATTAAAAGTTAATACCCAAGCGTACGCTGTAGATGCGTGGACGTGGATAGATATTACCGTCGATACCACCTGTTACAGAGCTCTCAGGGTCAAGACCGCTGTACTTTGTAAGAACGAATACATTCTGAACACCGGCAGCAACGCGGATCTGGGTGTTGCCCTGACCTACCTTGCGGAAAGTGTAACCAAGGTTGATGTCGTCCATACGGAAGAATGAAGCATCCTCGAGGAACATATCTGACAGACACTGTGCAGTAGATGAAGCATCCTTGAAACCATACTTAGCACCTGCAGGCTGTGTATTTACGAGGTAACCCTTGTCGATAACATCGCGATAGTATGCAGTTGCTCCGCTACGGAGTACATCGTTGAACATATAGTTGCCAACAGTACCGTGACCGTTAAAGCCGAAGTCCCAATTCTTGTAAGAGAGCTTGAGGCTCACACCATAGAAGAAGTCAGGGTTTGGACTCTTGTTTGACATATAGCGGTCCTCGTTGGTAATCTGACCATCCTGATTGCGATCTACGAGTGCATTCTGGATAGGATTGCCATTGTCGTCATAAACCTGCTGCCATACATAGAATGTAAATGGAGCGTAGCCTACCTGGTGACGCTGTACTGTGTTACCGGTACCACCACCTGCACCACCGAGGTCGATATATGCAGAAGGGAGCTCAGTCAGCTTAGTCTGCTGCCAAGTACCGTTCAAACCAATCTGGAGGTTCCAATCCTCAGTCTCTACAGGGATAAAGTTGAGTGATACCTCGACACCCTTGTTCTCCATAGCACCGATGTTCTGGTAAACATAGTTAGAGAAGTTTGCACCGAGTGGAACGTTTACGTAAGAGATCAAATCGTCGGTCTTGCGGTAGTAAGCATCAACGCTACCGTTGATACGACCACGGAGGAAGCCGAAGTCCAAACCTACGTTGTAAGTAGTAGTCTCCTCCCACTTGAGGCTGTCATTGTAAGCCTGTGGGCGAACCGGATAGTAGAACTGATCAGGACCGAGTGGGTACTGAGTTGTAGGGTTCTGTGAGATAATTGCATACTGAACAGCTGCATAGTTGTCACCAAACTCCTGCTGACCTGTAACACCCCAACCCAAACGGAGCTTAAGGGCAGAAACAGCCTCAGAGTCCTTCAACCAGCTCTCCTGTGCGATATTCCAAGCAGCTGCTGCTGATGGGAAGTAACCCCAACGGTTCTTGCCTACAAAACGAGAAGAACCATCGGCACGCATTGTAACGGTGAAGAGGTAACGAGAGTCAATTGAGTAGTTCAAACGACCGTAGAATGATACGAGCGCGTTGCGAGATGCGCTGTAGGTAGTATCACCAATCTGAACAACATCAAACAGAGTCAGAGTAGGGTCTGCCGGAGCAATACGACCGAAGTTTTTGTTTGTAGTCTCAGAGTGGTTCTTTGACCAAGAGTAACCGAGCATAGCGTTGATGTTGTGAACGCCGATCTCCTTCTTGTAGTTAGCGTAGAACTCCAAGAGCTGGTTCAGGTGCTGGTTGTTGTAAGAGCTGTAACGACCACGACTCTTGTACTTACCATCGTCACCACCATCGCGGTTAGAGAAGATAGAGCCCGGCTTGTTGCCCTTGTTACCATTTGTATTGGTGTAGTCCAGACCGAGGTTAAGGTTGAAGCTCAGATCCTCGAAACCGTGAACCTTATAGTCGAGCTGGATGTTACCGATAGCACGAAGCGCTGCGTTAGCATCGTACTGATCGTAGAGCATAGAAAGTGGGTTTACTGCTGTAAGGTCTGTGCCCCAGTTGTAGTAACCATTGTGGAGGTTAGTGTTTACAGAACCATCAGACATATAGTTGTATGGACTCTGTGTAGGGTCAAAGTATACCGCAGAACCTACTACACCGCCGTCGATGTAGTTTGCACGGTTGTAGATACCCTTAGCGTTGAAGTTGAGTGAGAGGTGATCCTTGAGGAACTTAGGAGCCAAGCTTACATCGAGGTTTACACGCTGGTTATCTGACTTCTTAATAGTACCACCATCGTAAACATAACCTACCGATGCACGGTAAGGCATCTTATCCTTTGCAGCAGAACCTGTGAGAGATACATTGTGGTCGGTTGCAATACCGAGACGGAAGATCTGAGCCTGCCAATCGGTGTCGTACTGACCAAACATTGCGTTTGACTTCTCAGCAAGATCCGGAGCGACGGTAAGGATGTGCTCCTTGAACTGCTCGGCGTTCATCATCTCCATTGTGTTGTAGTTGTGCTTTACAGATACGCTACCGTTGTAAGATACGCGTGGCTTACCGCTTGCACCCTTCTTTGTAGTGATGAGGATGACACCGTTAGATGCACGCGAACCATAGATAGCGGTTGCAGATGCATCCTTGAGTACTGTAAATGACTCGATATCGTTAGGGTTTACTGTAGCAAGACCGTTTGACATACCTACACCCGCCTCACGAGCAACAGGTACACCATCGATAACGATAAGTGGGTCATTGTAAGCAGAGAGTGACGCACCACCACGGATACGAATCTCAGCACCTGCACCCGGAGCACCATTACCAGAGACGATGTTTACTCCCGGAACCTTACCACGGAGGAGCTCCTGTGGAGAGGTAAGGGCACCACGGTTGATCTCCTCTGCCTTAACAGCGATAACCGAACCGGTCATGTCGTTCTTCTTTACGGCACCATAACCGATAACCACTACCTCGTCAAGACCCATTGCATCCTCCTCGAGAGTTACGCGAGCGAGCTCTGAAGAAGAGGCTACAAGCTGTACGGTCTTGTAACCGATAAAACTAAACTCGACAACAGCGTTGCCGTCCTTTACGGTCAGCTCATACTGACCCTGAATGTCTGTCATCGTTCCGTTGAGAGTTCCAACCTCAGCTACGGACGCTCCGATTACCGGAAGACCGCTAGCATCGACAACGACACCCTTCAGCTGCTTGCCCTGTGCCAGAGCAAGTTGCGGTGTAATTACGCACATAAGCGCAATTGTCACACACATTAGAAGTCTTTTCATAGAATTAAAAGTTAAAATAAGTATATTGGTGTTATTTTGTTTTCTCCTTGATAAAGAATACTGCCACTGCACCAAGCATCAGAGATATACCCGCAACAACGAGCATCATCGCCTGATTGCCGCCAACAAGCGACAGAATTACACCACCGAGCAGTGCTGCAATAATCTGTGGCAGGCAGATAGTACAGTTAAACAGACCAAGATATGCACCCATAGAGCCACCTGAGAGTGAGTTGGTGAGCATTGCAAACGGCATTGCAAGCATTGCAGCCCAACCACAGCCAATAAGGATGAATGATACGAAGAGCAGATACTGGTCGTGAATAAAGAAGGTAGATATAAAACCGACAGCACCAAGAACAAGGCTCAGCGAGTAGCCGACCTTAATCTTACGGAACATAGGCAGAATTACCGCCCAGAGTACAGAACCGATAGACTGGATGGCAAAGAGTACGCCTACCCAGTTGCCGGCAATCTGGTAACCCTCCGATGTGGTCTCGGTTGTGCCCCAAACATTACCAGCAACAGCTGCAGTGGTGTAGGTCCACATATAGAGGAATGCAAACCAGCAGAAGAACTGCACCAAACCAATCTGCCAGAACGCCTTAGGTGCGTGGATAAGCAGATGGATAAGGTTTGTGCTCTCCTTTTTATCCTCCTCAGAGATGTTGTGGAACTGTGCATACTGCTGTGGAGGCATCTCCTTGACGGTAAAGCCTGTGTAGAGTACGCAGAGAATCATAATCGCTGCACCTGCATAGAATGAGTAGGTCACAGAGTCCGGAATAACTCCCTCCGGAGCGATGTTGCTAATTCCGATCCAAGTGAAGAGGTATGGGAAGATGTAACCCATCAGTGAGCCGGCATTGCAGAGCAGACTCTGAATAGAGTATGCCTTTGCCTTCTGCTCCTCATTGACCATATCGCCCACCATCATCTTAAACGGCTGCATAGCCATATTGATTGATGTGTCGAGCAACATCAGCATAATAAGTCCGAAAGACATTGCAGCCTTTACAGTCAGATTGAGGCTTCCTGAATTTGGCAGCAGAGCCATTACAAGCACAGCCACCAGCGCACCCAGATAGAGATATGGCTTGCGTCTACCCCATCGGCACCAGGTCTTGTCGCTCCAAGTACCTACCAGAGGCTGAACAATCATACCCATAAGCGGGGGCAGAATCCAGAAATAACTCAAATCGTGCGGGTCTGCACCGAGGGTTGCAAATATACGGCTGATATTTGCGCTCTGCAGTGCATAGGCAATCTGGACGCCAAAGAAACCGAAGTTCAGGTTCCAGATCTGCATAAATGAGAGATTTGGTTTGTTCATTGTTTATAATTATTAAAATTTCTTAAAAATTTTCAAACTTTTTTTCAAAAAACTATTGACAAATACATTTTTTTATATTATACTATTATCAGTTAATGAAACTAAATCCTATTAAAAGAAAATTAACAGAGG
>CANBCZ010000029.1 GCA_947367255.1 uncultured Alistipes sp.
ACCTTTGTCTACTCGCGTATGTATGTATGTATGTATGTATGTATGTATGTATGTATGTGCGAGTTAGAAGGTGCAAAAATCCACAAAAACCAATTTATAAACACTTAAAAACTAACTTTATGAAAAAACTGCTACACTTGTCGGCAAGAATGCTCCTTTTGGCACTTGCTTGTTGTTTCAGTTTGTCCGCTTATGCGCAGAAGTTATCTGTTCAGGGTACCGTTGTTGATGAGAACGGTGATCCTATGATTGGCGCTTCTGTAGTAGTAATGAGTGGTCAAAAAATTTTAGGGGGGGGTACAACTACCGATATATCAGGTAGTTACACCGTTTCTGCTGAACCAGGTCAGACTCTTGATATCTCGTTTATGGGATACAAGAATGAGCTGGTAACAATTACAGCCCAGAAGACTGTCTACAATGTTCAGCTTAAGGTTGACAGTCAGGCTGTAGAAGAGGTTGTCGTTGTCGGTTACGGCACCGAGAAGAAGGTGAACCTTACCGGTTCAGTATCTTCTGTTTCAACCGAAGATTTCAATTCACGCCCAATCACCCAGCTCTCAACTGCCCTTCAGGGTATTGCTCCGGGTGTAACTGTTACCACTGCAGGTGGTGCTCCGGGTGCTGATACTGGTAACATTCTTATCCGTGGTATCGGTTCTTTCGGAGGTTCAGACTGCTCACCACTCATTCTCATTGATGGTGTAGAGGGCGATATGAATGCTGTTGATGCATCACAGATTGACCAGATTACAGTACTTAAGGATGCTGCCTCTGCAGCTATCTACGGTTCGCGTGCAGCAAATGGTGTAATCCTTATCACCACAAAGCGCGCAGGTAAGGATAAGTTCGGCGTAACCTATCGTGGTTATGTCGGTTGGCAGCAGCCGGTGGTCTATCCGGATGTTGTAGGTCCGGAGGACTTTATGCGTTTGACAAGTATCGCGCAGTCTAATGATGGTGCTCCGCTTACCTACTCAGACGAGTATATTGCGAACTATCGCAAGAACAACTTCCTCGATCCGGATGCCTACCCGATTATCGATTGGCAGAAGCGCCTGCTTACAGGCAACGGCTTCACACACAGCCATATCGTTACAATGAGCGCAGGTACAGACCGTATCCGCAATATGTCGTCATTTGGTTACCTCGACCAGAACGGTATTATCAAGAACGCATCTTTCCGTCGTTTCAACCTTCGTAACAACCTCGATGTTAAGCTCCACAAGAAACTCAAGCTGAGCTTCGACGTTGCAGGTACATACTCAAACCGCGAGATCAACCCATATCAGGGTGGTATCTTCTCGTTTATGAATGCGAAGGACCCTGTAATGCTTGCGCAGTGGTCTGACGGCAGCTACGCTCCATTTACCGGTGGTACTACCAACCCGCTGCCGATGATCGAGCAGAACCTCGGTGGTAACCGTCACTACCAGAAGCTCAACCTCAAGACCTCTATCGTATTGGAGTACAAGCCTGTAAAGTGGCTCACTCTCGAGGCTAAGGTTGCTCCACAGCTTCAGGCAACAAAGAACCACCTCTTCAAGGATATGGTGGAGTACCATTCAGACCCTTATGGTTCAATCTCTCCAATCTCAAATGTCGAGTTCAACTCGCTGGATGAGAGCATCACTACTACATTCAACGGCTACTATCACGGTATGCTCACCGCTGCACACAGCTTCGGTAAGCACAACCTCAAGTTCCTTGCCGGTCTATCTTACGAGAACTATGAGTATGCAAGCCTGAGCGCA
The DNA here is from genome assembly GCA_947367255.1 of uncultured Alistipes sp. Taxonomy (GTDB): domain Bacteria; phylum Bacteroidota; class Bacteroidia; order Bacteroidales; family Rikenellaceae; genus Alistipes. Next base: position 1,755 of record CANBCZ010000029.1, read on the forward strand.
TATCGTCAGGACTTTGCTTATCCTCAGTACGATGTTATCGACGCAGGTGGTAAGAACGAGTTTAAGGATAACGGCGGTAGCCGCTCGCAGATTGCCCTTGCATCTTTCTTCGGTCGTCTGAACTACAACTACGATAACCGCTATCTGTTTGAGGCTAACCTCCGTTATGATGGCTCTTCACGCTTTGCAAAGAAGAATCGCTGGGGTCTGTTCCCATCATTCTCTGCTGCTTGGCGTCTTTCTGAGGAGGCATTTATGGATAGCACTCGCGAGGTAATTACCGAGGCTAAGATCCGTGCATCTTACGGTACTCTGGGTAACCAGAACATCGGTAGCAACTATCCTACAGCGCAGATGCTTACTATCTCATCTATTGCTGCTGCAGGTAAGATCTATCCTATCGTTGCACAGCAGTCACTTGCAAATAAGGACATCACTTGGGAGACTACCTATATGGCTGACTTGGGTATCGACTTTACTTTGTGGGAGAAGTTCACAATCACTGCCGACTACTACTACAAGAAGACCGACGGTATCCTTATGCAGCTCGATATCCCATCTACAATCGGTCTTAACGCACCTTACCAGAATGCCGGTGTTGTAACCAACAACGGTTGGGAGGTTGCTTTGGGTTACAACAATCAGTGGGGTGACTGGTCATTCGGCGTACAGGGTAACCTCTCTGACGTAATCAACGAGATTGTAGATATGAAGGGTACTTACGGCACAAGTGGCGTTATCCGCAATCAGGAGGGTTCTTCAATCAACTCACTCTACCTTCTCAACTGCCTCGGCTTTGTTCAGACACAGGAGCAGGCTGATTGGGTAAATGCAAACTGCCCTCAGTATGGTCAGGTAACACATCCGGGCGACCTCGTTTATGAGGATGTAAACAAGGATAACAAGATTGACGACAACGATAAGAAGATTGTTGGTTCACTTATCCCTCGCTACACTTACGGTCTTACCCTCAATGTTGGTTGGAAGGGTATCAACCTCAGTGCACAGTTCCAGGGCGTAGGTAAGGCAAATGCTTACATCAGCGGTGCTTACACTCAGCCTTGCGTTAGTGGTGGTACCTTCCAGAAGAGCCACCTCGACAACTGGACTCCAGAGAATACCGACGCTAAGTATCCGCGTCTTTCATATATCAACGACCTTAACAAGAAGGTATCTACATTCTGGATGGCAAACGGTGCATACTGCCGTCTGAAGAACCTCCAGCTCAGCTACACCTTCCCTAAGAAGATTGTTAAGGCTATAAAGATTAAGGGACTGATGGTATACGCAAATGCTACCAACGTCTTTACAATCAGCAACTACTACGAGGGTTACGATCCTGAGACAGCTTACCAGAGCGGTTCGCAGGGTGCAACAACCGGATCTATCGGTAACAACTATCCTCTTTGCAGCACTTACACATTCGGTGCAGAGATTAAATTCTAAAACACATTGCGATTATGAAAAAGAATATTTTAGCAATACTTTTGTCGGTTGTTCTTCTGAGCAGCTGCTCACTTGATCGCGAGCCGCTTACCGGACCATCTACCGGCACCTTCCCTGCAAGTGCTGAGGAGGCAGAGGCAGGTCTGCTTGCTGCATACAAGAGCCTTGCAAACGATGTACACCAGTACTGCCCAGCAGATCGTTGGTTCGATCAGCTTTCAGATATTGGCGCTATGAGAACCACTCTGTCAAAGTGGCCTGACTTCGGTTTGTCAACAGTGACATCTTCACTCTCTCACGTAGAGGATACTTATGCACGTATCTACAAGGGTTTGGGTCGTATCCACCTTGTGCTCGATAACCTTGATAACCTTCGTGGTGTAGTCTCTGACGAGCAGTACTACCAGTTCAAGGCTGAGCTTCTCTGCCTGCGTGCTTATCAGTACGATAAGGCTTGTAAGTTCTTCGGTGATGTGCCTTGGGTTGACCACTGCCTGACACTTGATGACTACGCTTATGCTCGTACACCAAAGGCTGAGGTTATCGACCGCATCCTCGAGGATTTGGACGATGAACTCCTCAACCACCTGCCAATCACTTGGGATAAGGCTACTTGGGGTACTTGCCGTATCGGTCGCGTAGCTGCATATATGCTTAAGGCTCGTATCTGCCTCGAGTGGGGCTTCTTCGCTGAGGCTGCAAAGTATTCAAAGATTGCTCTTGACCTTGCTGCGGGTTCTTACGACCTTACTCCGCTGGATTGCACCTACTACGCAACTCACGCTGACGGTGAGCCTAATCCAACCCCTCTCTTCGGTTTCGATGCAGAGAAGAACTCTCGCGAGTGGATTTGGGCTATCCAGTTTGACCGTCTTGCTGCAAGTAATGTTCACCACGGCGTATATACACACGCTTCACGTGTTCACAATGGTGCAGCAGGTGTTGGTCCTTCACAGGCAATGATTGACTCTTTCCAGTGTACAGATGGTCTCTCTATTGCAGAGTCTCCACTCTACAATTGGCAGAACCCTTGGGCAAATCGTGACCCACGTCTTGATCTGTTCTGTCTGCGTTCAGGTACCCGTTCTCTGGGTGTTCAGTTCTCTACTGACCCTGCAGATAAGACCGTAATGGATTACAACATCAACAAGGCAGTTGTTAATAGCGACGTTACTGGTAACAAGAGCGAGTATGGTCCTAACGGTACAAAGGGTCCTGGTGGCTACTTGTGGCGTAAGTTCCTCGATCCTGTATACTACGCATCTATCCCTGGTAAGGATTACGAGGATGAGCTTGACGTGCCTATTATGCGTCTTGCAGAGCTTCTTCTTATCGACGCTGAGGCAAATATTGAGATGGATGGCGGTGACCTTGCTCGTGCAAAGGCTAATATCGACCGCGTTCGTGCTCGTGTAAATATGCCTCCTGTTACTGCTACTGATCAGGCTGGTCTTCGTACAGCTCTTCGCTACGAGCGTAAGATTGAGCTCTGTATTGAGGGTCGTCGTTGGTTCGATATCCGTCGTTGGAAGGGTGCTGATGGTAAGATGTTGGCAGCTACTGCTATGAATGGTCCTCAGCACGCACCTGCGTTCGGTAAGACTACTTTCAACGCTATTCCAATTATCGATGAGAGTTGGATTGTAACTTACGACACCACAAAGACCTTTGATGGTGCTGCATTTAATGGTCGTGTTCACACAACTCTCAAGTTTGTTGAGGGTAAGGATGAGTTGTGGCCATTCCCATACAGCGAGATGGTTACCAATCCTCTTATCGGCGAGGGTAACAACAACCCTGGTTATTAAGAAATTGTTTACAAACATAAACAATTCCTAAACCTTAAATAATAGAACAAAATGAAAAAGATATTCAAATATTTGTGCTACTGCCTGCCTGTAATGGCGTTGGCAGTGGGTTGTACCGAGGCAGATGGTATCTCGGAGTTCCAGCCCGATACAAATAAGACCGGTAATGTCACTCTGCTTGCCTCTATCGAGAATGCTGACAGCCGCGCATCTGTTTTAGCTACAGGTGAGGCTCGTTGGGAGCGCAACGATGCTATTAAGGTTGTTTGTGACAACGGACAGACCGCTATTTTCACTCTTGATGGCACAGGTGATACCCGTCGTGCACTCTTTACTGGCAATCTCGAGGGAAAGTCAGTAGGCGAGTATGCACTCTATCCTACAACTTCAGAGATTTCTGGTGATAACATCTCTCTTGAGCTTCCATCTCAGGTTGCTGCATCTCCAACTGGTATCTGTGCCTTTATGGCGGGCGTTATCAACGAGAAGAACGAGGTTGAGTTCAAGCAGCTTACTGCTTATGTAAATGCTCAGATTAACAAGATTAGCTCAGATACTGCAAGCGTAGTATTCTCTTCAGACAAGAATCTCTCAGGTACTATCTCTGGTGAGCTGCCAACAGTTATGACTGATGGTGCTGCTGCAGTGGCTGGTGATGCAACTGTATCTGTTGTATTCGAGGGCGCTGCTCCTACAATGCTCAACGTATTCTTTGCACTTCCTGTAGGTGAGTATGCTCACATTACAGCTACTGCTTACAATGCAAACGGCAAGAAGATTGGCGAAGTTGTGCTCGGTTCACTTGTATCTGCTTCACGCGGTCTGCTTCTGAACTACAATACTGAGATGCCTGAGGTTAAGAACGAGAAGCCGGCTCCAATCGAGGGTACTGTAAACGTTGCAGGTGTATATTGGGCACTTGGTAACCTTCAGTATCAGAAGGATGGTGCTGCTGATGCAGGCTTTAACGCAGGTTGGAGAATTGCTCCAAGTCAGGAGTACTTCTATCACAGCGAGACTACAAAGTCTGGTGACCTTAAGAATCTTACAAACTTTGATCTTGCAGATCACTTCAACTATGGTGGTATTACCGATCCATTCTCTCCATTTGTTGAGGCTTCAGTAACTGTTACTGACCCAGCATTCAATTTGAGTGGTAAACTCTTTACTGATCAGGCTTGTACATCTGCAACAACAGACTTTGCTGCTGCTAAGTATGGCGATATCGCTTACTGGGCATCAAACGGTAAGTACCGTATGCCAACAATGGAGGACTTCAAGGCTCTGGAGGAGAAGGCTTCTGCAACATATGGTACTTATAACGGTATCGCTGGTATTCTCTTTACCGATCCAGAGCCAGGAACCGATCCAGTTAAGGATGTTACACTCTCTGTAGAGTTCACTGCTGAGCAGATTGCTACAGGTCTGTTCTTGCCTCTTGCCGGTCGTGGTTATAACCGTTATGACAATGGTACAGAGTACAACCTCTACAAGCTTGGTAGTCAGGGTATCTATCGTGGTGCTAATGTCTACTTTGGTGATGGCGCTGACCAGCCAAGCTATGGTTTGGTTTACGCTATTATGAGCACAGGTACAGATAAGGCGCTCCCTTATTGGAACAAGGCATTTGACGCTAAGGGTCGTTACTCTATCCGTCCTGTATACCTCGGCGAGGGTTCAGGTACTGTAACTCCTACACCAACACCGGACCCAGACCCAACTCCGGATCCGGATCCAACACCGGATGTTCCGGTAGATCTGCCTGAGTTTGTAACTGTTGCCGGTATTGAGTGGTCTATGGGTAACCTTGAGTATGAGGTAGGAGCTACTGGCGCTACTGGTTTTGCTGCTGGTTGGAGCCTTGCTCCGCACCCTGCACACCACTTCCACCTCGGATCATCAGGAGATCTGGGTGATCGTGATAACTATAATCAGGTTTCTCACTTCAATTTTGGTGGTATTGCAGATCCTATTACAAACCTTCTGGAGTCTGCAGTCTCTTTGGCAACTACAGAACCTGCATTTGACTTCAGTGGTAAGATGTACACAGACCGCAGTTGTATTAATGCGACTACTGATTTCTCAGCTGCAAAGTTTGGTGACATTGCGTTCTGGGCATCAAATGGTACCCTTCGTACCCCTTCTGCCGATGATTTTGCAACACTCTATGCAAAGGCTTCACGCACAAAGGCAGTATATACCTACGAGGGTGTTGAGGTTAATGGTACATACTTTTTTGACCCTGCAGCAGGAACCGACCCTGTTGTTGATACAGAGAATGTAAAGGTGCTTGTCTCTGCTGATCTTGCTGTAGGTCTGTTCTTGCCTCACACTGGTCGTACATACGCAGCAAATGACTACAAACTGTATGCTGTAAACTCTATCGGTGTATATCGTACAAGTACCGTTAACCTTAACTCTACTCTTGAAACTACAAATGGCGCTATCTATCGTGTAAGCTATATTCAGGAGTCTGAGAAGAATAGCAAGGGTCTTTATGGATCATTCTATCACAGCGGTTGGGGTGCTAATGGCCGTTATGCTATCCGCCCTGTAAAGGTTAAGTAATAACACACTCACTCTGCGCCCGAAAACCTTGGGCGCAGAGTATCCTTTTTATACTAAAACACAAAAAAGAACTAAAATGAAGAGAAATTATCAGACACCTTTCCTCTCAGTAGAGGATGTAAAGGTTGAGAAAGGTTTCGCAACCAGTTATGGTGCGGGTACTCCTGGCGGAGATATTGGTTATGGTGATTATGGTGAAGAATTATAATAAGTGCAGAGCTATGAAAAAGTTTATTACATCTATGCTTATCGCAGCAGCTGCACTGACAGCTTGCTCGCAGAGTGAGGATATCACAATCAACAACTCTTCAGATAAGGTCTCTTTCTCTGCAACTGTAGAGGCTCCTCAGAGCCGTTCAGTCCTCGTTGAGGAGTCTGGTAAGTACCACGCAGAGTGGGTTGCAGGCGACTATCTGGAGCTCTTTGAGATTACCATTACCGGTGGTACAAAGGCAAAGGCAAACAACGTGAACACAACTCTTACAGAGGGCGGTAAGACTGCAAAGGTATCATTTGAACTCTCTGCAAAAACAGCAGATTCTTTTGCATACATTTTGACTCATAACGATGCGTCAATCAATAAAGTAGCTACCTACTTGGCATTTACAGTGCCTAACAATCAGGCACCTACTGCAATGAATACTTACGATCCTACAGCAGACCTTATCATTTCAAAGGGCGTTTCTCTGGCAACTCAGCCAACAGAGACTATAAACTTTGAGATGGCACGTATGACTGCACTTGCAAAGGTCTCTATCAAGAACCTTGCACTTGCTGCCGGTGATGCTGTAAAGAGCGTGAACTTTGTCTGCTCAAAGAATATCTCTGGTAAGATGACAAACATCCTTACTGATGATATCATTGCAGGTAACTACGCTCTGGCTGGTATGAAGGATTCATCTCCTGTTTACAACAATGTTACCGTTACTCTCCCAGAGGCTCAGACTGGCGACTTTAGCTACTATATGTCTGTATGGCCAACCACTATCGATGCAGGTGAGAAGGTAACCGTGACTGCTGTAACCGAGAAGGGCGGTATCTTCTCTAAGGAGATTACACTTCCAAAGGTTATGGAGCTTGTATCGGGCGACATCCTTGCCTTTACCGTAAATATGGCGGGCATTAAGGATGCAAACGCAACCCCTGAGCAGCCTGTAGAGCAGCCTGCATTTGTTGAGGTAGCAGGTATCAAGTGGGCAACAGGTAACCTTGAGTATGAGAAGGACACAACCACCGAGGGCTTTGCAGCTGGTTGGAGCCTTACAGAGACTCAGTATAGCTACATCTATATGGAGCAGAGCGGTGATTTGACAAACCTTACTAACTACGACAAGACAAACTACTTTAACTGGGGTGGTATTGCTGATCCATTCAGCTGCGCAAAGACATCTGCTATCAGTATGGCAACTTCAGAGCCTGCATTTGACTATAGCGGTAAGATGTATACCGACCAGGCTTGTACAACAGTTACTACAGACTTTGCTGCCGCACAGTTTGGTGATATTGCATACTGGGCATCAAATGGTAAGTATCGTACTCCAACTGCTGCAGAGTTCCAGAAGCTCTATGATGAGGCTTGCCGTACTAAAGCAACCTATACAGTTGGTGCAACCACTATTAATGGTACATACTACTACAACCCAGGCGAGGGTGAGACTGCAGGTCCTATTTCTGATACTACAAAGGCTCTTACAGCAGACGATCTTGCAGTAGGAGTATTCTTGCCTTGGTCAGGTCGTGGCTATGACGGCACTGAGTTTAATGTCTACAAGATTGGAGCACAGGGTGTATACCGTACATCTACTGTGAACTCAACATCTACTCCAGATGCTACAAACGGTCTTATCTACCGTGTTCAGAGCCTTGCTGAGGGTGCTTACTACCACAAGAGCTATGGTGCTTGTGCACGCTACTGCATCCGTCCAATCTACATTGAGTAAAATGAGAAGAGGATTTATATTTATTCTGTCATTGTGTCTGGCGGTGGTTATCTTCACCGCCGGATACAACGGCAAAAAGGCTCGCAAGGGTCGTACTCTGCCGGCGTGGAGTGAGGGTTACCTTGATATCCACACCATTAGCACTGGCCGTGGCGAGTGTATATTTTTTATTTTGCCTGATGGCACATCTATCGTTGTGGATGCGGGTGAGTTCAGCCGCGAGAGCAAGCAGTATGGTAATGTAGCACAACGACCAAACGCCGAGACCCGTCCGACAAAGGCATTTGGCGACTATATCCGCCACTTTAACCCATATAAGGAGGTAGATTACTTCAACCTCTCTCACTTCCATATGGACCATATGGGAAATGTAGAGCCGGAGTATACAAAGAGTGCCGAGGGCGACTATCTGCTTACAGGTGTTATGGCTCTCTACCATCAGGTGCCGTTCCGAGAGGTTATCGACCGCGCGTATGGTGCTTACGACTCGCTCAAGGTGAAGGCTATGAGTACCAAGGTACTTGCCGAGTATAAGAAGTTCTTGAACTACCATACTGCAAAGGGCAATCTGAAGGCTTCGCAGTTTGAGCTTGGCGCTGTAAATCAGTTCGCGCTCAAGCACAATGCGGCGGGCTATCCTAACTTCCGTATCGAGAATGTCTGCTCAAACGGTTATATCTGGAAGGATGGCAAGGCTGTAGATGGCTATGAGGGTATCCGCGAAAAGCTCCGCGAGAATGCTGCTTCGTGCGGTTTCGTGGTGCGCTATGGTGCCTTCGACTTCCTTACAGCGGGCGATATTGGCGACTACCACGACCTTGAGTACTATGTGGCAGATGCTGTTGGCGAGGTTGAGGTTGCAAAGGCTCATCACCACCTCTCACCGCACTCGATGTGCCGCAAGAGCGTGGAGGTGCTCTCTCCGCAGACCATTGTCGCTACAAGCTTCTATATTCGCGACATCCAACCCGATAAGAGCAAGTTCGACTACCTTGCAGAGTTGGGATGTGACCTATACTGCACAAGCGTAGGCGAGCCGCTGCTCAAGCAGTATCCTAAGGAGTATGCCTTTTGTAAGGCAACAAGTGGTCATATAGTTGTTCGCGTAGCTCCAAATGGCGAGAGCTATATGGTCTATACCCTTGACGATACCGATAGCAAGTATCGTGTAACACGAATCGACGGACCGTTCAAATGCAAGTAACAATGAAAAGAATCTTTTGGATTTTACCGTTAATACTTTTTACCCTCTCTTGTGGCGAGAAACAGTCGCAGAAGATGCCGTGGGAGGATGATCTGGGCAGCGGAACACAGCAGCCCGAGAAACCGACTCCGGACAATCCGACTGATGTTGTTGTCGAGGTGGGCAAGGCGCTTCCTCTGTGGAGTACAGGCGAGCTGGATATTCATACTATCAGCACAGGTCGTGGCGAGTGCCTCTTCTTTATCTTCCCTGACGGAACTACTATGGTAGTGGATGCGGGCGAGTTCAGCCGCGAGAGCTCTGAGTATAAGAATGTCCTTCAGCGTCCTAATGCCTCTGTGCGCCCTTCAAAGGTCTATGGCGACTATATCAAGCACTTTATGCCGAAGGGTAAGAGTGCAATAGACTACTTCCACCTCTCGCACTTCCACATGGACCATATGGGTAACCTCGAGAAGGAGTATGTCAAGGATGAGACAGGCACCTACACCCTTGCAGGTGTTACAGCCCTCTACCACCACATCCCGTTCCTTGAGGCTATCGACCGCGCATACGGCAACTATGATGGTCTGAAGATGAACAGTATGAGCGATGCGGCACTTGCCAACTGGCGCAAGTTCCTCGACTATCAGGTGGGCAAAAAGGCTCTGCGTGCGTCGCAGTTTAAGCTCGGTGCTGTCAATCAGTTCGCTATGAAGTACAACGCTGCAGCATATCCTGAGTTTAAGATAGAGAATGTCTGCTCCAATGGTTGTGTCTGGGAGAATGGCGCGTCTGTAGATGTATATAATGGCAAGAGTAGGGCTGAGAATGCCGCCTCTTGTGGTTTTGTTCTCCGCTACGGTAAGTTCGACTTCCACTCAGCAGGCGATATTGGAAATGGATCAAATCTTGAGTATCGCGTGGCGCAAGTGGTTGGTAAGGTTGAGGCTGCAAAGTCTCATCATCACCTCTCACCTGCCTCAAACAATGAGAATATGATGAACATCCTCAAACCGCAGGTGCTTGTTGTGCCAAGTTTCTATGTTCGCGAGATTCAACCTGATAAGAGTAAGTTCGGCTATATTACCGAGAAGGGATGTGACATCTTCTGCACAAGCGTTGGCGAGAAACTTCTCGAGGATTATCCGCTGGACTATGCCAAGTGCAACGCCACAAGCGGTCATATCGTTATCCGTGTAGCTCCTAAGGGCGATAGCTATATGGTCTATACCCTTGACGATATGAGCGAGGGATATATCGTAAAACATATTGACGGACCGTATAATTGTAAATAAAAATAGTATGAGAAAATTTCTTTTGACTTTACCGCTCGTTGCTCTGCTTACTGTTGGTTGTGGCGGTGGTAACGGCACAGGCGAAATGCCGTGGGAAGAGGATTTGAAGCCTACTCCGACACCAACTCCGGGTACAGACGGTGCTGTGGGCAATGTTCTTCCCGATTGGGAGGAGGGTTACCTCGATATCCACTTTATCAACAGCGGTCGTGGCGAGTGTGCATTTTATATTTTACCTGATGGCACAACACTTATTGTGGATGCCGGAGAGCTGAAAAAGACACACAACCCGACCGATACAAGCGAGGATGCACCTGTGGCTCAGAAGCCTAATGAGAATGTGCGCCCATATATTGTCGATGCACAGTATATCAAGCACTTTATGCCTAAGGGTAAGAGTGCTATCGACTATTGTGCACCTTCTCACTTCCATATCGACCATATTGGTGAGGCTGCAGCTGCAACAGAAACAGCTCCTGCCGGTTATCGCAAGACCGGTCTTATGGCTCTCTATGACGAGGTGCCTTATCTCCGCATCCTCGACCGTTCATATCCTGACTATAAGGAGGATGCTACAACCCCTGCTATGGAGGGCGGAACAAGCGATGATTGGGTTAAGTTTGTCAATTGGGGCGTGAAAGAGGGTAAGTTTACCGGTGCTCGCTTTACTCCGGGAAAGGAGCAGATTGTCCTTGTAAACAATAAGGATGCCTACAAAGGCTTCAAGATCCTCAATATCTGCGCAAATGGATATGTATGGTCAAAGAGCGGTCTTTCGGGTGAGAAGTCAGGCGTCGGCAACCCTGCTTCTTGTGGTTTCCACCTCTCGTATGGTCTTTTTGACTATATCGCGTGTGGTGACCTTACATCAAATCCGCAGAATCGTGTAGGATACTATGTTCGTGACTTTATCGGTGAGGGGCATCTTGATGCCTTTAAGTGTCACCACCACTTGAGCGCAAATGCGTGGGGTACACAGATGAAGGAGGCATACTTTAACCCGCGCGTGATTGTCAATCAGAACTTCTATACAAAGCAGCCTGATGCAACGCTGGTTAAGGATATTATGGATAGCAAGAATAAGTTCTGGGTTAAGGACTTCTTTACTACAAACCTCCACCCATATTACCATATTGCAAACAAGGAGGCTGTGGATAAGATGAACGGTTACGATGGTCATATCGTTATCCGTGTAGCTCCCGGTGGCAGTCAGTTTAATGTCTATATGCTCGACGATACTAACTTTGAGTATAAGGTCAAGTCTGTCCACGGACCATACAACTCAAAATAGTTATTGCTATACAAATTCTCACAAAATGGAGGGTGCCCAATGACTTGTTGGACACCCTCATCTATTTAGTTGATCTTCTCCCAATAGAGGCTCTTTGAGAATGGACCGAGATATCCGCGAACGCGTAGGGTAGTGTCGCTCTCGAAGCTTAGTACTACGCGGTACATCTCGCCATTTGTCGGGTCGTAGATTTCGCCATCGTCCCACACATCTTTTTTGCTGTTGTAGCAGACCCTCTCGATGAGTACAATCTGGTTTGCCGGAATATTTGGCTCTGTGTTGGGGCTGCGTTCGTTTACAACCTGTACCACCTGCGCCTTATATGCATTCTCGCCGACTTTTGAGATACGCACTGTCGTTATTGCACCATCCTTTACCGTTTTATACTCTCCCAAAATGCGATCCCCGTCATTGGTCGCCGCCTCTGCTACGGTTGAGGATAGGGCAAGAACTACGGCAACCGCAAGCAATAATAATCTTTTCATAAAAGAACGAAGTGTTAAATTTAATATCTATTTCCTTCGTTCTCGATTCCAAAAACCGTGCTACTTGAATAGTGTCAGCTCGGGATTGTAGATATCACTTTCAACTCCCAAAAAGTCGAGCACGCTGTGGAATGTGTGGTAGTGTCCTACCTCCTCCAGACTCTTTATAGAGTCTGTGCCCTCGCTGCTCCAGACGATAAACGGTATCTCGACCTGCTCCTTTGGCGCAAGAGCCATCGGCACGCCGTGCATATAGAGGTTATTCTCGCCTAGACTCTCGCCGTGGTCTGATACAAATAGCATAGCCGCACGACGCGACTCCACTGTGCGCAGTATCTCTATTACCGAGTCCACAAGGTAGTCTGTGTAGAGGATTGTATTGTCATAGGCATTCATCAGCTCCGCAGGGTCAGCCTTTGCCATCTCGACGGTTGTGCAGACAGGGGTGAAGTGCTCAAACTCGGACGGATATTTCGAGTAGTATATCGGTCCGTGACTTGTCGAGGTGTGCAGAACGATAAATACTTTGTCGGCGCTGCTGCCCTCTATCGCATCTTTAAGACCCTCGAGCAGTATGCCGTCGTAACGCTCGTCAGCATTCGGATAGAGTGCCTTCAAATCTGCCACCCTCTGATACTTCTCGATATGTACAGGCGGCTCGCCCCAGTTGTTCGTACGCCAGATAACATCCACACCTGCACGATAGAGGTAGTTTGGCAGTATCTCATAGAGACGGTCGCTCGGCTTGTGGTCGAGAATAGCCTTTACTCCTGCTGTGGTGTATGTGGCTGAAGATTTTGCATTGAATGCAACGACATTCTCCCCCTCGAGCAGCGGATTTGTCTGCTTGTGGTAGCCGTATATCGAAAAGTTTTCGCGGCGTGCCGACTCGCCGATAATCAGCACAACGACATCCTTGCTTGCTGTAGTGATTTTCGCATCGGGGAGCACTATCTCCTTCTGGTTACGCTTGCGCTCGGCGGAGATGTAGCGGAATGTATTGACCGTATATGACCACGGCATCAGCAGACTGCCGAGCTGTGTTGCGTTGCGGTCTATCCATGTAAAGTTGTTGATGTTTATTGCCACCATAGCGAGCATAGTGGCAAGGGCAATACCTGTGCGTCTGAAGAGGTGCTTTGCAGTGCCGAAATCGACCCTGCGCGATGCTACAAATATGCAGGGCAGAATACCCAGCACCACCACATATACCACCGCAATCCACGAGAAGAATCCCGACGCCTCCGAGTAGCGGGTATTAAATACATTACCCATCATCGAGTCGGTAATCAGCACATCGTATGTGTTAATAAAGTAGAGCGCAATGGCGTCAGCCACAAGCGACAGGGCGACAATCCACTTGCCCACACCTCGGAGCGCATAGATAAATATGTAGCTCATCATAAAGTCTGTGGCAAGCATCAGCACAGCAAGTCCGACGGTTATAATCCATCCATTTACTCCGCCCTCGATATTGTTTACCACCAATTTGAAGAGAGGGTAGTGGTATGCAATAAGGGTATAGATTGAAACTACTGCGCAGAGTCGTGCAATGCCAATCTCGCGCTTGAAGATATTTACCATACAGTAATCACTTTGTAAAGCGCCCTCGCCACTGCCAAAAAGAGTGCCAAGAGCAGAATATTAAATAGTATTGAGAGTGTCGTATTTACGCTGTAGCCAACCTTGAATGGTGAGTCTGCAATATCTGCGTCATATCGTGCAAACGGGTTGGTGTAGATAACCTCGCCATCGGCAAAGTATGCCGTAAAGCGACCGTAGTGGTCTGTCGGCAATAGTTTGTATCCCAGCGAGTCGGTGCCTGTGGCAAGGGTAAGTGTCGAGTGATTTTGTCCCGTAACCTTGATGCTGTCGGCAGCCTCTGAGAGTGAGATAAATATCGCACCGTCAGCCACGCCTATATTATTAATATAAGGTATGTCACGATTTCTCTTCGCCTTGACCTCATAATCGCCACTGCCGTAGTCGGGCGTGCGCATAGCGTAGTAGCAGCCGTCGAGAAGTACTCTGCAAATAGCGTTGTAGTCGGTTGCCTCGGTGCACAGCATATTGCTGCGAACAGCTATGCAGTGGCTGCGATTTGGATAGTGCAAATCGTCATTGGCAATGCCAAACGAGTATCTGCCCGCGCTCAGTGCCGCATCCCAGTAGCTGTTCTCTGTGCTCCTGCCACTGTCCAGCTCGACAATGTTATAACCGCTCAGACGGCTCATCACCTTATCATTCATCGTATGTGTGCGTAGCGGGTGGTTGAGCACCACAATATCGCCCTGCGCTGCAAGTCGGTCAATCTGAAACTGCTTCTGGAATGTAAATATCGGCAGCAGATTGTCAAATCGCCACTCCTTCTCGGCTCCAAATACGAGCTTGTGGAACTTGGCAATGTTGTATCCGTGCTCGTATACCCTCGTGTCACTCTCAGGGTGCGGGGTAATCTTGTTATGGTTGGAGAGGGTAACGATGTGGTAACCAAAGCGACCGTAGTACTCGAGTGTCTGCTCGGGTGTATAGTCGCACTCGTTCAGAGGACCCTCTACGCGGGTGTGGGTGTGAAAGTTGGCGCGCTTCCATCCAATAGTGCTGTCGAAGTTGCGGTATGGATTGAATATATCATCGCCGCTGAATGGCTCGGCAGCAGAGAAGTCATAGACAAGCGAAACACTCGTCGCAATAACCGCCAACGCCACTACCAGCAGTAGTGAAACTATCCATTTCGAGATCTTGATAACAATTTTCATATCGCAAATTTAACTCTAAATATTGATTTTTCACAAAATATCACTAAATTTGTAATGCTATGAAAAAACTGTTTATACTTATGTCTATATTTTCGACACTCTTCGGTTGCTGTAAGAAGAGCGCAACCACCTATCCGCAGGATATTGTTACTGCAGCTGACGGCTCGCAGATTACCTTTACCTTCTACGCCCACGCCTCATTCGGTATCGCGTGGAACGACCTGCAACTCTATATCGATCCTGTAGGCGAGTTCGATTGGGATAACCAACCTAAGGCAGACGCCATTCTTGTTACCCACTCGCACTACGACCACCTCGAGATTGCAACTATCGAGCGCCTGCAAAAGGAGGGTACCGTTATCCTCTGCGACAAAACCTCTGCCGAGGCATTCGAGCACGACTGTATCACTATGCTCCCGGGTGCTACCTCACAGCCTCTCGAGGGTGTTACCGTTAAGGCTACTCACGCCTATAACACCACAGAGGGTCACACCGACTTCCACCCCGCAGCACGCGAGGATTGCGGCTATCTGATTACCCTCGGTGGCACTACAATCTATGTTGCCGGCGATACCGAGGATAACGAAGCTGTTCTTGCCCTCAAGGGCGTAGATATCGCTTTTTTGCCTGTCAATCAGCCATACACAATGACCGTCGAGCAGGCTGCCAATGTTGTTAAACACCTCCAACCAAAACTCTTCTACCCATACCACTACGGTCAGGTAGAGCAGAAGACCGACCTTGAGGCGCTGAAAGCGGCGGTGGCTGATTATACAGAGCTTCGCCTATTCCCAATGGAGTAATTTTGGCGTGATAACGGGGCACCTATCTCCGCTAACAAAAAATCCGGCAATGGCTGTACGCTTAAGTACTATCCATCGTCGGATTTTTTGCCGAACGGAGTATCTGCCCCGTTCTAACGCCCAAATTGCGCAACTTTAATTACCCGTCTAATACCCTGCTGTTCCGGCGATATTTATCGGCAGACTGTAGGCAACATTTACAGGTTTGCCATCCTCCAAGCCCGGAGACCACTGTGGCGAGCGGTAGATTGTATTCTTTACCACGCGGGCGGCGCGAGGGTTGTTATGTTTAGCAATCTCTACACATACAACCTTGCCCGATTTGCCGACAA
Source organism: uncultured Alistipes sp. (assembly GCA_947367255.1). Taxonomy (GTDB): domain Bacteria; phylum Bacteroidota; class Bacteroidia; order Bacteroidales; family Rikenellaceae; genus Alistipes. The sequence continues at coordinate 17,668 of CANBCZ010000029.1, forward strand.
TAAACTTTGCAACAACATAGGTATCCTCGTCTTGAATACACTTCCGGAGCTCTTCGTTGGCATATGTCATAAACCACTTTCTGAACGAGGACAAAGAGCCACCGTTGAATGACGGCATATGCTTTACATCCATACCTTTCTCAGGTTTTTTTGTCATATAGATATGCACTTCGCGCTGCTCTGTCAGGGTAAATGTGTAGTCCTCATACTTTGCCGAGGTGATGACAGCCCTTCTTCCCGCCTTGGCGCTGAACTCTAAATCTCCCACCTCGTCCGCTTTGCCTCGTCTGATGTAGATAGATGCACCCTCAATCGGCTTGCCATCTTTATCGACCACTATAACGGTGTAACCAATCTTGTTTTTCGGGGTGTTGAAGGTAACCTCCTCCTTTGTAGTTACCATTACAACACCGCGCTTTGTGACATCAATACTCTCAATATCCGAACCCTCGAATATCGGCTTTGTCACTTTATTCCACTTCTTTGTTGTAGCTACCTCTGCTATTTGATCGTCAGTGTAGTTGTAAGGCTTGAAGGTGGAGATATATTTCCCGTTTACGACATAGATTGGGTAGTCAAATTCTGTTTTGAGCGACTCGGGATACTCTAAGATCGTCTTCTTGCCCGAAGTCGGGGTTGGCGAGATTCTCTGTATGGGGTCAGCTTTGAGTACCAGACCTGTGCGACTGTAGCCATCTGCCTCGATAAGCAGATTTGTGTTGTATCTGGCGTTTATCTTGTAGCAGCCATTCTCGTCGGTCTTGCCAATCTTGACAAAGACTGTGGCGCTACTGACAACGCTTCCCTTCTCGTCCCTCAGACGACAGCAGTAATCGAGCATCTCTGCTCGAACAATAGTTGATAGTGCAATAAACGCAACAAACAGCAGTAATCTTTTCATATCTTGAATATGTTTTCTACAAAGGTAACAAAAATAATGTATAAAACGATTGTTTACAGATCTTTCAATGCTTCGACAGCATATCTCGAACCTCTGTCTGCAGCCTTTTGATACCAATACTTCGCTTTTGCAATGTCTTGCTTGCATCCATTTCCGTTGTGGTAACACTCACCGAGGTAGAACGCCGCACTTACATCTCCTTTTTCGGCGGCGATGGTGTAGTAGTGCACCGCCTTTGTGTAGTCCTGTGCAACGCCCTTGCCTACGGCATAGATAACGCCTAAACGATAGTGCGCTGTGCTGTGGCCTTGCTCGGCAGCGAGGGTGTATAGTTCAATGGCTTTTTGAGGATTTTTCTCTACACCTTTACCATAGTCGTAACATAGAGCGAGGTTGTACTGCGCAATATCATATCCCTGATTAGCTGCTAAAGTGTACCACTTTGCTGCCGCTGTAAAGTCTTTTTCCACGCCGCGACCAAGCTCGTAACACAAGCCAAGCTTATTCTCAGCTCTCTTATTGCCCTCTTTGGCAGAGCGACTGTAGTAGTCAAATGCTTTGTTGTAGTCAATCTCGGTACCTTTGCCGTAGTAGTACATATTTCCGGCGTTGCATTGGGCAATTTCATACCCTTGCTCGGCAGATTTTATGTACCACTTCAGTGCCTCTGCTAAATCCTCCTTCACTCCGCGACCAAGTTCGTAACAGAGCCCGACCATATTTTCAGCATTTGCATAGCCCTTTTCGGCAGAGCGGCTGTAATAGTCAAATGCTTTGTTGTAGTCAATCTCTGTGCCCTTACCGTAGTAGTACATATTGCCGGTGTTGTACTGGGCAATTTTATATCCCTGCTCTGCAGATTCTGTGTACCATTTCAGCGCTTCTGCATAGTTCTTATCCACTCCGTGACCACGTTCGTAGCAAAGACCTAAATTGTTTTTCGCTTTGGAGTAACCCTTCTCAGCGGCTTTGCGGTATAGCTCCACTGCCTTATTGTAGTTCTTCTCTACACCACTGCCACTATAGTACATATATCCGAGGTTGTATATTCCAATCCTATTGTCGCCATCTGCAGCCTCTTTGTACCACTTCACGGCAAGGTCAAGATTCTTTTCTACGCCTCGTCCGAACTCGTAGCAGAGACCGAGATTGACCATTGCCCCTGTGTGATTTTGGTCAATTGCTCTGTTGTATAACTCTATTGCCTTTTCATAGTTCTTTTCAACACCATGCCCACGGTAGTATAGAAATCCCAAATGATTTATGGCATTTGCCCAACCTTGTTCGGCTGATAGGGTGTACCATTTTGCAGCCATAGTATAGTCTTTCTCTACGCTGCGACCAAGACGATAGTAGTCGCCTACATTTGCTTGTGCACACTTGTTGCCCTGCAGAGCAGAGAGATAGAACCACTTGAATGCCGAGTTGTAGTCTTTTTCTCCCAAATGTCCATTGTTGTATAGACATCCCAACGTGTTCTGCGCATTAGCATAACCCTGATTGGCTGCAAGCATGTAATATTTTTCAGCCAATTTGTAATCCTGAGTTACAATTGTGCCGTTCTCGTAGATTCTGCCTAATTGGTACTGAGATTCGGCAAGTCCTTTATCGGCAGCCTCGCGAAAATACTCTAATCCCAAATCAATATCTTTCTTCAGATGCTCGCCTTCAAGATATAGCGCACCCATTGTGAAGATTGCCTCTTTCAAGCCCTGTTTTTGGGCGAGTTTGAAATATTTTACCGCCTTTTTGAAATTTTGCTTTACTCCACGACCTGCGTAGTGGCAAATTCCTAAAGCATACTGCGCATAAGCACTCTTCTGCTTTGCGCCCTTTCGAGCCCAACTGTATGCGGCCTTGTAGTCTGTTTCAACAAACTTACCCTGCATATAGAGAAATGCAGCTGATGCTTGCGAGTCAGCATCCCCCTCCTCTGCACGCTTGAGTATATAATCAGTCAGTGATTTGCCCAACTCATTAGATATGTCGATAAGTGTTGCCGATAGTTCAGACTCTTTGATAGTGTTGATTGTGTCGTCTGTATCGGCGTAGACATTCAGCATACCAAAGAGAAGTAGCAGGGTTATGGACAATCGTTTCATATTATGATGATATTAGCCTAACAAATATAAGCAAAATTTCCCACCCTTTCAAGTAAATGACGAAAAACTAACCGGATGCGGTATAGGTGGCACTCAGACAGCAGATAGATATGTCGCAATCAGTGCCCTCTTTAGCCCCCTTCGGGCTATACCTATATATATTATATAAGGGACAAAAACTGCCTGAAAATTTTTTCGAGAGCTAACTTGCTTAGCAGTAGGGTAGCTGTCTCTTATACACATCTGACGCTGCCGA
>CANBCZ010000030.1 GCA_947367255.1 uncultured Alistipes sp.
ATTATCGAGAGCGGAGAGCTCGAAAATACCAATTTGATTGTAGGTCCGGTATACGAGGATACACTTATTCCGGTTGCTAACTATGCAGAGAAGCGTTCTGTGCCGGTCGTATCGCCACTTGCAAACCTTACGCAGAGCAATGGCTCAAACATCTTCCAGATGTCACCTCGTCCCGAGACTAAGTATGACAAGGTCAGCGATCTGTTTGATGGCAGTCGCAGGGTAGTGGTTATTACATCCGACACTACAGACAGCGAGTTCGATGCCGAGGTAAAACAGATGATGGGTAACAGAAAGTACACCACTCATAAATACATCTATGAGCATCCGTCTATAATCGAGAAGCGCGAAAAGGCGCGCCAGGAGGGGGCAGATCTACCGCCTTCACCGAGCGACCTCTCTCCGCTGCTGGATAGTAAGGAGCCGAGCGTATTTGTCATCACTGCAGCTACTGAGGTAGAGGTAGATCGTATTCTCGCGGCGCTTGCATCGGCAAGCATATCGCTTAAGGCTCGTTCTATCAACGCCTCGCCGTATGTAGTATTTGGCAACAACAAGTGGAACAGATACAAGAACATCGACCGCTCGCTCTTCTTCTCAAACAATGTGATAATGCTCTCGACCTACCATATCGACCGCAGTAATCCTCTTATTCAGAGATTTAGCGCGCAGTATGCCAAGGCGTTCGATATATTACCATCGCTCTACGCATACCGAGGTTATGATGCAGCGCAGATATTCATACGCTCGCTCTACGACAAGATTGAGAGTAGTTTGGAGGGGGCAGAGTTCTCGCCACTCCAGACCCCTTATACCTTTGTTAAGGATGAGGATACCGGTCTGCGCATCAACAATCAGTGGGTACGAGTAAATTACAACAGCAACTTTACAATTACAGCAGAGTAGTATGTCCAATATTCCGACCAACATACCCGAGAAGACCATCGAGCGACTGAGCGAATATCGCCGCACACTGCTCAAGTACCACAAGCAGGGCGTGACACACATCTTCTCGCACGTACTTGCAGGTATTCACGGAATTACAGCTGTGCAGGTGCGCCGTGACCTTATGCTCATCGGATTTTCGAGCGATACAAAGAAGGGTTATGACGTAAATATCCTTATCGAGTTTATCAACAACATCCTCTACGGCGAAAGTACGATGAATATCGCTGTAATCGGTATGGGACACCTCGGACAGGCAATTACCAGATACTTCAACAGCAAGCAGCTGAAGCTTAAAATCACCGCTGCATTCGATATTGACCCCGAGAAGGTAGGCAAGACTATTGACGATATCCCTTGCTATGCAATGAGCGACTTCGAGGAGGTTATGGAGAACAACGACATCAGCATCGTCGTTCTCTCACTGCCGGCAAAGGCGGCTACAGAGCTTGTCGTGCCGATTATCAATGCCGGTATTAAGGGTGTATTGAACTTTACATCTGCTCCGCTCAACTTCCCTCAGGGTATCTTTGTCGAGAACTACGATATTACAACCATCCTCGAAAAGGTTGCCTATTTTGTCAAGGCTGCCGAGGAGAGCGAAAACAACTAACAGCAATGCATATCATTTACGGCTTTGACTCTGTACCTAAAATCTCACACGCTGTAGCAACTGTCGGCTCCTACGATGGCGTACATAGCGGGCACAAGGTGCTTATCGAGCAGGTTATCGCCTATGCAAAGAGAAGAGGTGGAGAGAGCGTCGTAGTTACATTCGAGCCACATCCGCGCATCACACTCGGCAAGGCTGAGGGTCTAAAACTCCTCACAACACTCGAGGAGAAGGCTCTGCTACTCGAACGACTCGGTGTAGATTATATGGTCGTAATCCCATTCGACATCGCCTTCAGCCGCCTCTCTCACGAGGAGTTTATCGAGAAATATCTTATCGGCAAGCTCGGTATCGAAGAGCTTATTGTCGGATATAACCACCACTTCGGGCACAACAAATCAGGCGACTACAACTACCTGACATCACAACAGCCAAACCTCGCCGTCACACAGATTGAGCAGCAGAGGGTAGAGAGTGCAAAGGTTAGCTCGACCGTCATCCGCACGACTATCGAAAATGGCGATATCAGAAGCGCCATCCACCTCCTTGGTCATACCTATATTATAATAGGAGAGAGTAACGAGCACGGAGTATTTACTACAGACCGCTACAAGCTACTGCCCGCAGATGGCGAGTACACTGCAATCGTAAACGGCACAGAGAGTAGCATAACCATCTGTAACGGTGCTATTTACACCAACGCAAAGAGTCAAAAAGTAGTTATCGAGTTATGATTACCCACGACACACAAATACGCGTACTCTACCGCGATACAGACAAGATGGGCGTAGTCTATCACGCCAACTACATCGTCTTTTACGAAGCTGCACGCAACGAGATGTTTCGCGCCGTCGGTCTGCCATATACAATGCTTGAGGAGCAGGGTATAGTTATGCCTATTGTCGAGGTTGAGTCGAAATACAAGGCTCCGGCATTCTATGACGAACTGCTTACCATTCGCGCAACAATCAAGGAGCTACCCGTAGTTCGTGCCATAGTGGAGTATGAGGTCTTTAACGAAGATGGCAAGTTACTCAACACCGGAAAGACCGTTTTAGGATATGTAAATGTCGAGCGCAAGGTCCCTTGTCGTGCGCCACAAGAGTTTATAGATGAACTGCAGAAATATTTTGAATAACCGCACCGTTACGCTGCTATTTTTGGCGGCTGCCGCGCTCTATTTTGGTCGCGGTGTGTTTGATTGTAGCAATCAGTTCTGGCTCGATGCAACAAAGGCTCTGCCCGTAATGCTGCTCGGTGTAACTACTTGGTTATATGGAGGTAATAAGCTATTACCTATAGCAATGCTTTTATCGGCCGCAGGAGATATTGCAGGCGAACACGGCGCATTTCTTTGGCAAATAGGATTCTTTGCTGCCGCACATATTTCGTTCATTGCCTACTTTGTAAGTCGGGCAAGTTTCAAGCGCAGCAGGGTATGGATGCTCGCTCTATGGTGCACTCTTTTCCTGCTTTTTGGTGGCTTTATAGTTTCGCACATTGGCAATATTGCCTTCCGCATTGCCTGCTCGGCATACATACTTATCATCGGCTCGATGGCTGCCGCTACACTCTTTATCGACTCTTCCCGCCAATGGTGCTACACAGCTGCTGCACTGATATTCGTCATCTCCGACAGTTGCATCGCTTGGAACAAATTTGTCGATAAGTTTGCGTATGCAGGTTTGGCTATCATGGTCACATACTTCCTTGCGCAGCTTATCTTTGCCAACCTATACATAAAAGATGAGAGATAGGCTCTCTGCGTCTGTCATATATCTGCCAAAGTGGCAGACAATTTAGTGTGGCACAGCGTTTGAACATATAGTTGTCAAATTGCAAACAAGTAAAACTTTACAATATGACAACTATTAAAAATGGCACTATCGGGGTAACAACCGAAAATATCTTCCCCGTAATCAAGAAGTTCCTCTACTCTGATCACGAGATTTTCCTGCGCGAGCTTGTCTCTAATGCTGTTGATGCAACACAGAAGTTGCGCACACTTGCCACATCGGGCACTTTCAATGGTGAGCTTGGCAATGTAGATATCCATATTGCTGTAGACAGCGACAAAAAGATACTTACAATCACCGACCGCGGTATCGGTATGACCGCAGAGGAGGTTGATAAGTACATCAATCAGATTGCATTCTCTGGCGCAGGCGAGTTTTTGGAGAAGTATCAAAATCAGTCAATTATCGGACACTTCGGACTGGGTTTCTACTCGGCATTTATGGTGTCAGACAAGGTAGAAATCTTCTCTCAGTCATATCAGGAGGGTGCAAAGGCTGTACATTGGAGCTGCAACGGCTCGCCAGAGTTTGAGCTGGAGGAGATAGCCGAGGGTCGCGATCGCGGTACCGAGATTGTTCTCCACCTCTCGGAGGATTGCGCAGAGTATGCATCGGAGAGCAAGATTAACGAGCTGCTGAAGAAGTACTGTCACTTCCTGCCTGTACCTATCGTATTCGGCAAGGTAAAGGAGTGGAAGGATGGTAAGTATGTAGATACAGCTAACGATAACATTATCAACAACATATCGCCACTTTGGACCCTCAAGCCAACAGAGATTACCGAGCAGCAGTACAAGGATTTCTATCAGGAGCTCTATCCTATGTCGGACGAGCCACTCTTCTATATCCACCTCAATATCGACTATCCGTTCAATCTGACCGGTATTCTCTACTTCCCGAAGATTCACAACAACTTCGAGATTCAGAAGAACAAGATTCAGCTCTACTGCAATCAGGTATTCGTTACCGATCAGGTGGATGGCATCGTTCCGGAGTATCTGACTCTGCTCCACGGAGTTATCGACTCGCCGGATATTCCGCTCAATGTATCGCGTTCATACCTGCAGTCGGATAGCAATGTAAAGAAGATCTCGAGCTACATCACCCGCAAGGTTGCCGACCGTCTTGCCGAGCTGTTCAACACTATGCGCGAGGAGTATGAGCAGAAGTGGGACGATCTGAAGATTTTCATCCAATACGGAACCCTCACAGATGAAAAGTTTGCCGAGAAGTCGCCATCATTTATGCTTTGGAAGACCATCGAGGGTAAGTACTTCACCCCTGAGGAGTTCTGCGCAGCCGTTAAGGATAACCAGACTGACAAGAACGACACCCTTATCCTGCTCTATACCGACGATGTAGAGGGCAAGCACTCATTTATCGAGGGCGCGAAGGCAAAGGGCTATCAGGTACTCGAGATGGGCGGTCAGCTCGACAGCCACTATATTAATTGGTACGAGAGCAAGAACGAGAAGGTGCGCTTCGTACGCGTAGATAGCGATATTATCGACCGTCTGATACAGAAGAAGCAGGAGCTGAAAATCTCGCTCTCTGAGAGTCAGCAGGCTATTCTTCGCCCTGTATTCGACAGCCAGCTGCCAACCGATGAAAAGATTCACTACAACATCACCTTCGAGGCTATGGATCAGTCCGAGCAGCCGGTTATCATCACTCAGGACGAATTTATGCGCCGTATGAAGGAGATGGCAGCAACAAGCGGTGGTAGTATGAGTCAGTTCTACGCACAGATGCCAGATAACTTCACTATCGCAGTCAATGGTAACCACCCGATTGTCCACTCAATCCTCGAGGATGTCGAGAAGGCGTATGGCGATAAGCTGAAGAGCATCACCAAGAAGATTGATGCCGCAACAGCCGAGGAGAGCCGCTTTGAGGAGCTTATCAAGGATAAAAAGGAGGAGGAGCTGAGCGCAGAGGAGAAGACAATGCGCACAGAACTCTCGGAGAAGGTTGTTCGCCTGACTGATGAGCGCAACACCCGCCTCGAGGAGATTGGCAAACAGAATACCCTCGTTCGCCAAATCATCGACCTCGCCCTGCTCTCCAACGGTATGCTGAAGGGCAAAAACCTCACCGACTTCATCCAGCGTTCAATCTCGCTGATCGAGAAATAGGGGAGGGGACACTATAAACAAACACCTCTTGCGAGTGCAAGAGGTGTTTTATTTTATACCCATTGCTTTTTGCAAAAGTTTTTTTGTAATTTTGATAGACACATGTTTGGTAAGTGTATATTGCAAACCTACTATTCCACCAAGTGGAGTTGGATTATCATTGGCTACGATTTTTAGCACGGGGTGTTATGAGTTTATTATAGGCGTACATTTCTGTACGCCTATTTTTGTAGTGCGGGCAGATTTGAGTTTTGCGTTTATTTTACTACCTTTGTGTAAATTTAAGGTAGGTTCTATAAATTAGGTCGAGGCGATTTTTGAGTATATCTCGAGTAGGTTTTCCAACTCTTTCGAGGGCGCAATAGCCTATTGTAACCGAGAAAAATTGGGAAAGATGCCGAGATAGACCAAAAAGCGACCGAAATAGAATTTACCAAGAACAGAAGAACTTAATTTCCTAATTTATAGAACATACCTGAAAATTATGGAGAACCAGAGAGTTATTTTTCTTGATTATCTGCGCGTGGTGGCGTGTTTTATGGTGATTTTGGTGCACTGCTGCGAGCCATTTTATTTGGGAGGTTTGGGCACATATATTGCCAACAGCAACGACGCATTTTGGGTGACGATTATCGACTCGGCACTGCGTTGTGCAGTACCTCTGTTTATTATGACCTCGAGTTATCTGCTCTTTCCGCTCAAGAGTGACAGTGCGACCTTCTTCCGCCGTCGTGCGGTACGCATTCTTATCCCGTTAGCGGTCTGGAGTCTGCTCTACGCCCTTATTCCGATGTGGGGATGCAGCGAGGGTTTCGACTGGAAGCAGAATCTTGCAAACCTTGCGCTCAACTTCAACATGCACGCGGGACACCTCTGGTTTGTCTATATGCTTATCGGTGTATATATTGCAATGCCGCTCCTCTCGCCGTGGGTTGAGAGGGTCTCAAAGCGTGGCGAGCAGATATTTATCGCTGCGTGGGCAGTGACAACCCTCGTGCCGTTCCTCCATCAGGCAGCCCTCGCGCTCTTTGGTCGTGCCGAGGTCTATGGCGAGGCAAATTGGAACGAGTTCGGTTCGCTCTACTACATAAGCGGCTTTATCGGTTATGTCGTTATTGCCCACTACATCCGCACATACATCGACTGGAGTTGGAAGAAGACCCTTGCCGTAGCAATTCCTATGTGGGCAGCTGGTTATGTAATCACTGCGCTCTGGTTCTGGTCACAAATTCCGACCCAATTCCCTGTAAATGAGCCGACTGAGCTCGCTGTACTTATGGAGCAGAGCTGGCGTTTCTGCTCTGTTGGTGTAGCAATGACAGCTGTTGCGCTCTTCCTGATTTTCAAGAAGATAAACTGCACAGGCAAGCTATATAACATCGTTGCACCCGTCTCAAAGGCGAGCTATGGCATCTACCTGATGCATATGTTCGTGCTGCTTGCGACATTTGCAAATGTATCGAGCTGGGGACTTGCAACTCCGTGGACAATACTCCTCTCGGCAGCCATCACATTTGCCATCAGCTCCGTTGCGGCTGTAATCATCTCTAAACTTCCAGGCGGAAAATATATCGTAGGCTGATGAAACGCACACTTCTATCACTCATACTCCTTCTTGTGCTCTCCACAGCAAAGGGCGAGAGTTGGCGCGCGGGTACAGAGATAACACCCACAGAGATAGCGAGTTACGGCATTGACAATCTCTTTACAGCGGAGCCTATATCTGATGAAATATTTGCGAGAATGTGGAGCAAAAGTTATAAAAAAGATTGCACAATACCCCGTAGCGAGCTAAGCTACATCAAGGCGCTGCACATCACTTTAGATGGTGAGATAAAGAGGGGAGAGATGGTGGTAAATCGCGCTATAAGCGACGATATTGTCAAGATTTTGCGAGCGCTCTTCGATGCTGGTTACCCGATTGAGCGAATGGTGCTTGTAGATAACTATGATGCTGACGATGAAGCATCTATGGCGGCAAATAACTCCTCCGCCTTCAACTACCGCACAACACCCGGTGGCACACGTCTCTCGGCACATAGCAGAGGTATGGCTGTCGATATAAACCCGCTCTACAACCCCTATGTCAAGGTATTGAGCGACCGTACTATCGTAGCACCAAAGGCAGCAACCGATTATGTAGAGCGCAGCGGAGCCTTTCCATATAAGATAGATAGGCACGATATATGCTGCCGACTATTCCTCGAGCACGGTTTTGAGTGGGGCGGCGACTACAAGAGCATAAAGGATTATCAACACTTTGAAAAATAGATAACTATGTTAGAAATTGGCGATAAAATGCCACATTTTGAGGTGGCAGATCAGAACGGAAACATTGTAAGTTCAGAGAGTCTTTTAGGTCGCAAGACCATCATCTACTTCTACCCTAAGGATAACACAAGTGGCTGTACTGCAGAGGCTTGCAACCTGCGTGACAACCACGAAGCACTTGCAGCAAAGGGATATAACGTTGTCGGCGTAAGCAAGGATAGCGTAGCGTCACACCGCAAATTTATTGATAAGTACGAGTTACCATTTACGCTGCTTGCTGACACAACTACACAGATGCAACAGGAGTTTGGCGTATGGGCAGAGAAGAGCCTCTATGGTCGCAAGTATATGGGTACACTCCGTCAAACATTTATCTTCGACGAGCAGGGCATCCTTACCGAGATAATCGAAAAGGTCGATACCAAAAACCACTCCGCACAGATATTGAAGTAGCAAGCAACCGCGTTTTGTCTTCAAGTTTGCACGCTGTTATTCTTTGCACCCATTTGTCGTCAAAATGTGTTAGAGATGGTGCATCGTGCAAAAAACAACAATGGGCAATTAAAGAGACTTCAGTTTTATCGTCAGAACGCGGTATAGACTCCGCTCGGCAAAAAAATCCCAACGATGGATAGTACTAAAGCGTACAGCCATTGCTGGGATTTTTTTGTTAGCGGAGATATATATCCGCGTTATCACGATAAAACTACAGGAGGGCGTCGATTTTCGCCTGCAAATCATTCTTCGAAATAGCGCCTACGTGCTTATCGACAACCTGACCGTCCTTGATGAATACAAGGGTAGGGATGTTGCGAACACGGTAGAGAGCAACTACATCGTCAGAGCTATCAACGTCGCACTTACCGATATTTACACGGTCTGCATACTCCTCCGCGAACTCCTCTACAATCGGTGCGATTGTGCGGCAAGGACCACACCACTCTGCCCAGAAATCAATTACCAGAGGCTTAGACTCAGCTACGATAGCCTCATAATTCTCATTTGTAATGTTTAATGCCATAATTGTTTATTTTTTAAGTGTTTATAATGTTTACATCAATGTATACTTTACATCATTTTTATCAAGGAATTTACGCAACTCATCGGTAAATATCACGTGACGTTTCTTGGCGTGCATATTCACTCCCACCCCCTCCGCCGGGTCGTAAATCGAGAAGTGAAGTGCCGTTTTACCCTTTGAATGTTTCACAACCTCCGTCAGCTCTGCGATAAATTCCGCCGTAAGAGTTGTGACATCAATCCACAGCATAATCTGCTTCAACCCCTCCACAACCTCGGCAAGCTGAGTTATTGAGCTGATATTAAAATAGTTACGCACAATCGGATTCTGCTTATGGATATCGTCCTTATTGAATGTTGTAAACTGTTTTACCTCGCCACGAATAAGCAGATAGTAGTCCGGATGCAGGAAGTTTCTGAAACGCTCAAAATCCTTACGGCGCAACCAGAACTCGTACTTATCCGAATAGTCCTCTACACCCATTATGCCATACTGCGTCTTTCCGTCGGCTGTTGTGCGCTCCTCGCCCGAAACCGTCACACAAGCAATCGTAAGTTCCTTACCTACATGATCCTCGATATGATTAAGGTCTGAGAGAGTGGCATTGCAGAGTCTTTCGATAATAGGCTTATAGTCATCAAGCGGATGTGACGAGAGGTAAAGACCTACCACCTCACGCTCCTTACCGAGACGTCGAAGGGTACTCCACTCCTCACATACCGGCGGATTTGGTCGCTGTATAACACCACCTCCTGCGCCACCAAACATACCAAAGAGGCTCTGCTGGGCATTCAGCTTCTCTTCAATCTGTCGCTGACCATACTTTACAAGCTGCTCAAGGAAGGTCACTGTCGAGTCCTTACTCTCCGGAGCGAAGAACTTGCAACGACTAAATGTTGCGATAGAGTCAAAACCACCCGCATAGGCAATACTCTCAAGACACTTCCTGTTTACTACCGAGTAGTTTACTCGCTCAAAGAAGTCATAGACATCCTTATACGGACCATTATTCTCACGCTCCGAGATTATAGACATCGCCGCAGCCTCACCCACGCCCTTAATAGCACCAAGACCGAAGCGAATATCGCCATCTCGGTTAGAAGAGAAGTTGAGCATAGACTCGTTCACATCAGGACTAAGCACCTTGATACCCATCTGCTGACACTCACCCATATACTCAGTAAGGGTAGTGATGTCATTCAGGTTACTACTGAGCAACGCCGCCATATACTCTGACGGGAAGTTAGCCTTAAGATATGCAGTCTGGTATGCCACCCAAGAGTAGCAGGTTGCGTGGGACTTGTTAAATGCATACGATGCAAATTTCTCCCAGTCAGCCCAAATCTTCTCGAGCACATCCTTGTCGTGACCATTCTTAATACCGCCCTTGATAAACTTCGGCTTGAGCGCATCCAGCTTATCCTTAAGCTTCTTACCCATCGCCTTACGCAGGGTATCAGACTCACCTCGCGTAAAGTCGGCAAGCAGACGCGAGAGAAGCATCACCTGCTCCTGATATACCGTAATACCGTAAGTATCCTTCAGATACTTCTCCATAATCGGAATATCGTATACAATCGGTTTGCGTCCCTGCTTACGGTCAATAAAGTCCGGAATATAGTCCATAGGTCCCGGACGATAGAGGGCATTCATCGCAATAAGGTCCTCGAAGACTGTCGGCTGAAGCTCTCTCAGATACTTCTGCATACCCGGCGACTCAAACTGGAATGTACCAACAGTATGACCCTCGCAGTAGAGACGATATGTCGCAGGATCATCAATAGGGATGGTGTCAATATCGACCTCCACGCCCTTGATACGACGGATATTCTCCACCGCAGCCTTCATAATAGTAAGGTTCTTCAGTCCGAGGAAGTCCATCTTAATCAGACCGGTATCCTCGATCACAGAACCCTCATACTGCGTTACCAGCATCTTCTCGCCTGTCTCCTTATCGTCGGCAGTAGATACAGGTACCCAATCGGTAATATCGTCACGACAGATAATTGTTCCGCAGGCGTGTACACCCGTACCGCGAACATTTCCCTCCAACTTACGGGCATACTTAATTGTATCTCGCAATATCGGATCGTCAGAGTTCTCTGCAGCCTGCAACTCAGCAACATGCGCAATGGAGTTGGCAAGGTTTACCTTCAGCTGCTTATCCTTATTCTTCGGATCGGGAATACGCGCAGGGATAAGCTTACAGAGACGATCCGCCTCGGCAAGTGGCAGCTGCTGCACACGCGCAACATCCTTGAGCGCCATCTTGGTAGCCATAGTACCGTATGTGATAATATGCGCCACCTTCTCCTTTCCATACTTATTTGTCACCCACTCGAGCACGCGACCACGACCCTCATCATCAAAGTCGATATCAATATCGGGCAGTGAGATACGATCAGGGTTAAGGAATCGCTCAAACAGCAGGTCGTACTTAATCGGGTCAATCTGAGTAATACCGAGACAGTATGCCACAGCAGATCCCGCCGCAGAACCTCGACCGGGACCTACCCAGACACCGAGCTTCTCGCGCGCCGCAGCGATAAAGTCCTGAACGATAAGGAAGTAGCCCGGGAAACCCATCGTCTTCATAATATGAAGCTCAAACTTCAATCGTTCGGCTGTCTCTGCATCCAACGGATCGCCATAGCGTTTCTTGGCGCCAATCATTGTAAGGTGCGCCAAATAGTCCGCCTCAAATTTTATACGGTAAAGACGGTCATAACCGCCCAGCTTCTTAATCTTCTTCTCCGCCTCCTCGCGCGACATTATCTCATTGCCATTCTCGTCGCGAGTAAACTCGTTGAACAGATCCTCCTCCGTAAGTCGCGCACGATACTCCTCCTCCGTACCGAACTCGGCAGGAATATCAAACATAGGCATAATAGGGTCGTGGTCAATCGAGTAACTCTCTACCTTATCGCAAATCTCAACCGTATTTGCGAGCGACTGCGGCACATCCGAGAAGATATCTGCCATCTCGGCACGAGACTTCATCCACTCCTGCTTTGAGTAGAGCAGACGATCCGGGCTATCGAAGTCGTGGCGGGAGTTGATAGTAATGAGTCGGTCGTGCGCCTCGGCATCATCCTCCTCGACAAAGTGGACATCGTTGGTGGCTACCAACTTGATATTATGTTTCTCGGCAAGGGCTATAAGTTGCTCGTTTACAATGCACTGCAACCTATAGGTCTCGTGATTTGCACGCTCCACAGTTGCCTTATGGCGCTGCAACTCGAGGTAATAATCATCCCCAAAGAGCTGTTTGTGCCACAATATAGCCTGCTCTGCCTCATCCATTCTGCCGGCAAGAATCAACTTCGGAATCTCACCACCGATACAAGCCGAACAGCATATAAGACCCTCGTGGTAACGCTCCAACTCCTTATGGTCGGTACGCGGACGGTTGTAGAAACCGTCTGTCCACGCACGAGAGACTATCTTAATCAGATTTTTATAACCTTGAAGATTTTTGGCAAGCAGAATAAGGTGCCAACCACCAATATCACTCTTTACCTCCTTACGCTTGAGGTGCATAGCGGTACGAGCCACATAGACCTCACAACCGATAATCGGCTTAAAGTCAGGCACAGCAGAGAGTTTGGTCAGAATATCATCTGCCTTTTCTACGCTGTAACCAAACTCCTTATCCATAGACTCTACACGAGAGAGGGTAGATTTGAGTTTGAGAAGCGCCTCGTTATCCTCCATCGAATAGACCTTTGCAGAGTCTATCTGAGCCTGCAGTTTTGCAATGCCATCCTTAAGCTCTGCAATGTACGCCTCGACATCAGGATGTTGATCCAGAAGAGCAACCAACTCATCGCGCAACTTGGTCAGCGACTTGAGTGTATCGCGTTTCTGTCCATTCTTCTTTTTGACATAGTTCCAGAACTCCTTGATACCGAACATATTACCATGATCGGTAACAGCAATGCCGGGCATACCGTCCTTAATTGCCTTATCGACAAGACGAGGGATACTCGCCTGACCGTCAAGGAGTGAATATTGAGTATGTACGTGAAGATGTACGAAGTTGTGCATAGTCTATTTTCGTAAGTTATTGTCGCTCAAGTGTTTAATTTTACACCGGCGACACTATCCATATTTGTTACAAATATATGATTTTTTAGGGAAAGCGAAAAGATTTTTGGCAAGAATATTGCAACTTTTCTACAAAATCACTAAATTTGAAATACAAACCTTAAACCTTACTACTATGCAGACTCAGGATTTGGTTGTTATTGCCGAGTACAACTCCTACTTGGAGGCAGAGATGGCAAAGAGTATCGTAGCGAGTGCCGGCATATATGCCGAGATTAGAAACGAGTATATGTCAACAGCCTATGCAGTTGCCATCCCGCCACAGCTGCTCGTTCCGTATGATGATGCAGACCAAGCAAAGACCCTGCTTCGCCTCCATCCGTAACCTACCTATTCCATATCTCCCACGAAGCCTCAGCTTGACGACGAAACATTTCGTCGCCACCTAAGATCGTTGCGCCTTGTTCCTCGCCACGCTTCAAAAAGAGGGTTTTGGCAGGGTTATAGATCAGATCAAAAAGGATGTGAGCCGATGTAAGACAGTGGTATGGCAGCTCCGGAGCCTCCTCCGTATGCGGATACATTCCGACAGGTGTTGCATTGACAATCAGTGTAGTAGAAGCTATTACCTCATCCGTCACTTCACTATAAGTTATACGATTTTCGCCCGCCGTACGCGATACAGAGACAACATCCATCCCCAGCTCTTCAAGAACAAACTGCACAGCGGCAGCAGCGCCTCCGGTTCCCAAAATCAGTGCCTTACGACCGCGTAAATTACAATCGGCAAGTGTTGCACGAATACCCACAACATCAGTATTATAACCGTGCATAGCACCACAGCTGTCAATCTTCACACAATTCACAGCACCCACCTTTGCAGCCTCCTCACTGACTGTTGCAAGATAGGGGAGTATCTGCTTTTTATACGGTATAGTGACATTAAAGCCGCACAACTTACCACGCAGCGACTCCACCTGCTCGATACTCTCAAGTTCATAGAGTGCATAGTGCGCATCGATACTCTGCGCAGCAAACTTCTCGGCAAAATATTTTGCCGATGCCGAGTGTCCCAATGGACGACCTATAAGACCAAACTCCTTCATAGCAATAAAAAAGCGATACGGTTATCCGCATCGCACATAACCCCTCAATGCAGAGTTACTCCTCAAAGAACTCGGGTTTCTGCTCCTTGATAAACTCTATAACTTCATTAAGACCCTCGGTAAACTTCATAAAATCCTCCTTATAGAGAAAAATCTTATGACGGTCAAAAGCCTGCGAACCATCCGGACGATTCACCTTTCGTGACTCGGTAATAGTCAGAAAGTAGTCGCCGCCACGAGTAGACTTAACATCGAAGAAGTATGTTCTTCGACCTGCCTTAATCGACTTGGAGAGAATCTGATCGCCGTAGTCGTCTCCCTCAAGTTGGTTTGTTAATAATGCCATCTCAATAATTATGAATGTGTGTGTTGTGCAGAGTGCAAATATACCATTTTTTATCGAACGCACAAAATAGCAGAACATATTTTATTCCAAAAAAGATAGTCGAGAACTCACATTCCCGACTATCTTCTCTATATTACTGCAAATTATGCGATGTAAGCTGCAATATCTGCAATTGCTACAGTATTCTGCTCACCGGTATTCATATTTTTCAGAGTCACAACACCCTGCTCAAGCTCATTGCTACCGATAATGGCAACATAAGGTATAGCACGACGATTAGCAAACTCCATCTGCTTCTTCATCTTCGCGCTATCAGGATAGATCTCAGCCGAGATACCGGCACTGCGCAGCTCATTTACAGCACAGAGTGACGCCATAGCCTCAGCCTCGCCCAGATTTACAAAGAGCACCTTTGTCGAGCAACCGATCTCCGCAGGAAAGAGGTCCAGACCTACCATAACATCATAGATGCGGTCTGCACCGAACGAGATACCTACACCCGAAACATCAGGCATACCGAAGATTCCGGTCAGGTTATCATAACGACCACCGCCACAGATAGATCCTATAGCGAAATCATTTGCCTTAACCTCAAAGATTGCGCCTGTATAGTAGTTCAAACCACGCGCAAGAGAGAGATCAAGCTCCACATTGAGTGTATAGCCAACCTTTGCCACACAATCGAAGACAGTGCGCATCTCCTCCACGCCAAGCAGACCTGTAGGAGAGTCAGCAAGGATTGTTGCCAGAGTATCAAGTTTCTCTGCTGTAGTACCGCTCAATTCGAGAATTGGCTGCAGCTTTGCGATAGCCTCATCCTCAATACCACGCTCAGAGAGCTCTGCCTTGACATTGTCAAGACCAATCTTCTCAAGCTTATCAATTGCAACGGTAATATCGATCATCTTATCTGCATGACCCATAACCTCAGCGATACCGAAAAGTATCTTTCGGTTATTCATCTTCAGAGTGACATTGATACCGAGTTTCTCGAAGACCTTCTCTACAATACCGACCAGCTCCACCTCGTTAAGCAGTGACTTTGAACCGATAACATCCACATCACACTGATAGAACTCGCGATAGCGACCCTTCTGAGGGCGATCGGCACGCCATACAGGCTGAATCTGATAACGCTTGAACGGGAAGACAATATCGTTCTGGTGCTGAACAACATAGCGCGCAAAAGGAACTGTAAGGTCGTAACGCAGACCCTTCTCGCAAATCTTTGACGCCTCAGTGAGCTCCGACGGCTGCAACTTAGCCGCATAGTCACCGGAATTAAGTATCTTAAAGAGCAACTTATCACCCTCATCACCATACTTACCCAGCAGTGTAGAGAGGTTCTCCATAGCAGGGGTCTCGATAGGGGAGTAGCCGTTAAGACGGAATACCGAACGGATAGTATTGAAAATATAGTCACGACGCATCATCTCAACAGGTGAGAAGTCGCGTGTACCCTTTGGAATAGATGGTTTCTGTGCCATTATTTTTTGCTATTTTATACTATGAGGTCACTCCTACAGCAGTAAAGACCTCATAAAAACAAAATTATTGATTTTCGGTCAGTTTGCGATATTTAACACGCTTTGGTGCGGTATCAAGACCCTGTGCCTTCTTCCACTCCTCATACTCTGAGTAAGAACCCTCGTAGAAGACAACCTTCGAGTCGCCCTCAAATGAGAGGATATGTGTAGCAACACGGTCAAGGAACCAACGGTCGTGCGAGATTACAACTGCACAGCCTGCGAAGTTCTCAAGACCCTCCTCAAGTGCACGAAGGGTATTTACATCGATGTCGTTGGTAGGCTCATCAAGCAGGATAACATTACCCTCCTCCTTGAGTGCAAGGGCAAGGTGCAGACGGTTACGCTCACCACCGGAGAGCACACCGCACTTCTTCTCCTGATCGGCACCGGTAAAGTTGAAGCGGGCAACATAAGCACGAGCATTTACCTGACGATTGCCAAGTGTAATAAGGTCGCTATTCTGCGAGATTACCTCATAAACTGTCTTCTCTGGGTCGATAGAGGCGTGCTGCTGGTCTACATAGGCGAGCTTTACGGTCTGACCTACGGTAAATGTACCGCTTGTAGGCTGCTCAAGACCCATAATCATACGGAAGAGGGTAGTCTTACCTGTTCCGTTAGGACCAATAACGCCGACGATACCTGCAGGTGGCAACTTGAAGTCAAGACCCTCATAGAGCACGCGGTCGCCAAATGCCTTAGATACACCGTTAGCCTCGATAACCACATCACCCAAACGCGGACCGTTAGGGATATATATCTCCAGCTTCTCCTCCTTCTGCTTTGTATCCTCATTGAGCATCTTATCATACGCAGACAGACGAGCCTTACTCTTTGCTCGACGACCCGCAGGTGCCATATTAACCCACTCGAGCTCTCGCTCCAGGGTCTTACGACGCTTGCTCTCCTGCTTCTCCTCAAGAGCCATACGCTTGGTCTTCTGATCGAGCCAACCAGAGTAGTTACCCTTCCAAGGAATACCCTCACCACGATCGAGTTCAAGAATCCAACCGGCTACATTATCGAGGAAGTAACGGTCGTGGGTAACGGCAATAACGGTACCCTTATACTGCTGCAGGTGCTGCTCCAACCAGTCGATAGACTCTGCATCGAGGTGGTTGGTAGGCTCATCGAGCAACAGCACATCAGGCTGCTGCAGGAGCAGACGACACAACGCCACGCGACGACGCTCACCACCCGACAGAACGGCTACACTCTGGTCCGGATCCGGACAACGAAGTGCATCCATAGCACGCTCAAGCACACTGTCAAGCTCCCAACCGTTTACATGGTCGATCTTCTCATAAACCACACCCTGACGCTCGATAAGTGCATTCATCTCATCATCAGACATAGGCTCGCAGAGCTTCATATTAATCTCCTCGTACTCCTTAAGCAGCGCAACAGTCTCGGCACAACCCTCCTCGACAACCTCACGAACAGTCTTGCTGTTATCGAGCTGAGGCTCCTGCTCGAGGTAACCGACAGTATAACCGGGAGAGAATACCACCTCACCCTGGAAGTTCTTATCGATACCTGCGATAATCTTCATCAAGGTAGATTTACCCGAACCGTTGAGACCGATAATACCGATCTTCGCGCCATAGAAGAATGAGAGGTAGATGTTGTTCAAAACCTTCTTCTGATTGGTAAAGGTTTTAGACACACCAACCATTGAAAAAATAATCTTTTCGTCTGCCATAGTATATATAGTTATTTTTAATTTCTAAAGTTCGCAAATTTACGAAAAATTATCCAAACCACCACATCTTTGCAAAGTTTTTGCACCACAGAGTCCGAATAATTCTAAAACGTACGATATGAAGAGTATTAAAGGTACACTGACAGAGCAGAATCTGCTCAAAGCATTTGCCGGAGAGAGTCAGGCTCGCAACCGTTACACCTACTTTGCATCAGTAGCCAAAAAGGAGGGCTACGAACAGATTGCAGCCGTATTTTCAGAGACTGCAGACCAAGAGAAGGAGCACGCAAAGCGATTTTTCAAGTTCCTCGAAGGTGGTGAAGCGGTAATCAATGGAGCGAGCTATCCTGCCGGCAGAATTGGCACAACACCCGAAAATCTACTTGCCGCTGCTATGGGTGAGAAGGAGGAGTGGAATGAGCTCTATCCGGCATTTGCAAAGGCTGCAGAAGAGGAGGGTTTTCCGGAGGTTGCAGAGACATTCAGAAGGGTCTCGGAGGTAGAGGAGGAGCACGAGCGCCGATATCTCAAACTACTCAGTCGAATAACAGATGGCGACTTTTTCCACCGCAAGGGCGAGATTTGGTGGCAGTGTCGTAACTGCGGCTATATCACAAAGGCAAAAGAGGCTCCGAAAGTGTGCCCTTCCTGCCTACACCCTCAGGCATTCTTCGAGCCGATGAAGGAGAACTATTAACAGCCGTCCGTATTCGGACAAAAAAAAGAGAGCTAAAAGCTCTCTTTTCTCTATTTATTGTACTGCACAATCTTACGCGCCTCTTTCGAGATACGGTCATCTATGCGATAGAGTTTCTCGATTTGCAAAGGCTCGATAACCTCGGCAAAGATAAACAGATACTTTTGCTTGACAGATGAGGTATTGATCGTATTGGAGAGTCGTGCAGAGACAACCTTCAGTGCATTCTCATTAGTCAGCTCCTCTCGCTTTGTGCGGGCGAGTTTATGGTCAGTAACACGACCCAAAATTTTGCGATACTCACGATATACAGGCTCAAAAGCAAGATATTGTGCATCTGTAAGTTTCAACTCATCCTTAAGCATCTTAAGACGGGTATCCATAGTCTGTTCGGCGATCGCCTTACCTGTTTTTTCTGCAGTCTGCGCAGTAACATCTACTACAAAGAGCAACGCAAAGGCAAACATTGCCACAAAAATAATCTTTTTCATATTACGACAGTTTTAGATTTATAATAGAGTCATATCCTCCTCATACTCAATAACATCCACACTCATATCATAGAGCACATCTTCCGGCATGTCGGCAAGTTGCTCGATAAACAACTCATAGCGATTAGGCAATACAAACCTATTCACAACCACAAATGCCAACAGAACACTTGCCACCATAGCCAACGAGATACCCCAACGCACAACACAACGACTATGCTTGGTAGCTGCCGTACGCGCAACGGCTGCCGAGCAGCGAATTTTCATCAGCTCCATATCCCCCTCAGCAATGTGATAGGGCATACTCTTCATACCATCTCCGTTACTCATAATCAAACTCCTCCACACTCTCTTTTATTCGTTTTACTGCATAATGGTAGTTCGTCTTCAGTGTCACCACGCTCTGTCCCGTAATAGTCGAGATCTCGGCAAATGGCAGTTCGTCATAGTAGCGCATATTAAAGACCAACTTCTGCTTCATCGGCAGTGCCACAACAGCTCTTTGCAGTTTTACTGCTATCGTGTCGGCATCCGGCGAAATCTCCCCTTCAAAGTCTGCAACCAACTGATTTGAGAGCGAATCGATAGGCATAAATATATGCTTTCGCCGCTGCTTAAGCGCCCTCAAAGCAACTGTTGTCGCTATCTTATAGAGCCACGACACAAGTTCCGCCTCGGTTGCTCCCCGAAAACCTCTTGCCGCCAAAAATGCCCTTACAAATGTATCCTGCAGCGCATCCTGACTCTGCTCGTGCAGCACCAATATACGACGGATATGCCAATACAGGCGCTCACTATACCGCTCAATAACCATATCGAACGCCCAAGTTGCACCATCTGCCGACTTTAGAGCCTCAATAATCTGCAGTACATCTCTATCCATCTTCTGCAAGCGGTTTCACTTAATAGATACCCGTCGTGGGTAAAGGTTAAAAATGTGATGTGAAAATTTTGCGGGTATCCTCAAAGAAGAGGTCGCAGGCGGCACGATCTGCCGCACTAAGGGCGATACTATCCGCAACACTCTGCGGGATAACGGCGTAGTCCCCCTTATGCACCCATACGGGCAAAATATCGAGCCAAAACTGACAGCCGGAGTCACTCTTCTCAACCGTCACCTTCGCCATAATACCACCATCAGAGTAGCGCATACGCTGATTGGATACAAAGTTACCCAGAGAGTAGACCGTAACCTGTTTTCTACTACACTCGGCAGCATGTACAGTATGCGGATGTGAGCCAATAACCACCTGACAACCTGCACGATGTAGAAAATCGGCAATCTTTCGCTGCTCTCGATTTGGTCGGTGAGTGTACTCTGCGCCCCAATGTAAAAAGGCTATGCGGCAGTCCGCATCTGCACTTGCCATCAAATCCTGCTGCATCTTCAGAGTATCGATTTTATGCACAAAAACTCCGTCGGGGGTAGGTATGCCATTCGTGCCATAAGTGTACGCCATAATTGCAAAATCGACCCCTTTGACACTAAAACGCAACACTCTGTTTTCGGTTGTTCCCACCGCAGCAATACCGCTATTGCGAACTATATCCAGCGTACTCTCAACACCCT
>CANBCZ010000031.1 GCA_947367255.1 uncultured Alistipes sp.
CAAGGCTACCGCTGCCATTGGGGTCTGCCCATACGGCACGGGTAGAAGGCTCGTCAGCACTGCTGAAGGTGAGCTGCTCATATTTGCTCACGCTCGGCTGCTCAGGGGTGTCGGGCACGATGTCATCATTGTTGCAAGAGGCAAAGAGTCCTGCAACGGCTGCGGTGATAGTTAGTATTTTGAAGTATCTTTTCATAGACATAATCATTTAATTGTAAGCATAAGATCCAAATTCCGAGTCATCGCTGTCTGAGCCGTAGCCGCTCATTGCAAAGCCCTGTTCGCTGCCAACCTCCATAAGCTCGATGGTTGGAGGTGCATACATCTTTTCTTGTTCTTTTGTCATTTTCATAGTTTTATATTTTATTAGTTGTTTAGCAAAAAAACAGAGCATAGCAAATCAAAAGAGTTGATTTGCTATGCTCAAAGCGCAACAATGGTGGGAGTTGTTATACCCCCCCCCGGCTGTTAAATTATTGGTTATTAGTATATTAACTCTTTCTGTCACTATTTGCATACATTCTCTGTATGCAAATATAATAAAAAAGTCGGCAATTGATGCCGACTTTATCGAATAAATTAATAGCCAATTAGTTAATCGATGGCAGGAACGAGTAATCCTTAGAGTAGTGGAGGTGCTGCTCGGTGTAGTTTGCAGGGTAAGATACCACAACATCTACAACCTCGCCGTCCTTCTCAACGAGTGTGTACTCAGGGTTTACGAAGCCGCCATAAGGCTCGATGCCAAGGGCGTAGTAGCGATCGCGTACCTGCTTGTGGAGCTCCGGCTCAACGGTTACGCCGTAGTTCTCAACAAGTGCCTTACCTGCCTCATAGTCGCCCTCGCTCTTGATGCGCTGTACCTCGTAGAGCATATCGCCAAAGAGTTTGCGGAGTGCGTCGAAGTCGTTTACAACGATGTACTTCTTGCCATCCTTCTCAACCCACTCGATAACATTGTTCTCCTTGCCCTTCTCGTAGCACCACTCTGCAATCATCTTGCGGTTACGCATGTGTGACTCCTCAACATTCTTGCCGAGCTCGATGCGAGAGAGCTGGGTCATCATACCATTCATAATATAAGATGCATACTGAGCCTTTGCAACGTCGAGGGTAGGGATAAGACCGATCTCAACGAGCTTCTTATCGCCCAAGTAGTAGAGTGCGAAGAGGTCTGCGCGGGTCTCCTCGAGGGTTGAAGAGTAAGAGCCGAGCTCTGTACCTGTAGTACCCGGAGCGAGCTGACCAGAACCGTGACCGAGGCACTCGTGAAGGTCGGTGTGGAGGTCGTCAGAGAGCTTGCCCCACTTCTCCATACGCTCGCGGTCCTCTGCGCGGAGCACGAACTCCTCAGAGAAGCCGTTGCCGAGGGCTGCCTTCTTGTATGCGTAGGTGATGTTGTCGATAGTTACAGACTTTGAGCCGTACTCCTTACGAATCCAGTCTGCATTTGGCAGGTTGATACCGATAGGGGTAGCAGGGTAGCAGTCACCGGCGAGCATAGCCACGGTGATAACCTTTGCAGATACACCCTTAACAACCGGCTTGCGGTACTCCGGCTTGATTGGAGCGTTATCCTCGAACCACTGTGCATTCTCAGAGATAAT
This sequence comes from uncultured Alistipes sp., assembly GCA_947367255.1. GTDB lineage: Bacteria > Bacteroidota > Bacteroidia > Bacteroidales > Rikenellaceae > Alistipes. Next base: position 1,608 of record CANBCZ010000031.1, read on the forward strand.
CTGTGTACGAGCGCAAGCAGCCTTGTCGATGAAGTTTACAACGCTCTCCCAAGATGCCTTGAAGCCGAGTGGATCGCCATATGTCTCGGTAAAGCCGTTTACAAAGTCTACATTTGACTGTGTATCCTGTACCCAAGAGATGTTGAATGCGTCGAAATCCTTCAAATCGCCGCTCTTGTAGTACTTAATCAGCAGACCGATAGTTGTCTTAAGTGGCTCCTCTGCAACTGCCTCAGCCTTCTCGAGCCAGAATACAATCTGCTCCAAAGCCTCGGTGTACATACCGCCAACCTTGTAGGTCTGCTCGTAGATCTTGCCATTCTTCTTGACAAGCTTAGAGTTAAGACCGTAAGAGATTGGACGCGGATCCTTAGGATCGATCATCTTGTTGTAGAACTTCTCAACCTCCTTCTGAGTAAGACCCTCGTAGTAGTTGCCTGCAGATGCAGCAATCATATCTACGCCGGCAGTCTGGTTGAGGCGTGAAGAGTAGAGTGCAGGGTTGAAGATAACCTCGAGCAGCTCCTCGTGAGAAACAACGCCTGTATCTACACCCTTCAACTGCTCTGCAAACCACTCGCGAGAGAACTCCGGAGCGAACTTGTCGTTAGAGTAGTGGTGGTGGATACCGTTAGCAAACCAAACCTTCTTCAGGTACTTCTCCATAGCTGTAAACTCTGGGCAGCTCTTGTCACCCTCGTATGTGGTGTAGATCTGCTCGAGAGCACGACGGATAGTAAGGTTGTACTTGAAGTTCTGGTCGAACATAATGTCACGACCGCACTTTGCCGACTCGGCAAGGTAGTAGATAAGGAGCTTCTCGTTGAGTGGCAAGTTCTCGAACTCAGGTACCTCGTAACGGATAACCTTGATGTCGTCAAACTTGTCAACAATCCAAGCCGCCTCCTTTGGCTGCTCTGTACAAGAGGTCAGAGCAAGGGCAATAAGTCCCATAGCGGTTACGAATTTTTTCATTGTGTTTAAGTTTTATGTTATGTAATAATATACTCTGCTGGCAAAGATACGAATTTATTCAATATTGAACAAATCGGCATCGCGGAGTGTCGGGAAACGCTTGCGACGAGCCTTGAGTTCATCTGTATCGAGCTCTGCCACCACAACACACTCCTTGTCACCACACTCTGCAACCGCCTCGCCAAAGCTGTCCCACACTACCGAGCCGCCGTTGTAGTTGCAGTATATGTCGTCACCCGTACGGTTTACGGCAATGACAAAAGACTCATTTTCGATGGCTCGTGCCGCCGAGAGTGTTCGCCAAGCAGCAATTCTCGGAGTAGGGAAGGAGGCGATGTAGATAATGGCGTCGTAGTCGTACCCCTCGGTGGTCACTCTGTTGCGAACAAATACCGGAAAACGCAGGTCGTAACAGGTCTGCAGCAGGAACTTTACACCGCGCCACTCGACAACTACACGCTCACTGCCCGCAGTAAATCGTTTGGTCTCGCCGCCGAGTCTGAAGAGGTGCTTTTTGTCGTATCGTGCCGCAATGCCCTCGGGGGTTACGAAGTAGTGACGATTGTAGTATTTCCCGCCCTCGGAGATGACAAGCGAACCGCTCAATGCACAGTTGCGTGCTGCCGCAGTTGTGACCATCCACCGTAGAGCCTCGCACTCCTCCTCAGTCTGTGCAACACTCTGAGCCTCAATAACAAATCCGGTGCTCCACACCTCGGGAAGGATGTAGAGGTCTGCAGGCTCCGAACTTGATATAAGAGCCTCTGCCCGCGCAATATTTGCGGGGATGCCGCACCAGATAATATCGGTCTGAATAATTCCAACTTTCATACGCTCAAAGGTAGTAAAAAGAGTGTTAAATTCAAAATCTAAGCAATGCCCGTTTTGGTGTCAAAAGGTAGTAGAGGTTGTGCATCGTGAGAAATCCCCGGATGGGCTGTACTTGGGGTACTGCTCATTCGGGGATTTGAACGATGTGCAGCTAATGCTGCCTTTTCACACCAAAACTACTCCCACTCGATGGTCGCATTAGGCTTTGGCGACATATCATAGCATACGCGGTTTACATTCGGTACCTCTGCAAGGATACGGTCTGTAATGCGGCAGAGGATATCCCAATCTACGCGCTCGATAGTTGCAGTCATTGCATCTACGGTATTTACGGCGCGGATAATTACAGGATACTCGTATGAACGCGCATTGTTGCGAACACCTACGCTCTTGAAGTCAGGCACAACGGTAAAGTACTGCCAAACCTTCTTGTCAAGACCAGCCTTTGCAAACTCCTCGCGAAGGATTGCGTCAGACTCGCGTACAGCCTCAAGACGCTCGCGGGTAATAGCACCAAGTACGCGAACACCAAGACCCGGACCTGGGAATGGCTGACGGAATACCATCTCGTATGGCAGACCCAACTCAAGACCACAAGCACGCACCTCGTCCTTGAAGAGCTGACGAAGTGGCTCAACCAACTCAAACTGCATATCCTCAGGAAGACCACCTACATTGTGGTGTGACTTTACCATCTTTGCAGTCTTTGTACCGCTCTCTACGATGTCCGGATAGATAGTACCCTGACCGAGGAAGTCGATACCCTCGAGCTTGCGTGCCTCCTCTTCGAATACGCGGATAAACTCGCCACCGATAATCTTACGCTTCTGCTCAGGATCGGAAACATTCTCAAGTTTGCCAAGGAAACGCTCTGTAGCGTCTACATATACAAGGTTTGCGCAGAGCTGGTTGCGGAATACCTCCACAACATTCTCGCTCTCGCCCTTACGCATCAAACCGTGATTTACGTGTACGCAAACGAGGTTTTCACCGATAGCCTTGAGGAGCAGCGCAGCAACTACAGATGAATCAACACCACCTGAGAGTGCGAGCAGCACCTTGCGGTTACCTACCTGACGGCGGATAAGCTCCACCTGATCGTTTACGAAGTTGGTCATATTCCAGTTAGCCTCAGCCTTGCAAACATCAAATACAAAGCCCTTTACAGCCTCCTTGATAGCATCTACATCGTCATTGAACTGTGGAAGCTTAACCTCGCACAGAGCCTTATCGTGACCTGCAGCAATTACAGGGAAACCTGCCTCGTAGATCTCCGGAAGAACGTCGATTGCAACACCGTCGATAACGTTGTTAGGACCGCCGTTGATGATTACACCCTTCACATTTGGAAGAGCCTTGAGCTCTGCAGCAGTAATGTCGTGCGGATAGATCTCGCTGTAAACGCCGAGTGCACGAATAGCGCGGGCAAGGACAGTATTCTCGTGGCTGCCCAAGTCCAAAATGACAATCATGTCTTGTTTCATAACCTAATATGTGATTAAATATTCTTAACTATTTCAAAATCTCTGGTGTCTTACTCACCGCGAGTGTAGTTAGGTGTCTCGCGAGTGATGGTAATGTCGTGTGGGTGGTTCTCGATAACACCGCTTGCAGTTACGCGGATAAAGCGAGCTGTACGCAGTACTGAGAGATCCTTTGCACCACAGTAACCCATACCTGAACGGATACCGCCAACAAGCTGATATACAGTCTCGTTAAGAGCACCCTTGAATGGTACACGACCTACGATACCCTCCGGAACGAGCTTGTTTGTAGCAGCGTTGCTGTCCTGGAAGTAGCGGTCTGTTGAACCTGCCTTCATAGCGTCGATAGAGCCCATACCGCGGTAGGTCTTGAACTTACGACCATTGTAGATGATAGTCTCGCCCGGAGCCTCCTCGGTACCTGCAAACATTGAACCGCACATAACGCAGTCACCACCTGCAGCCAAAGCCTTGACAATGTCACCAGAGTAACGCAGACCACCGTCAGCGATAACGGCAACATCCATACCCTTAACAGCGCTTGAAACATCGAAGATAGCTGTGAGCTGCGGAACACCTACACCGGCAATGATACGGGTAGTACAGATAGAGCCCGGACCGATACCTACCTTGATACCGTCAGCGCCATTCTCTGCAAGGTAACGAGCAGCCTCGGCTGTAGCGATATTGCCGACAACAACGTCGAGGTGTGGATACTTCTCCTTGATACGCTTGAGCAGTGCAACGATATTCTTTGAGTGACCGTGAGCAGAGTCGAGCACAACAGCATCTACAGACTCGGCAACAAGTGCATCTACACGCTCCATAGAGTCGGCAGTAACACCAACACCTGCAGCAACGCGAAGACGACCCTTGCTGTCCTTACAAGCATTCGGATGGTCCTGAACCTTTGTAAGATCCTTGTATGTGATAAGACCTACCAGATGACCCTCGGCGTCTACTACAGGGAGCTTCTCGATCTTGTTGCGGAGAAGGACATCCTTAACATCCTCAGCCTCAGGGTCGGTGATAGTTACAAGATTCTCAGATGTCATAACCTCAGAGATCTTACGAGCCATATCCTTCTGGAAACGCAGGTCACGATTGGTAACGATACCTACCAGCATATTGTTCTGATCAACAACAGGAATACCGCCAATCTTATTCTCGCGCATAAGTGCAAGTGCATCGCCAACTGTCTGGTCGCCTGTGATTGTTACAGGGTCGTAGATCATACCGTTCTCGGCGCGCTTTACCTTGCGAACTTGAGCAGCCTGCTCTGCGATAGACATATTCTTGTGGATAACACCGATACCGCCCTCACGAGCAATAGCAATAGCCATCGGAGCCTCGGTAACGGTATCCATAGCTGCCGAAACAATAGGGATGTTGAGGGTGATGTTTCTTGAGAAACGACTCTTCAAGCTTACCTCACGAGGCAAAACCTCAGAGTATGCAGGCACCAACAAAACATCATCAAAGGTCAAACCCTCTTGCTGAACTCTCTCTGTTAAAAACGACATAATTTTACTCTTTTTATCTGTTAAACATATTCTTTCGCGACAAATGAACAAAAAGCGAGGCACAATCGTACCTCGCTCTATTTCGCACACACTCCCACAGCTCCGAACACACCGCACACTCTTCCACAACAAAGTCCGAACGCAACACAGCAAATTGTCGGACCCAGAATACGAGAGCGGTTTGTTCTTTTCATCGGTGGGTGTTTATAATTTGCGCAAAGGTACGAATATTTTTTTGAACGATGCAACTTTTTGAGGATGTTTTTTTATGAAAAACGATTTTTTGCTTTTTCGTTGAAAAAGTGTTGAAAAAAGTGGTCGGAAAATTTTTCTGTAGCCGTAAAGTTTTATATTTTTGCCGTATGAAAGGATTTATGGCACATCAGACGGTTGTTGGACATTCGGAGGGCACTCTTCGCGGTGCACAATTCGGGTGCGTACATCGCCGAAAATTCCGCTCAAAGAGCGCGGTGTGTCAGTTGCAGAAAAAATGTGTAAAATAGCCACTACAGCGTACTCGTTGTGGTGGTTTTTTGTTGAAATTAAAAGTGTAATCTAAATAAAGAAAAGTTATGAAGGTAGCAGTTATTATGGGCTCTACAAGCGACTGGGGCGTTATGTCGGCGGCTGTTGAGACCCTTGAGCAGTTGGGTATCGAGTATGAGAAGCGTGTTATCAGCGCACACCGTACCCCTCATTTGATGTTTGAGTATGCAACTACCGCACGCGAGCGCGGTATCGGTGCAATCATCGCCGGTGCAGGCGGTGCAGCACATGTTGCAGGTGTTACTGCAGGTCTTACTACAGTGCCTGTAATCGGTGTACCTATCAAGACCTCGGCTTTGGGTGGTCTTGACTCACTGCTCTCGATTGTTCAGATGCCGGGTGGTATTCCGGTATCTACTACCGCTATCAACGGTGCAAAGAATGCGGCACTTATCGCAGCGTCTATCTTTGCGCTGACCGATCCGGAGCTGGAGGCTCGCCTTATTGAGTATCGCAAGCAGCAGACTGAGACTGTTCTTGCTTCAGAGTTGTAAAATTTTATTTCAGATATGAATAGTTACAGAGTTTTTGTCGAGAAATATGCCGAGTTTCAGGTTGAGGCTCACTCGTTGCAGAGCGAGCTGAACGAAAACCTCGGTCTTAATATCAAGTCGCTCCGCGTGCTGAATGTCTATGACCTGTTCGGCTTTACCGAGGAGCTTATTGAGCGTTGCCGTTATTCGGTATTTGGCGAGATTGTTACAGATAAGGTTACCGACGAGTGTCCGTTGGAGGGTCTGAAGTACCTCGCTGTGGAGTGCCTGCCGGGTCAGTTTGACCAGCGTGCTTCTTCAGCTGTGGACTGCGTTCGCCTTATCGAGCCTACTGCCGATGTGAAGATTCGCAGCTCAAAGTTGCTTATCTTCGACAATGGCGTTTCAGACGCAGATATCGAGGCTGTAAAGCGTTACTATATTAATGCCGTAGAGTCTCGCGAGAAGGACCTCTCTCGTCTTGCAGATAACGAGCAGGCAGAGATTCGTCCTGTGCCTATCCTCGAGGGCTTTACCGATATGAAGGAGGAGGAGCTTGCCGACTACTGCCGTGCAAACTCTCTTGCGATGAATGCCGATGACCTCCGCGAGGTGGTAAACTACTTCCGTCGCGAGGGTCGCAACCCATCACAGACCGAGCTTCGTATCCTCGATACATACTGGTCAGACCACTGTCGTCACACAACCTTTACTACCGAGATTACAGAGATTAAGGTTGATGAGTCGTTTATGAAGAGCGAGTTCGAGAGCGCACTTGCCGAGTTCGGTATGATGCGTACAGAGCTTGGTCGCGAGCACAAGAGCCTCTGCCTGATGGAGATTGCAACTATCGGTGCCCGCTACCTGCGTCATAAGGGTCTGCTTGACGATATGGAGCAGAGCGAGGAGAACAACGCCTGCAGTATCTTTGTCGATGTAGATGTCGATGGTCAGACCGAGAAGTGGCTGCTTCAGTTCAAGAACGAGACCCACAACCACCCAACCGAGATTGAGCCGTTCGGTGGTGCATCAACCTGTCTTGGTGGCGCTATTCGTGACCCACTGTCAGGTCGTGCCTATGTATATCAGGCAATGCGTGTAACCGGTGCAGGCGATATATATAAGAGTGTAGCGCAGACTATGGCGGGTAAGCTGCCACAGCGCGTAATCTCTCGTAAGGCTGCTGCGGGTTACTCAAGCTACGGAAACCAGATTGGTCTTGCTACAACACATGTACGCGAGATCTTCCACGATAACTATGTTGCAAAGCGTCTTGAGGTAGGTGCCGTAGTTGGTGCTGTCAAGGCTGAGAATGTACGCCGCGAGTCACCAGCTCCGGGCGATGTTGTACTGCTTATGGGTGGTAGAACAGGTCGTGACGGAATCGGTGGAGCTACCGGTTCATCAAAGCAGCATACTGCCGCATCTCTTGAGGAGTGTGGCTCAGAGGTACAGAAGGGTAATGCTCCTGAGGAGCGTAAGATTCAGCGTCTGTTCCGTCGTGCAGATGTAACACGCCTCATTAAGAAGTCGAACGACTTTGGTGCAGGTGGTGTGAGCGTTGCTATCGGTGAGCTTACTGATGGTCTTGACATCTACCTTGATCGTGTACCGGTTAAGTATAATGGTCTTAACTCTACAGAGCTTGCAATTAGCGAGTCGCAGGAGCGTATGTCTGTAGTTGTTGAGCGCAAGGATATGGAGACAATGATGGCTCTCTGTGCTGAGGAGAATGTTGAGGTTAATCATGTTGCCGATGTAACAGATACCCAGCGTATGCGAATGTACTTCCACGGCGAGCTTGTCGTAGACCTCAAGCGTGAGTTTATCGACAGCGCAGGTGCAAAGCACTACACACAGGTAACTATTCCTGCCGTAGAGGAGCGCAATCCGTTTACTCGAAATGTTGAGGGCGCAAATGTTGCCGAGCAGCTCACAGCAAACCTCAAGGATTGGAATGTAGTGAGCCAGAAGGGTCTTATCGAGATGTTCGACTCTACTATCGGCGCCTCTACAGTCCTTATGCCGTTTGGCGGTCGCACACAGACAACCGAGAGTCAGGTATCTGTTCAGACCCTGCCTGTTCGTCACGGCAAGACCAATACAGCAAGCATTATGGCATTCGGTTACAACCCTTATATCTCAAGCTGGAGCCCATATCACGGTGCACAGTATGCCGTTGTTGAGGCAGTGGCAAAGGTTGTAGCTGCAGGTGCACGATTTGATAAGATGCGCTTCTCATATCAGGAGTACTTCGAGCGTATGACCGACCGTAACTCGTGGGGTAAACCTATGGCTGCTCTGCTTGGTGCGCTCAAGATGCAGCATGCACTCGGTCTGCCATCTATCGGTGGTAAGGACTCTATGAGCGGTACATTTAACGACATTAACGTACCACCAACCCTTATCGCGTTTGGTATCACAACTGTAGATGCTCGTACCGTTATCAGCCCTGAGTTCAAGGCTGCAGGTCACAAGCTCTACCTCGTTAAGCACACTCCGAAGGGTGACTACACACCTGACTGCGAGGCTCTGCGTCACAACTTCACCCTTACTACCGACCTTATCGAGAAGGGTAGTGTTGTTGCAGCTTATGCAGTAGGCTTTGGTGGTGTTGCCGAGGCGGTAGCTAAGATGAGCTTCGGTAACGAGATTGGTGCAAAGCTTACAATTACTAATAACGAGCTGTTTGACTATAACTACGGTTCAATCGTTGTTGAGAGCACAGAGGAGATTGCAGATGCAGCAGCAATCCTTATCGGAGAGACTGTAGAGGAGAAGAGCCTCACTGTAAATGGCGAGTCTGTAGCACTCGATGCTCTGCTCAAGGCAAATACTGCTCGTTTCGAGAGTGTATATCCGTCTAAGGGTCTGTCTGGTGAGCCTTGTCGCGAGTCAAACTGCACAGCTGCAGCACCGAAGTATAAGGGCGAGAAGGTTGATACCGTGAAGGTATACCTCCCTGTATTCCCTGGTACCAACTGCGACTACGATACAGCTCGCGCATTTGAGCGTGCAGGTGCACAGACCGAGATTGGTGTATTCTGCAACCTCACTTCAGATGCAATCTTCGACTCTATCCGTCGTATGTGCGAGGCTATCGACAACAGCCACATCCTTGTACTGAGTGGTGGTTTCTCACTCGGTGACGAGCCAGATGGTAGCGGTAAGTTTATCGCAGGTGTACTCAATAATGCCGATGTAACAAAGTCTGTTCACGCTCTTCTCGATCGTGGCGGTCTGATACTCGGTATCTGTAACGGTTTCCAGGCACTTGTTAAGTCGGGTCTGCTCCCTTATGGTCGTCTGGGTATGGTTACTACAGCGTCACCTACACTCTTCCATAACGATATCCACCGCCACATCTCACAGATTGTGACAACACGCGTGGGAACAACCGCTTCACCTTGGTTGTCATCGTTCAAGGTTGGCGATCTGCACTCTATTGCAGTGAGCCACGGTGAGGGTAAGTTTGTTGTAAGCCCTGAGTTTGCTGAGGAGCTCTTTGCAAATGGTCAGGTGGCATTCCAGTACACCGACCCTGCAGGTCACGCAACAACCGACGCTCCACACAACCCTAATGGTTCATCTTACGGTATTGAGGGTATCATCAGCCGTGATGGTCAGATTTTGGGTAAGATGGGTCACACTGAGCGTTACCTCGATGGTCTGTTCAAGAATATTGCCGGCGAGAAGTGCCAGAATATTTTTGAGAATGCAGTAAACTACTTCAAGGCAGAGTAATATATAATATATAGGTATAATGAGTGTATTAGGAGTTTACGGAGTTGAACATACCGCATCAATCCTCTACTACGGTCTGCATACTATGCAGCACCGTGGTCAGGAGGGTTGTGGAATGGTATGCGTAGATAGTGAGGGTAATATGAAGCGCCACAGAGGTCTCGGACTTGTATCTGAGGTCTTCAATGAGCAGAAGATTGCCGCTCTCGATGGTATGATGGGTATCGGTCATGTACTCTATACCGGTGCAGCGTCACGCGGTGTGGATAATGTGCAGCCGCTCTACTTCCACCATGGTACAGGCGATTTTGCCCTTGCCCACAACGGTAATGTGGTAAATGCAGAGATTCTTACAACAGCGTTGGAGAACAGAGGCTCTCTGTTCCACTCGCACTCTGATGCGGAGCTGTTGGCACACCTTATCAAGAAGGATAATCCTAACGAGCCGCGTATCTTCTCTATTATTGAGGCACTTAGGCAGATGGAGGGTGCATTTGTCTTCCTTATTATGACAAAGAACCGCCTCTATGCTTGCCGCGATAAGTATGGTTTCCATCCGCTTGCAATCGGTAAGATTGGCGATGGTTATGTAGTAAGTAGCGAGACCTGCGCATTCGATACTATCGGTGCAGAGTTCGTGCGCGATGTTGCTCCGGGAGAGATTGTTACAATCGACAAGAAGGGTATCCGTTCATCGTTCTACACCGAGCAGGAGTGCTGCAAGTGTAAGATGTGCGCAATGGAGTATATCTACTTTGCTCGTCCTGATAGCGATATTGATGGCTGCAATGTCCACGCATATCGTAAGGAGTCGGGTCGTCGTCTGTATAAGGAGTCACCTGTCGAGGCTGATATCGTTGTAGGTGTACCTGACTCGAGCCTCAGCGCCGCACAGGGTTATAGCGAGGCGAGCGGTCTGCCATACGAGATGGGTCTTATCAAGAACAAATATGTAGGTCGAACATTTATCCAGCCGTCGCAGAACCTGCGCGAGAAGGGTGTGAGAATGAAGCTCTCGCCAGTACGCTCGATTGTCAGCGGTAAGCGCGTGGTGCTTGTAGACGACTCTATTGTTCGCGGAACAACCTCTCGTCGTATTGTCAATATGCTTCGCGAGGCGGGTGCTACCGAGGTGCACGTGCGTATCGCAAGCCCTACAATGACCCACCCTTGTTTCTATGGTGTCGATACCTCGACCCTTGAGGAGCTTATGCTGGCGCGAATGAGTGTAGAGGAGGCTTGTAAGGCTATCGGTGCAGATACACTTGCATTCCTCTCTTACGAATCGACACTCCGTTCGGCAATAGGTAGAGATGATATGTGTCTCGCTTGTTTCGATGGCAAATATCCGACACCTATATACCAAAATATTGAAGATGTAAACAAATAAAAAAGATCTAAATATGGCTGTAAATTATGAAAAAGCAGGTGTAAACCTGGAGGCGGGCTACGAGGTGGTACGCCGAATTAAGCAACACGTAGCATCAACCCAGCGCAAGGGTACAATGGGCAATATCGGTGCATTTGGCGGTATGTTTGACCTTGCATCACTCGGCGTTAAGGAGCCTGTGCTCGTTAGCGGTACCGACGGTGTAGGTACAAAGCTCAAGATTGCGTTTGCAATGGATAAGCACGATACTATCGGTATCGATGCAGTTGCAATGTGTGTAAACGATGTTCTTGCACAGGGTGCAGAGCCGCTCTTCTTCCTCGACTATGTGGCTTTGGGTCACAACATTCCTGAGAAGGTTGAGGCTATCGTTGCAGGTGTTGCAGAGGGTTGTCGTCAGGCAGGTTGCGCACTTATCGGTGGTGAGACTGCCGAGATGCCGGGTATGTACGAGGGTGGTGACTACGATATCGCAGGTTTTACTTGCGGTGTTGTCGAGAAGTCACAGCTTATTGATGGCAGTAAGGTTAAGGTGGGCGATGTGCTTGTAGGTATCGCTTCAAGCGGTGTTCACTCAAACGGCTTCAGCCTTGTTCGTAAGGTTGTATCTGACAACAACCTCGATTTGAATACATCTTATGAGGAGCTCAATGGCGCTAAGTTGGGCGAGACACTGCTTACCCCTACAAAGATCTATGTTCGTCAGGTGCTTGAGGTTATCCGCAACTGTGACGTTCACGGTATCTGCCACATCACAGGTGGTGGTTTTGACGAGAATATTCCTCGCGTACTGCACGAGGGTCAGGGTCTTGAGATTACAGAGGGTACTTGGGAGATTCTCCCTGTATTCCGTCTTCTCGAGAAGTATGGCAACATTCCTCACCGTGAGATGTTCAACATCTTCAATATGGGTGTAGGTATGGTTGTGGTTCTCGACGAGAGCGAGGCAGAGAAGGCTGTAGAGATTCTCACTGCAGCAGGCGAGAAGGCAACAGTTATCGGTCGCGTAACTGACACCGAAGGTGTTGTAATTAAGTAGTATGCAGCACCACCGTATAGCTGTATTTGCAAGCGGTAAGGGTACCAACTTTGAGGCTATAGCCACAGCGTGCAGCAGGGGAGAGATTCCTGCTGACGTTGTGTTGCTGGTCTGCGATAAACCGCAGGCGGAGGTGGTAGAAAAGGCTGCAAGACTCGGCATCGAGTGTTTCGCATTCTCTGCAAAGGAGTACTCGTCAAAGGAGGAGTATGAACAGCAGATTGTAGAGCTGCTTAATAGCCACGGCGTTGAGCTTGTCTGCCTTGCCGGTTATATGCGCATTGTGGGCAGCGTGCTGCTCGAAGCCTATGGAGGCAGGATTATCAATATCCACCCGTCACTTCTGCCCGCCTTTGCCGGTGCAAGGGCTGTGGAGCAGGCTATCGAGTATGGCGTTAAGGTCTTCGGTATCACTATCCATTGGGTAGATAATACTCTGGACGGCGGTAAGATTATCGCCCAGCAGGCATTTAACTACGAGGGTAACGATGCAGAGGAGGTACACCGTATAGGTCAGCAGATAGAGCATAAAATGTATGTAGAAACAATTAAAAAGTTATTATAAGATGAAAAGAGCATTAGTAAGCGTAAGCGACAAGAGCGGTCTTGTGGAGTTCGTAAAGGGTCTCGAGTCGTTCGGTTGGCAGATTATTGCAACAGGTGGTACACAGCGCCTGCTCGAGCAGGAGGGTGTAAAGACAATCGGTATTAGCGATGTTACAGGTTTCCCTGAGATTTGTGACGGTCGTGTAAAGACCCTTCATCCAAAGGTTCACGGCGGTCTTTTGGCTCGTCGTGATGAGGAGAGCCACCTTCAGGCACTGCGCGAGAACGGTATCGAGTTTATCGACCTTGTATGTGTAAACCTCTACCCCTTCCGCCAGACTATTGCAAATCCTAATGTGACTATGGAGGATGCTATCGAGAATATCGACATCGGTGGTCCATCTATGCTCCGTAGTGCAGCAAAGAACTATCGTGATGTGACCGTTGTTTGCGACCCTGCAGATTATAAGGCTGTACTTGCCGAGATCGCTGAGGGTGGTAACACAACAGTTGAGACTCGTCTTGCACTCTCTGCAAAGGCTTATACTCACACAGCACAGTATGACAGCTGCATCGCTACATTTATGCGCGAGAAGGCCGGTCTTTCAGAGAAGCTCTTCCTTGAGTTCGATGTAAAGCAGGGCCTTCGTTATGGCGAGAACCCTCACCAGAGCGCTAAGTTCTATAGTGACAACCAGACCACTGCATTCTCGCTCGCTTATGCAGAGCAGCTCGGTGGTAAGGAGCTCTCTTACAACAACATTCAGGATGCAAACGCTGCTCTGAATATTGTTCGCGAGTTTGACGAGCCATTCTGCGTAGCACTCAAGCATATGAACCCTTGTGGTGCCGCTATCGGTGCGACTATCGAGGAGGCTTGGGCTGCAGCTTACGAGGCTGATAAGGTATCTATCTATGGTGGTATTGTTGCTGTAAACCGTCCGCTCACTGCAGAGGTTGCAATGGGTATGAAGCCAATCTTCCTTGAGATTGTTATGGCTCCGGAGTTCACAGCTGAGGCACTCGAGATTTTGGGTACAAAGAAGAATCTGCGTATGCTCAAGGTTGATATGACTAAGTCTGACAAGCCTCTGAATCAGTATATCAGCGTAAATGGCGGTCTGCTTGTTCAGCAGCTCGATACTGTAACCAAGGAGGTAACTGAGGATATGTGCGTAACCGAGACTAAGCCTACAGAGGCACAGCTCGTAGATATGAACTTCGGTTGGAGAGTTGTTAAGCACGTTAAGTCAAACGCTATTGCAGTGGTTAAGGATGGTCATACACTCGGCGTAGGTGCAGGTCAGATGAACCGCGTAGGTTCTGCAGAGATCGCCCTCAAGCAGGCTCAGGCAGCAGGCTTTACCGAGGGTCTTGTACTTGCTTCTGACGGCTTCCTTCCATTTGATGACACCGTAGCATTTGCTGCACAGTATGGCGTTACTGCTATCGTTCAGCCGGGTGGAAGTATCCGCGATGAGGACTCTATCAAGAAGGCAAATGAGCTGGGTATCACAATGTTGTTCACAGGTATGCGTCATTTTAAGCACTAAGAGATGGGTAAGAAGGTATTAGTCATAGGTTCCGGCGGTCGAGAGCATGCTATTGTCGATGCTCTCACCCGTTCGGCACAGGTAGAGAAGATATATTGCGCACCGGGCAATGCAGGTATTGCTGCTGTTGCAGAGTGCGTAGCTATCAAGGATACAGATGTTGAGGGTCTGAAGGCATTTGCTGTTGAGAAGGGTATCGACCTTACTGTTGTAGGTCCCGAGGCGGGTCTTGCAGCAGGTGTTGTGGATGCTTTCCGCGCAGCAGGTCTGAAGATCTTTGGTCATACCAAGGCTGCAACCCGTATCGAGTCGAGCAAGGAGTTTGCAAAGCAGCTGATGGTTAAGTACGACATCCCTACAGCCGCTTATGAGGCATTTGACAACTACGAGGAGGCGAAGGCTTATGTTGATCGCACAGGCGTTCCTACAGTTCTCAAGTACGACGGCCTTGCAGCCGGTAAGGGCGTTGTTGTGGCAATGACCGAGCAGGAGGCTGACGAGGCTCTGCGCGATATGCTCCTTGATGAGAGCTTCGGTAAGGGTCGCGTGGTTATTGAACAGTTCCTCGAGGGTCCTGAGTTCTCGCTGATGTGCTTCGTTTGTGGTGACAAACTCTATCCTATGCCGGTTGCGCAGGATCACAAGCGCGCTTATGATGGCGATAAGGGTCCTAATACCGGTGGTATGGGTGCTTATACCTGCCTGCCGTTCATCACAGATGAGGATATGGAGTATGCTATGGAGAAGATTATGCGTCCGACAGCTGCCGCTATGGTTGCTGAGGGTTGCCCACTTACAGGTGTGCTCTATGGCGGACTGATGAAGACTCCGAACGGTATTAAGGTTATCGAGTTCAATGCTCGTTTTGGCGATCCAGAGACTGAGGTTGTTCTGCCACTTATCTCAAGCGATATTTGCGATATTTTTGAGGCTGTTGCTACAGGTGTAGAGGCTACAGAGCCTACTTGGGAGTCTCTTGCTACACTCGGTATCGTTTTAGCATCAAAGGGTTATCCGGGCAGCTACGAGAAGGGTTATGCAATCAAGGGTCTTGAGGCTGTGGATGGTCAGATTTACCATATGGGTACAGCTGCAAAGGATGGCGAGATTGTAACTGCTGGCGGTCGTGTGATGATTGTTGTTTGCAAGGCTCAGACTCTTGCAGCAGCTCACGCAAAGGCAAATGCAGAGGTTGCAAAGATTGAGTGCGAGAATTTGTTTTACCGTACCGATATCGGTCACAAAGCATTTAAGTAACTGTATTGAAGCTATTAGCTGCGTTCTTTTAATCTGTTTACGACTCTTTTTAACTCAATTTCTCGTTACATAGTACCACTATGCGCCTCAAACTTGAGTTAAAAATAGCCAAAAAACAGACTTAAAATAGTCTTGCAAACAACTTCAAAACAGTTACTACGAGATAGAATTAATAAAATTCCAGAATATGATTATAGATGGAAAACAGCTCTCTGCAAAGCTTAAAGAGCAGATGGCAGAGCAGGTAGTAGAGCTTAAGGCAAAGTATGGCAGAGTGCCGTCGCTGGCGGTTATTCTCGTTGGCGAGAACCCTGCATCACAGTCCTATGTACGCGGTAAGATCAAGGCGTGCGAGGTGTGCGGCTTCGAGAGTATCCTTATCACTATGCCCGAGACAGTATCGGAGGCAGATCTGCTTGCTGAGATCGAGCGACTCAATGCAGACGAGAAGGTAGATGGCGTACTTGTGCAGTTGCCGCTGCCAAAGCATATCGACGAGGAGAAGGTTATCGACGCCATCGCCCTTGAGAAGGATGTGGACGGTTTCCACCCTGACAATGTGGCAAATCTTTGGCTCGGAAAGCCTTGCATCAAGCCTTGTACTCCAAAGGGCGTTATGCGTATGATCGAGGAGTGCGGTTTTAATGTCTCCGGTGTAAATGCAGTTGTTGTAGGTCGTAGCAATATCGTTGGTAAGCCTATGGCAAAGCTGCTGCTTGATGCCAATGCTACTGTTACTATCGCTCACTCTCGCACAAAGAACCTCGCAGAGGTGTGCCGTGGCGCAGATATCCTTATCGCAGCCGTAGGTCGTGCGCGTATGATTACAGCCGATATGGTGCGTCCGGGAGCTATCGTTATCGATGTGGGCGTAAACCGCGACGAGGCTACAGGCAAGCTCTGTGGTGATGTCGATTTTGAGAATGTGAAGGATGTTGCATCGCACATCACACCGGTTCCGGGTGGCGTAGGTCCGATGACTATCACAATGCTTATGCAGAACACCATCGAGTGTTTCCTTAATAGAGTAAATAAATAAAATTATAGAGCTATGATTGAAAGATACAGTCGCGAGGTTATGCGTAATGTATGGACCGAGCAGAATAAGTTTGACGCCTATCTGAAGGTTGAGATTCTTGCCTCAGAGGCGTGGAGCACTCTTGGCGTAGTACCTAAGGAGGATGTTGCCAAGTTGTGGGAGAAGGCATCTTTTTCTATCGACCGCATTAAGGAGATTGAGGAGAAGACTCGCCACGATGTGGTTGCATTTACCCGTGCAGTCTCTGAGACTCTGGGCGAGGAGCGTAAGTGGGTACACTACGGTCTTACCTCTACCGATGTTGTAGATACTGCAAACGGCTACCTGCTCAAGCAGGCAAATGCTATCCTCGAGCAGGATTTGGTGGAGTTCCTTGAGGTACTTAAGCGTCGCGCTTACGAGTTCAAGAACACCCCTTGCATCGGTCGTACACACGGTATCCACGCAGATATCACCTGCTTCGGTCTGAAGTGGGCTCTGTGGTATGAGGAGATGAGCCGTAACCTCGAGCGTTTCCGCACTGCAGCACGCGGTGTAGAGGTAGGTAAGATGAGCGGCGCTGTGGGTAACTTCGCAAATATCCCTCCTGTAATTCAGGACTATGTGTGCGAGAAGCTCGGCATCGACAGCGCAGACATCTCTACACAGGTTATCCAGCGTGACCGCCACGCATACTATATCGCAACTCTCGCAGTTATCGCATCGACCCTCGAGCAGATGGCTATGGAGGTGCGTAACCTCCAGCGTACCGAGGTACACGAGGTTGAGGAGTCATTCGGTATGGGTCAGAAGGGCTCAAGCGCAATGCCTCACAAGCGTAACCCAATCAGTAGCGAGAATATCTGCGGTTGTGCTCGCGTAATGCGTGGCTATATGGCTACCGCTTGCGAGAATGTTGCCCTCTGGCACGAGCGCGACATCTCACACTCTGCTACCGAGCGTATTATCCTGCCTGATGCAACAGAGCTGCTTGACTATATGCTCTGCCGCTTCAAGGGTATTCTTGACAACCTCGTAGTATTTGAGGATGTGATGATGGAGAATATCTACCGCACTCGCAAGGTTATCTTCGCACAGCGCGTAATGAATGCCCTGATTGATAAGGGTCTTTCTCGCGAGGAGGCTTACGACACCGTTCAGCCTGTAGCTATGCGCGCAATGGCAGAGCGTGCCGACTATCAGGAGCTGCTCGCCGAGAACGAGAAGGTATCTTCACTTCTTACTCGCGAGGAGTTGGATAGCTGCTTTACTTTGGAGTATTATCTTAAGAACGTAGATTACATCTTCAATAGAGTGTTTTAGCGTGATAAGGGGCATACCTGCTTCCGCTAACAAAAAATCCCAGCAACGGCTGTACGCTTTAGTACTATCCATCGCTGGGATTTTTCGTCGAGCGTTGCATCTAACCCCTTCTGGGCTTATTGGTCAAAATAGTACATAAAATCGGGGCGGTTTCTGTTTATTGGTCAAAAATAGTACATAAATGCGGG
>CANBCZ010000032.1 GCA_947367255.1 uncultured Alistipes sp.
CAACACTCTGTTTTCGGTTGTTCCCACCGCAGCAATACCGCTATTGCGAACTATATCCAGCGTACTCTCAACACCCTCTCGACCACCATCGAGCGAGTGGTTATTTGCCGTCACAGCAATATCAACACCCGCATTGGCAAGAGCTGTTGCAAGCTCTGCGGGGGCACGGAAGCAGGGATAACCGCTATATGGAGGGGTATTAGAGAGTGTGGCTTCAAGGTTTGCCACAACGCAATCTATCGACTCAAAAATAGGCTTTACATATCTAAAGCAAGGGTTGAAGTCATAGCCCGTACTACATTTTGCTGCAGCAACTTGTGGCGAGTGCGCCATAACATCACCAACAAAGAGCAATTCTACTCGTTCAGGGGCTGCGGAGTGTTCAAATTGCGGCTTTGCAGGCACAATAGAGGTCTTAGCACACCAAACCGACAACAGCGATGCGCAGAGCAGATAGAGTATTGCCACGAAGTTTCTCAATCTCTCTTCTCGCGTTTAGGAAACCAGCCTCTCTCTACACGCTTACGCTGTTCAAATAGCTCTCCGATACTCCAAAACGACGACGCTCCCCAAACAGCAAGCAGGGTAGAGAATAGCACATTCTCAACAAATAGCGCAGCGACAACACTTATTGCACCCATTAGCGCAAAAATCCACCAGCAACGTGTGCCTATATAGTACTCCGCCTTGATTACAATCGGATGAAATAGTCCGATAATCAAGAATGTTGCAACGCCTATAATAATACCTGTAAAGTTCATAATATCAATAGTTTATTGTGCCGGCACTGCAGGAATTTCCGTTACAAGCTCCTCGCCCTCGATATAGGCCTGCAGCGCTCGTGCTATGCCGTGACCAAACTTACGCATCTTATCCGGATAGACGAGCTTTCCATTGGCATAAGCAAACGGAATCTCAAATGTGCGGCAAATTTCGATACTCTTTATATTGTTATGCACCCAGCCCGTAACATTGAGGCCATCGGTATAGTTTCCGCCCTTATTCCAGCTGACGCCATACGGCATATTATCGGATGCTCTATAGTCCAAATCTCCCTCCTGATACTTCTCGATAAGGGCAGAGAAGTTATACTCAGTAACGCCGCTAAACGCCTTATACGGGGTGTAGATGTAGTTATCGTTATACTTGTAGAGTTTCGGATTATGGAAATCCATAAAGACCTGAGGCTCAGTCTCTGCCATAAGGCTTGCAAAGGCAGCAGTTTCGGGATAGAGGAACTCTGTATAGTCGCGATTATGGTCGTGTGGCAGTCGCCACTTACCCTGATCACCATCCACAGCACCATCCATATCCACAAAAGGCACTACGGTAAGCTCAACATTCTCTCGCAGCCAAGCTCCCAGCTGACTATCCTCAAGAAAAGCGGCCACAAAACCCTCCATAACATAGGATGCAGGGGCCTCTGAGCAGTGGTGACGGGCACTGACAACAACAGACTTCTTCGGCAGCGAGTTCTTGGTCGTCATTCTGAAGAAGGGCACATCTCGACCTTTACGGGTCTTGCAGAGCACACCTGTCTCAAAGTCGCCCTTATGACTGCACTTGCTCAAAAACGCCTCCCACATCTGTGGGGTATATGGGTGGCACTCATAGAACCACACCTCCTTAGCATCGTCTGGGAATGTATAGGTAAAGGTGTGCGGAGTAGAGCCCTCCTCTGCCAAATATTCGTAGCTCTTACCCTTATCGAGCGAGACAAGCGGGCCACGCTCACAGAGGGCAAAGCTCTTTGTAAATACAAACGTTAGCCTCTTTCCCTGCGCACCACGAACACGAAATGCCCAATAGAACCAAGCCTTCTTCGAGCCGCGCAACGACTGATGAACATAGACCGTATCGTTAATTATACGCTCAAAGACAATATTTCCTGCAGGCAGCTGGTCATCTACCACCACCTGTTTTGGTCTGCAAGAAGAGGTAAAAAACGCCGCAACGAGGGCAGCGATAGCCAAACAGACAGTTCTCATTTTCTCAATTTAGGGTTATAACACGCAAATATACGAAATTTGATTAACATCCGCAAGTCGGCTTCAAACAAAAAGAGCCTGCCCGACAACGTCGAACAAGCTCAATATTACACACACTGAGGCGTGGCGAATAGTCTAAAATGCATACTTAAATAGCAGATTGATACGATTTGCGTGGTTATGCTCGCCATTCATATTCTTACGATATGCCCAAAGATACTCGGCTGCAATATGGAAACGATTCGAGAAGCAGTAGAAGACATTTCCGAAGGCATACTGACCGCGACGATACTGATCCTCTGCATAGTAGCCATTCTTATGCTGAATTTGAACCATAGAGTAACCTCCTGACACAAAGAGGTTTGGCATAATATTCAGCTGCGCAGCGGCTTGAAATCCCCACATCGGCATAGTCTGAATACGACTTGCATCCAACGGATTTGGAGTAAAGTCGAGACCCGAGCCTGTAAGATCCTGAATATACGGGGTAATACCCTCACCATAGACGCCGTTCATAAAGAACTGCAACATCTTGGTTACGTGAATATTTCCACTAAACTGCACGCCCCATCCAAAGAGGTCTGTAGAGCTCTCGCGAATATCGTTATAGAGGTACATATTTCGCAAAACTGCAGATGCGCGAATATGGCTCTGGCGATTTTTACCCCACATATACTGCAGATAGAGAGGGAAATCCGGCACTCGCTGCGGAACAGCAGTAAAGCTCTCGCCATAACTACCCGACACATCCGGAAGCTCGGCAGCAACACCCGCCTTCATATGGTTATCCAAAAACGGAATCTCATAGCGGATAACGGTCGAGAAGTTGTAGTTATAGGCATTCGGACCCTGAAAATCGATAGTTGTCGGTGCGGCATTAAGGTCACAGAATGTGGTCACATCACGACCGAATGTAAGACCCGCAATGCTCACATAACCCGAACGCAGACGAGGGGTATAACTACCCTCGGCACCGCCTCTGAAGTCTGTATCAAAGTAGATTACGATAGGGTGGTTGCAGTGTTTAGGGTTAAATATTGCTCGCATATAGAGGCGCGAAGTGGTCGCATCCATACCCAGCGCCTGACGCGAAGCAAAAGAGGTTGCAATAGGCACATCATACGGCACCATATCGATATTTCCGACAGCGTTATCGAAGCTGTAGCTTGCCCTCATCGCCACAAAACCACCAACGGCAAACGAAGCTCTATTGTGATTTGTGGTAAAGATGGCACTCGGCTCGGCAACAGACTGAAAACCGGTACGATTTGCCTTGCGATGGTCGGCAATTGCAGCCTTAGCATCGAGGCTACGCTGATGTGCAAGTGCTTTAGCATCAGCCATTTCGCCACCCTTTGCACTCATATCGGGTTCCTTTACCGATATAATATATACAGATGGCTCCTCAGCCTTCAAGTAACGCTTCCAAGAGTGCTGAGCAGATGCAGTCAATGTCATTGTGACCGCCAAACAGAGAGGTAAAAATTTTTTCATAGACTTAAAAATTTAATTACACCCTCCTTAGAGCAAGATATATGCCAAGAAAGCGTTTTAATCCGAAGTCGTCGGTCGTTCTATTTTTTATCAAACGGAGAAACAGCTGCAACATCTATTGGCATACATCTTGCTCGATAGGCTATTATGAAAATCCGAATAATAATACTATTTGCATCACTTCCGCTCTCTGTCTTTGCAGAAGAGGGAATATCTCTACGCCGAGCCTCGGAGCTCACCATAGAGAACAACCATACAATTAAGGCTGCTGAGCAACAACAACTTACAGCACATCGCAACCGTCAGGCAGCGCGAGGACTCTATATGCCAAAAATCTCGACAACTGCCGCGTGGACAACTCTCCAGAAGGATTTACAGATAGACATCAACCCACTCAAGCCCCTGCTGAGCGACCTCGACATCACTCCGCTGCTCGGGCTTGATTGGAGTTACACACTCCAGAAGCGCAACCTCGGATTTATCGAGGCGGATATCACCGTACCACTATTTACGGGCGGTAAAATCATCGCAGCCAACCGCGCTGCAGAGGCATCCGAAAGTGCAGCAAATGCCGAAAGCCGAGCTTTGAGCGGGAAGGTCTTTTCTGAGCTTGTAGAGCGATATTTTGGGGTTGTACTCGCATCCAATGTTGTAGAGGTCAGAGCGTTAGCCGTTCAAGCGATGGAACAACACCTGCAGGATATCACACTACTTTTAGAAAATGGCATGGTTACAAACACCTCGCTACTGCAGGTAAACTATGCGCTGACAAAGTCGCGTCAAGAGCTCAACTCCGCACGCTCCGCACTCACTATTGCTCGCCGCGGATTAAGTACAACAACATGTACCGACAGCATCGGTCATACGACCACACCTATATTCATCTGCGGTGCCATAGAGGGTCTTGACCACTTTCTTGAGCGGGCAGAGCAGGGCAATGCACAATTGCAATATATCGACTCGCAAAACGAGCTGGCTCGCCAAAATATCGCCATACATCGTGCAGACTTCTTTCCCGAGGTCGTTGCTATTGCCGGCGGAGGTTTCGGACACAACATCAGCAACATATTACCCCGTTGGGCGGTTGGCGTAGGGTTCAGATTTACCATCTTTGATGGTCTTAACCGCGAGTATAGTTATGCCGCCGCAAAGAGCACAGCAAAACGCGCAGAAGAGCTCAAAACAGCTGCAAATCAAGACATTAAACTACTTGTCGAGAGTCTGTACAATAAGTGCATCGACTACCTGCAGCAGTGCTCTTCGCTAAGTTATGCCATAGAATTTGCAAACGACTATTTAACAAATATCAAGGTGGCTTTTCAAGAAGATATGGCGACATCAACAGAGGTTATTGACGCCACATTGGCACTTGCAGCCACCAAAATCGAGCAACTTGAGGCGGCATACAACTTTGACACAACACTTGCACGCCTTTTAGAGGCAACAGGAGAGAGTGAACGATTTTTCGACTATATAGAGAGTATAAATAGTAAAGCTATCAAATATGAAGAGTAAACGACTGATTCTGCCAATAATACTCATTTTCGTAAGTGCAGTAATTATATCCACCGGGTATATTCTACAGCGCAGACAACCAACTATATTGCAAGGAGTTGTGCAGTGCAAGGAGTACTCTGCGCAATCCAAAATAGCGGGGCGCATAGACTCTCTGTTTGCAGTTGAAGGGGCTACTGTCGTGGCAGGGGAGTTGCTCTATACGCTCTCCACGCCCGAGCTCGATACGAAGCTCGAGCAGGCTGTTGCTGCCAAAAGTGCAGCTGTTGCCCTTGACAAGCAGACACTTATCGGGGCACGAAAGGAGCAGATTGAGGCGGCATATAACCTATATCAAAAGGCAACAGCGGCACGCGAATTTGCCGAGAAGAGTTACAATCGTATCAAGAGCCTTCACGACAAAGGGGTTGCCACCACACAGCAACTCGACGAGGCAACAGCAACATTCGAGGCACTCAAGGCAACGCAGAGTGCAGCCTATGCCGAGTACTCACTCGCCCTTGCCGGTGCAACAAAAGAGCAGAAAGCCGCAGCTGCAGCGCAAGTATCTATGGCTCAAGGTGCTGTAAATGAGGTCGAAAGCTATATCGCCGACAGCAGAGTATACTCTCCTGCCACAGGCGAGATATCTACCGTTGCTTTCAATCGCGGAGAGGTTATCGGAGCAGGTTTTCCCGTTGTAACAATACTCGACCTGAGCGATATTTGGGTAGAGTTTAACATCAAAGAGACCCTTATGCCAAACATTGTCGTAGGGGAGAGGTTTTCAGCATTTATACCCGCACTCAACAGCGATATAGACCTTACTGTCAGCTACATAGCTCCACAAGCAGACTTTGCCGTATGGAACGCCACCCGCACCGAAGGGGGCTTTGACATTCGCACTTTTGTTGTAAAGATGCGTCCCACTGACAGCCATTCCAATCTGCGTCCCGGTATGAGTGCAATCATAAAACTAAAGAGGTAGTATGTTTAATGCCTTTAGAGATGAGTTGCGCCAAATATGGAGCGACAAGTGTTATCTTGCGCTGCTCACATTGCTACCGATGCTATCACTACTCTTTTTTACACTCTTTTTTGCCAATACAGCAATCGAATCGCTACCTATTGCAGTAGTAGATAACGACCATAGCACAACATCTCGCAAAATAGTTGAGATGATTGACGCAACACCTTCAGTATATGTAACATATTCCGCTTTAGATACGGCTGAAGCGGAGCGACTCATCACATCCGGAAGGGTATATGCAGCACTGATTATTCCGCACGATTTCGAACGCAAAATAGTTCGGCAGGAGAGTACCGAATTGGTATTATGCAATAACGGCACGAATATCTCCACCAACGGCTTTATCGAGAAGGATATTCAGCAAGTTGTCGCAACCCTCAGTGCTGCCATTTTGCTCAAGCATGGGGAGAGTTTGGCAGATATTCTACCAATCCGCATAGAGCAACACACCCTTTTTAACTCCTCATTGGACTATGCGGCATACCTCACGCCCTGCTTTATGCCAATGATGATTATGATATTCTCCATATTGGGAACGGTTATGGCGACAACAAAACGCAAGCTGAAAAGTATCAAACAGCTTATTGGCAGATCTCTGCCCACCACATTGTCAATGACCATCGTTGCAATGGTTATGCTGTTGCTGATATTCCGCCATCTACAGACTCCGCTTGCCGGAAATATTTGGATAATCATCCTCGCAACCATAGTGCTAATCATTGACTATCAAGCAATTGCACTATTCCTCGTAGCACTCACAGCAGATAGACACCTTGCCATATCGTTAGGTGGCGGATATTCGGTCCTTGCCTTTACCTTTTCGGGACTGACATTTCCGACAATGGCGATGTTCCCGATACTGCGATTTATGAGCTACCTCTTTCCATTTACATACTATATGAAGATTATGGTCGAGCAGGCTCTGCGAGGTGCACCTATCGGTGTCTCACTCACAAATCTCGGTTATATGATACTCTTCGCGCTTGCTCCAATATTAATCTACAAACGACTATGATTAGACAAATCGCCGCCGCAGTTGCCTCCGAATACCGCCTTATTTTTCAAAATAGGGGAGTTATGCTTGTGCTGCTCTTTGCACCGCTCATATACACCATTCTCTACTCATCCGCATACGCAAAGCAGATTGCCACAGAGGTTCCCATTGCCATTATAGACCACAGCCAGAGCCACAGCAGCCGCGAGCTGATTTCGATGTTCGGAGCCTCTCCATACATAGATATTCGCTACCAGCCTACAGATATGCAGGAGGCAAAATCGCTCTTTATGAATGGGGATATTTATGGCATTGTCTACATTCCTAACAACTACGACAGATGCGCAGCGCGCAATGAGCAGAGATGGATTTCACTCTACCTCGACGCGAGCTACTTTCTGATGTATCGTCAGGTATTTGCCGGTGTGGCAGGTACTGTCAGCAGCATTCACAATGTTACACCCGCTATCGAGTTACGATCACATACACTCTACAATCCGGCACTTGGCTACGGCACATTTATTATGCCCGCCGTGCTGCTCGTAATACTACAACAGACTGCACTTATGGGTATCGGAATGGTCGGGGCTCTACAACGCAGATTGCGATACAAACCAATGATCGCAATAGCAAGTAAAACATTTGTATACAGCACTATATATGCAGTATTGTGTTCATATATCTTCGTCATTCACTACCACATATTCGGCTATCCTGAGAGTGGTGAAATATGGAGAGTCGTTGTGGTTATAATATCGTATATGCTTGCCGTAATTATGCTTGCCTCTGCATTATCAACACTCTTCAGGCGGGTAGAGGAGCCACTGATATACATTATATGGAGCTCTATTCCCGTACTGCTTCTCAGCGGAGCATCGCTACCCGTTGAGGCGTTTCCGCAGTGGATGCACACCATAGGTCTATTACTGCCCTCAAGCAGCGCTGTTCCGGCATTTGTCCGAGTACAAAGTATGGGAGCAACACTCACAGAGGTAGCGCCTGAACTGGTGCGGCTATGGGTTCTGACACTACTCTATACAGCACTATACATAAACAAAGTATCCGAGCGATTTTCATCACTCGGATACCCGCTGCCACCCAAAGGTGACATCCACACACTACTATAAACAACCTTACAAAAAAGGTTTACCTTCTCATCATCGGACCCATACGCATACCGCCGTTAGCCGAACCCATACCTACTGAAGATTTGCTCTCGCGGTAATCATAGTCAGCCATCTGCTTGCTGCCTCGCTTACCGAAGTGACGTAGGTTGTAGACAAACTGTATGCTGTAGTAGCGACCGATAACGCTATTTGTCATATTCTGAGTATATCCCGAACCGGTAGTGCGGCTGAATGCCGTATTCTGATTAGCGACATCATTTACACCAATCTGAATCTCGCCTCGCTTATTCTTGAATATCTTTTTACCGAGGTAGAGGTTGCACAGAACATAGTGCTCGTCATAGTCCTGAGTAATACCGATATACTGATTATAAGAAGCGGCAGCAGTAAATGTAAAGCCTTTCCAGAAGACCCACTTGAGGTTTGCCGATGCGCTATGGCTGAAGTAATCATTCTTCGCACCCGCCTTTGAGGCTGTATTCCACGCCTGATTGTAGTTTCCACGCCAAGAGATTGTAAAGTCGATATTCTCCGAAATGTTACTACCCAAAGTAATGCCGGCATTATAACCGAGATTCTTGGCAAGGTTGGTGGTAAATTTGTGGTTAAGGATATTTTCAACTACATCGCCTGTTGCATCATATACCGCAGATGGGATAATGCTGTAGCTTACACCTCCCGAGATATTGAGGTTACACTTCATAAACGAGAGTGGCAGACCGAAGTTCACGAAGGTACGCAGATTCCAATATCCATCCATATTCTCGTAAGAGGTGATGCGCTGTGGACGGTAGTTCTCACCCTTGCTGTTGGTAGGAACAGTCACCTCATCGCCAAAGCGGCTCAACTCAAAGCCTGTAGGGCAGTAGAGAGTTGCAGAAGAGATATAGTCCTGCTGAGTCTGCGCCGACGCCATCCACATAAATGTACGACCCTTCTCGATATTCGAGTGAACATAGTGGATATTCAGGCTGTGGGTAAATGACGGATTGAGCGCCTTATTACCGATGCTCAGATACTGCGGAGTAGAGACATCGAAGATACTCTGCAACTGTGTTACCGATGGAGAGTTTGTATTCGAACGCAGGTGGATACGCAGGGTATTCTCCTTGTTGAATGCATAGTTCACCATACCGAAGTAACGGAGGTTGTGGAACTTACGGTGGATTCTATCCTCCTGACCGCCAACAATATTTCCTGTCAATTCCGAATACTGATAGTAGACATTTGCTACAATGGTATTTCGATTCTTCGAGTAGCGGTAACCCGGACCTACACGATGAGTCCAATAGCCGCTTTCGTACTTAGATGTCATTTGGTTATTTGGTACTTGGGAAGATGGGTCGAACGCATCGCTACCGTAGTAGAACGCCTTCTGATCCTTTAGCTCATCCTCGTACGAAAGACGGTATTGCAGACTAAATGAACTATATTGTGACAATGGCTCGTTATAGGAGAGATTTCCACGAACATTATACTCTCTTGTAGGGGCAGTAATTGTCTGAAAAACCGGCGAATAAAGCGCTGCATTGCCATTCATCGCCTGCCAATTATTACCATCTACAAACTCTGCATAAAGGTCGTTATACTCCTCAGAGTCGTAAGCGATACCTGCAGACTCATTTGATATAAGTTTGCGGGTATTGTTGTTATTTCTATAGTTAAAGTTACCATCGACAGTCAGCGTACGACCCGGCTTGCCGAGCTTTACACGATACTGGAGGAACTCTCTGAAGTTATAACCTCTGTTCTCGCGAGTACTCTGATCAAACTGATACAAAAGACCGCTCTGACCATACTGATAACCCTCAGTCTCCGAGAATGGGTTATTACCCTGGAAGCTGAACGATGTACGCGACATAAGCGACTGGTTACGCGAAATTTTCCAGTCAAGGCGAGCATTCAAGCGGTGGTTATTGTTCAGTGTATGCGAATAACCCTTCTTATAGAGGGTATCCACCGGTGACGGATCCTCATACCAAGTCTCTGTCTCAGAGAGATTTTTAGTATTGGTATTATTGAAGAAGTAGCTACCCTGGAACTTAACCTGATCCTTGCGACCCCACTGGTCAGAGTAGTTCAAACCAATCGAGTTTACAGCAGCCACACCACTCTGCGGACGCACCATATACTGACCAAATCCACGACGACCACCGCCGCCATTACCGCCACCTGATACACCCAGAATATCCTCAAACGAGAAGTTCTGCTGGTTGATATTGTTAAACAGCGCCAAAAGCGACACGCGGCTGTCACCCTGGAAGATATTTACATTACCGCCTACGATATACTTGTGGTGCGAGGTAATATCGTCGGTCTCAGGCTGATAACCATAACCGGCATACATCTTACCAAACTGACCCTGACGCATATTTGTCTTGGTTACGATATTGAGAGCCTTATAACCCTCGCCATCATCCATACCCGAGAACTCTGCCTGATCAGAGAGCTTATTGAATACCTCTACACGATCTACAGCCTCTGCAGGCAGCGACTTGATAGCGGCACTCACATCCTCGCCAAAGAACTCCTTACCATCGACAAATACCTTCTGAATTGTCTCTCCCTGCGCCTCTACAGTACCATTTTCTATATTGATACCCGGCATCTTCTTCAACAGACCCTCTACATCCGAATCGGCAGAGACCTTGAATGCACCGGCATTGTAGCTGAGTGTATCGCCATTCTGCGAAGCACGGAGAGATTTGACCTCCTTGACAACTGTATCGATACGGGTTGTACTCTCCTTCATCTCAATCTTTCCGAGATTGAGTGTTGCTGCCTTAACGGTAAAGGTCTTGCTAAGGTCGTCATAACCCAAACTTGTAGCCACTACCGTATACTCGCCATACTCAAGCGATGGGAGAGATACAGAGCCATCCACATTTGAGGTATAGTAACGCTTGTTTGTCGGCTTGGCTGTAGGGTAGAGCTCTACCACAGCACCGATAACAGCCTGCTTGGTAGCGCTATCTACAAGCATAAAACTAACCTTTCCCTTCTGCTGAGCAAAGGCAGTCGAGATTGCCGCAAAAAAGGCAAGAATTAACAACAAAAATTTTCTCATAATATTCTGTCTATTTTTTCGCTTGCAAAAGTAAACAAATAATCGTTCCACAAATCCTAAAAATCTGTGAAACGACCAAATCCGAGGGTGAATCGCCCGATATAATCGGTGAAATTACGCCAAATTATTACAATAAATTGTAAATCACCTCAAAATTACTACTCCTGACCTATTTTTAGCCACTGCTTAAACTCCGGCACACGAGCCTTAGGAACGATAATCTTCTCCGGAATATCGACCGACAAATTGACCGAGAGTCTGCTACCGAACCACACCGATACATCTACCACCGCATCGCGCGAAATGATAAACTGACGATTGGCTCTATAGAACTTTCGCGGCGACAGCATACCCTGCAACGCCTCCAAAGTGTACTCCATAGGGTAGCGCTCACCATTATATCCATAGGCATAAACCCTCTCCTCACAGGTATAGCAATAGGCAATATCACTCTGTGCCACCGGAATAAGTTTGTCGCGAAAACGCACCAAGAAACTCTGACGCTCATCGTGCTGCTCTGCCACCATATTATCCACCTTCTGCTTGTAGTTGCTTCTGTCGGCACCCGTCAGCAGTCGCCACTTCTCCACTGCACGGCGAACCTCCGCCTCTTGAATAGGTTTGAGCAGATAATCTATGCCGTTAGTCTGAAAGGCTTTGAGTGCATACTGGTCGTAAGCCGTTGTGAAGATTACGGGCGAAGTGATTGCAACCTTCTCGAAAATTTTGAATGACTCGCCATCCGACAGATGGATATCCATAAACACCAAATCGGGCGCAGGATTACTCTTAAACCACTCTACGCTATCGACAACCGTATCTATGGTATCAAGGATCTGAGCATCCGGAGTTACACTCTGCAGAATACTGCACAAGTTCTTGGCAGCTGCGGTCTCATCCTCTATTATCAACAATCTCATACCTCTACGCGCGTTTTAATGGTAATTTTACAGTAAAGTGCTCTGCATCGTTCTCGACCACAATCTCCGCACCCAACATAAGTGCATAGCGGCTATTGAGATTTTGCAGACCTGTTCCGGTTCCCACCTGCGGCTCCAAAAGCGGACGAACAGGGTTTGAAACAACCAAATAACCATCCTCTACAGTAATTGTCACGTGCAGCGGATTTTTGGATGTTATTGCATTGTGTTTCACAGAATTACCTATCAATGGTTGAAGTGATAGTGCAGGTAACAAATAGCCCTTATACTGCTCATCTACATCGATATCGAAGAAGATCTTATCGGCATATCTGATACGGAACATATAGCAGTACGCATCGGCAAATTTCAACTCCTCGCTCAGCGGCACGAGCTCCGCATTATTTCCATTCTGCGTAATATAACGGAATGTGTACGAGAGCTGGTCGATATACTCCAAAGCGCGCTTTGTATCAGCCTCTCGGACAAGCATCGAGAGGGAGTTGAGCGAATTGAAGAAGAAGTGCGGATTTATCTGACTGACAAGCATATTGTAGCGTGTAGTAAGATTCTCGTTCTGCAACTGCTCGTTCTCGATAAGCATCTGCTGACGCTGGTATACAAGCACATATATCTGCGAATAGAGCAGAACCACAGCCAACATAAACAGACACTTGAGCATAACCACAAAGTCGAGCAGATTATCCAGCTGACATACCAACTTGGTCTCTCCGCTATGATAGAAGGTCACAGGGGAGAGGAAGTATGCACCCGTAGTTATCAGCAGCGCCACTCCTGCACGGGCAAAGAGCGATGTCCACACCGGATCGGCACCTGTACGACGCACGGTCATAATCAGCAACAACAGCAGCGACACGAACATATAGAAGAGTATCTGATAGAGGATAACCTCCCACTGGTCCGAGCTGTTGTAGAGAGAACCATAGTCAAACTCCTTACCATTGCGCACAAGCAGTCGGCTCATAGTAGGGTGTGCACCCTCATAGCGAGCCTGATCGCGTGCCTCAATCTTCAGCACATCGCCATTTACAAGGTCCAGACGACGCACCGAACGACGATCTACATAGATACTATCGCCCTTGCTGTCAATAACATAGCCAAAGCCATCGACACTCAAACAAATAACACCCTCAGTAACTACCACAGCACCCCGCTCATTCGAGTTCTTAGTACCGCGGACCTCTGCCGACTGATTTACCACCATCAGCAACATATACGAGAAATTGACAATCAGACTGATAGCCAATGCAACCAGCGTATACGATACTATTGGGGATTTACGCAACTGTTTGAGTTTCATAGCTTTATATTTTAATTAGTTTATCCTACTCCTCCTCATACCAAGAGGCATAGAGGCGATAATCGTTGGCAATACGCTGAATAATTGTCTCTCGCTGCTCCGGAGTCACCTCCTTAACCTTCTTTGCAGGTACGCCGGCATAGACTGAATTTGGCTCCAACTTCTGATTTGAGAGCACAAGCGCATTTGCAGCAATGATACATCCTGTAGCCACAACGGCATTATCCAGAATAGTCGCACCCATACCGATAAGGCAGTTATCCTCGATAATTGCACCGTGAATTGTCGCATTGTGACCCACTGAGACATCATTTCCGATATGGGTCTGCGAAGGCTTCGGCGACTTATCGTAGAGGGTATGAATTACCGTTCCGTCCTGAATATTTGTACGATCGCCGATAGTAATCTTATTTACATCGCCACGCAGCACAACATTGTACCAAAGTGATGAATTTTTACCTACTGTAACATCACCGATAAGCACTGCAGTCTCGGCAACAAATGTACCCTCGCCAACCTCGGGCGTATGGTTACGAACAGATTTTATATAAGCCATATCTTTGTTTTTTTTATTTTAACTGTCAGTTATTAACTTTATTATTATAGAATCAGTCTTAAATCTGTTTGCAAAGTTATTTTATAGCCTGATTTGTAACTTTTTTCTCTTCTGATTTAAGGCGCATAGCGGCACTATGTAACGAAAATCAGATGAGAAAAGGGTTGCAAAACAGCATAAAAGAACGCAGCAAATAGGTTTAAGACGGATTCTTTGCCTCCTGCCAATAGCTCTCAAGCTCATCGAGTGGCAGCTCGCTTACCATCTTTCCCGTCTCGGCAGCGCGTGCCTCAATATGGTTAAAGCGCTTGATAAACTTCTTATTTGTGCGCTCCAGAGCATTCTCCGGATCGATACCGTAGAGTCGGCAAGCATTAATAAGCGCAAAGAAGAGATCTCCGATTTCAGCCTCGATA
This sequence comes from uncultured Alistipes sp., assembly GCA_947367255.1. Taxonomy (GTDB): domain Bacteria; phylum Bacteroidota; class Bacteroidia; order Bacteroidales; family Rikenellaceae; genus Alistipes. Next base: position 14,408 of record CANBCZ010000032.1, read on the forward strand.
TTGTCGAGATTATCGGCTTTCATCTCCGCCTCGACCTCGGCAACCTCCTCGTATACCTTCTGCCAAACATCCTCCTTCTTCTCCCAATCGAAGCCAGCAGATGCAGCCTTCTCACCAATTCTAAACGCCTTGACCATTGCCGGCAGTGAACGAGGAACTCCACCCAAGATGCCGCTCTTACGAGCCTTTTTGCGCAACTTCAGAGCCTCCCAGTTCTGCTTAACCTCCTCAGGAGAGTCTGCAAGCACGTCGCCGTATACGTGCGGATGACGATATATAAGTTTGTCACACAGCGCATTACATACATCTGCGAAATCGAACTGACCCTGCTCGTCTGCCATCTTCGAGTAGAAAACAATGTGGAGCAACACATCTCCAAGTTCCTCCTTGATTCCCTCCATATCGCCATCTGTAATGGCGTCTGTCAATTCAAATGCCTCCTCAATGGTATTGTTTCTGAGCGACGCAAAGGTCTGCTCTCTATCCCACGGACACTGCTCGCGCAGAGTATCCATAACCTCCAACACGCGCGCCGTAGCTTTTAATTTGTTCTCCATACTTAGAAACGTAATTATTCGTTTGTTATTTAAGTGCAAATATAGTAATTTTGTAAGAAATATTATTAAGGTATGTTTTATAAATTATGAAGAAGTTACTCTTTTTTATACTCACCATCACAACTTTAGGCTCTGTCACTGCACAAATAGTTCCCAAACCGACATCGGAGAGCTATGGTAATGGCGAGTTTACAATTACCAACAAGAGCTGCCTGGTCTACAACAGCTCCGCGCGAGAGTCGGCACTCTATCTACTCAACTACCTACCATTCAAGCAGATACTAAGTTCCTCAAAAGTTATGCCCGGCGATATAGAGCTCGGCATCAACCGCTATATTGACGAGGAGGGATACCGCCTCACGGTAGACAAGGATAATATCCGCATTATCGGTGGCAGCAACGCAGGTGTATTCAACGGCATACAGACACTGCTACAACTTCTTCCGCCACAAATCTATAACGGAGGTGCAAAGCTCCCCGTTTCTGTACCATTCTGCACTATCGAAGATAGTCCGAAATTTGCCTACCGCGGATTTATGCTCGATGTGGCAAGAACGTGGATAGACGCAGATAAAGTAAAGCGTTATATCGACCTGATGTCGCACCTAAAACTCAATAAGTTACACTTTCACTTAACAGACGACGAGGGTTGGCGTATAGAGATTAAATCACACCCGGAGTTGGCTCAGATTGGCGGTTTTCGCGGAGGTAACAGCCCCGTATTTCCACGCTATGGAAAGTTTGACGAGAAGTGGGGTGGCTACTACACACAGCAAGAGCTGAAAGAGATTGTTGCATACGCAGCACAGCGTAATATTGAGGTTATTCCGGAGATCGATATGCCCGGTCATAGCAAGGCTGTAGGCGCTATATACAGCGATATTCTCTGCAATTTCACACCAAACAAAAGCACAACAAACGGTCTTGAAATTCGCAATGTTTGGTGCGCCGCAAAGGAGAGCAACTATGCACTTATTGACGATATTATTCGTGAGGTAAGCGAGATATTCACCTCCGACTTTATCCACATCGGCGGCGATGAGGTCAATATGAGTCAGTGGCAAAAATGTCCTGATTGTCAGAAACTTAAAGCAGAAAAGGGTCTTGAGAACGAGAAGCAGATAGAGGACTATTTCATCGCTCGCGTAACCGAAATTTTGACAAAGTACGGCAAAAAACCTGCTGTTTGGAATGAGGCAATCGAGGGTGGAACACTACCAAAAACCACACGCGTACACGGCTGGTCAAGCACCAAGAAGTGCCTTGCATCTACATCTAAAGGCTATCCGACAATCATTATGCCGGGTCACTACTTCTACTTCGACATGAAACAATCGGCATCAGAACCGGGACATAATTGGGCGGCTATTTTTGACGCTAAGAAGGTTCTGTCGTTCGACTTTACAAAAGAGGGATTTACTGCCGACCACCTCAAGAATGTTGCAGGCATCGAGGCATCATTCTTCAGCGAGATATACATTGCACACAACCCTGAGACTTGCGAGTATCTCGACTATATGCTCTTCCCGCGTCTTACAGCACTTTCTGAGGTTGCGTGGAGCCATACACGCCGCAGTTGGAACGAGTTTTATAGTGTAATGAAAGATGCGCACTATGCCCGAATGGATGCTATGGGTATCACATACCGACTGGAGACTCCGAAGGTAGAGTATACGAATGGCACTCTGACAGCATCGACTGCCGACGGCTCTACCTTATATTATACGGACCTCTCCACCGGCAAGAGCTCCCGCTACACAAAACCTATCACTACAAAAGTTCCATACAACTACGAGTTCTACAGCCGAAAGGGTAGTGGCATAAGCAAAAAGACCGGCAGCAAAGAGTACTATGTGCGCCTTAAACCTGCTGTAACAGTCACATCATCAATACCTTGCAGCAGCAAAGCACCAATTACCAACGCCACAAAGTACACTAACAGCATAGCCCGCACAACTCGCGCAGCAAAGGCTGGAGATTGGATTGAGTACCGCTTTACCGAGCCGCTGACATGTCGTGAAATCGAGATACAGACAGGACACATCCATCTTCGTCGTTGCCACCTGCTCAAAGGCTATGTAGAGGTTAGCTACGATGGTAAAAACTTCGCCAAAACAGCTGAACTCTACGAAGGTGGTGCCACAATCAAGCCTACACCCGCACTGAAAGCCATACGCGTAGTTGCTACCGACAGAAGTGATGCGGAGGACCAAATTGTAATTCAGTCACTAAAAATAAAATAGAGGTATGAAGAGATTTCTTACTATCGCCGCAGTTTTATGCATAACTGCTGCGTGTGCACCCCAAAAGGATGCCAACCGACAGCTTGCCGAAAAGGCTGCTGTCGAGTATCTGCAACCTGTCCATCCG
>CANBCZ010000033.1 GCA_947367255.1 uncultured Alistipes sp.
CTATGGCAACAATTAAAATTGGTATCAACGGTTTCGGTCGTATCGGCCGTATGGTGTTCCGTGCTGCTTGCAATCAGCCTGAGAAGTTCGAGGTAGTAGGTATTAACGACCTCTGCCCAGTAGATTACTTGGCTTACATGCTCAAGTATGACACTATGCACGGTCAGTTCCAGGGCACTATCGAGTTTGATTCTGAGAAGAGCCTCCTTATCATCAACGGTAAGGCTATCCGCGTAACTGCTGAGCGTAACCCAGAGGATCTTAAGTGGAACGAGGTTGAGGCTGAGTATGTAGTTGAGTCTACAGGTCTGTTCCTCACTGCTGAGAAGGCTGAGGCTCACATCAAGGCTGGTGCAAAGTATGTAGTTATGTCTGCTCCTGCTAAGGATAAGACTCCTATGTTCGTTTGCGGCGTTAATACTAACACATATGCTGGTCAGACTATCGTTTCTAACGCTTCTTGTACTACCAACTGCTTGGCTCCTATCGCTAAGGTTCTCAACGACAACTTCGGTATCGTAGACGGTCTGATGACTACTGTTCACGCTACTACTGCTACTCAGAAGACTGTTGACGGTCCATCTCTTAAGGACTGGCGTGGTGGCCGTGCAGCTGCTGGCAACATCATCCCTTCTTCAACTGGTGCTGCTAAGGCTGTAGGTGTAGTTCTCCCTGAGCTCAACGGTAAGCTTACCGGTATGGCATTCCGCGTTCCTACTCTCGACGTTTCAGTAGTTGACCTTACTGTAAACCTCGCTAAGCCTGCAACTTACGCAGAGATCTGCGCTGCTATGAAGGCTGCTTCTGAGGGTGAGCTCGCTGGCGTTCTCGGTTACACTGAGGAGGATGTTGTATCTTCTGACTTCCTCGGCGACGCACGCACTTCTATCTTCGATAAGAAGGCTGGTATCGCTCTTACCGACACCTTCGTTAAGGTTGTTTCTTGGTATGACAACGAGTGGGGTTACTCTAACAAGGTGCTTGACCTCATCGCTGTAATGAAGAAGTACAACAACTAATTTTATCGTGATAGCGGGGCATCTACTTCCGCTAGCGCATAAAACCAACAAAGGGCAGTACGACAAGTACAGCCCTTCGTTGTTTTATATGCCGAGCGTTGTACCTACCCCACTCTGACGATAAAATGGTTGCGTAATAAGAAATTTTGGAGTATCTATTGTATTCGGATTTAGATTGCTGTCGCAAGGCAGTGAAATAGGAAATATCCACCTAAGGTTAAGCTTGCTTGAAACCAAAGGTGGATATTTTTATTTCAATAACTTGTAGAGTTATCCTAAATCCGCAGCTGTCAGAAGAGAAACAAAGTTTCTCAGAAAGTCTTTTGGGTCACTTTTCTTCAGAAAAGGGACGATACAGAGCCACTACTCGATATCAATTCTCGAGACCTCGTCCACGCCCTCAATAGCCTCGATAGAGCGCAGGGCGGCTTCGAGCTCGCTTGAAGAGTGGATCGAAAAGTCGATAGTACAGACGCCGATATGGTCGGCAGTCTCTGTTGTAAGTCCGTTCATAGAGAGCTGCAGCTGCTCGGTGATGCAGTAGATCAGATCCGAGAGCAGGTGGTAGCGGTCGATACCGCGGATGCGGATACGGACAGGGTAGAGTAGATTTTCGCTCTCTGCGAATGTCGTAAGATCGTTTACGATAGAGTCTCCCTCCTCGGATGCAAGGCGGATAGCTGTTGAGCAACCGCGCTTGTGGAGTGTTATAGTGCCACTTTCGCCCTTGAAGCCTACGACCTCATCGCCCGGAAGTGGATGGCAGTGCTCGCAGCGCTGATACTCTAACTGTGGCTGTGAGGCGAAGTATGAGTGGAGGAACTTCTTTGCTTTGAAGGTTCTGACGGCGCTCAGCCAATCCTTTGTAGGGTGAATGTCGTCGCTCGTGCCAATCTCGATACAGTCACCGCGGTTGAGCTGTGTCTTTACCGAGCAGAGACGACCGTTAATGCGGGCATAATGTGCGTGGCGACCGATGTCACTATGGATTTCGAAGGCGAAGTCGAGTGCAGTGGCATTTTTCGGCAGGATGATACCCTGACCAGCCGGTGTGAAGACCATAATATCGTCATTATAGAATGATGAGGTTACGCCCTCCATAAATTGAATACCGTTTACTGCCACATCGGTACGCAGGATAGCCTTGAGCTTCTCGAGCCACTTGTGAACATTCTGCTCTGTACGCTCGGCGGCGCAGCCAAGGCGAGAGTTGCGGACCATTCGCTCGGATGAGATATGTATCTCCTCCCACACGCCCTGCTCGCGCAGCAACTTTACATGGAAGGATTGGTAGCCATTCTCCTTTGGCGCGTTGATGTAGTTTGACACGCTGCCCGGACGCTCCTTGAAGTAGTCGGTAAGGGCGGCGTATAGCTTGAGTGCATACTCCTTCTCTGAGTAGAGCTCGCTATCCGGATAGATGATACGGATGTAGTGGCGACCCGGCACGTGGTTGAAGTCGCAGTGTTTTGCCTGCATTTTGCGCCAGATACTGTAAGGACGACGATAGCGCAGCTCGGTGCGTGCTGTAAGTCCCTTCTCTGCCAAGATAGACTCCATCTTTGTAATAAATGCCTCGATATGCGGGCGCTTCTGCTTGATATCGTTCTCGACAAGCTGTTTGAGCTCGTAGTACTCGCGAGGACAACGGTAGCGGAAAGAGAGGTTCTCCAACTCGCTCTTGACGTGATACAGACCAAGTCGGTTGGCAAGAGGCGCATAGAAGTAGTCTGTCTCGCCGGCAATCTTCATCTGCTTGTCCGAACGCATACTGCTCAGCGTACGCATATTGTGCAGTCGGTCGGCGAGCTTTACAAGCAGGGCGTGAATATCGTAACTCACAGAGTCGAGAATCTGGCGGAAGTTATCCACCTGCTTGCTGTGCTGATACTTCGCCTTCTTCTGCTTTGTGACAGCCTTGACCAGCAGAGCCACATCGTCACCGAAACGCTCGCGAATATCCTCTATTGTATAGTCGGTATCCTCTACCACATCGTGCAAAAAGGCTGCTATGATGGGATTTGCACCCAGCTCCAGCTCCTCGGCAATGATACGCGCAACGGCAATAGGGTGGATGATATATGGTTCGCCACTCTTACGACGTTGCTCGGAGTGTGCCTCGGCAGCAAGGAGATATGCACGCTCTATGCGCACCATATCCTCTGACGAAAGACGGCGAGAGATGTTTTCAAACAACGCCTCTACGCTCTGGTCAATTTGGGTCTGATAGTCAATCATAACGGCAGGTTTTGTCTTATTTTGTGTAAAACCTTGTAAAAATATACTTACAAAGTTAGGAAAAAATATCTCTGATTGTACCTCAAAACCGCCAAAAAATGGGCTGTATGTTACATTTTGTCGGTCAGATTTGGATTTTTGCAGTTAAAAAATTAACTTTGTAGTAGTCAAAATAGTACTGTTATGAAAAAGATTCTCTACTTTATGCTCTCCGCACTTGGTTTTTCGGCTTGTAGCGACATCGAAAATGGCGATAAGAAGAGTGATGATTGGCAGGATATCCCTTGCATGTACGGCACTCCGACTACCGAGTTTGTCGTAAAGGGTAAGGTAACAGATAGCGCAGGCGTACCGATTAAGGGTATTGTTATATCTTCAAAGGGTATAAACTCATTCGACGATGGCTCGGGACTCAGTGCTGTTACTGTTGATGATGGCTCTTTTGTGACCAATACGACCAAGGAGTTTGGTGTGGGCGGCACTCTTGTATTTACCGATACAGACGGCGAGGCAAATGGTGGAGATTTTGCAACCCTTGAGGTGGATATTGCAAAACTGCCGAAGAGTCAGACCAAGGAGGGCGATGGAGCCTGGAATATGGGCGGGTATGAGGTTACTGCCGATGTGAAACTTGATAAAAAGTAGTGCTATGAGAAAACTCCTTTATCTATTATTGGGAGCCTTGGGCTTTGCGGGTTGTAGTGAATCCTTCTCGTGTGAGTATGGTACACCATCCGTTGATTTTACTGTAAAGGGCAAGGTGACCGATAGCGAGGGTACTCCGATTAAAGGCATTGTCGTTTCGTCAAAGAGCGTGCAGTCTTATGATGATGGCAATGGCTTAAATGCTGTGACAGATGAGAATGGCGAGTTCGTGACCAATAAAGTCAAGGAGTTTGGCGTTGGTGGTATACTTGTCTTTACTGACGTAGATGGCGCGGAGAATGGTGGTGACTTTGAAACTTATGAAAAGGAGTTGCTACATAGTGAGCGCACACAAATAAAGGAGGGTGACGGTAATTGGTATCAGGGAGAGTACGAGGTTACTGTCGATGTGAAACTTCGGAAAAAGTAGTGATGAAAAGATTTGGCTATTATCTTATATCGTTATTCGGGTTTGGCGCTGCTTCGTGCGTATGTGCGTATGGAACACCAACGACTGACTATACTGTAAAGGGAAAGGTCGCCGATAACGAGGGTACGCCAATTAAGGGCATTGTTGTATCGTCAAGAAGCGCTTGGTCGGATGAAACTTCGGGCGTTGAAGTTGCAGTGACAGGTGAGGATGGTTCATTCAGAACAAAGACGCTGAGCGATAATATATACGGTGATATTATTGTTTTTACCGATACAGACGGCGAGGCAAATGGTGGTGACTTTGCTACTATTGAGGTTGATATTTCTGATTTGCCACAACAGAAGATAAAAAAGGGAAAAGGTTGGTACAATGGTGAGTACGAGGTTACTGCCGATGTGAAACTTGAGAAGAAGTAATATTAAAACTGATAATAATTTTGTTATGAAACGATTTTTATATTTTTTATTGGCTCTGTTGGGTTTTGTGGTAACTACCACATCGTGCAGGGTTGAGTATGGATGTCCACCGGTTGAGCGAGATGATAACAAGACGGAGGATGTTGAGAATGTAGAGCATACGAACAGCAATAATAGCACCGATCGTATAGAGTAGAATACTTAAGGTTTTAGAATTACTATGAAAAAGATTTTGTGTTTTCTGTTAGGTCTGTTGGGCTTTGCAGCAACCTCTTGCGAGCCCGCGTTGGATATGTATGGTTGTCCTACTCCAGACTATAAGGAGGATATGGAACAAAATAGTAATGGCACAGAGCGTGTAGAACCGAACTCTGTAGATGAAAATATCTATGAATAAGGTAGATAAACTTGGATTGAGGCGTCGTCTGGCGCTTGAAATATGGCGTAAGTTGGAGGGTGACAATGTAAAGAGTCACCCTCTGCGCCAACTATTTTGGGAGTGCACATTGCGTTGTAATCTCAACTGTCGCCACTGCGGAAGTGATTGCAAAAATATCGCTACGCAGAAGGATATGCCGTTGGAGGATTTTCTCGGTGTGCTTGACAATATTGCTGCGCACACCGACCCACACAAGGTATTTGTGATTGTTACGGGTGGCGAACCGCTGATGCGTAAGGATCTTGAAAAGTGCGGCAGAGCTATCTATGACCGTGGTTTCCCGTGGGGTATGGTGACAAATGGTCTTGCAATGACCCGCGAGCGTTTCGACGCTCTGCTTGCGTCGGGACTCCACTCGGCAACCGTCTCGCTCGATGGTTTGGAGGAGGATCACAACTATATGCGTGGCAATCCGAATAGTTTTCGCACAGCCTCGGCGGCTATAGCTATGATGGCGGCAGAGGAGGACTTTGTATTTGATGTGGTAACCTGTGTAACACAGCGCAATATCGACAAACTCGACACAATCAAGGAGCATCTGCTCTCGCTGGGCTGCAAGCAGTGGCGTCTTTTTACCGTCTTCCCTGTGGGTCGTGGTGCTACAGATAGCAAACTGCAACTCTCGCCGCAGCAGATGCGTCAGTTGATGGACTATATTGTCGCAACGCGCAAGGAGGGTCGTATATCTGCTCAATATGGCTGTGAGGGCTTCCTCGGAGCATACGAGGGCGAGGTGCGCGATAGATTCTTCGCTTGTCAGGCGGGCGTTACCGTAGGCTCGGTACTTGTCGATGGCGCTATATCGGCGTGTGCGAGCATTCGTGCCGACTACAATCAGGGCAACATCTACACCGACGACTTCTGGGAGGTGTGGAACAACCGCTTCGAGAGCTACCGCAATCGTGAATGGATGCGAAAGGGTAGCTGTGCAGAGTGTAAGTTCTTCCGTTATTGCAAGGGTGGAGCGATGCATCTGCGCGATGGAGAGGGAAAGCTGCTGTTATGCCATATTGAGAAATTGGCTCACGGAGAGTAGTCGGGAGCTAAAAAAGTGTATCTTTGCAAAAAATATCGGTTATGACTAAGATAAAGGGTAGAACAGAGATTGCCGAGTTGGGCGAATTTGGACTTATTGACTATCTGACAGAGCCATTCAAGGCTAAAAACAGGGGTACTATCAAGGGCGTGGGTGACGATGCCGCAGTAATCGAGGCGTCGAAGAGTACCGCTATGCTCGTTTCAACCGACACAATGGTTGAGGGTATAGATTTCGACTTGACATACTTCCCACCAAAACACTTGGGTTATAAGGCTGTGACAAAGGGTATTAGCGACATCGTTGCGATGAATGCACTGCCCGAACAGATAACTATCTCACTTGCAATATCTTCGAAAATCTCTGTAGAGTTCCTCAAGGACTTCTACTCGGGTGTGGAGTTTGCCTGCCGCGAGGCGGAAGTAGACCTTGTGGGTGGCGACACAACGGCATCTATAAATGGTCTTGTAATCAATATCACCGCCGTAGGTCGTGCAAAGAAGGAGAGTGTTGTCTACCGCAGTGGTGCCAAAGTGAACGACCTTATCTGTATCACAGGCTCGCTCGGAGCACCATTCCTCGGACTGAAGCTCCTGCAGCGCGAGAGTCGTGTTCTGGAGGGTGTGGTAGGTGAAAAACCGCAGTTTGAGGGCTTTGAGTATCTGCTCGAGCGCTACCTCAAGCCTCGCGCACGCTACGACATTGTCCGCTCGCTTGCAGAGGAGAAGGTGGTGCCTACATCTATGATAGATATTAGCGACGGTCTTGCCTCTGACCTTATGCAGATATGCCGCTCATCCCTCTGTGGTGCGCGTATATACCTCGATCGTATGCCTATAGCGCGTCAGTGCACCGCCCTCGGAGAGCAGATGCATATCGACCCTGTTACCGCAGCACTCAATGGTGGCGAGGACTACGAACTCCTCTTTACCCTTCCGCTCGAGATGCGCGAGAAGGTCGCTTCCATCGGCTGCATCGACATTATCGGTCACATCACCGAGCCGCAGACCGGATGTTTCCTTGTAACGCCTGACGGAGGGGAGATAGAGTTGCGTGCCCAAGGCTTCGTGAAGGTTTTATCGTGAAAAGGCAGCATTAGCTGCATATCCCTCAAATCCCCGAATGGGAAATACGCTTAGTATGTCCCATCCGGGGATTTTTCACGATATACACCTACTACTACCTTTTGACGATAAAACAGTGCAAAGGGGTATGTGCCGCCGAGCGTTGAAATCCCTCACCTAAAATCAATTTTGAGGGGTGCTAATTTTTGACGATAAAACAGCATAAAAATGGGTCGTCAATCTGACGACCCAAAGCTAATAGCTAATGGCAAACAGCCAATAGCATCTATTCTATACGCTCGATCTGGGCTGCAATACGCTCGAAGACCTCCTCAATAGTGCCGAGGCTCGGAACGGCTACATACTTGCCCTGTGCGCGGTAGTAGTCGGCAACAACGGCTGTCTGCTGGTTGTAGATCTCGATGCGGTTGCGGATAACATCCTCAGAGGCGTCATCGGCACGACCTGAGTCCTTACCGCGGAGAAGAATTCGCTTTACAAGCTCCTCCTCTGGTACATCCATATAGATCATAACATCTACATTGTCACCCATCTTCTTGAGCATCTTGTCAAATGCCTCTGCCTGAGCTGTTGTGCGAGGGAAACCGTCGAAGATTGTACCCTTGATACCCTTATTCTGCTCCAAATACTGCTCTACCATACCGATAACAACGCTGTCCGGAGCGAGCTCGCCACGACTGATATACTCCTGCATCTGCTTGCCAAGCTCAGTCTGTGACTTTATGTGTGAACGGATAATCTCTCCGGTTGAGATGTGAGAGAGTCCAAACTTCTTCTCTAAAAGCTCTGACTGTGTACCCTTACCACAACCAGGAGCACCGAATAATACTACATTAAGCATAACCTAAATCGTTGTAATTATGTGCCACAAAGTTAATCAAAAATTTTAATATTTTGATTTTTTCAACGAAAGAAATACGCCTACAGGGATATTTTTTCGGCTTTTCTTGGATATTATCTGTTCGACTGTGCAAACAAGAGCGATGGTGTAAAACTACCATCGCTCCCTAAATTTTAATATGTGGCCTGCTTGCCTGTTCCTCGGCAGTTGAAGCATCTGCCAGAGCCGTTGCAAGATGGGCAAGTGTCATTATGTCCCGAATATGGGTTGTACTTATATCCGCGGCCGTTGCACGAGCGGCATCCGCCACCGCCACCGCAATATTTACAAGGCCCATCGATATAACTTCTGCCGCTGTCGTTGTTGTTATAACTACTACCGCCGCTGTTGTTATTGTATCCGCCACCAATATTGCCCTGAACTTTTGGGTCTAACTCTTTGAATTTCTCACGTGTTATAGGGATGTCAAAGCGGAGATTATCTATCTGAATGTAAGACCAATCGTTGGCGATATAGAGGGTTGAATTGACCTGATAACCAAAATTGCTATACTCCTTAAATATCCACCTCTTGCCATCGTGGTCAAGCTTCTTATAGTCGTGCAGACCACCGCCCATAGTTCCATAGGTGTTGTAGTAGACTGATGCGCGCCAAAAACCGTCATTGTTACCTCTAAAAAATGAGGTGCGAATAGAGGCGATATGACCTTGGCTGTTCATATAGTATGTGTCCCTATTTAAGTTGTCGGGCATAGTTCCGGCTGCGGGCGTCAGATTGGAGTTGTGGTTGTTGTTATTGTTATTGTTGCTATTGTTGTTACCCTTTGTGGAGACCGTGCCCTGGAACTCGACGAAATCGCTATGAGTGACTGCTCCACTACCTACTTTGAATATAAATACGCGGCAATAGTAGGTGTGGCTGCCCTCCAATAGGTGCATCTCGCCGTAGGGGATGAATACCCTCATATCCTCCCACGTAGAGTCGTCGTATCGCGGCGTGAAATTTGTTGTAAATGCCACTGCGCCATCGGATGTGCAGTACTTGCCGTTTGTATCTCTTACACCAACCCCTTTCGGATGGTCGAGATAGGCGATAGCGACCATATCCACCCCTCTAAAACCGATGGTTTGAACATTCAGGTGCACCTGCACACCTTGCTGGGAGTTCTGTGTCACTCCGTGCTCAAGCCATATTTTATGTATCTTCGCACTCTGTTGTGCCATTGCCGATATGGCTGACAAAACAACGATAAGTGTAATAATTAGCCTCTTCATACTTTTAAGTCTATAAAAAAGGCTGCCCCGCGGACAGCCCTTTGGTTACACCATCAAAGCCTACTTCGAGGTATATGGCTTAATGACACCGCGCTGAGATGAGCGGATAAAGTCAATCAGTGCATCACGCTCAGCTGACTGCGGAACCTGCGCCTCTGCCTCGTTGCAGGCGTTCATATAGTTCATATCGCTCTGGAAGAGGATGCGGCAAGTCTTTGTGAGGTTGTCGAGCTGCTTGTCAGTAAATCCGCGACGCTGAAGACCGATGCGGTTAAGGCCTGCATAGCTTGAGGTGTCGCTACGAACGGTGATAAATGGAGGAACATCCTTAGAGAGCATACAGCCACCCTGAAGCATTACATGGTCGCCAATCTTTGTCCACTGGTGGATTGCGCAGTGACCGCCGATAACTACCCAGTCGCCAACCTCTACCTCGCCGGCAAAAGAGCAACGGTTTGCCACAACGCAGTGGCTGCCGATAACATCATCGTGAGCAACATGCACATATGCCATAAAGAGGTTGCCGTTGCCGATAACGGTCTTGCCGCGAGAGGCTGTACCACGGCTGATGGTTACATACTCGCGAATATCGTTGTCGTCACCAATCTCGGCTGTGGTCTTCTCGCCGCGGAACTTAAGGTCCTGCGGAAGGCAAGAGATTGATGCTGCAGTGTGAATCTTGCAACGCTTACCGATGCGTGCGCCGTCGTGAATAACTGCGCCCGGACCGATCCAGCAATCATCGCCGATAACTACATCGCCGGCAATGTATGCAAACGGTTCTACGGTTACATTATTTCCAATCTGTGCATCTGGGTGCACATAAGCAAGTGGGCTAATCATAAGGTATGTTCTATAAATTAGGTAATTAATAATTTCTGTTTCTGGGTAAATTCTATTTCGGTCTCGACCTAATTTATAGAACCTACCTTTTTTAGTGTCTTTTTGGGGTATGTCTTTTATTTGTTCTTAACGATTTGTGCCATAAGTTCTGCCTCGCAGACAAGCGTTCCACCGACAAATGCCTTGCAAATGAGCGATGCAATACCGCGACGCATAGGTGCTGCAAGCTCACACTCCATCTGCAGTGTATCGCCCGGAGTGACCTTATGCTTAAATCGGACATTGTCTATACGGAGGAAGTAGGTCGAGTATCCGCTCTTATCCTCCACGCTGTTTACTGCAAGCAGACCGCCACACTGAGCCATAGCCTCGACAATCAGTACACCCGGCATAATAGGCTCCTCAGGGAAGTGACCTTGGAAGAATGGTTCGTTGACTGTGATATTCTTAATACCGCCGATAGATGTTCCGTCGATGTGGAAGATGCGATCCACAAGCAGGAACGGATAGCGGTGAGGCAGCATCTGCTGAATCTCGTTTATATCAAACACCGGAGCAGTACGCGGGTTGTACTTGAAGCGCGGTTTTACACCCTCGCGACGGATAGTGGTGCGAATCTGCTTCATAAACTCGGTATTTGCGAAGTGACCCGGACGGGTTGCCCATACACGACCCTTGATGCGCATACCCAGCAGGGCAAAGTCACCAAGCAGGTCGAGGAGCTTATGGCGGGCAAGCTCGTTGTTTGCTCTCAGCTCGAGGTTGTTCAGATAACCACCCGTAACGCGGATATCCTGCTTGCCGAAGATGCCCTTCAGATGTGCCAGCTGCTCATCAGATACAGGGTTCTCGACAACAACAATGGCATTGTCAAGATCGCCACCCTTGATAAGATTCATCTTGAAGAGCGGCTCAAGCTCGTGCAAAAAGACAAATGTGCGGCAAGGGGCAATCTTTGACGCATAGTCATCCTCGGGAACGAGTACTGCATATTGGTTGCCCACAACCTTTGAGTTAAAGTCGATATGTACCGATACCGAAAACTCCTCATCAGGGTAGAGGACAATTGCCACACCCTTCTCGGGAATGGTATATACCTGCTTCTCGCGTACTTCGTAGTATCTGCGCTCGGCGGACTGCTCGACAAGACCTACGCGGGCAATGCCCTCGGCATAAGCCTTTGCAGAGCCATCCATAATCGGGGTTTCTGTGTTGTCGATATCGATAAGTGCATTGTCGCAACCCATAGTCCAGAGTGCAGACATAATATGCTCGATGGTGCTGATTCTCACACCGTCAATCTCGATTGTTGTACCACGAGAGGTGTCTGTTACATATTCACACAGTGCCGGTATGGTTGGCTGACCCTCAAGGTCTACGCGACGAAATACGATTCCATGGTCTGCCGGAGCAGGATTGACAGTCATTGTGACCTTTACTCCGGTATGCAGACCCTTGCCCGAAAATGTAAGCGGTGCGGCAAGCGTCTGCTGCTTTGTGTTAGATGTTGTTGTCATAACAAACAATAAACTGAGTGTAAAATTATTTGGGCACAAATATAGTAAATTTTCGGAATAAATGCTACATTTGTGGTGACAAAACCGTTTTGTAGATAATGGGTACAGAACCACAAGATAAAAAAGCGACATTTACAACATCCGATGGTGGTGCAAAACCGCCTGTGCGTCCGCGCCGAAAACCTCTGCGATTGCCTTTTGACAACCGCCGAGAGGATATTGGCAGTTGGGCGTATGATCATCGCGTGGGACTCTTTATTACAATCATTATCTATCTGATTATCGGTATCGGATTTTTTGCCTCGAAGATCGTTATCGGTCGTAAGGTCTCCCAGCAGGGTATGTATATCGACCTGCAGACCGTAGAGATGCTCGAGAAGGAGCGCGATCGCCTCGCAGAAGAGGTGCGTCGTGCAAACCAGAAGATAGATTGGAGCAAGATTCGCAATACCTCTTCAAACGAAAATGCCCTTAACGAAAACCTTGCCGACGACCGTGGTACAAAGACCGCTGAGCTCAACTCTGACGCTGAGGCTGTCGAGGCGCGTATGCGTGCCAATCGCGAGGCGTATGAGAGGGGTCTGAAGGATGCAAAACGCGCCGGAGAACGCACTGAAGAGGGTAAAAGCAGTAGTGATAATGCAAATAGCGACAGAAAGGTAAAGGGTAGTGTGACAGTCTCCTTCTCCTTCAAAAATCCTGTGCGTTATTCGCGTTACCTCGTAAAGCCTGCGTATCGTTGCGAGGGTGGTGGAGAGGTCGTTGTCAAGGCGGTTATCGACCGCACCGGAAAGGTACTCTCAGCTGTGGTTGTAAGCGGTGGCGACGAGTGTATGCGCCAAACCTCCATCTCTGCAGCAAAGGGCTCGACATTCGACCACAACAGTGATGCACCGGCAAAGCAGGAGGGTACTATTACCTATATATTCATCCCTCAGTAGTTTTGTCGTGATAGCGGGGCATCTACTTCCGCTAACGAAATATGCCCACAATGGGCAGTACGCTTTAGTACAGCCCATCGTGTTCAATTTCGCCGAGCGTTGTATCTACCCCACACTGACAACAAAACAGTTCTTTGTCGTGAAAAGCACGCATCTGCGGCACATCCCTTATAGCCCCGAATGGGAGATACAGGAGTATATCCCATCCGTGTCTATATCGCGATGTCCCACAACTACGCACTTTTGACGACAAAATAGTATAGCGGATACCACTATAAGGTTGCCGCAGGTAAGCCAAAAACACTAAAAGAAAACAACTTAAACTACTATACTGACACAATGGAAAAACAGAATGCGCTGCTTAAAGATGTCGTGATTCGCTTCTCGGGCGACTCGGGCGACGGTATGCAGCTTACGGGAACACTCTTCTCGGAGACTCTTGCCTTAGCGGGCAATGCAATTTCAACATTTCCGGACTATCCTGCCGAGATTCGAGCTCCGCAGGGAACTGTAGCCGGAGTATCGGGTTTTCAGGTGCACTTCGGCTCGGCATCGGTTAATAATCCGGGCGATAAGTGTGATGTTTTGGTGGCGATGAATCCTGCCGCTCTCAAGGCAAATGCACGCTTCCTCAAGCCTGATGCAACCATTATTGTCGATGGTGACTCTATCACTGCCGACAATCTTGCAAAAGCGACATTTACAACAGATGACCCAATTTCTGAACTTGCTCTTGAGGGGCGTAATGTGATTATTGCGCGCATTACCACTATGACTCGCGAGGCGCTTGCAGAGAGTGAGTTGGACAATAAGTCGAAGGTTAAGTGCAAGAATATGTTTGCGCTCGGTATCTGTCTCTACATTACCGACCGCGCAACCGACCACGCGCACGACTATATCAACACAAAGTTCGGCAAGAAGAACCCTGCGGTGGCTGCTGCAAATAATCTTGTCATTGAGGCGGGATACAACTATGCGGCAAATAATCACCTCTCGCACAACGCCTATGCTGTTGAGCCTGCGGGATTGCCAAAGGGTAAGTATCGTACAATTAACGGAAATGTTGCTACTGCGTGGGGATTTATCGCAGCATCGGAGAAGAGCTCTCGTCCGCTCTTCTGCGGTTCATATCCTATCACTCCTGCGACAGTTATCCTCGAGGAGCTTGCAAAGCATAAGTCGCTCGGTGTCAAGACTGTACAGGCAGAGGATGAGATTGCCGGCATCTGTACGGCTGTAGGTGCTGCCTATGCGGGTAACTTTGCTGTTACAACCACTTCGGGTCCGGGTCTGTCGCTCAAGAGCGAGGCTCTCGGTCTTGCCGTTATGGCGGAGCTGCCGCTTGTCGTTGTAGATGTTCAGCGTGGTGGTCCTTCGACAGGTCTTCCGACAAAGACCGAGCAGAGTGATCTGCTTCAGGCTCTCTATGGTCGCAATGGCGAGTGTCCGGTGCCGGTTATTGCAGCATCATCGCCAAGCGACTGCTTTAACTATGCATTCGAGGCGTCGAAGATTGCTATGGAGCACATGACTCCGGTAATTCTGCTCACCGATGGTTTTATCGCCAACTCTTCTGAGGCGTGGGCGTTCCCTAAGATGTCGGATATGCCTACAATTACTCCACCGATAGCTGTTGCCGGTGAGGGTGACTTTATGCCATACAAGCGCGATGAGCGCCATGTTCGCAGCTGGGCATTTCCGGGTACAGCGGGTCTTGAGCACCGCATCGGTGGTCTTGAGAAGCACGCTGCAACAGGTAATATCTCATACGACCCTGCAAACCACCAGCAGATGGTTACAACGCGTGCAGCCAAGGTGGCAGCCGTAGTTGAGGATCTGCCTCTGCAGGTAGTTGATGGCGATGCTTCGGGCGATCTGCTCGTTGTAGGTTGGGGTGGTACTCGCGGTCACCTCTGCTCGGCTGTTGCACAGCTCCGTGAGCAGGGTAAGAGTGTCAGCCACTGCCACTTGAACTACATCAACCCGCTGCCGAAGAACCTTGCGGAGATCTTTGCGGCATTTAAGCGTATTGTTGTCTGCGAGCTCAATGAGGGTCAGGCGGCATCTTACCTGCAGGGTATCTTCCCGCAGTTTACCTTTGAGCGTTACAACAAGGTTGAGGGTCAGCCGTTTAACGTTGCAGAGCTTGTGAATGTGTTTAACGAGAAATTGAACTAAAGATATGGCAGAATATAAATATACACCCGAGAATTTTAAGTCGGATCAGCAGGTAAAGTGGTGTGCCGGTTGTGGTGACCACGCAGTGCTCAATGCTGTACAGCGCGCTCTGCCTGAGGTGGCAGATGCACTTGATAAGCCGCACGAGAAGTTTGTCTTTGTGTCGGGTATCGGCTGCTCGTCACGCTTTATCTACTATATGCGCACCTTCGGCTTCCACACCATTCACGGTCGTGCTGCCGCAGTGGCTACAGGTATTAAAACCGCAAATCCTGACCTCTCTGTATGGGTCTGCACAGGCGATGGCGATAGTCTCGCTATCGGCGGTAACCACTTTATCCACGCTCTGCGTCGTAATGTGGACCTTAATATCATCCTCTTCAATAACGAGATTTACGGTCTTACAAAGGGTCAGTACTCTCCAACTACCAAGCTCGGAACAGTTACCAAAACCTCTCCGTATGGTACCGTAGAGCACCCATTCAATCCGGGTGAGCTGGCTATCGGCGCAAAGGGTACATTCTTTGCCCGTACCGTAGATGCAGAGGTTATACTGACAAAAGAGCTGCTTATTGCTGCTGCAAAGCACCGCGGAACATCGGTAGTCGAGGCACTGGTTAATTGTATGATTTTCAACAATAAAACTCACGCATCATTCGCTGCCGATAAGGCTACGCGTGCCGAGAATACCATCACTCTACGCCACGGTGAGAAGATGCTCTTCGGTAAGGATAACAACAAGGGTCTTGTCCTTGAGGGTCTGAAACTCAAGGTCGTAACCGTTGGCGAGGATGGTTATACCCTCGACGATGTACTTACCCACGATGCTCACGCAGAGGATACTACCCTCCACTGTATGCTCGCTGCGATGAAGTTCCCTGAGTATCCTGTCGCTTTGGGCGTTATTCGCGATGTTGAGGCACCTTGCTACGATACTGAGGTCGAGAAACAGGTCGAGAGTGTTAAGGCTGCATCGAAGATTCAGTGTGTGGATGATTTGCTTAATTCGGGCGAAACCTTTACTTTATAATTTGTCGTGAAAAGCACGCATCTGCGGCATATCCCTTAAAAATTAGTGTCGGCTGTACGTTTTGTACTATCCGACACTAATTTTTTTTCACGATATACCGCACCTACGCACTTTTGACGACAAATGGGTTTTATCGTGATAGTGGCACATTTACTGCCTTGTCTGCATCTCACAAAACAGTCACATACGTTTAGTATGCTCCT
>CANBCZ010000034.1 GCA_947367255.1 uncultured Alistipes sp.
GCATACACCCTTACCACTGACAACAACGGCAACGCTTTCCTTTATGGCGTGTTTGCAGAGGGTGCAACGGTAAGTGTAAAGCAGGGCGATATAACACTTAAAGATTACACCTTTACCGCAGAGAAGAACCCTAACGGCACAGTGTACAATAAGAGCTATGCATTGGATGCAAGATCTGTCATAGATGGTACTTTGGGAGGTAAGGCCACAGCAGAAGAAAGCGATATCATTGCCTTGATGGAGCAACTCAAAGAGTATGTGGATAACGGAATTACCACGATTATCGTAACAGGCGAGACACCGGCTACGATAGAAGTGGATGGGTATACAATTCCTGCAATTGGCGAAACACTTTATCGCATGCGGAACGATGATTCTTATAACGGCAAGATTGATTTGATTCTTCAAGATGTTACGGAGATTGCAGATCAAGGTTTTTATTATGCATACGCTCTTAACAGTATTACCCTTCCCAAAGTTACAACTGTTGGTGACGAGGCTTTTCAAGGTTGCGATTATATGAAACAGATAACATTTGGCTCGGTAGTTACATCTATTGTACAGGAGAATGGATTAACTTTTCATGTCGGAGACAAAGTTGACGGCTGTGACCTCGTCCTTAACTGCGGACAAATGCAGACCGAAGATACATACAAGCCAGATCTCGAAAACAACGTGTGGTTCAAGTCAAGCTGGGGTGGCAATGTAACATGGAAGAGCATCACGCTGACCCACACAGGCGCGTGCGACGAATGTAAAGCAAATCAATAACCTATAGGGCAGGCGGGCTTGACCACATTCGCACCCGAGTATTCTTTGTACTCATTTGTCGTCAAAAGTGCGTAGGTGCGGTATATCGTAAAAAAACAACCTCGGAGAAGCTATTGGCTGTTGGCTATTAGCTATTGGCTTAAGGTATCCGCGGATTGCGGATACCTTTTTTGTTTGCGCGCTTGTTTATTGTAAAAGTTTTTCTAACTTTGTAGTGCTATTGTGCGAATAGCAGACATATAGAAAGTGTTTTCGCAGTCCTTTTTAGAAAATGTGGAAGTTTTCAAGAGAGAGGGCGAACGAATGGCACTCATTTCTTGTATATGTATGGGAGCAGTTGGCACGCCTTGTGTCACCACCCCACACTATACAGGTGCGGGGCGTTATATCGTTTATTCTCTCAAAGGTCATTCCACAACCTTCTAACAGATAAACGGAAATCAACTCCACACTTTCTGTTTATATAGATCTCGGTAGGAGCTGACGAGAAACTAAAATCTTACCACTATGAAAAGAATTTTTCTATTTTTGTGCGCGCTGACTATCGGCACATCGCTTTATGCACAAGAACACCTTTTCGAGGTCAAACGCTTCAAAAATTGGGGAAAGGAGTATCTTACAGTAACCAATAACTACTTTTACACAAAGTGGGACACTAACAATGAAAAGATTGTAAATGTTGATTCTCCTTTAACCATTGAGGGCTACGATTTCTTAGTGGGAGATTTAATTCTCGAGATTAACGGACAATCAACAAAGGATATGAGCGAGAGGGATTTCTATGCCATTTTGGATAATAGCACCGAAAAGATAAGCCTAAAGGTAAAGAGCTACAAAACCAAAAAGGTTGAAACTTCAACCGTCAGTCCTAAAGCTACAATTCCCGACTTTGCGAACAAGGTCTATATCCAGAAAGGACTCAATCTCGCACTAAATGGGGAGTCGCACAAAAATTTCGATACCGACTATTTGCATACCTACTCAGATCTTTCACGTAAGCGAGGTAAAAGCTTTTATGGAGTTATAAAATGTACCGAATTGACAGATCCAGACTTCGACTGGTTTAATGTAAGCACATACGACTTTGCCATTGTCAGTGATCAGCCGTTGGTAGACCGTTCTGTTTTTGAACAGTTGAGAATTCCGGAGTCTTGGAAACGCGATACAAAAAATCCCGATGTAATTTTTACTATTGCAAAAGATAGCAAGCAAAGCATACATTCAACATACATCCCGCCAACCGTCCGCACTATCAATCATGGCAGCAAAACGACATCCCGCTATAACGCACTGACCAAAACAACAGAATATACAACAACGCAGAACAACCAGACCGTCAGAGAGGGCGGATACACAAAAACTGTCAGCAATAGCGACATATACCTTGAGTTGGCAATGTTGGATGCAAAACGAATTAACGACCCTAATCAACAAACTGCTCCTATCGTTTGGCAGGCGACATTCGAGCAACACAGCACAGATCGAAATTTGAATGTAGTTGAGAGGTTTAATTATTTTGCCTCTTGGGTAGGTCTGTACGATTTTCTATGGGCAAACAACTGCGAAGCTAAGGCCTTCACCTTTGATAGATTATGGGCTTGCTCTGAAGATGGCACAGTTACTTACGCAGATGCGCAGAGCCCACTTAAAGTCGGTGATAAGATTATCAAATATAAGCCAACCAAGAAGTCCGATTGGATACACAATGTAGTGAGAAACTTGATAGAGAAAGACGATAATATCTACAATCAATATTGGGGCAGAAAACACACTGCTGGCTGGTATGAAAATTATTGGTACACCGATGCTATATACATGATGCGTGTTCAACGCGCCAATGGCAAAGCAGAGACATTAAAAACTGTACCATTCCTAAAGAAGACCGGTTCTGTAAGATTATTGTGGACGCTAAAGGAGTATCAACCAAACAACAAATAGCGAGCAATATAACCCTAAATTTGCACTCCGATTATTCCTTGCACCCATTTGTCGTCAAAATGTGTTAGAGATGGTGCATCGTGCAAAAAAGCAACGGCGGATAGTACTCAAAACGTACAGCCGCCGTTGGTTTTTAAGGAATGTGCCATATATGACACATTTTCACGGCAAATGTTATTTGCGTAATGTCTTGTAGCTGAGTATATGCCACGAAATTGCCGCGGCGAGCAGTGCCATAAGGAGTTGTGCCCACCAATATTTATCTACAACGGCAAAGATGCAGTAGCCGATAGTTAGCCAAACGAGGGTTACGGAGTAGATCTTTGCGTGGAGCGGGATGGCACGATGTATGCGGAAATTTTGGATATGTTTGCCGAAGAGGCGGTGGTTAAGCAGCCAATCGTGCAGGCGGTCAGAGGAGCGAAACCAGAGCCATGCAGCGAGCAGCAGTAGCGGTGTTGTAGGCAGCAGCGGCAGGAAGATTCCCGCCACGGCAAGGGCAAAAGAGATGCCGCCAAGTATTATCAAAATAATTTTCACGCCACAAAGGTAGTAATTTCAAAGTTTTTTCCTAACTTTGTAGCAATTAAAAAAACATCATACGATATGAGCAATAAGATTGGTATCGCTTGCGACCATGCAGGCTATGATATGAAGGAGCTGCTGACAGGCTATCTGGCGGCAAAGGGTTTTGAGATTTTCGACTTC
The DNA here is from genome assembly GCA_947367255.1 of uncultured Alistipes sp. GTDB lineage: Bacteria > Bacteroidota > Bacteroidia > Bacteroidales > Rikenellaceae > Alistipes. The sequence goes on from CANBCZ010000034.1 coordinate 3,418, forward strand.
GGCTGCAACTCTGACGAGAGCTGTGACTATGCGGACTATGCACACCCGCTTGCCGAGGCGCTTGAGAATGGCGAATTCGACCGCGCTATAGGCATCTGCGGCAGTGGCGAGGGTATGGCAATTACTCTGAACAAGCACCAGAAGATCCGCGCATCTATCTGCTGGATCCCTGAGATTGCTGCAATTACCCGCCAGCACAACGACAGCAATGTACTTGTTCTCCCTGCCCGTTTTATCGACAACGATACCGCTATCGAGATTCTCGAGCAGTGGCTCAACACTCCGTTTGAGAGTGGTGGTCGTCATGAGCGACGCATTGCTAAGATTGCAATTAAGTAGAAACGAAGCGAATAAAAAGCGCCCCACTTTACATATATCAGAGTTAGAGTGAGTGGATAAAAAGATGAAGTTCAAGGTTTGCGAAGCCCGAAAAACCGCAGCATACTAAGCGTATGTGAGGAATTTGAGGGCAAGCGTAACGCAGAAATTCGCTTTTTAGGCACTCACATTTTATTATATGAAATTCCGCACAGAGATAGAAAATTTCGAGCTCAAAAGCAAAATTGACTACGGCACAAAAATCTTTACCGTAGGCAGTTGCTTTGCCCAAAATATTGCGACGCATCTTGCAGTAGCCAAGTTCCGCGTAACAGAGTCTCCGACAGGCATACTCTTCAATCCCGCATCGATAGTCCGAGCACTCACAGCCTTTGCTGCGGGCAGTAAGGCAGATATGAGCCGCATAGTCGAGCGCGCGGGCAGCTTCGTGTCGTTAGACTGCCACTCCTACCTTATGCAGCCGACAGCAAAACTCGCTGCGGAGCGTTACAACAGCGCCATTGCTGCGGGTCGTGATGCACTTTTAGCAGCCGACTGTGTAATCATCACTCTCGGCACAGCATGGGTCTACGAGCATACGGCAACGGGGGCAATTGTGGCAAATTGTCACAAGCAACCACAAAAAGAGTTTAGCCGTCACCGCCTCTCGACATCCGAAATTTGCGAGATGTTCCGACCACTTTTGGGTGGTATTTTGAGCAGCAAGCAGGTGATTTTCACCATCAGTCCTGTACGCCACATTGCCGATGGTCTTGCCGAAAATTCGCTCAGCAAGGCGACCCTACGCTTTGCAGTTGCCGAGTTATGCAACGAGTTCTCGAATACGGACTATTTCCCTGCATACGAGATAGTTACGGACGATTTGCGCGACTACCGTTTCTATGCAGACGACCTTGTACACCCCTCTTCGCAGGCGGTGGAGTACATCTGGGAGAAGTTTGTCGCAAGCGCCCTTACAACCGAGGCGCAACAGCTGTTGCCGAAGGTTGAAAAGATTGTCGCTGCGGCGGCTCACAGACCGCTCAATCCACAGAGCGAGGAGTACAAGAAGTTCTGTAGCCGACATATTTCCGAAGCAAAAGCTCTATCTTCGATAGATTTTAGCAGCGAATGTGCTATTTTTGCGCAATATTCCGAGAAAAATTAGTACTTTTGTCGGTTATTTGAATGATATGCACAGATTTATAGTTTCAATATTTGCTCTGTTCGGAGTTTTCGCCACAGCTGCAGCACAGCCGAAGATTGTTGTCAATATCGTTGTCGGAGGTATGAAGGCATCCGACCTCGAGCGATACGAGTCTAACTTCTCGGACAAAGGTTTTAACCTGCTCAAAAGTGGCGGTGTTGTATTTGCAGAGTGTTACACCGACTTTGTGCCCAGCTCGTCGGAGATGGCGCTCGCCACAATAGCAACAGGCGCCCTGCCATCTATGCACGGCATCTCCTCTACCCGTTGGTACGACCGTACAAGCGGCAACACCATCGTTGAGCTCTGTCGTACCCGCAACGGGCGTCCGACAGCAGAGCACTTCACAGCACCGACACTTGCACAGACCATCACAGCTACAGACAAAACAGCGAGAGCTGTCACCATAGCGCACAACATCAACTCTGCAATGGTCCTTGCCGGCAGAAGTGGCGAGTGCTACTGGATTGACGATATTGGCAACTGGGCTACGGCAGAGTGTTACTCCGCCACCCTGCCCGAGTGGGTCACAAAGTATAACGAGAGCTGCATCAACCGTTCACACGTACTCGGCACTTGGTTTGGTAAACTGCCAAAGAGCAAATATCTCAACAGCCGCGTGACAGATATTCAGATATACGACATATACGCCAAGGCAAAGAGTATGTTTGCAAAGAAGGTGACCGACAAGTGGGTATCCGAGCTCAAGAGCACCCCTGTAGGCAACGACGCCCTCTTCGACTTTGCGACAAAGATGGTGGACAAGATGGTTGCCGACAGCGAGAAGACAGGCTGCAAGATGCTCAATATCTGCCTCGACACTCCACGCATCATTGCCGAGAAGTATGGTCCCGACTCTGTAGAGTACGAGGATATGCTCTACTACCTCGACGAGTCCATAGCGGAGTTTATGGCGCATATTACAGCAAAATATCCGGCAAAGAACGACTACCTCTTCCTGCTCACCTCCGACCACGGAAACGGCAACCACAACAGCGAGCAGAGCGATTTTCGTGACAGCTTCAATACTCGTCAGGCTGCCGTAATCCTCAACGCCTTTCTCAGTGCGCAGTTTGGTCAGGGCAGTTGGGTACTCAGCCTCGAGAAGGGTGCAATATACCTCAATCGCGACCTTATCTACGCCAAGCGACTCTCTATTGCCGAGATACAGAATGAGGCTGCGACATTTGCCATGCAGTTCCGTGGCGTGGCAAACACAGCTACAGCTACGGCTATGCTGGGCGGCGTTATGAGCAGCAGCACCTCACGCCTGATGCAGAACAGTTTCTATGCTCGTCGTTCGGGCGACATTCTCTACTGTCTGCAGCCAAACTACTACGAATTGATTGACGATAATATCTCCATAAGCGGTTCGCCGTACAACTACGACCGTCATATCCCGCTCATTTTCTATGGTGCAGGGCTTCGAGGCAGGATTATTGACCGCAAGATGGACAGCTCGTCTATAGCCGTAACAACAGCCTATCTGCTCGGTATTACCCGCCCGGATTGTGCTGACGGACAATTGATTTATGAGTTAAGAAACAGATAAGATTATGACAGATATTGTACAGAATGAGATTATAGAGGAGTTCTCAATGTTTGAGGATTGGTTGGACAAGTACGACTACCTCATCTCGTTGAGCGACTCGCTGCCCGTTATTGATGCTGCGCACAAGACCGAGCAGTATATTATCGAGGGCTGCCAATCCCGCGTATGGGTCGATGCACGACTTGAAGATGGCAAGGTATACTACTCTGCCGATAGTGATGCTATTATCGTAAAGGGTATCCTTGCGCTGCTTATTCGCGCCTTTCAGGGTCGTACTCCTCAGGAGATTGTAGATCTCAACCTCTACTTTATCGAGGCTATAGGTCTGCAGGAGAACCTCTCCCCTACACGCGGCAACGGCGTGCTTGCAACCATTAAACAGATGCGACTCTTCGCACTCGCATTTTCAACTAAAATGTAACGTATGACACCTGAAGAGATTTTAGAGGTAGAAAAGGATATAGTCCTGACGCTCAAGAATATATACGACCCCGAAATTCCTGTCAATATCTACGATTTGGGACTTATCTACGATATTGACTACAACCCCTCGGGCGAGGTTACAATTCAGATGACCCTCACCGCGCCGAACTGCCCTATGGCAGATATGCTTGTCGAGGATGTCAATACCCAAGTGGCGAAGGTCAAGGGGGTTAAGACGGTCAATGTAATCCTTGTCTTCGAGCCTGCGTGGGATAAGAGTATGATGACAGAGGAGGCTCTGTTGGAGCTCAACCTCTTCTAAGTTTTCGACCGACTATGGAGCGAATTTCTTGCAGAAATATCATACTTGACACCGACTCTCAACAGCTCTACGCCCTCTTCTATCGTATAGCGAAGGAGCGTCTGGAGCGCAAGCATAACGATATTCTCAAGATATACGAAACCTCGCTCAAAGATTGGAATCAGACCTGCTATCAGATACTGCTGAAGATGATGGATATCGGCACAAACAAGGCTGCATATCAGCGTCTTGCGCAGGTTGTTCCATATCGTATTCTACTCCGTGAAGTGACCTTGCCGCACGCTGTGGAGTCACTGCTACTTGGCGGTTCGGGACTTTTGAGCCTCTATCCCGACGACGAGTACACCCTTGCCCTCAAGGAGGAGTGGAACCATCTTGCCTGCAAATACGAACTCTCCCCTATGCGTCTTACCGATTGGAATCTCGCCCGCGTAAGACCCTACAACCACCCCGTACTGCGCCTTGCACAGCTCGCTACACTGCTGCATAGCAAGGAGTTTTTGGTAAATAGAATTATCGCCTGCCGCACACCGGAGGATGTTGTCGAACTGTTCAGCGTCGAGGCGGCAGAGTATTGGAACGACCACTTTTTACCCGCTATAGAGGGCAGAAATATTCCGAAACGGCTTGGCAAGGAGAAGGCTCTGATTTTGGGTATAAATCTGGTTGTACCTATCCAAATCGCCTACTCATACAACATCGGCAGATTTGAACTGCGCGACAACGCCGAGCAGTTGCTACACTTAATCCCCGCCGAGAATAACCGCTACACCAACACTTGGCAGTCTGCGGGTGTCAAACTCGAGAATGCAATGGCAAGTCAGGCTGTAATACAGATAGTTACGGAGTACTGCCAAAAGGATCGTTGCGAGGAGTGTCCAATAATCAACAAGCGATAGTTTTGGTTATTGGCTGTTAGCTGTTAGCCTTATAGAGGTATCCGCCGCCGGCGGATATTTTTTTGTACAAGTTTGCACTTCGATACCTATATGCACTATTTTGGTGTCAAAAGGGGTTAGATGCAACGCTCGGTGAAAAAATCCGGCGATGGATAGTACTAAAACGTACAGCCATTGTCGGATTTTTTCAATAGCGGCGGCATGTATGCCCCTTTTCACGCCAAAATCCTCGTTTTTTTGAAAAAAAAATGCTATCTTTGCGCGCATTGTATATGTAAAAACTTTTTGACTATGGATATTTTATCAAGTGTACTTAAATTTTTCTTCGGCAGCAAAGCCGATAAGGACCGCAAGGAGGTAGAGCCTTACGTGCTTAAAATCAAGGAGATATACCCCTCTATTCAGAAGCTGACAAACGACGAGTTGCGTGAGAGAACTGCAGCCCTGCGCCGTCAGATTGCAGAGTATATCGCTGACGATGAGGAGCATATTGCAAAGCAGAAGGTTGCCCTTGAGAACCCGGAGATCTCTATTTCGGAGAAGGAGAGCATCTCTAAGGATATCGAGAAGCGCGAGGCTGTTGTTAAGGATAAGATTCAGGATATTCTCAAGCAGATTCTTCCTGAGGCATTTGCCATTGTCAAGGATACAGCACGCCGTTTTGCAGAGAACGACACTATTGAGGTTACAGCAAACGACTTCGACCGTAACCTTGCAGCAGTTAAGGACTTTGTGACTATCGAGGGTGACAAGGCTGTCTACTCGACACATTGGACAGCCGGCGGTAACGACATCAAGTGGGATATGATTCACTACGATGTTCAGCTCTTCGGTGGCGTTGTGCTCCACCTCGGTAAGATTGCCGAGATGGCAACAGGTGAGGGTAAGACCTTGGTGGCAACACTCCCTGTATTCCTCAACGCGCTCCCGGGCAAGGGTGTGCATATGGTGACTGTGAACGACTATCTTGCTCGCCGAGATGCAGAGTGGATGGGTCCTCTCTATCAGTTCCACGGTCTGTCTGTCGATTGTATCGACCTTCACCAGCCAAACTCCGAGGCTCGTCGCAAGGCATACCTTGCCGACATCACCTTCGGTACCAATAACGAGTACGGTTTCGACTACCTGCGTGACAATATGGCATCGTCGCCTGCTGACCTTGTGCAGCGCAAGCACAACTACGCCATTGTCGATGAGGTGGACTCGGTGCTCATTGATGATGCCCGTACTCCGCTCATCATCTCAGGTCCTGTACCAAAGGGCGAGGATCAAATGTTCGAGCAGTACTGCCCTGCCATCCAGTACCTCTACGGTCTGCAGCGCGACTTTGTAACTTCGCTGCTTGCCGAGGCGCGTAAGCTTGCTGCCGAGGGTCAGATGGAGCAGAGCGGTATCCTTACATATCGCGCATACAAGGGTCTTCCGAAGTATAAGGCACTGATTAAGTTCCTCTCGGAGCAGGGTATCAAGGTGCAGATGCAGAAGACCGAGAATATCTATATGGCGGACAACAACCGTCGTATGCCGGAGATTACTGACGAGCTCTACTTTGTTATCGACGAGAAGATGAACACCGTAGAGCTTACAGACAAGGGTCACGAGGCACTCTCTCGCTACTTCAAGGAGGAGGGCTTCTTCGTGCTGCCTGATATCGGTGCTGAGATTGCCGAGCTCGAGGCGCAGGATCTGACTCTTGAGGAGAAGGCTCAGAAGAAGGATGAGCTTATCACCGAGTACTCTACAAAGTCGGAGCGTGTACACACCGTACACCAGCTCCTCAAGGCTTATGCGATGTTCGAGAAGGATGTAGAGTATGTGGTTATGGACAACAAGGTCAAGATTGTCGATGAGCAGACAGGTCGTATTCTCGACGGTCGTCGCTACTCTGACGGTCTGCACCAGGCTATCGAGGCAAAGGAGAAGGTTAAGGTCGAGGCAGCTACTCAGACCTTCGCTACTATCACCCTGCAGAACTATTTCCGTATGTACAACAAGCTTGCCGGTATGACCGGTACTGCGGAGACCGAGGTATCGGAGTTCTGGAACATCTACAAGCTCGATGTTGTCGTTATCCCTACCAACCGCCCTATCAAGCGTGTCGATCAGGATGATGTTATCTATAAGACCAAGCGCGAGAAGTATAACGCCGTTATTGCAGAGATTGAGTCTCTCGTAAAGCAGGGTCGTCCGGTGCTCGTAGGTACAACCTCTGTCGAGATTTCGGAGCTCTTGAGCCGCATGCTCAAGATTCGCGGTCTTAAGCACAATGTCCTCAATGCAAAGCAGCACCAGCTCGAGGCTCAGATTGTTGCCGAGGCGGGTCGTCCGGGACAGATTACCATCGCTACAAATATGGCAGGTCGTGGTACCGATATTAAGCTCACACAGGAGGTTAAGGATGCCGGTGGTCTTGCCATTATCGGTACTGAGCGCCACGAGTCGCGTCGTGTAGACCGTCAGCTGCGTGGTCGAAGCGGTCGTCAGGGAGATCCGGGTTCAAGCCGCTTCTTCGTATCGTTCGAGGATGATTTGATGCGTCTGTTCGGCTCTGACCGTATCGCTGCGATGATGGACAAGATGGGTATTCAGGATGGCGAGTGCATCGAGTCGAAGATGATGTCAAATGCCGTTGAGCGTGCACAGAAGAAGGTCGAGGAGAACCACTTCGGTATCCGTAAGCGACTGTTGGAGTATGATGATGTGATGAACTCACAGCGTGAGGTTATCTACACCCGTCGTCGCAATGCCCTCTATGGCGAGCGCATCGAGATTGACCTTAACAACCTGATGTACGACTATGCCGAGGCATTTATGAACGAGAACGAGGGCATCGACTTCGAGGGCTTCAGCTTCGAGCTCATTCGCGAGGTGGGTATGCAGCCGTCGTTCGATGCAGAGCAGTACGACAAGGCTAAGCGTGCAGAGCTTATCGAGATGATTGTTGCCGATCTTCGTGCACTCTACGCTCGTCGTGCAAAGGCTGTAGCAGATACTGTTCGCCCTGTAATGGAGCGCATCTATGAGGAGCGCAAGGATAACCTTGAGGGCAATATGTACTTCCCACTCACAAACGGTCACTTGGGCTACAACATCCCTGTAAACCTCCAGAAGTGTAAGGATACAGACGGCGCCGAGATCTTCCGCACCTTTACAAAGGTTGTGATGTTTACAATGATTGACGACGCTTGGCGTGAGCACCTGCGCGAGATGGATGATCTGCGTCAGAGCGTTCAGAATGCATCTTACGAGCAGAAGGATCCGCTGCTTATCTATAAGTTCGAGTCGTTCAACCTCTTCTCGAAGATGCTTGAGAAGATTAATCGTGATGTACTCTCAGTGCTCAACAAGGCGTATATCCCTGTTCAGCAGCAGAACCCTGCAGCTATCCAGAGCGCCCGTCAGCAGAAGGCTAAGGTCGATGTAAACAAGCTTCAGGCATCACGCATGGCAGCAGCTGCGGCAGCAGGTCAGGGCGATAAGAGCAAGCCTGCTCCAATCCATGTAGAGAAGAAGGTTGGTCGCAACGACCCTTGTCCTTGCGGCTCTGGTAAGAAGTATAAGCACTGTCACGGAAAGTAGTATGGGATACGCGGAAGAAAAACAGCGACAGCTCGATGTTCGCTACCTTAAGATGGCGCGTATATGGGCGGAGAACTCATACTGCGTGCGTCGTCAGGTGGGCGCGCTGATTGTAAAGGATAAGATGATTATCTCGGACGGCTACAACGGCACTCCGTCCGGTTTTGAGAATATCTGCGAGGACGATATGGGTCAGACAAAACCCTATGTTCTCCACGCCGAGGCAAATGCCATTACCAAAGTGGCAAAGAGTGCCAATAACTGCGAGGGAGCAACACTCTACATCACCGCATCGCCTTGCTTGGAGTGCTCTAAGCTCATCATTCAGGCAGGTATCAAGCGCGTGGTCTACAGCGAGAAGTACCGTTGCGAGGATGGACTTGAACTGCTCCGCCGAGTAGGTATTGAGTGTGTATTTGTCGAGATTTAAGAGTTCACATAACAAAAAAGGCCGTCAGATGACGGCTTTTTTATCCTCTCATAGGAATTGAACAAAATTATTACTACCTTTGTTTGTAAAGTTTTCCACTATGCCAAAGATTTCAGAGAGAGCAGAACTAATGCCTGCATCGCCTATCCGCCGATTGGCACCGAAGGCAGAGGCAGCAAAGAGCCGAGGTATTAAGGTCTACCACCTCAATATCGGTCAGCCCGACATCGAGACCCCTATCGAGGGTCTTGAGGCGCTCAAACATATAGATCGTAAGATTCTCGAGTATAGTCCGAGTGACGGTTTTCTCTCGTTCCGCGAGAAGCTTGTCGGATACTATGATCAGTATCAGATTAAGCTCACTGCCGACGATATTATCATTACCTCGGGAGGCTCTGAGGCGGTACTCTTCGCCTTTATGTCGTGCCTTAATCCGGGTGACGAGATTATCGTGCCCGAGCCTGCATACGCAAACTATATGGCATTTGCCGTATCGGCAGGTGCAGTTATCCGCCCTATAACCTCGACTATTGACGAGGGTTTTGCACTGCCGTCTATCGAGAAGTTCGAGGAGCTTATCAACGAGCGTACACGCGGTATCCTTATATGCAACCCGAACAACCCTACCGGCTACCTCTACACCCGCAAGGAGATGAACCGCATCCGTGACCTTGTAAAGAAGCACGATCTGTTCCTCTTCTCGGATGAGGTCTACCGCGAATTTATCTATACAGGTTCGCCATATATCTCTGCTTGCCACCTTGAGGGCATCGAGCAGAATGTTGTGCTTATCGACTCAGTATCAAAGCGTTACTCCGAGTGCGGCATCCGTATCGGTGCACTGATTACAAAGAATAAGGCACTGCGCGACGCAGTTATGAAGTTCTGTCAGGCACGTCTCAGCCCGCCACTCCTCGGACAGATTGTTGCCGAGGCGTCGCTCGACTGCCCGCGCTCATACGCCATCCACACATACGAGGAGTATATCGAGCGCCGCAACTGCCTGATTGACGGACTCAACAAGATTGACGGTGTCTACTCGCCAATTCCTATGGGTGCATTCTATACCGTTGTTCGACTGCCGATTGACGACAGCAACCGCTTCTGCGAGTGGTGTCTGACCGACTTTGAGTATGAGGGGGCAACAATTATGCTCGCTCCGGCATCTGGTTTCTACTCCGAGGAGGATATGGGAAAAGATGAGGTGCGCATCGCCTATGTTCTTGAGAAGAACGAGCTAAAGAGGGCTCTTACAATCCTTGCCAAAGCCCTCGAGGCATACCCAGGCAGAACAAATAAGTAGTTATTGTCTATAAACAAGAAGAGGGTGTCCAACAAATCATTGGACACCCTCATTTTGTGAGCATTTGTATCATAAGAGCTATTTTAGCAATGATGCAAAAGAGCCCTGTTAGACAGATTTAGAACGGCAGATCGTCATCCTCAGCCATTGGCGCCGAAGCAGGTGCTGCAGGCATTGGAGCCGGTGCAGGGGTTGGATACTGCGGAGCGGTGTACTGAGGCTCCGGCTGACGAGCATACTGCGGAGCCTGAGGCTGCGGCTGCTGTGGGTACTGCTGTGCAGGAGCACCACCCTCGGCACGACGACCAAGGAGCTTGATGTCGGATGCAGTAATCTCGGTTGTGAAGTGGCGCTGACCATCAGCACCCTGCCAATCACGATAGTGGATTGAGCCCTCGACATATATCTGACTACCCTTGCGGACATACTTATCTACGATATCTGCAAGACCACGCCAAAAGATGACTGTATGCCACTCTGTCTGCTCTGTAGACTCGTTTGTCTGACGATTGAAGAATCGCTCGGTAGTTGCCAAGCGTACACGAGCGGTCTTTACGCCACTCTCGAGAGTTCTAATCTCCGGGTCGGCACCTATGTTACCGACCAGAATAACTTTGTTTATCATTATTACAATCTCTTTATTAATTCAACAAACAGAGTGCTCATACGCTCACCCGCCTTACGACCCTGCAGCTGCACATCCTCATGGTCGCCCTTCTGGTCGCTAAGTCCGCAGTTGGTAATTACAGACACGCCAAACACCGGAACACCCATATGGCGAGCCACGATAGTCTCAGGTACGGTAGACATACCCACTGCATCGCCACCAATAGCCTTGAAGTAGCGATACTCTGCCTGAGTCTCGAAAGTAGGACCTGTAGTGCCGACATAGACACCATACTGGAGCTTGATATTAAGGCTGTCGGCAATAGCTGTAGCCTTATCTCTTACAGCCTTGCTGTAGCAGTCGTGCATATCTGGGAAACGAGGACCGAACTCCGCCATATTAGGACCAATCAGCGGATTTGGCAGCAGATTGATATGGTCTGTGATAATCATCAGATCTCCCACGCAGAACGATGTATTGATTCCACCGCTGGCGTTAGATACAAAGAGGTAGTCGATACCCAACTTCGCAAGCACGCGAACGGGGAAGGTCACCTGCTTCATAGTGTAACCCTCGTAGTAGTGGAAACGACCCTGCATAGCAACCACCTTCACACCACCGACAGTACCGAAAATAAGACGACCTGCGTGACCCTCAACGGTCGAAACGGGCATATTCGGAATATCGCTGTAAGGGATTGAGTATGCAACCTCGATATTATCTACAAAACCACCCAGACCTGTACCTAAAATGATACCTACGGTCGGATTGTAGTTTGATGTTACGCCGTTAAGATAATTAACAGCCTCTGATATGTGCATCATCGTTAAAATTCTTTATTTCATTATCAAGTAACTCGTACAACTTGCGCTCGATTCTTGCAGACGGAGCCGCAGAGATATCCACAAACTCCATACCGATACACTCGTAGAATATTCTATCACGCAGCTGCTCCGGGAAGTTCTCGATACTGCTCAGTTTGACGGCATCCTTCTCGGTTGTGATGACAAATGCCGCATCCGGATACTCCTTGAATGCATTGTAGAGCAGATCTGCATCGTCTGCGCTATACTTGTAGTGGTCCTCAAGACCAATCTTTGTCAGAACCTCGTAGCGCTCCGATATACCGTTGAAGAAGGCGTCATTGTTACCAATACCCGAGAGGGCTATAACCTTACACTTCTCGGGCAAGACTACAGGTGCACCACTTGACAGCGCTCGCACCTCCTTGCACTGCGGACGAGAGAAGAATGTAGCCTGCGACGGTTTCTTCTTCAGTCCGGCAATCATAAAGCTCATATCGCGCTTCAGCATATCCGGAGGGCACTTAGTAAATACGAAGACATTTGCCCTATCCAGCGAGTCAAGGCTGTCGCGCAACTGACCCATCGGCATAAGACTGTCCTTATCCACCGGACGGGTGTAGTCAATCATCACAATATTCAGATACGGCTTTACCCAACGGTGCTGGAAGCCGTCGTCCATAATGATTATCTCAGTCTCCGGGAAACGCTCCAAAATACGCTCTATACCCTCTGTGCGACGCTCACAGACAATTACCGGAACATCAGGGAACTTTCGCTTGATCTGCAGCGGCTCGTCGCCTACATCAAGATAGTGATCAAACAGTGCATCGACCTCTCTGTAACCGCTTGTTCTGCGACCATAACCGCGAGAGAGCACAGCAACCTTGTGACTCTGCGAGAGATATGCCGTCACAAACTCCACCATCGGAGTCTTACCCGTACCTCCGGCAGTGATATTTCCGATACAGATAATCGGAATGTCGTATGTCTTGCCATTGAGGATATCCTTATCAAACAGCAGATTACGTACGTGAATTGCCATTCCGTACAACAACGACGCTATTTTTCTCAAGATTATCTTCATAAATACACAAAACTGCTT
>CANBCZ010000035.1 GCA_947367255.1 uncultured Alistipes sp.
AAAAACAAAAATAGCACTTCACTTTCAAGCAAGCTTGAGTGAGTGCTATTTTCATTTTTACTATCCTTGCGGATAGCTGTTATTCTCGAAAAAAATTCAAAAACAGAGTTTTGTTCTCTGCTCAATCCGAAAACGATTGCTGATACTAATACTTTACAAAATATTTACATTTCCCCCAAACCCCCTTTTGAAAAAAGGGGGCTTAGTCGCAGAGTTCCTCTGCTCCGGCTGCACAAATTAAGCGGGTTTCCGGGCTACGCAGTACGGCTAACGCAGTAAAAATCCGGACAACTCTACCCTACTTTCTTGCACCCAATTTGTCGTCAAAATGCGGTAGTAGGCGTACATCGTGAAATAGGAGCGGATGGGACATACTGAAGTATTTCCCATTCGTGACTATGAGGGATGTGCGGCTAATGCCGTATTTTCACGACAAATTAGTAGAAGGTGCCCTTTGGTGCGAACAAAGGATATCCAAAATTAATCGACATATACAAGTTATTCCCATTCTTCAGACCATACTTGGTGACGGAGAGGGAGACAGGACCGATGAGGGTGCGGTAGATTACCGAGAGGTCGGCGATGTATTGCATATTGTCGTTAATGCCCATCTCGGCACGGCGATACATTGCGTAGAAAGAGGTACGCAAGTAGAGGTGGTTCCAGAGGCGGAATGTTGGCATAAGACCCGCAGCCACATATCTTGTAGAGTGGTAGTCAGGCATATACATCATCTGCGAGTGGGTGATTGGGGCATACTGCGGCAGAGAGACAAATGTTGCCATCAGATCCTCAAACTGAGGGTGGTTTGTATAGACACCCTCGACGCTATAACCAAATGAGAACCAGCGAGATGCGGTAAATGGGATATAGTGCTGCCACGAGATCTTCGCGCCCAGCCACTCGCGGCGCTCTGAGAAGTGGCGGATAAGACCGTAGTCGAACTCGTCTATCCACTTATCGTGTCCATTGACATATATTCCCGACACATCAAGTCGAGTACCGCTGACAGGTGACACCGGATTGTCGAGAGTACTGCGACGGAATTGCAGTCGTGTAGAGAGGAAGCTAAATCTTGTCGGGTTATCCTCACCCTCAAAGAGATAGTAGTTTTGACCGGCATTGAAGGTCGCCTGCAACAACGATCGTGTGGTGGTTGCTGTACCGGCAGAGACGGTGGCAAACTGCTCTCTATGTCTCTTTCTGATGGTGTTATCCACGCGAGAGAGGTTGCCGAAGTTTCCGTAGATTGTATTTCTTGCAGAGAAGATATAGTTCACATCGAAGAATACGGGGCGAGAGGGCGAGATAAACACTCGACCACCAATCTTTCCCGCATTATACACCGGACCGAGATAGAGGTTTATGCCCGCATCGACACCCACGCGGCTGATATGCTCATATCTGAGACCCAAACGCACCTGATTGTAGGCTGTTGAGGAGAGTGTACCTCCGATAGTTGCACGCAGCGATGGATATTGACGCAGAGTAAGGTGCGGTTGGTAGACCCTATTTACCGAGTCATACTCGAAGCGTGGATACTCCATAGTAAAGTCGCGCTGTGCCAGCAGGTCAAAGATACCTGTACGGAACTCGGAGAAGGTCTTCAAGGTGTCCTTATCGCGCTTTCGTGCAAGCATAACGGCACGAACATAGTGCTCCTGATCGCGTGTAAGACCCTCGAACTTCGGACGGGTAAGGTTCATCGGCGGCAACTTTGCCAAAAACTCAGCACGACGAGCCTCGACAACCTTTCGCTCACGGCGCTCGGGAATGGTCTGCAAAATCTCATCCATACGCGCCATTGTATCTTCATAGCCCTGACGGATAATCTCCGGAGCCTTATCAAAATCCAACATACCCGCATCAACAGCTCGGTCGATAAAGATATTACCCTTCTCGGGCAGAGAGTAGTCGGTGTGCGACATGATAAACATCAACGCCTGATCGATGACATTGCTATCTTCAGTCACATCCTTATTTCCGGAGGTGCACTTGACGCCGATAATATGGCTCGGGTGGTAAAATTTGTGCATATATCTCCACGGGAAGTTGTTGAACACACCTCCATCATAGAGCAACATATCATCCTTGCGTAACGGCTTGAATACAAACGGGATAGACATCGACGCACGAATAGCCTCGCCCATATCGCCACTTCTGAATACCACCTCTTTGCGGGCATTCATATCGGCAGCAACGCAGAAAAATGGCACAAAAAGATTGTCAAAATTCTCCTGTGCTCCGATTGTTGCCGGGCGGAAAATCTCATTCAGCGCAAGGTCAATCTGTGCCGAGGAGATAAAGTCGGTCGGGAGCTCAACAGTAGGCTCCGAGGAGCCGTTAGGCGCGAGCTGCTTGTTATAACTCAACGAGTCTTTGCCCACATTAAATCTCAGCGTAAAGAGACTTGGCGGGGTATCCTCCTCACGGTAGTAGCGGTTATGCTTCTTGTCTATCCTGCCCGACACCCACTGCTGCACAGCACCGGACTCGGCAAGTTCCCTCATCTGCTCGGGGGTATATCCCGCAGCATAAAGACCCGCGATAATCGAGCCCATAGAGGTTCCTGCGACGTAATCTATCGCCACATTATTCTCCTCCAATGCCTGCAAAACACCAATATGATATAGTCCCTTTGCGCCTCCTCCACTAAGGACAAGACCTACACCCTCGGCACGAACAAGTGCCACAGAGAGCAAAGAGAGTATAAATATTAGCAATTTACGAGGCATTTTCCTAATTTTTTTGTATTTTTGTCGCTTACTACACTAACCGAGTGTAAAGGTAGGATATTTTTGCCAAAATACAAAACAACATCATATATGAACACTAAGATTAGCGAATTATTGGACAGAGTAGAACAGTTTTCTACCAACAATGCTGCCGAAATTGAAGATTTCCGCGTCAAAATGGTCGGAAAAAAAGGCAAGCTGACTGCACTTATGGAGGAGTTTAAGGGCGTTGCTCCCGAGCTCAAGCGTGAGTATGGTCAGAAGCTCAATGCTCTGAAGCAGGCTATCCTCGCAAAGATCGAGGCTCTGCGTGAGGCTGCAGAGGCAAGCAACTCTAACGATACAAAGATTGGCGATACATCTCGTCCGGGTAGTGCCGAGCAGCTTGGCTCTCGCCACCCTATCTCACTTGTGAAGAATGAGATTATCGAGATCTTCGGTCGTATGGGTTACACCGTTGCCGACGGTCCAGAGATTGAGGATGACCACCATGTATTCTCTGCCCTCAACTTCCCACCGGAGCATCCGGCACGCGATATGCAGGATACTTTCTTTATCGAGAAGCAGTCGTCAGAGCCGAGCGAGAAGGATATCCTTCTGCGTACCCACACCTCTTCTATTCAGGTGAGAACTATGGAGCGTCAGAAGCCGCCTATCCGCGTAATCTGTCCGGGTCGCGTATTCCGTAACGAGGCTATCTCATACCGCGCACACTGTATCTTCCACCAGATTGAGGGACTCTATATCGACAAGAATGTATCGTTTGCCGACCTCAAGCAGTCGCTGCTCTACTTTGCAAAGGAGCTCTTTGGTGAGAGCACACAGATTCGTATGCGCCCGTCATACTTCCCATTCACAGAGCCTTCTGCCGAGGTAGATGTCTCTTGTAACCTCTGCGGCGGTAAGGGTTGCCCTGTATGTAAGGGTACCGGCTGGTTGGAGATTTTGGGTTGCGGTATGGTTGATCCGAATGTGCTTATTGCAAACAATATTGACCCTAACGAGTACTCAGGCTTCGCCTTTGGTATGGGAGTTGAGCGTATTGCAATGCTCAAGTTCGGTGTGAAGGACCTTCGTCTCTACTTCGAGAACGATGTTCGCTTCCTCCACCAGTTTGACAGCGTATTGTAACGATACCTCTATTAAGTTTGTCATATTATGAGGAGAGTTGTCTTCTGTTTTGCCTTGGCGGCAGTAATTTTCTGTGGGGCATTTGCTCCGCTGCACACCGTTGCGCAGAGCAGCAAACAACTCTCTCTATATACAGACGCCCTCAAGCGTTATCTTATCCACAACGACACCACAACAGCGCTTAAGCTTGTAAATCAGGCACTTGCAGAGGACTCTACATATATGCCTGCGCTCAATCTCCTCTCTCGTTTGGAGAGAGATCCGCAAAAGGCGTGGCGCGCTGCCGAGGCTGCACTTGCTGCCGATACGACCAACAGCCACCTGCAACAACAGGCGGCAGAGTTGTCGTTGCGTGCGCAGCAGTATGACAGGGCAAAGCAGCTGCTGACAACACTTACAAAGGAGAGTCAGAACCTCGACCATTTCCGCCTCTTGGCGCTGCTGCACAATATGAGTAAAGATCGCAAGCAGGCTGTGGCGGCACTCGACTCGGCAGAGGTTCGCTTTGGAAAGATTGATGTTTTCAACCATCTGCGCCAACAGATATATCTCGATGGTGGAGAGTTGGACAAGGCGCTGAAGTGTGCTTTGGATGGTGTTGAGAGTGCACCTTACGACCCGGCAAACCACATTGCCCTTGCCGAGGTATATGCCGCATCGGGAGTAGATTCGCTTGCCGATGTAAGTTTTAACAAGGCGATAGCTTTAGACAAGACAAATCCTGCTGTGTGGTTTGAGTATGCCCGTTTTCTGGACAACCGCTCGCGCCATACAGAGATGTTGCTCGTATGGAGAAATATCATCGATTTTGAGCAGGTAAATCTACAGACAAAGCTCAGCATTGTCGAGAGTATTACCTCAAAGCGCGACTTCTACCGCAAGAATTTCCTGCTTATCGAGCCTATCGTGGAGCGTATGTATCAGCTCTACCCCGACAATGCAAGGGTTGTGGATAGTTATATCTCCCACCTTATTGCCGGCAATCGTGTAGAGGAGGCTCTTGTTATGCTCAAGGGTCAGATTAAGGGCATAAAACCCTCGCTCGAGCAGCTTGACCGCATAATTGAGATTGAGTACTACATAAACCGCACCGACTCGGTTGAAGTATATATCGACAAGGGAATTGAGCTCTACCCTACTCATGACAGCTTCTGGAGCCTTAAATCTTGGTTGCAGACAAAGCGCGGTGACCACAAGGGGGCGATAAACACACTTAAATCTGCCCTCAAGTATGCCGAGAACAGCGTCGCTCGCAGCTCTTTGTGGGGCGGTATCGGTGACAAATACTACGAGATGGGGCAGATGCGAAAGTCTTATGGAGCCTACAACAAAGCCCTCTCGTTAAACTTCGACAATGCTGTTGTACTCAACAACTACGCATACCATCTGAGTGTTATGGAGCAGTCTCTCAAAGAGGCTTTGAGGATGGCAAAAAAGGCTACAGAGCTCTCTCCGAACAATGCAACCTACCTCGATACCCTTGCGTGGGTTTACTACAAGTTAGGGGAGTATGAGCAGGCGAAAAAGGTTATGCAGCAGGCGATGAGTTTTGATAAGGAAAAATCCTCAGAGCTGGCGCTTCACTATGGCGATATTTTGGACGCTTTAGGCAGTACCTTTATGGCACAAACATATTGGCGCAAGGCTCTTGAGCGTGGTGCAGCAGCCGAGGTTATCGAACAGCGATTGGAGGCTCAGCAGCTGCGACTTAAAGAGGAGAAAGGGGGTCAGAAATGAGAAGATTTTTGATACTTTTGATCGTCTCCATCTTCGTCGCATCGCCACTTTATGCACAGACCGAGGAGGCTCTGCGCAAGAGAATTGACAGCCTCGAAGCGAGCATCGAGAAGGAGGAGAAGGAGCTTGCCAAACTCAAGAAAAATAAGGCTTCAAAACAGAGTCTTGTGAACTCGCTTGCGCGTCAAATCGAGAAACGAAATGCCCTTATCGCTGCGCGAGATAAGCAGATAAAACAGCTCAATAGCGACATCAACAAGGCACAAAAACGAGTAGGGGAGTTGTCACAAGAGCTCGACTCTCTCGAGAACAGTTGTGGCAGAATGGTACGCGAAGCATATCGTAACTATCGAAATACCAACACTTTATCGTATATCTTCTCATCAACCTCTTTCCTTGAAATGGCAAATCGTGTCGTTGCTCTTCGCGCGGCAACGGTCTACCGAAAGGGTCAGATAGATAAGATTGTGGCAACCCGCGAGGATATCCGCCGCGAGCAGCAGAGCCTCTCCCGAAAGCGCGAGGAGGTGGCTATAGCAAAAAAGAAGCTCGATAGCCAGCGTGCAAAGATGCGCGAAGAGCGCGATCTTGCCAAGGCGACTATCCGCCAGATGTCGCAGAAGGAGAAGAAGGTACAGGCATCTATGGCAGAGCACGAGAAGCGTCTTAACAGCGCCATTGCCGAGTTGCGCAAGATTACCAAAGGTAACAAGTCGGGCGATGGTTTCTCCGCCACAACACACGGCTTGAGGCTCCCTGTAGCCGGTGGAAAGGTTGTGCGTTATAACGCCAATACAGCCGAGATTGTCGGCAGCAATGGGGCAAATATCACCGCCATTTACGAGGGTAAGGTGGTACGCGTATCACGCAACAAGATTAACAACAAATATGATGTCTATATCGCCCACGGAGAGTATATTTCATCCTACGCAAACCTCTCGGATGTCTGCGTAAAGAAGGACGATACAGTCATCAAAAATCAGAAAATAGGTACTATAGCCTCAATGGTAAACCCATCGACAATGAATGTTGAGTACAAGATTCTCTTTGCAATCCACTCGCCAAATCCGAAGGTTACATTGAAGGCATCTAACCTCTTCAAATAGTATGGATATAAACTATCACTGCCAAGAGTGTAACTACCGTCTGCGCCACAAAAGAGCCATCAGAGAGTGGCTCCGAGAGGTGGCACAAAGCGAGGGAGAGTATGAGGTAGGGGAGATAAACTACATCTTCTGCCCATCCGATGTGCACCGACAGATGAATATCGACTTTGTGGGTCACGACTACTTTACCGACATCATAACCTTTGACTACTCCGAGCTTGACGAAGGGTATATCTCAGGCGATATATACATTGATTATCAGACAGTTGCGGACAATGCCCGTATCTACAACACAACTGCCGAGCGCGAGATGAGAAGGGTTGTGGTACACGGTGTATTACACCTCTGCGGTCAGGGCGACAAAGCCCCTGATACTGAGGCAGTTATGCACAGCAAAGAGGATAAATACTTAGCATTGTTCGATACAAAATATGCACCAAAAAGATAGGGTAGTGATGGTATATGATGTGATTGTTGTCGGAGGAGGTCACGCAGGTTGTGAGGCGGCAAGTGCAGCAGCGAGGATGGGTTCAAAGACCCTGCTGCTGACAATGGATATGACCAAGTTTGCCTCTATGTCGTGTAATCCGGCTATAGGAGGTGTTGCAAAGGGTCAGATTGTCCGCGAGATAGATGCTTTGGGCGGTTTGACGGGTATTGTTACCGACCTTACAACCATACAATTCCGTATGCTCAACCGCTCTAAAGGTGCGGCGATGTGGTCACCTCGTGCACAGTGCGACAAGAGTCGTTTCTCTGCAGAGTGGCGTCACAGGCTCGAGAACACGAAAAACCTCTATATTTGGCAGGACTCCGTCGTAGATATACTTCTTACCGATGAGGGTGGAAAAAGCCGCGTAAAGGGCGTAAAAACGCAAATGGGCGTGGTTTTTGAAGCAAAGACCGTAATCCTTACAGCCGGAACATTCCTCTCGGGGCTTATGCACTGCGGTCGCCAGAGCGCAACTGGTGGCAGAGCTGGCGATGCAGCGAGCTTCGGAATTACCGAATCACTACAAAAAGTGGGTATAGAGGTGGGTCGTATGAAGACCGGAACACCTGCCCGACTCGATGCCAGAACGATAGATTTTGAGGCATTAGAACCTCAATATGGCGACGAAAATCCGACAAAATTCTCCTTCTCGGACGAGACAACACCCATTGCAGAGCAGCAGCCTTGCTTCCTTGTATATACCTCAAAAGAGGTTCACGACACCCTCCGTCGCGGTTTTGAGGACTCGCCACTCTTTAATGGTACCATTCGAGGCATCGGACCTCGTTACTGCCCGAGCATTGAGGATAAACTGCGTACATTTGCCGACAAGGAGCAGCACCAGCTCTTCCTTGAGCCGGAGGGTCGTGATACGAACGAGTACTACCTCAACGGCTTCTCATCATCGCTGCCATACGATATACAGATGGAGGCGCTGCACAAGATTGTCGGTCTTGAGGATGTACACATCTATCGTCCCGGATATGCTATCGAGTATGACTATTTCCCACCGACACAACTCTACCACTCTCTCGAGAGCAAGATTGTCGAAAACCTCTATTTTGCCGGTCAGGTAAACGGAACAACCGGATATGAGGAGGCGGCAGCGCAGGGACTTCTTGCCGGCATCAACGCACACCGCAGGGTAGTGGGCGAGGAGGCTGTGGTTTTAGGTCGCGACGAGGCGTATATTGGTGTGCTTATTGACGACCTTGTGACAAAGGGAGTCGATGAGCCATATCGTATGTTTACCTCAAGAGCCGAGTACAGAATTCTCCTTCGACAGGATAATGCCGACCAGCGACTCACACCGCTCGGTTATAAACTTGGTCTTATCTCGGAGAAGAGATATGAAAAATTTGCCGAAAAATTAACGCTTCTAAAATCGCTTATATCCTACACTCGTGAGCAGAGCGTAAAAATATCGGAAATTCAAAACTATTTAATTTCGCTCGGTTTAGCGCCAATTTCGCAGGGTAGAAAGATTTTTGACTTCGCACTTCGCAACGAAATCACACTTTTTGCGTTAATTGAACAACTTCCGAAGTTCAAGAAGTTTATAAAGCAGAATAATATTACAAGCGAAATTATCGAGGAGGCGGAGATAGAGATTAAATATAGCGGATATATTGAGCGAGAAAAAGCGGTTGCCGAGAAGCTCCACAGACTCGAAAATATAGCTATTCCTGCAAATTTTGACTATTCACAGATGCAGTCGCTCACTATCGAGGCGCGCCAGAAACTCGAAAAAATTCGCCCGGCAACCATCGCACAAGCATCGCGAATACCGGGTGTATCTCCCGCAGATATAAATGTTCTGCTGATGCGATTTGGAAGATAATGTTCCACGTGGAACAAAAAAAGAGGACTGATTTCAGTCCTCTTTTTTATTCTATTAACACCGTCCAACCATATTTGTCTTCTGTGCGACCATACTGTATATCCTGAAAAGTATTATACAGATCAAGCAAAACGGGTCCTGTTTCGTCAGTATAGTGGATTGTTTCGCCCGTTTCAGGGTCGAAAATATTGCTCAGCGGAGTGATAATAGCTCCTGTACCACAAGCACCACACTCCTCAAAAGTTGGCAATTCAGCAATATCTATCGGGCGTTGCTCAACTACAAAACCCTTATCTGCAGCAATCTGACGCAGGGAGTCGTTAGTAATTGATGGCAAAATCGAAGGTGATTTCGGAGTAATGTAGTGGTTATCCTTTATAGCGATAAAGTTTGCTGCACCACACTCCTCGATATATCTATGCTCAACAGACTCTGTATAGAGCACAGCCTTATAACCCAAATCATGTGCCTCCTGACAAGAGAGCATACTCGATGCGTAGTTACCACCAACCTTAACATCTCCCGTACCAAGTGGCGCAGAGCGATCCTGATTACGATTAATAATAGCATCGATAGGGTGGATACCCTCCTTGAAATATGGACCTACAGGTGTTGCAAATACGCAAAATCCCGCCTCATTATAGGCTCTGACTGTAAGACAAGGCTTTGTACCAAAGAGCACAGGGCGAACATAGAGCGCCGCACGCGACTCGTAAGGTGGTAAAAATTCAAGGTTTCTGCGTACAATATCTATACAGCTATCTATAAACATCTGCTCCGAAACCATTGGCAGACACAACTTTCTTGCACCCGCAGCCATTCGCTTATAGTGTGCGTGTGGACGGAAAAGGCGCACCTTTCCATCCACACCACGAAATGCCTTCATTCCCTCAAACGCCTGCAAACCATAGTTCAGACACGCCGAAGAGATATGTACGGGAATATACTCGTCTGTTGTATAGTAAGCCTCACCCCACGCTCCATCCTTATAGTAGTAACGAACATTCTCGCCACCGGTAGGGTTAAAGTCAAAACCAAGAGAGTCCCAATTCATCTCCATTTCTGCTCACTAAAAAGTTCCACGTGGAACATTAACCGACCATAGAGCCCGCCTTAACCGCCTCAGAAGGCTGTACAAGGCGTAAAGCACCTGTTGCATCCTCAGCCATAAGAATCATTCCCTGTGAGAGAATACCCTTAAGCTCTCGTGGCTGAAGGTTTACCAAAACAAGCACCTGCTGACCTACAAGCTCCTCAGGTGTGAAGTGCTCGGCAATACCTGAAACGATTGTACGCTGGTCGATACCGGTATCAACAGTGAGCTTAAGCAGCTTCTTTGTCTTTGCAACCTTCTCCGCTGCAAGGATTGTAGATACACGGATATCCATCTTCTGGAAGTCGTCAAAAGTACAAGCCTCCTTCTGTGGCTCAGCCTTAACCTCAGCTGCCGCATTTGCAGCCTTTGTAGCCTCCAGACGATCGAGCTGCTGCTGGATAACATCGTCCTCAATCTTCTCAAAGAGAAG
The DNA here is from genome assembly GCA_947367255.1 of uncultured Alistipes sp. GTDB lineage: Bacteria > Bacteroidota > Bacteroidia > Bacteroidales > Rikenellaceae > Alistipes. Next base: position 10,569 of record CANBCZ010000035.1, read on the forward strand.
TGACGGTGTACCGATAGTGTGTCCTGCAGCGATAAGCTCCATAGAGCCGAGTGTATCCCAGCTAAACTTCTCCACAGCGAGCATAGAGAGGATCTTTGCAGCCGAGAACGGCATAAACGGCTCGATTGCTGTAGCGATGTTTGCGGTAATCTGCAGAGCAATGTACAAAATTGTCTTAACTCGCTCAGTATCAGTCTTTACCAGTTTCCAAGGCTCAGAATCTGCGAGGTATTTGTTACCGATACGCGCAAAGTTCATAGCATCCTTAAGAGCCTCACGGAAACGGTAGTTCTCAATGTTGTGCTCAAGTGACTCCTTGATAGTCGAGAGTTCGGCAATGGTCTGCTTATCGTACTCAGACATCTCTCCACAAGCCGGAACAACGCCACCATAGTACTTCTGTGTAAGTACAAGGGCACGGTTTACAAAGTTACCGAGGACAGCTACCAGCTCGTTGTTGTTGCGAGCCTGGAAATCCTTCCAAGTAAAGTCGTTATCCTTAGTCTCCGGAGCATTTGCACAGAGAACATAACGGAGAACATCCTCCTTGCCCGGCATCTGCTCAAGATACTCGTGCAACCAAACAGCCCAGTTGCGAGATGTCGAGATCTTATCACCCTCAAGGTTAAGGAACTCGTTTGAAGGTACATTCTCAGGCAGAATATAACCACCGTGAGCCTTGAGCATAGATGGGAAAACAATACAGTGGAAGACGATATTATCCTTACCGATAAAGTGTACGAGTTTTGTATCCTCACTCTTCCAATACTTCTCCCAATCCGCTGTAAGTTCCTTAGTAGCAGATATATAGCCAATCGGAGCATCAAACCAAACATAGAGAACCTTACCATCAGCACCCTCTACAGGCACAGGAATACCCCAATCAAGGTCGCGGCTTACGGCGCGTGGCTGAAGACCACCGTCGAGCCAGCTCTTACACTGACCGTATACATTGCTCTTCCACTCCTTATGACCGTCGAGAATCCACTCACGGAGCATCTGCTCATAGTCATTAAGTGGCAGATACCAGTGGGTTGTTGCCCTCTTTACAGGAACAGAGCCTGAGAGTGTTGAGTGTGGCTCGATAAGCTCATCCGGAGAGAGTGTCGATCCGCAAGACTCACACTGGTCACCATAAGCGCGCTCATTGCCACACTTAGGACAGGTACCTGTGATATAACGGTCTGCAAGGAACATCTTTGCCTCCTCGTCGTAGTACTGCTCAGAGGTCTGCTCGACAAACTTACCCTCGTCGTACATCTTACGGAAGAACTCTGAAGCTGTCGCTGTGTGCATATCTGAAGAGGTACGTGAGTAGATATCGAACTCAATACCCAGACCTGCAAATGCGTTCTTGATAATCTCGTGATAGCGGTCTACAACCTGCTGTGGAGTAATTCCCTCCTTCTTTGCCTTGATAGTAATAGGCACACCGTGCTCATCACTTCCGCAGACGTGAATAACATCCTCACCACGCAGACGCAGGTAACGAGTATATATATCTGACGGGATATAGACACCTGCAAGGTGACCAATATGCACCGGACCATTGGCATACGGCAGCGCCGAAGTAACCAAATATCTTTTAAATTTCTTCTCCATAAAATATACCTATATTTATTTTAATGGGACAAAGTTAGTACTTTTTTTGTTATCTTTGTCGTTATAAATGAGATTAAAACACAATGGATAGAGAAATTAGAGCAATACTTGCCTCGGTAGTCCACCCTGAAACAGAGGAAAATCTGGTAGATGGAGGTTTTGTAGAGAGTATCTCTGCAACTGAGGAGAAGATAACAGTCGCCCTGCGTTTTAGAAAAAGTCGCGACCCTTTTGCTGTAAAAATCAAAAATCGTGTAGAGCAACTTATCACAGAACTCTACCCCGACAGCACCGTTACGGTATTTATCAAGCAGGTAGACAATAGCGCAGCAAAGCGTAAGGAGCAGATCGAGCAGATGCACAAAAACTCGACCACTTCTACCATTGCCAATGTTGTTGCCATTGCCTCGGGAAAGGGTGGAGTTGGTAAGAGTACTGTCACCTCAAACCTTGCTGCAACACTTGCGGGTATGGGTTATAAAGTCGGTGTTTTGGATGCCGATATCTATGGTCCTTCACAGTCAAAAATGTTCGGTGTCGAGGGGTATCTTCCTGATGCTGTGCAGGTTGATGGACACGACTATATTATCCCTGCCGAGGTTGGAAATATCAAAATTATTTCGATTGCGATGTTTATCCGACCTACCGATGCTCTGCTCTGGAGAGGCACTATGGCAAACAGTGCTCTCAGACAGCTTATCCACCAGACTGCGTGGGGTGAATTGGACTTTTTGTTGATAGATCTTCCACCGGGAACAGGTGATATACATTTGTCAATAATTTCCGAATTAAAGATAGACGGAGCCGTTATTGTATCGACTCCTCAGCAAGTTGCTGTGGCTGATGTAGTTAGGGGTGTGGAGATGTTCCGTAACCCTAATGTAAATATACCTGTTTTGGGAGTTATCGAGAATATGGCATGGTTTACTCCTGCCGAACTGCCGAACAATCGATACTACATTTTTGGTCGTGGTGGAGCTGCCCGTTATGCCGAGGAGGTTGGTGTTGATTTATTGGGTCAAATACCTATCATTCAAGCAATTATGGAGGGAAGTGACAATGGAACACCTGCTTCGCAAACACTTTCGGAGGTAGAGGTATATTATCGACAAGCTGCCGAAAAAGTTGTTGAAAAGCTGATGAAAAAGTGTTAATTGTTTGTAAGTAAACTTTAATAACTTTTTGGCTGCTGTTGAAAGAGTGAAGAGGTAAAAAGTTTTCAAATTTTACCAACAAATTGTTGTTATTTTTTAACTGTCGACTGTTTATAAAAATGGGTGTTCTAATGTTAAAAACTATTATCAACAATTGTTAAAAAAGAGCAGTCAATTACTAACTTTCAAGCAGTTAGCAGAACTAAAAAAAATAGTTGCTAAAAGATAATAACACGACCTGTTTCGGAAAAAAGTTACTAACACTTTCAACAGCCTTTATTGTTATTGTTTATATATATTTTACTATATTTATTTATATTAAAAGAATTAAATATCTAATAAAATAATAAAAACTATGAACAACAATTCCGCTGCGCTCGCCGAGCGAATTGCGCAACTGAAAAAAGAGAAAGATGCCGTCATTTTGGCACACTACTACACAACTCCCGAGGTGCAGGCTGTAGCCGACTTTCTGGGTGACTCTCTTGCTCTGTCTGTGAAGGCTAAAGAGATCGATTCCAAGATCATCCTCTTTGCCGGTGTTCACTTTATGGCGGAGACTGCAAAGGTCCTCTCGCCAGATAAAAAGGTACTTATTCCGAACCCTGAGGCGGGATGTTCACTTGCTGAGTCGTGCGATGCGGCTGAGTTTGCAGCATTCAAGGCTAAATATCCCGATCACCTTGTGGTCTCTTATGTAAATACAACTGTCGGCGTAAAGGCTCTGACTGATATCTGCTGCACCTCTTCAAATGCGCTGCAGGTTGTAGAGAGTATCCCTGCTGAGCAGCCGATAATCTTTGCTCCGGATCGTAATCTGGGCGGATATATCAAAAAGCTCACCGGTAGAGATAATATGGTGCTCTGGGATGGTGCCTGCCATGTTCACGAGGAGTTTTCTCTCGAGAAGATTCTCGAACTGAAGAAGAAGTACCCTGCAGCTAAAGTTGTCGTACACCCGGAGTGTAAGGCTGTTGTTGCTGCTGTTGCCGACTATGTAGGCTCTACAGCCGGTATTTTGGAGTATTGTGGTAAGGTTGATGCTACTGAGTTTATTGTGGTTACTGAGGCGGGTATTCTTGCTGAAATGCGTCGTAAATACCCTGAAAAGAGCTTTATTCCTGCTCCGCCGATTGACTCTACCTGTGGATGCAACGAGTGCCGCTATATGAAGATGGTGACTCTTGAGAGTATCGTAGCCTGCCTTGAGAATGAATCTCCGGAGATTGTGATGGATGAACAGACTCGTAAGGCTGCCGAGAGATCAATACTTAATATGATTGCATAAAGTAAAAGAGTAGGGTACTCCAATTGGGGTACCCTATTTTTTCATAATAATGCCGCCTCCCAAGACGATATTGTCGCGATAGAATACAGCTGCTTGACCTGCGGCTATGGCAGTAAGTGGCTCTTGCAGCTGAATGTGCAGAGTATTGTCCGGTAGTAGGGTGACCGTGCAACGATTCTCCTGCTTGCGGTAGCGGATTTTTACGGTAACATCATCCCTATTCAAAAGAGCTGATGGGTTTATGATGTTCCAACTCTTCAAATACATCTCTGTACGCTCCAGAGATTTCAGATTTCCAAGAATAACCCTGTTTTGTGACTGTATAATCTCTTTTACAAATACCGCTTTATTTAGATCTATACCCAAACCTCGCCTTTGACCGATGGTATAGAACGGATATCCTTCGTGCAGAGCTATAAAATTACCCGCCTCATCGACAAATTCACCCTGTCGAATAGCCTCGCTTGCAACATTGTTACGGAGAAATGTGCGGTAATCCATAGGGCAAAAACAGACACCTAAACTATCCTTTTTCTGCGCAGCCTTTACAAATCCCCTCTCGGCAGCTATCTCGCGTACACGAAGCTTTGTTAGACCACCTAATGGCAGAACCATTCTCTCCAAAATATCTTGAGGCAGTCCCCATAGGAAAAAGGATTGATTTTTATCCTCATCCTCTCCGTTTATAATATGCCAATGGTTGTCTATTCTCTGTTTCTGAACATAGTGTCCGGTAGATATATGGTAGATACCCAACTCGTCAGCCAATTTACGGAGCAGTGGCCACTTCAGATAGTTATTGCAGAGTGTACAGGGAACTGGCGTCAGTCCATCCATATATTCACTGACAAAATAGTCGATTATGGTCGATTGGAAGAGCTCTCTTTGGTCGGAGATTATATGCTTGATGGCTAAACTACTACACAGATTACGCGCATCGTCCAAATACTCGGTAGAGCCATCCTTCTCGTAGAAACGGAAGGTTACACCCGTCACCTCATATCCGGCATCCTGTAGAAGCAGAGCAGCTACAGAGCTGTCAGTACCGCCACTCATTCCAAGCAAAACTCTCCGATTAGGTTTCATACCACAAAGATAGTTACAATATCTAAATAAACCTCTATTTTATATATATAAATGTAAGTATAAAAGA
>CANBCZ010000036.1 GCA_947367255.1 uncultured Alistipes sp.
AACGAGATCGTTGCTCGTCAGTTCATCTTCCGTATGCGCGAGTTCGAGCAGATGGAGATGCAGTTCTTCGTACAGCCGGGTACCGAGATGCAGTGGTGGAACGAGTGGAAGAATACCCGTATGGCTTGGCACCGTGCCCTTGGCTTTGGTGACGATAAGTACCGTTTCCACGACCACGACAAGCTCGCTCACTACGCAAATGCCGCTACAGATATCGAGTTCAACTTCCCATTCGGCTTTAAGGAGGTTGAGGGTATCCACTCTCGTACCGACTTCGACCTTGGTCGCCATCAGGAGTACTCGGGCAAGAAGATTCAGTACTTCGACCCGGAGCGCGGCGAGAGCTATGTCCCTTATGTTGTCGAGACCTCTATCGGCGTAGACCGTATGTTCCTGCAGATTATGTCTGCTGCATACTGCGAGGAGAAGCTCGAGAGTGGCGAGGAGCGCGTAGTACTTCGCATACCTGCTTGCCTTGCTCCTACAAAGGTTGCAGTTATGCCGCTGGTAAAGAAGGATGGTCTTCCTGAGCTTGCTCGTCAGATTATCGACGATCTTAAGTTCGACTTCACCGTATCTTACGACGAGAAGGACTCTATCGGTAAGCGTTACCGCCGTCAGGATGCCGTAGGTACTCCGTTCTGCGTAACCGTAGACCACGACAGCCTCGAGACCGGTACTGTAACTATCCGCCACCGCGACTCTATGGAGCAGCAGCGTGTAGCTATTGCCGATCTGCACAACATTATCGGCGAGGCAGTATCGTTCCGTCCTTTGTACAAAAAGATTAAAGCGTAAATTGTGGGGCGTATCCTTGCAATAGATTATGGCGTTAAGCGCACGGGGTTGGCAGTTTCCGACCCCTTGTGCATTATCGCCGGAGCCCTCGAGACTGTTGCCACGAAGGAGCTTGAGAGGTACATTGCACAATATTGCACTCAAAACGACGTTTCGACTATAGTTGTCGGCAAGCCGTCGCAGATGAACGGTCAGCCGTCGGAGACAATGAAGTACATCGAGCCGCTTGTGGCACGCCTGCGTAAGGCATACCCCGACAAGAAGGTCGTACTCCACGACGAGCGATTTACATCGGTTATGGCACAGCGCACAATCCTCGAGAGCGGCATCGGCAAGATGGCTCGCCGCGACAAGGCACTTGTGGACCGCGTGGCAGCAACGATTATACTGCAGTCCTATATGGACAGCATAAGCTTTTAGCCGTTTGCTATTGCAGCGTACTTCTGCCTACGCAGGCACCACAGACCGAGTATAACGAGGCAAGAGCCTCATAAAACAATTTTTACTATGATTTATCCAATCGTTATCTACGGCTCGCAAGTGCTGAGAAACAAATCCGTAGAGATTACACCAGATTATCCCGACTTCAAGAAGCTCATAGACGATATGTGGCTTACACTCGGCGAGGCGAGCGGAGTGGGTCTTGCAGCACCGCAGATTGGCAAGAATATCCGTCTGTTTATCGTTGATTGTACACCTTGGGCAGAGGATGTACCTGAGTTGGAGAACTTCCGCAGAGTATTTGTAAACCCTGAGATCTATGAGCGCAGCGAGCAGACCGACCTCTTTGAGGAGGGCTGTCTTTCACTGCCGGGCATTCACGAAAATGTATCGCGTCCGGTGAAGATTCGCATGCGTTACCTCGACGAGAACTTCGTAGAGCACGACGAGGAGTTTGACGGATACCCGGCACGAGTAATTCAGCACGAGTACGACCATATCGAGGGCAAGGTATTTACCGACCACCTCTCGCCTCTGCGTCGTAACCTGCTGAAGGGCAAGATTCTCAATCTTGCCAAAGGTAAGTACCGTTGTGCATACAAAACAAAGTAATATGAAGCTTTTCGACGGCAATCTATCGTGGAGAGGCAGACTGACCCTCTCTCTTCTCTCGGCACTGCTGCTCAGCCTCGGCTGGGTGACGGTGAGTGGTTTTACGCTGCTTGCTGCACTTGTACCACTGCTTATTATCAGCAACAGCTACGGCAGCTCTTGGAGAGAGGCGGGAAAGATGGCGCTGTGGGCTACACTCACCTTTATTCTCTGGCACGTGGCGTGCACTTGGTGGGTATGGAATGCTGCGGCAATAGGCACTATAGCCGCCTCGCTTGTGGGTACATGGTGGTGTCTGCTGCCATTTATGCTCTTCCACATCGTATCGAAGCGTATGCCGAAGGGTATTGCATACATTCTGCTCACTACAGCGTGGATTACTTGCGAGTATATCTACATCAAAGCGCCTGCAATGTCCTTCCCGTGGCTGACCCTCGGCAACTGCTTTGCATTTGACACTTGGGCGGTGCAGTGGTATGAGTATACGGGTGTGCTCGGCGGCTCGTTGTGGGTACTGCTGACAAATATCGTACTCTTCGAGGCGATACGGGCAAAGCGATGGGTTGCGCCGGCAGTTGTGGTAGCTCTGCCGCTTATACTCTCTCTTGTTCTCTACAGCGCAAATGCCCCAAAGAGGGAGCAATATACCTCTCGCACAGCTGTTAAGATTGCCTCTATACAGCCCAATGTAGAGTGCTACACCAAATTTCTCACAAGTCGCGAGACTCTGCAGAACAACCTGATGATGCAGCTCAAAGAGTCTCCTACAGATGCCGACTTTATCCTTATGCCGGAGACCTCGCTCGCCGCAACCGTAAACGAGCGTTTTATCGGCGCCACACGCATTGTGCAGGGGATATCTTCATACTTGAAGAACACCGGCAGCAAGGCTATGGTCATTGCCGGCACCGAGAGTCTTATGGCATACGGTAAGCGTCGCAAGAGCGATACAAACCGTCGCACAGAGAGTGGCACATACTACGACATCTTCAACTCATCTATAGGTATCAACAGCAATCCTGCAGAGCAGCCTATTCACAACAAGTGCAAGTTGGTTATCGGCGTGGAGACCCTCCCTGCGTGGTTCCGTGCGGGTGGCATCTTCGAGGTCGATTTGGGAGGCACTGCCGGTCAGCTTGGTATCGGCAAGAGTGCCGAGCCATTCTCACACAACGGCATAAAGATAGCTCCGGCAATCTGCTATGAGGGTCTTTATGGCGACTTTATGGGCGAGTTTGTCAGAAATGGAGCTCAGATCTTCAGCGTAGTATCAAATGACGGTTGGTGGGGCGACACTCCGGGATATAAGTATCTCTTTGCATACTGCCGCCTGCGCGCAATCGAGCACCGCAGAGATGTTGCTCGCAGCGCAAATACCGGTATCTCGGGCTTTATCAACTCCCGCGGCGATGCACTCCAGACTCTCGACTGGGATAAGAAGGGGGTTATTGTTGAGCAGCTGCGTCTGAATGACAAGATGACATTTTACACCCGCCACGGCGACTATTTGGGCAGACTGTCGCTCTATGTAGCACTGCTCTGTCTGCTATACACCGTTGCCATATTATCAAAGAAGAAGTTCTATTTAGATTAATAGTATGAATTACACCGAAACCCTTGACTATCTCTTTACCTCGCTGCCATCATTTCAGAGTGTTGGCGGAGCGGCGTATAAGCCCGGACTTGAGCGTATCAGCGACTTCTGTCGCAAGATCGGCAATCCGCAGCGCAACTACTTTATAATCCATATTGCCGGCACAAACGGCAAGGGATCGGTATCCAATATGCTCGCGGCAGTACTCCAGCAGGCGGGCTATCAGGTGGGACTATACACCTCACCACACCTTGCCGACTTCCGCGAGAGAATACGCGTAAATGGAGAGATGATCTCCAAGCAGAAGGTGGCAAACTTCGTCAATAAATACCGCAAGAGTATGGAGGAGGCGCAGCTCTCATTCTTTGAGATGACTACAGCCCTCGCCTTCGACTACTTTGCACAGAGCGAGGTAGAGGTTGCGGTAATCGAGACGGGTCTGGGTGGTCGTTTGGATGCGACAAACATCGTTATCCCTGCTGTAAGTGTAATTACAAATATCGGTCTTGAGCATACCGAGTATTTAGGCGACTCACTGCCGAAGATTGCTCGCGAGAAGGGCGGCATTATAAAGAAGTCTATCCCCGTAATCGTTGGCGAGAAGAACAGCGCATACAACCTTGTCCTTGAGGAGATTGCGGAGGATCGTCACTCGGCAGTAATCTATGCTCCCGAGGCGTTCGAGTGTCACAAGCAGTACACCGAGGCGGGATATCAGGTATTCGATATGATTCGTACCCGCGACAACCAGCAGTACACTCTCCGTCTGCCGCTTTTGGGCGAGTATCAGCGCCAGAATCTGACCACCGTATGCACCATAGCAGACTTTTTGCACGAGAATACACCGCTCTCAATCAGTCGTCGTGCCTTTGTCGAGGGACTTAGAGAGTGTACGGCAATTACCGGTTTCAGAGGTCGCTGGGATATTATCTCGAAGAATCCGATGATCATCTGCGACACTGCACACAATGCACACGGATTAGAAAAAGTTGCAGCACAACTCGAGAGGGTTGAGTGCGAAAATCTCTACTGCGTAATGGGTTTCTGCGAGGATAAGGATATAAAGAGTATCCTTGCCCTGATGCCGAAAAGAGCACACTATATCTTCACCCGCGCAGAGTCTCGTCGTGCAGCCACAACGGAGAGTCTTGCCGCACTTGCCACAGAGCTCGGTCTTAATTTCGAGTGCTGCGAGAGTGTCAAGGATGCTGTCGAGATGGCAAAGGGGAAGATGGGTGCAAATGATGCGCTCTATATCGGCGGAAGTACATTTGTCGTAGCTGAGGTATTGGAGTAATGAAGTCACTGCACGAGAAACTGATCCTCTACGGGGCATCGTCACTGAGCGACTCGGAGCTTATCGGCATTATCCTTGACGATAGAGCACTCGCCGAGCGTCTTATATCTGCACACCCAATCTCGGAGCTGCTGCAGTACGATATATCGCGTTTGAGGATGCAGGAGGGAATAGGTCTCGCCCGTGCAGCGAAGATTGCAGCAGCGACAGAGATTGGTCGTCGTGCCTCAAAGAGCAATGCTCAAAAAGTGACACATATTCTTAGCAGCAACGATGCCGAGGCGGTATTTCGTCCACTCTTCGAGGGTCTTAATCATGAGGAGTGTTGGGTGATTTTCCTCACCTCATCGGCACGCGTTGTCGATCGTATGAAGATTAGTCAGGGAGGTGTTCAGGCGACGGTCGTAGACAACCGACTGATATTCAAACGTGCGCTCGAACTACTTGCTACACAGATAATTATCGCTCACAACCACCCATCCGGCAGCAACGAGCCGAGTCAGGCAGATATAACCCTCACAAACCGCATCAAGGCGGCTGCCGCACTCTTCGATATAAACCTTATCGACCATATAATAATTACGGCAACCGGATCGTACTCCTTCCGAAGCCACAATCTGTTGTAAAAGGGATTTTGGTCCTCCATTTTGGTGTAAAACAAAGTTTTACGCCATTTCTTTTGTTTTTCCGTCAAAAAAAACTTATCTTTGTTTTTTAGAAGAAATTTTCACAAAAAAACATAACAATTATGAAAAAAGCTATTCAATTCGGTGCCGGTAATATCGGTCGTGGTTTTATTGGTGCTGTACTTGAGCAGGCTGGTTATCACGTTGTCTTTGCCGATGTAAACGCAACAGTTATCGACAAGATTAACGAGGACCACTGTTACACTGTTCACGTAATGGATGTAGAGTGTGTAGAGCAGAAGATTACCAACATCTCCGGCGTAAACTCTACTACAGATGCAGTTATCGAGCAGATTGTAGGCGCACAGATTATCACCACAGCTGTTGGTGTAGTTATCCTGCCACGCATTGCTCCGGCTATTGCAAAGGGTATTGCTGCTCGTCGTGCAGCAGGTGTAAACGAGCCGCTCAACATCATCGCTTGCGAGAATGCAGTTCGCGCATCTTCACAGCTCAAGGAGCATGTCCTTGCACTGCTCGAGGGTGAGGACAAGGCTTACTGCGAGCAGTGGGTAGGCTTCCCTGACTGTTCTGTAGACCGTATCGTGCCGCCTGTACGCAGCGAGAACCCTATCGATGTTGTCGTTGAGGCGTTCTATGAGTGGAATGTCGAGCAGGCATCTTTCGTTGGTGAGGTACCGCAGATTGCAGGTATGAACCTTGCCGACAACCTTCTTGCTTATGTAGAGCGCAAGCTCTTCACCCTCAACACAGGTCACGCAATTACCGCTTATACCGGTTGTATGAAGGGTCTGAAGACTATCGACCAGAGCATTGCCGACCCTCAGATCTATGAGATTGTTAAGGCAGCTATGCAGCAGAGTGGTCTGGGTCTTGTTGCAAAGCACGGCTTTGACAAGGAGGCTCACTTCAAGTATATCGACAAGATTATCAGCCGCTTCAAGAACCCTTACCTCAAGGACGATGTTACCCGTGTAGGTCGCGAGCCACTGCGTAAGCTCTCGGCAGCCGATCGTCTTATCAACCCTACCCTTACAGCTCAGCGCGCAGGCGTAGAGACTCCGGATCTGTTGCTCGGTATTGGTGCAGCGCTCCACTACAACAACCCTGAGGATCCTCAGAGCGTGACTATGCAGGCTCGTATTGCCGAGATAGGTCTTAAGGCTGCTGTGGCAGAGTTCGCTTCACTTGAGGCTGATGCTCCAATCCTCGACCAGATTGTTGCTGCTTACAACGAGGTAGAGAAGCGTCTCAACTAACCATTCCCCGAAAAACTAACTAAAAACTAACATAAAATGACAGCTGAACAGCAAAAAAAGTTTAAGTATTGGCAGTGGCGTACCATCGCCGGCACAATGATCGGTTACATCTTCTTCTACCTTATCCGCAAGAACTTCTCGTTCGCTATGCCGGGTCTTACAGCCGACTTCGGTATCACTAAGGCTACATTGGGAGGTGTGCTCTCTGCTGCAGGATTCCTCTATGGTCTTTCAAAGCTTATCAACGGTATGCTCGCAGACCGCATCAATGGTCGTTGGCATATGGTTACAGGTCTTGCCGTAAGTACTGTAACAGCATTCGTTATCGGTTATGGTGCCGAGATTATCACCGCCCTTACAGGTGTACCTGAGGGTTCTACTCCTGAGTTTGTAGGTAAGTTCACCATCCTGCTCTCAGCGATGTGGATTGTAAACAACATCTTCCAGGGTTGTGGTTTCCCTCCATGTTCTCGTCTTATTCCTCGTTGGGTACCGGCTAACGAGCTCTCGACAAAGATGTCTATCTGGAACACCTCACACTCTATCGGTGCAGGTCTTGCAGGTGTACTTTGCGGTGTGCTCATTATGGCTACTATGGGTACCGATATGTCAGGCAACCCTGAGGTTGTGCAGATGATTGCCGACAACCTTAAGGAGAGCCCTGAGTGCGCAGAGGTTATCTCTAAGGCTCAGCACTATGGTGCTTGGAAGTGGGCATTTATCATCCCAGGTATGATCGCTGCTGCCGGTGTATTTATCACTATGGGTATCCTGCGTGACACCCCTAAGAGCGTAGGTCTTCCTGAGCTTGAGGAGGGTAAGAAGGATGGCGAGCCTGAGGTTAAGGAGAGCCAGGCAGAGATCTCTGCATTTATCCGCAAGCACGTATGGCAGAACCCTGTTATTTGGGCACTTGCTCTTGCCGACTTCTTCGTATATGTTATCCGTTTCGCCGTTCTCGACTGGGGTCCTACATTCCTTCAGGAGCACTGCGGTATGACTCCGGGTTGGGCTGCATCTACAGTGATTATCTTCGAGCTTTTCGGTGTTGTAGGTATGCTCGCTGCAGGTTGGATCAGCGATAAGGTATTCGGTGGTCGTGCAACTCGTACCTGTCTGTTCTGTATGCTCGGTGCACTGCTCGCTATCACAGGCTTTATCACACTGCAGACCTCTGGTGCAAGCGCAGTAGTACTGCTCTTCGTTCTTGCTCTTGCAGGTATGTTTATCTATGGTCCACAGGCACTTATCGGTGTTATCGCATCTAACCACGCTACACGTAAGGCATCTGCTACCGCTAACGGTATCATCGGCTTTGTAAGCTACGTCAGCGTTCTGGTTTCTGGTTGGGGCTTCGGTCTTATCGCAGACTCTGAGTATGGCTGGCACGGCGTATTTATCGCAATGATCGTTATGGCAGTTATCGGTGCGCTGATCTTCGTACCTATGTGGAAGATGAAGCGCGACGCTTACGAGGAGTAACAAAATATATTTTATGCGGTAATTTATTCCGCTAAAAAATGGTGTTTGCAAATTACTATGCAAACTGGCAAAAAAATCCGTGGCTCCGGCTACGGATTTTTTTGTCTTATATTGCATTTATTCTCCTTTTTGTATAACTTTATGCCACGAAACATTAACAACATCTGTTATGAAACGTTTTTTGCAACTCATTCCTTTGCTGATATTTATCGGCGCATCTACCGTAAATGCGCAAGAGTATCACTACCGTTATCGCTACTCCGGCACCACATATAAAGCAGAGGGTGGCGGTGAAACAACAATGACAAACAAATCTTCAACTTGCCGTCTGAAGAGTGAGTTCATTGCTAGCATACTACCCGACCATAAGACTATCTGGCTCTATAGCTCAACTATCAACGAGCGTTGCAAAGGTAATGGTACCTATAAAAATGGAGGTTATACATACAAATCTGCGCTCTCTGAAACTAATATTTTTGAGCTGATTGGCGAGTGTCTTCCGACCGGCAGTTTCTCTATATTCTTAAGTAAAGACAACAGACGTATCATCTGCATCACTAATGAGCAACATGGCGAATATTTCACTACCCGTTATGACTACTACGCTCAACATAGTGCAGTCCCTGCGCCAAATAATCAGGTACGTATAGAGACAGATCGCATGGAGTCTGAACGCAAAATAGAGTCGTCAAATTGGAAGCAGGAGTATGCCCAAGAACAGGCGAAGAGAGAGGCTGAGCGGGCGGCTTTAGAGTCGAAGCAAAGAAATAGCGTGGGCAAACCATTTCCTATGGCGTCCTTTGTTGACTCGCACGGAAATAGAATCAGCAATTCGTACTTCAAACGAGGCAAAAAGACGTTGGTTATAACATCGTATTTTATAGGTACTGTACCAGAGCGCGAACTGAAGGCTTTTCTCAACAGCTATCCTCAAATTGCTTCGCAGATTATAACCATAGATAAAGTCTCTTGGAAGTATAGTGAACATAGCTACAATACAAGCGCGCCAATAAAGACAAACCACATCTACTACAATCCGGACGAAGGGTCAAATCGCGATTGGATTTATGGCGAGTTCTACCCTTGCATCATCCTTCTTGACGAGAATGGCAATGTTTTAGACTATGAATTTGGTTTCAATAAAAAGAGGGACCTTGGCTATATGACAGACATTGTCAATCAATTACGCGGGAAGAGTAACGGAGCTCCATATCAGATTGGCGACTACTACAATGACGGTAAAAATGAAGGCATCGTGTTTGAGGTGTATAACAACGGCTATAGTGGCAAGATTGTAAGCCTCAAACATTCGGATAAGATTAAAAGGTGGAGAAATAGAGGTTCACTCGATATCGGCAAGACCTTTGGTGCAACTGATGGCAGAGATATTATGCACTACAGAAGGTTATCTGAAAGTATTACCGAGGATGACGCCTTTGGTTGGTGTAATAGACAGGGTATGGGCTGGTATCTGCCTACGATAGAGGAGCTAAAGAGCATATATGCAAATAGAGCGGTCATAGAGCCTAAATTGACTCATAAATTTGCTAAACACAGCTGGTCTTGCACTGAAAGCAGCGACAATGCTGCCTATTTTATCTCAAACAATGGTTATATAGGAACCTGCGAAAAGCACTACGGCTGTTATGTCCGCGCCGTGAAAACCTTTGGAAAGCGTGTTCCAAGAGCCAAGCAGAAGACAACTTCTGCACCATATAAGATAGGCGACTTCTACAACGAGAATAACAAGATGGGCATTGTCTTTGAGGTAAATGCCGATGGCACAAGCGGCAAAATCTACACTATATCGCCTGTGTCAGAAGCGCGTTGGGCATCTGACCAGAGTGAGGTAGATAACCTTGTCGGTGCAAATGACTCCTCAGACGGAGCTAATAACTTAGAGGCGGTTATGCGCATACCTGATTGGCAGAGTAAGTACCCGGCCTTTGCGGCGTGTGCCAAGTTGGGCGATGGTTGGTATCTCCCCGCTATTGATGAGTTAGGTAAGATTGTTAAAATCAGGGAAGATTGCGTAATTCCGATTCCGATTGTTGTTGATGTATGGAGCTCAACAGAGGATTATAGCCGAGGTAAAGTGGGTGCTTGGTCCAGAGGATATATTACCAATAATAGTAAAAATCAAAGTTGGAAAACAAATAAACATAACGAATATAGGGTCTATGCAGTCACTCGCTTTGGAGAGAGCGAAAATAGTAAAAATATCTCTTATGAACAGAGCCACTCTCCATACAAAGTTGGCGACCTGTACAATGAAGATAGCAAGTTAGGAGTTGTCGTTGAGACATGGGACTCGGGTAGGAGTGGTAAGATATTGAGCCTTGCAGAGTCGCGCAAAACGTGGTCGGATGCTGAATGTTATTGTAAATCATTGGGCGATGGATGGCGCTTACCAACAGTTGAAGAGTTGCGACTTCTGTCATTGGACAAGAATCATTACAATGCTATTGAGAAGACTTTTGAGCGCTACGGCTCAGACCTTAATGGTTCCTATTGGAGTTCGACTAAAAGTGGCAATACAATTCTTAATAAATACCCTACATCATATATTGTATGGAGTGATGGTGTATATTCTGAGAAGCCTACCTGCAACTATTACTCCGTTCGTGCGATTACCGAATTTGGTACCACCCCACGCCCAACAACTACCCTCGCCCGCGGTAAGACATCTGCCCCTTATAAGGTTGGTGACTACTACAACGACGGCGAAAAGGACGGAATAGTCTTTGAGGTAAAAAGTGGTGGTAAGCACGGAAAGATTGTAAGCATCAACTACTCTATCACAACACAGATATGGTATTCTGGTTCGTACGACGATAAGTACGGCAAGAGTAGTGTCGGCACTAAAAGCAAGATTGATGGAGCAAAGAATATGACAAAAATCGCCTATCTTAAAGACTGGAGAGCATACTATCCTGCCTTTAGATGGTGTACCGAATTGGGAGAAGGTTGGTACTTGCCGGCTATTGAGGAGCTTGTGACGATATACAACAACAAGTCACTTATAGATCCTGCAGTGTTGGCTAACCTCAACAAGAGCCATTTTGTGTCTTCTACAGAGTCTGGCAAGAGACATGATAAAGTTAGCACGTGGAAAGACAAACACAAGACGGTGCTCGCTATAGATATGAGCGATGGCGATACTTATCAGCAGTATAGAGATAATTATTCCAACATTCTAGCCGTAGCAAAATTTTAGTCAGTATATACAATATAGAACACTATTGTCACGTTAATTTTGCGACAAAAAGAACAAAACTATGAAAAGAACACTTTCAATTATCGGACTTGTGGTGCTGTCAGCAGTCGCCGGTGCTGTTGCAGCCGTTTCAGTAATAGCTAAAAATGGTAATGGCGAGGTACAGGTGGTCGAGAAGATTGTCGAGCGTGCGCCGGCACTCGGTGCTCACTTCGCATCGTACGAGCAGGGAAGCTATCCCGACCTTACATATGCAGCTGAGAATGCCGTAAAGGCGGTTGTAAATATCGAGGTTATCTCGGAGGTGGCTGTACACAGCGGTTACAATCCGTTCCTCGACTTCTTCGGTATTCCGCAGCAGCCGGGTATGCAGAAGCGTGAGCAGCGCTCGGGTGGCTCGGGTGTTATTATCACCACTGACGGCTATATTGTCACAAATAACCACGTTGTAGAGAACTCTACAAAGTTGCGCGTAAAGCTCAACGACGGTCGTACATTCGAGGCTCGCAAGATTGGCACAGACCCTGCGACAGATGTAGCTCTGATAAAGGTAGAGGGCGAAGACCTCCCTACCCTCGCATTCGGTAGCTCAGATGCACTGCGTTTAGGTGAGTGGGTGCTGGCAATTGGTTCTCCATTTGACCTGCAGTCTACAATTACAGCAGGTATCGTAAGTGCCAAGGCTCGTCAGCTCGACGTTATTCCTGACGATTTCCGCATCGAGTCATTCATCCAGACCGACGCTGCAGTCAATCCGGGTAACTCGGGTGGTGCGCTGGTAAATGCACGCGGAGAGCTTGTAGGTATCAACACCGTAATCAAGTCATCTACAGGTAGTTATATCGGTTACTCTTTTGCAGTTCCCGAGACCATCGTTCGCAAGGTTGTAAATGATCTGAAGGAGTATGGCGTAGTGCAGCGCGCACTGCTGGGTGTAAGCTATCGCTATATAGATCAGGAGTTTATCGACAATATGAAGGAGGAGACAGGCATCAGCGAGGTTGGTGGTGCATATGTTGCCTCTGTAGTCGAGGGCGGTGCCGCTTCCGAGGCGGGATTGCGCAAGGGAGATGTGATTATCTCTATCGACGGAGTAGAAATAGATGCCCCTTCAAAGCTCGGCGAGCAGATTGGAAAACACCGTCCGAACGACAAGGTAAAAATTTCTGTAAAAAGAGGCGAAAATGTGAAACATTTTGAGGTTACTTTGCGTAATAAGGCAGGAAAAGCAGAGTTGCTTGCTGCGGATGCAGTAGATGTAGCCAAAGTTCTGGGTGGTCGCTTCGTGGAGGCAGATCCAAAGTTGTGCAAGAAGCTCGATATTCGAGCAGGTATTGAGGTTGTGCAGGTTAATGCCGACGGACTACTTGCCCGAGCAAGGGTTAGAGAGGGTTTTGTGATTACTCACATCAATGACAGAGCTGTCAGAACTATCTCGGACCTCAATGCCATCACAGACAAGGTGCGCAGTATCGACGGAGTATATCCCGACGGCAGAGCTGCAAGCTATGTGGTTGTAGAGTAGTTCTACAACACGCAGAGTTAATAGCCCTTGTTTCGACGAGGGCTATTTTTGGAAAGATATATTAACAATAGGTATAAAATGCGTCAATTAAAAATTACAAAGTCCATTACCAATCGTGAGAGTGCTTCTCTCGATAAGTACTTGCAGGAGATTGGTAAGGAGGATCTTATCACCGTTGAGGAGGAGGTAGAACTCGCCCAAAGAATCCGCAAAGGCGACCAGGAGGCTCTCGAGAAGCTCACAAAGGCTAACCTTCGATTTGTTGTCTCTGTGGCAAAGCAGTATCAGAATCAGGGTCTGAGCCTTCCTGACCTTATCAACGAGGGTAACTTGGGACTTATCAAGGCTGCCGAGAAGTTCGACGAGACACGAGGTTTTAAGTTTATCTCTTATGCCGTATGGTGGATTCGTCAGTCTATCCTTCAGGCACTTGCAGAGCAGAGCCGAATTGTTCGTCTGCCACTCAATCAGGTGGGCTCACTCAATAAGATCAACAAGGCATTTGCTCGCTTTGAGCAGGAGCACGAGCGTGTACCATCACCTGAGGAGCTTGCACAGGAGCTCGAGCTGCCTCGTGAGAAGGTTACAGATACTCTGCGCGTAGCAGGTCGTCACATCTCTGTAGATGCCCCATTTGCAGATGGCGAGGACAACTCACTGCTCGATGTGCTGGTAAACCCTGACTCTCCAAACGCAGACCGCGGTCTTATCAACGAGTCTCTGGCAACAGAGGTAGAACGTGCACTCGAGACCCTCACAGAGCGTGAGCGCGACATTATCCGCTACTTCTTCGGCATCGGCTGCTCAGAGATGACTCTCGAGGAGATCGGCGAGAAGTTCGACCTTACCCGCGAGCGTGTGCGTCAAATTAAGGAGAAGGCTATCCGCCGCCTCCGCCACTCATCTCGCAGCAAGCTGCTCAAGTCGTACTTAGGATAAGCTGTTTTCGGATGTGGGATAGCCAAAGGCTATTACAATAAAAGATAAATTGCCCCTTTCAAGCAAACTTGAGGGGCGATTTATCTTTTATTGTATCATCTACGATGACATCCCACATCCGAAAACAGCATAAACATAAATAAAAATATTGACATTCCCCCTAAATCCCCCTTTGGCAAAGGGGGACTTGTCGCTTCGCTCCGGGTGCACGAATAGTCCGGGTTTCACAGCTACGCAATACAGCTAACGCAGTAAAACTCTACCCTACCTTTTCCGCACCTTTTTGTTGTCAAAATGCGGTAGATGCAACGCTCGGCAAAAAATGGCAACGATGGATAGTACTTAAGCGTACAGCCATTGTTGCCACTTTTTTGTTAGCGGAAGCAGGTATCCGTATTTTCACAACAAAAAGAAGGGAGGGAGAATTTTAATTCTCCCTCCCAGGAAACACGCCCTTAAATTTGTATCAACCAGGGTGAATCCTATATATAATTACAACTGAAACTGCTATTTACCTATCTGTTTATACCCATCTTGCGAAGGAGTTTCTTTGGATAGTTTGTGCAGATGCACTTGAGCTTATGTGACTGACTAGAGTAGTAGTCCATCTGCTGATCGGTATCGGCGTTGTAGCAGCTAAACTCAATGCCACGAGATACGAACTCGTCGATGGTGCGCTTACCACCGCTAAAACCGTCGTTCATGTGCTCAAGCGAGAGGTTTGCCCAACGGTATGCATACTTGCAGCCTGCGCCGAGTCTTTCATATTCTGCGCCTGTTCTGTTTGCCATCCAACCGATAGCAATCTTTGCAGACTCACAGAGCGGAGCACAACCCTTCATAACGGTCTCGTTACCTGTGCAGATAAACTCAATCCAGTCCTCTGCACCGCATGACTGTGCAATCTCAATTGCTCGTTTACAAGCCTTAATACAATACTGAGCACGAGTATCCGCATTGATAGTTGTTGGAGCTGTGATGTTCTTAATATCAAGCACAAGCTTTGTGCACTTACCCTCAAGTGCTGCGGTCTTGATATAGTCCTCGAGTGTTGGCAACTGCTCACCATTTTTAAGCACGCCACCACGACGAAGCCCATCTACTGTATTCTCCCACGGATAGAGGTTGTTGATTTTGCAGTTGCTGTCGGCGTGTGCAACGATTACATTATCGTCCTTTGTCCAATAGATATCGCACTCTGAACCATACAGACCGAGCGCAATAGCACCACGCAGCGACGCGAGCGAGTTATCTGGTGCACCAATCTCACTACAAACACCACGGTGACCAACAACAATGTTGTCAGCTGGCTCAATAGGCTTTGCGTTCCACGCATAGTCGCCACCGCCACTATTTCCGCCACCGCCACTTAAGCCTGGGCCCCATGGCAACTCTGGATCGTCCTCAGTATCGCAGCCTACGAAGAAAATAGCTGCAAGAGCTGCAATCGATAAAATTGAAATTCTTCTCAACATTTGTTTTTTATTAAAAAGGGGTGGCAGTGGACACCGCCACCCCGAATTATTAGAATTTAGTTGTGTTATGTTCTACTACTTGTAGTTCT
>CANBCZ010000037.1 GCA_947367255.1 uncultured Alistipes sp.
ATCCCAGCAACGGCTGTACGCTTTAGTACTATCCATCGCTGGGATTTTTCGTCGAGCGTTGCATCTAACCCCTTCTGACGCTAAAATATAATCACATTAATTAAACGTATAGCAAACTCTTGAAAGCTAATAGCCAATAGCAAAAATAGGAGATCCGCGAAGATCTCCTATTTTATTGATAAGAATTTGTATAGCAAAAGCTATAAACTATTCAGCCTTGGTGTCGCAGTAGTAGCAGCGGTGCACTCCGTTGTCGGCTCTATAGAAGTAGCGCTCCATAGGCTCGTTGTTGGTGATGCACTTATGGTTAGGGCAGGTAAGACCGTCGATTTCGAGCTTCTCGTGGCGCTCTTTCATCTCCTCGTTCTTCCAGCCCATAAGCGAAAGGATAAGTGCCATACGGACAAACTTACCATTCTCAACCTGACGGAAGTATGCTGCGCGTGGGTCAGAGTCTACCTCGCGGGTAATCTCATTTACGCGTGGCAGTGGGTGGAGGACAGCCATACGCTCCTTAGCGAGTGCCATACGCTCGGCGTCGAGGACAAAGCAGTTCTTAACGCGCTCATACTCAGCCTCGTCGGTAAAGCGCTCCTTCTGTACGCGGGTCATATAGAGGATATCGAGCTCGCCCATAACAGCCTCGATGCTCTCAGCCTCGGTATACTCGATGCCGTACTTATCGCAGATGTCTGTCTTGATATAGTCAGGCAGGCGCAGCTCCTCAGGAGAGATAAGGACAATCTTAACACCCTGATAGCGAACAAGTGCCTTGATAAGCGAGTGAACGGTACGTCCGTACTTCAAATCGCCGCAGAAGCCGATTGTAATGTTATCAACATGTCCCAACTCGCGAGTGATTGTAAGCAAATCGGTAAGGGTCTGTGTAGGGTGAGAGTGGCTACCATCACCGGCATTGATAATTGGCACAGGAGATACTGCCGAAGCAGCGAGCTGTGCACCTTCGATGTGGTGGCGCATAGCGATAATGTCGGCAAAGCAGCCAACAACGCGAACTGTATCCTCAACGGTCTCTCCCTTGCTTACAGATGACGATGCGGCATCCGAGAAGCCGAGAACCTTGCCCCCCAAAGCCATCATTGCCGATGTAAAGCTCAGACGGGTACGGGTACTTGGCTCATAGAAGAGGGTTGCAAGACGCTTGCCCTTCATCTTCTCGCTATAAGCCTCGCCATTGGCGATAATATCGAGCGCAAGAGCAACAATCTCGTCGGTCTCCTTGCGTGTTAAGTCTGTAGGGTCAATAAGGTGTCTCATAACAGATTGGGGTGTTAGTGGTTTACTTAATCCAGCTTTCGTCTGATGGGTTGTCGCGGAATGCAAGGATTCTATCCTTCCACTCTGGAGCGATATAACCCTCCTCAACAGCCACCTCTACAAGTGCGTCGAGGTTTGACAGAGAGTAGTTTACTGTATTTGCAGCAGCAATACGCTCAACACCGCGCTTCATACCGTATGTAAAGATGCTCACGATACCAAGCGCATCAGCACCTGCCTCGCGCAGAGCCTCAACAACCTCGATGCAGCTGCCACCGGTAGAGATAAGGTCCTCGATAACGACAACCTTTGTGCCCGGCTCGAGCTTACCCTCGATACGGTTTGCACGACCGTGATCCTTCGCACCGCTACGAACATAACCCATAGGCAGGTTCATAAGTGTAGCTGCGATAGCTGCGTGAGCGATACCTGCAGTAGATGTACCCATAAGGCACTCGCACTCAGGGAAGTGTGTACCTACAAGGTGCGCAAGACCTGCCTCAACCTTCTCGCGTGCAGACGGAGCGGTAAGAATCAGACGGTTGTCACAGTATATCGGGCTCTTAATACCTGAAGCCCAAGTAAATGGCTGCTCGGGACGCAAGAATACTGCGCTGATCTTGAGCAACTCTTTTGCAATCATTTTCTCCATATTTATATCTTTGTTTTAAGGTTATTCTCCAATAAACTCGCGGCAGCAACGCTCATAAGCCGCAACAGGATCCTCAGCTGCAGTTACAGGACGACCCACAACGATAAAGTCTGAACCAATCTCGCGAGCGCGTGCAGGGGTAGTGATACGCACCTGATCGTCGGCTGCTGCATCGGCAAAACGGATACCCGGTGTGATAGTCTTGAACTCTGCGCCACAGTGCTCCTTAACGAGCTGTGCCTCGAGTGGTGAGCATACAACACCGTCAAGACCTGCAACCTTCGCATTCTCGGCATACTTTGCAATAGTCTCGTTGATTGTTGCACCAATCAGAAGCTCGCGCTGCATACGCTCCTCGCTTGTCGAGGTGAGCTGGGTTACGGCGATAAGCATTGGACGGGTGCCATCCTCGCGAGTAAGACCCTCGAGGGCTGCCTTCATCATATCCACAGTACCTGCTGCGTGAACATTTGTCATATCCACATCGAGCTTTGACAGTACGCTCATAGCCTTGCGTACGGTGTTTGGAATGTCGTGCAACTTAAGATCGAGGAAGATTTTGTGACCACGAGCCTTAATCTCGCGTACAATATCCGGTCCGCAGGCATAGAAGAGCTCCATACCAATCTTTACAAATGGCTTACGACCTGTAAAACGGTCGAGGAATGCCAATGTCTGCTCTTTGCTTGAGAAGTCACAAGCGATAATTACATCTCTTACCATATTATTATATCTTTTGTCTTATTTTACCACTCCGATAATATCTCTCAGGCGCTCGATACCCAGACGCTCCATAACCTCAGGCAGCTGCTCGATAATCTGCTTGCAGACAAATGGGTTACGAAGGTTCTCGGCACCAACCTGAACGGCACTTGCACCTGCCATCATCATCTCGATAACATCATCGGCAGTTGCTACACCACCGCAACCGATAACAGGAATCTTGCAGGCGTTAGCCACCTGATAGACCATTCTTACAGCTACAGGGAAGATCGCCTGACCCGAGAAACCACCCATCTTGTTGGCGATAACGGGACGACGACGAGCAATGTCAATTCGCATACCGAGCATTGTGTTAATCAGCGTAAGTCCGTCGGCACCTGCATCCTCGCAAGCGCGAGCGATAGCGACGATGTCTGTAACATTTGGACTGAGCTTGATAAATACAGGCTTGGTAGTCACAGCCTTAACGGCTGCAGTGACTGCCGCTGCACTCTCGGGCGATGTACCGAATGCCATACCGCCATTGTGAACATTAGGGCAAGAGACATTGACCTCAATAATCTCTACCTGCTCCTCAGAGTCTATTCGACGGCAGCACTCTGTGTACTCGTCGATAGAAAAACCGCTGATATTTGCGATAATAGGCTTATGGAAACGCTTGCGGAGTTCCGGAAGTTCGTGTGCAATAACGGCATCAATACCCGGATTTTGCAGACCTACAGAGTTGATCATACCCGAACGGCACTCTGCAATACGAGGAGTAGGGTTACCGAAGCGAGGCTCAAGAGTTGTACCCTTGAACGATATTGAACCGAGTATATCGAGGTCATAAACCTCCGACATCTCTGCGCCGAAGCCGAATGTTCCACTTGCAGGAATAATCGGATTGTCAAGCTCTACACCACAAAGGGTTGTCGATAAATCTCTTACCATAGTATCTCCTCCTTTCTGAATACAGGACCCTCTTTACATACTCGTTTTGCACCCGATACGGTCTGGATTGAACAACCCATACAGATACCGAAACCGCAACCCATACGCTCCTCAAGACTTATCTGTCCGGCAATGTCAAGGCTCTGAGTCAGTGCGCGGAGCATAGGCAGCGGACCACAAGAGAAGAAGTAGTCGGCACCTGTAACCTGCTGCTTGATAGCGTCGGTCACAAAGCCCTTTACGCCTACGCTGCCGTCGGCTGTAGCTACGACAACATTAACGCCCAGCGCCTCAAACTGCTCGCGGTAGAAGATCTCCGCAGCGGTGTTAAAGCCCAGAACGACTGTCACCTGCTTGCCCTCTGCTACAAGATTGCGTGCCAGACGGTAGAGCGGCGGAACGCCTACGCCACCACCCACAAGCAGGGCGTGGTTATGCTCTACAGAGGTGTCAAAGCCGTTGCCAAGACCTGTAAGTGTATCAATCTTAGTACCTGCTGCAAGGGTTGCCATCTGTGCTGTACCCTTGCCCACAACCTTATAGATAAGGGTAAGAGTACCCTCGTCGTAGTTGCAGACAGAGATTGGGCGGCGAAGGAAGTATCCCTCGAGCGAGAGCTCCACAAACTGACCCGGACGGGTGATAGCTGATGTATCACCCGAAAGAGTCATCTCATATACGCTCTCTGTAAGCGGACGGTTTGAAACTATCTCAAAAACGGTCTGTTTCATACTATTTGTCGTAATCTGCGTCGATGGTTGAAACACCGAGAGTAATCTCCTCAAGTACCTGAAGCAGTACGCTTACAGTCTCGAGTGAGGTAAAGATTGTAACATTGTTCTCAACCGCTGCACGACGAATCTCGTAACCATCAAGGCGAGTGTTGTGCTGGTTAAGGTCAATAGTGTTGATAACGTAGTTTACGTGACCACGGCAGAGTGAACGATAGATATCGTCACTGCCCTCGTTGAGCTTGCTCAGCTTGCGAGTACGGATACCGTGAGTGCGGAGGAAGTCTGCAGTACCCTTTGTAGCCTCGATGTTGAAACCGAGGTTGTAGAAGCGCTCGATAAGTGGCAGAGCAGCCTCCTTATCCTTATCAGCGAGGGTTACGAGTACTGTACCGTAGTTTACTACATCCATACCCGATGCCTGAAGTGACTTGTAGAGTGCACGGGTCATAGAGTTGTCGTAACCGATAGCCTCACCTGTAGACTTCATCTCAGGAGAGAGGTATGTATCGATACCCTTAATCTTTGCAAACGAGAAGGCTGGGGTCTTGACAAAGAAACGCTTGCGCTCCTTGCCATATACCTCTGTAATACCCTGCTCCTTGAGCGAGTGACCGAGCATTACGCGGGTAGCAATCTTCGCCATAGGAACATTGCAAGACTTAGAGAGGAACGGTACGGTACGTGATGAACGAGGGTTTACCTCGATAACATATACCTTATCCTCGTTGTCCACGATAAACTGGATATTGTAAAGACCGACAATGCCGATAGCCTTACCGAGGCGTACGGTGTAGTCAATCATCTTCTGCTTAACAGCGTCGCTCAAGCTGAACGATGGATATACGCTGATTGAGTCACCCGAGTGGATACCTGTGCGCTCAACGTGCTCCATAATACCCGGAATAAATACATCTGTGCCGTCGCAGATAGCATCTACCTCTGCCTCCTTACCCATAATGTACTTATCGACAAGTACAGGAGAATCCTCGTTAATCTCTACTGCGTTGTGCAGGTAGTGGCGCAGAGCCTGCTCGTTACCAACAATCTGCATTGCACGACCTCCGAGCACGAAGCTTGGACGAACAAGCACAGGGTAACCGATAGTCTCGGCAGCGGCAACACCGTCCTCAATCTCGGTAACAGCCTTAGCCTGTGGCTGCGGAATACCTACCTCGCGCATAATAGCCTCGAAGAGTTTACGGTCCTCAGCCTTGTCGATAGCCTCAAGGTCGGTACCGATAATCTTCACGCCCATCTGTACCAGCGGCTTTGCAAGGTTGATGGCTGTCTGACCACCGAGGGTTACGATAACACCCTCAGGCTGCTCGTGGTGGATGATGTTCATCACATTCTCAACGGTCAGCGGCTCGAAGTAGAGCTTGTCAGAGATAGTGTAGTCTGTAGATACGGTCTCAGGGTTGTTGTTGATGATAATCGCCTCGTAACCTGCCTCACGGATAGCCCAGATAGCGTGTACGGTAGAGTAGTCGAACTCTACACCCTGACCGATACGGATAGGACCGGAACCGAGAACGACAATCTTCTTGCGGTTTGAGACGATAGACTCGTTCTCCTGCTCGTAAGTTGAGTAGAAGTATGGAATGTAACGGTCAAACTCGCCCGAGCAAGAGTCGATAATCTTATATACAGGCTTGATGTCGAAGCTCTCGCGAAGCTCGAATACCTCGCGCTCGGTCATACCCCACAGCTGACCGATAAACTTATCGCCAAAGCCCAGACGCTTAGCCTCGAGCAGCAGAGCCTTGTCGCCCTTAGACTCAGAGAGGCGACGCTCCATACGAACGATATTCTTGAACTTCTCGAGGAAGAGCATATCGATCTTTGTGCGGTCGTAGATGAGCGAACGATCTATACCACGACGCAGAAGCTCTGCAATAGCGTAGATGCGGTCGTCAGTGCCGCGAGTGATATATGAGAGCATATCCTGAGTGGACATCTCGTCAAACTTCTTGTGGTGGATGTGGCAGACACCGGTCTCCAGCGAGCGCAGTGCCTTGAGAAGGCTCTCCTCGATAGTACGACCGATACTCATAGCCTCACCTGTAGCCTTCATCTGTGTACCCAACTCGTTAGATGCCTCGCTGAACTTGTCGAATGGGAAGCGTGCCACCTTTGTTACGACATAGTCGATAGCAGGCTCACAGCAAGCAGGGGTGCCCTCGAGCAGAATCTCGTCAAGGGTAAGACCTACAGCAACCTTTGCAGTTACGCGGGCGATAGGGAAACCACTCGCCTTTGATGCAAGGGCAGATGAACGAGAAACACGTGGGTTTACCTCGATAATATAGTATTGGAATGAGAGTGGGTCGAGTGCAAACTGAACATTACAACCACCCTCAATCTTGAGTGCACGGATAAGTTTGAGTGCGCTGTCACGCAACATCTGGAACTCCTTGTCCGAGAGGGTCTGTGCAGGCGCAACTACGATACTGTCGCCGGTGTGGATACCTACAGGGTCCACATTCTCCATACTACAGATGGCAATAGCGGTATCGTTCTTGTCGCGCATAACCTCGAACTCGATCTCCTTGTAACCCTTGATGCTCTTCTCTACAAGCACCTGATGTACAGGAGATACGGCAAGCGCATTACGCAT
This sequence comes from uncultured Alistipes sp., assembly GCA_947367255.1. Classification (GTDB taxonomy): domain Bacteria; phylum Bacteroidota; class Bacteroidia; order Bacteroidales; family Rikenellaceae; genus Alistipes. Next base: position 6,938 of record CANBCZ010000037.1, read on the forward strand.
CATCTCGCGCAGTTGCTGCTCGTCATCGGCAAAACCACCACCTGAACCACCGAGGGTAAATGCAGGGCGGAGAACTACAGGGTAGCCGATATTCTTTGCAACCTCAACTGCCTCGTCGATTGAGTAGACAATCTCAGACGGAATAACCGGCTCGCCGAGCTTGATACAGAGCTCCTTGAACAGCTCACGGTCCTCAGCCTGCTCGATGCTCTGGAAAGATGTACCGAGAATCTCTACCTGACACTCCTCCAAAATACCCTTCTTGGCGAGCTGTACGGCAAGGTTAAGACCTGTCTGACCACCAAGACCCGGAACAATAGCATCCGGACGCTCGTAGCGGATAATCTTTGCTACATACTCCAACTTCAGTGGCTCCATATAGACCTTGTCCGCAATGAAGGTGTCGGTCATAATGGTTGCAGGGTTTGAGTTTACAAGGATAACCTCATAACCCTCCTCCTTGAGCGCAAGGCACGCCTGTGTACCTGCATAGTCAAACTCAGCTGCCTGACCAATAACGATTGGACCGGAGCCAATAACCATCACTTTCTTGATATCTGTTCTCTTAGGCATTTTTGCTGTCCTCCATCAGTTTAATGAATTTATCGAAAAGGTATGCGCTGTCATTTGTAGCTCCCGGAGCGCCCTCGGGGTGGAACTGTACCGAAAAGACTCTATCCTTGCGGCACTCAACACCAACTATGCTGTTGTCAAGTACATTGGTGTGGGTAATGGTAAGGCGCGTATTGCTCTCTACATCCTTGGCAATGGTATACTCCATACTCATACCGGTCATCTCGATACGGTTTGTAATCATATTGCGAACAGGACGGGCACTTGCGCGGTTGCCATTCTTAACCTCCTCAATAGTAGCGCCGTAAGCCATACCGATAAGCAGGTGACCGAGACTGATACCCATCATCGGAAGCTCACCACGCAGAGCCTTGATAAGCTCAATAACCTGCGGAAGGTCTGCAGGAGAGCCCGGACCATTCGAGATAAAGATGCCGTGTGGGTTGAAAGCACGAATCTCCTCGATAGGGGTGTTGTAAGGGACAATAACCACATTGCAACCACGACGGTTGAGCTCGTCGATAATTGCACGCTTAACACCGCAATCGACAACCACTACATCGTACTTGTGGTTAGGGGTACGAGAGTACCAACGCTTGCGGCAGCTTACTTTGGCAACTACATTCTTCTCTGCAGGTGTGCTCTCGATAAGCTTCAGCGCATCCTCTATACTCATATCTGCATCAACGATTGCTGCACGCATTACGCCACCGTCACGCAGAGCGCGGGTAAGGGCGCGGGTATCGACACCATAGATGCCGGGGATAGAGTTCTCCTCCAGAATCTCGGCAATAGTCTTGGTGTAGCGGAAGTTGCTCGGTGTGGTGCAGTACTCGCGAACTACAAGACCACCGATGCTTACGATGCGGCTCTCGAAATCCTCGTCGTTGATACCATAGTTTCCGATAGTAGGGTAGGTCATAACTACGATCTGGTCGTAGTTGCTTGGGTCGGAGATAATCTCCTGATAACCCACTACTGAGGTGTTAAATACAATGTTGCAGACAGCCTGACGGTCGGCACCAAAGCCGTAACCCGGGAAGCTCTGACCATTGCTCAGTACAAGTCTCTTCTCTTTCATACTTAATATATAATTATTATTTTTCGTTCTCTCTCCAAACAGTCTTACCACCAAAGAGTGTGAGTCGGCAGCGACCATAGAGCTCCCAACCCTCAAATGGGGTTGCCTTGCCCTTAGATAAGAAGTTGCTGCTATCGACCGTAAATGGGGTAGTGGTATCGAATACTGCGATGTCGGCTCTCTGACCCACCTCCAGACCTCCACCGAGGCGGAAGATGCGACGCGGATTGTCGCACATCAGTTCAATAAGTTTCTCGATTGAGATAATACCCTCGCGGACAAGCTTTGTGTAGCAGACTGCAAATGAGGTCTCAAGACCTACAACACCCATAGCACTGCCGGCAAGACCCTTGCTCTTCTGCTCGGCTGTGTGCGGTGCATGGTCGGTTGCGATAACCTCGATAGTGCCGTCAATAATACCCTCGATAAGTGCATCGCAATCAGACTCGCTGCGAATAGGTGGGTTCATCTTGAAGCGACCCTCGTTCTTAATCTCGAGGTCGCACATTGTAAGGTAGTGCGGACCTGTCTCTCCCGATACGGGCAGACCCATTTGCTTGGCGATGCGCAGTGCAATGACGCTGTTGCGTGCCGACATGTGGCAGAAGTGGTAGCGACAACCGCTCTGTGCAATCAGATCTATATCGCGGATAAACGGCATATACTCCGAGCAAGATGCGATGCCTTTGTGACCATTCATCGCTGCATAGTCGCCGGCGTGAATGTATCCGCCATTGAGCATACTCTCATCCTCGCAGTGTGCAGCCAGAATACCATCTACATCTGCAATCTTCTGCATCGCCTCGAGCATAATCTCGCGATTTTGTACGCCACTGCCGTCATCCGAGAAACCTACGCAGTGCGGTGCAAGAGCCTCTACATCGACCACCTGCTTGCCGATACGGCGCTCGGTGATTGTCGCATACGGACGCACCTCGATTACTGCCTGCTCGTCAATCATCGACTGCTCGATGGCGATATTCTCAACGCTGTCAGGTGCAGGGTTGAGGTTTGGCATAGCAAGGACTGTGGTTACACCGCCGTGTGCAGCAGCTGCTGTTCCGGTGGCAATAGTCTCCTTCTCCGAGTAGCCCGGCTCGCGAAGATGCACATGTGCATCGGCAAGTCCGTAGGTTACAATCGCACCATCTGCATCGAATATTTCGGTATTCTCGTCGGGGGTGATATTCTCCTCAATAGCTGCGATAATGCCACTCTCGATAAGCACATCCGCCTTGCTAGCAATGCCCATTCCTACAGCCAATCCTCCGCGTATCAGCAACTTGTCCTTACTCATAACCGTTCATATAAAAAAACAGGCGACCCGCAGGTCGCCTGAAAACTAAACAAAATGTGAAACAGAAACCTCGTAACCCCAATCCTGAGGCTCGTATGCCGACAATATGTTGTTTGAAAGCATCATAGTTTTCTGTCTGTTATATTGGGTGCAAAATTAATCAAATTTTGCCAATTAACCAAAGGTTTTTGCCGCTAATTGCGCGATTTTTACAGCAAAATCTGCAATTTATCGTGGCAGTACGCTGTATGAGAGCTTCGCGTATGCGCGCTCAGCCTTCTCAAGCGCCTTCTCGATGGTCTCGTCTGTTGCCAAAATGACACCGAAACGACGATGACCAACAACCTCCGGCTTGCCGAAAAGTCGGATCTGAACACCCTCCTCAGCAACTACCTGATCGAGGTTTTCGAATACGACCTTGTCGCTGTCGCCCTCGACAACAATAGCCTTAGATGCACTTGCACCGAAGAAACGAACAGACGGAATTGGCAGACCGAGCACCGCACGAGCGTGGAGTGCAAACTCTGACAAATCCTGCGAAATCATAGTTACCATACCGGTATCGTGCGGACGAGGAGATACCTCGCTGAAGATGACCTCGTCACCCTTGATAAACATCTCTACGCCGAAGATGCCATAGCCACCGAGTGCACCGGTAATCTTGTGTGCAATCTCCTTTGCCTTTGCCTTTGCAGTCTCGCTCATAGGCTGTGGCTGCCATGACTCGCGGTAGTCGCCATCTACCTGATGGTGTCCGATAGGCTCGAGGATTGTTGTGCCTGCGCTGTGACGAACGGTGAGCATTGTAATCTCGTAGTCGAAATCAACAAAACGCTCAACAATTACGCGACCTGCACCTGCACGACCGCCCTCCTGTGCAATAGTCCAAGACTTCTCGATATCAGCCTCGCACTTAACGGTGCTCTGACCGTGACCCGAAGAGGACATAATAGGCTTAACTACGCAAGGAATACCCACCTCTGCGATAGCTGCAAGGTACTCCTCCTTAGTCTCGGCAAAGCGATAGAAAGAGGTTGGCAGACCGAGCTGCTCGGCAGCAAGACGACGGATTCCCTCGCGGTTCATTGTGAGCCAAGCGGCATTTGCAGTAGGAGTTACGCTGTAACCCTCCTTCTCGAGCTCAACGAGTGTGGGGGTGGCGATAGCCTCAACCTCAGGGATGATGTAGTCGGGTTTCTCAGCCTCGATAACAGCTCTGAGAGCCTCCCCGTCCAACATATTGAGGACATGGCTGCGATTTGCAACCTGCATAGCCGGAGCGTTAGGGTAGCGGTCGCACGCAACTACCTCAATACCATATCGTTGCAGCTCAATTGCAACCTCCTTGCCTAACTCGCCCGATCCACAGAGCAGAGCCTTCTTACCAACCGAAGTCATCGGTGTACCAATCTTTATCATAGTTTTGATAGTGTTAAATTTGGACAAAGATAGTAATATTTTTTGGCATTTTGATATCCTGAACCTGCTATTGGTGATTTTTTTGATATAGGGTCTCGATATGACTCTTTTGTCAATAATTTGTTGAAAAAAACGGTTATTAAATTTGTCTGTTCGAGAAAAGTAATGTAATTTTACGGCTGAATTGTGGGTGTATGCCCGAACGACTATAAATTTAACAAACTATATATGAAGAAAGTTGATGTGGTACTCGGTCTCCAGTGGGGAGATGAGGGTAAAGGTAAGGTGGTTGATGTATTGACCCCTAATTACGATGTTATTGCTCGTTTCCAGGGCGGTCCTAACGCAGGTCACTCGCTCCACTTCGGCGGCGAGAAGTTCGTGCTTCATACTGTTCCGTCAGGTATCTTCCGCGATGGCTCTATGAACATCATCGGTAACGGTGTGGTTATCGACCCTGTTATTCTTGCTGAGGAGATTGCTCAGATCGAGGCTTCAGGCGTAGATGTTGTATCTCGTATGAAGATCTCAAAGCGTGCTCACCTGATTCTGCCTACTCACCGCGCACTCGATGCTGCATCTGAGGCTGCAAAAGGTAAGACCAAGATCGGCTCTACTCTTAAGGGTATCGGTCCTGCTTATATGGATAAGACAGGTCGTAACGGTCTGCGTGTAGGTGATATCCTTCTGCCAGACTTCGAGGCTCGTTACAATGCTCTGAAGGAGAAGCACCTTTTCCAGCTCCGTCAGTACGACTATCAGGTAGATGTAACCGCTTACGAGAAGGAGTGGTTTGCCGGTGTTGAGTCACTCAAGCGTTTCGAGTTTGTAGATAGCGAGATTTTGGTAAACAACTATCTCAAGAATGATACAACTATCCTCGCTGAGGGTGCTCAGGGTTCACTCCTCGATGTAGACTTCGGTACATATCCATTCGTAACCTCTTCAAACACCCTCTGTGCAGGCGTTTGTACAGGTCTTGGCGTTGCTCCAACCCGTATTGGTGAGGTTTACGGTATCTTCAAGGCGTACTGCACTCGCGTAGGTAGCGGTCCATTCCCAACAGAGCTCTTCGATGCTACAGGCGAGACCCTTCGTCAGGTAGGTAACGAGTTCGGTGCAACTACTGGTCGTCCACGTCGTTGCGGTTGGCTTGACCTCGTAGCTCTTAAGTACGCAGTTATGATGAACGGCGTAACAGGTCTGATTATGATGAAGTCAGATATCCTCAACGACTTTGACACTATCAAGGTTGCTGTAGGTTATGAGGTAAATGGTGAGAAGGTCGATTACTTCCCATACGAGGCTGATGACAATATCGTACCTGTATACCGCGAGTTCGAGGGTTGGAACTGCGACATCTGCAATGTTCGCGACTTCGACCAGTTCCCACAGCAGTTCAAGGACTACGTAGCATTCATCGAGGCTGAGTGTGGCGTGCCGGTGAAGATTATTTCTGTGGGTCCGGATCGTGAGGAGACAATTGTTCGCTAATTTGTCGTGAAAATGTGTCATATATGGCACATCCCTCAAAATCCAACTAAGGCTGTACGTTTTAGTACTATCCTTAGTTGGATTTTTTTTACGATGCACAATATCTGACACATTTTGACGACAAATTGGTGCGAATAATATTAGGAGTACAATTTGTAGTACATTACTAAAAAACAGTAACGGCTGTACGTTTTAGTACTATCCTTAGTTGGATTTTTTACGATGCACCATCTCTGACGCATTTTGACAACAAATGGGTTTTAGCAGATGATGCGGATACCTCTGTAAAATTAATGGCTAAAAGCTAATAGCCAAAACTAAAATAGGAGCCACTCGGCTCCTATTTATCTATTTACGCTGCAGTACTCGTTTAGCTCCTTGTGGGATAGAGTATTAGTGTTGTGGCGGTGGAGTGTACGATTGACGCAGACGATGCTTTTGACGGCAGGGGAGATGTTGTTCACCTCGTGCGACACCATCACTATTGCCATACGCTGATTGAGTTGCTGTAGGATGTTGTATAACTCGCTTTCAAACTGTTTGTCGATAAAGTTTGTCGGCTCATCGAGAATGAGCAGCTTTGGCTCGGAGATAACCGCTCGACAGAGTAATGCGCGCTGCATCTGACCTCCGGAGACCTCGCCTATCTGTCGCTCGGCGACACTCTTAAGACCCACTTTTTCAAGTAGTTGCATCGCTTTTTCTCTATCTGCATGACTATACTTTGCAGTAAATCCTCGCTCGCTCTGCAGTCCCGACATAACCACTTCAAGAATAGAAATAGGAAAACTGCGATCGAAAGTGGATTGCTGAGGCAGATATCCTATAAGTCGTTTGTTGCCATTGAATAGTGTAGGAGAGAGAATGACCTCTCCGCTGTGTGGCAATGTGCCCAAAATAGCCTTGATAAGTGTCGTTTTGCCGCCACCATTCGGACCGATGATACAGATAAAATCGTCGGCAAAAATCTCCAGATTGGCACTATCTATTGCCACATAGTCGTCGTAACGAACGGTGACATTTCGTAGTGAAATAATACTCTCCATACTACTCTCTGCTACTCGGTTATAAGGCGTGCAATTTCACGTATATTTGCAAAAATGTTCTCTGCTAAAGGGTTGATTTCTACGGCATTAGCACCAATATCCTCGCAGATGACCTTCACGCTTGACTCCGGGAACTCACTCTGATAGAATACGCTCTTGATGCCATCTGCGCGTGCCTGTGAGATAATCTGTGCAATGCGCTTGGCACTTGCCTCCTTGCCGTCATTTTCGATAGCGACCTGCTCCAAACCATAGTCACGCGCAAGGTAGGTCAGCGCGGGATGGTAGATGATAAAGTAGGGGAGTGTTGCACTCTTTGTAAGCTCTGCAACATCGTTGTCAAGCTGCGCAATACGCTCATTTAGAGCATTATATGCGGATGTGTACTGCACAGAATCCGGCATTGCTGCAACAATGGCACTATGCACATTGCTCGCCATAACCTTCAAGGATTTTGGAGAACACCAGATATGAGGATCCACGCCGTGATGGCAATGCTTTCCGTGATGCGTGTGGCTGCAATTGCCTGATATAGTGGTAATTCCACGACTAAGGTCGATAACCTTACTCTGGTTGTGTACACGCTTTAATAGCTGCTGTTCAAAGTCTAACAGACCTGTACCAAAGACCAATTTGGCACTATTCAGCGCGATGAACTGCTTTGGCGTCGGCTCAAAACTCTCTGGTGAAGCACCCATCGGAACCAATACTTCCACCTTGAAATCATCCCCGACAATCGCCTCGACAATCGGCTTTATCGGAGCAATCGACACAAAGATCACCGACTCGGTACTCTGATTTTTGTTGCTGACACAACTTACCGCCAGCACTATATATATAAATAGGTATAAAATACGTCTCATCACAACCAATGTTTCTACAAAGGTAGTGCAAAATTGGCAAATCTGCAATTTATGAGGCTATGCAATGTGATTGGATCGATAGTCTGGTTGATTTTACAAATCGTGGATAAATTTAGTCTCAGCTCAGGTGTCGGCGCTACCCTATCTATAATTTTATAC
>CANBCZ010000038.1 GCA_947367255.1 uncultured Alistipes sp.
AGGAGCATACTAAACGTATGTGACTGTTTTGTGAGATGCAGACAAGGCAGTAAATGTGCCACTATCACGATAAAACCTATTTTGTTGTCAAAATGCGGTAGTAGGTGTGCATCGCGAAATAGGAGCGGATGGGACATACTAAAGGTATTTCCCATTCGTGACTATGAGGGATGTGCAGCTAATGCCGTATTTTCACGGCAAATTATGGCAAAGGATCGTACCCACTACCGCCCCACGGATGACACTTCACCAATCGCTTGACTGTCAGCCAACTACCCTTAATTGGACCATATTTGCGAAGAGCCTGAAGGGCATACTGGGAGCAGGTCGGGGTGAAGCGACAGGTAGGTGGTTTGAGGGGTGATATACAGATTTGGTAGAAGCGCACGATGCCGATAAGTGGCAGTGTACAGAGGCGCTTAAAGGCTTGACACAATCTGCTCAAGGCTCTTTCGGAGTGCATGTTCGATAGTTTTATAATCGTGAAGAGTTTTGCTTGAGTAGACGAGAGCAAGCTCTATGCGGCGGTTGCCGAGTGGAGCGGTAAGTAGCTCTTTATTAAGGCGATACGCCTCACGCATACGGCGACGGATGGTGTTGCGCTTATTGGCTCGCTTATGGAACTTTTTGGGTGTAGAAAAGAGGATTGCTGCCTCGGTTTGGGCAGCATCCTCTACATAGAACATATATCGGAACGGGTAGACAAAACCGCTGCGACCCTCCTTGAAGAGTCTGCGAATAGCACCGTAAGAGTGCAATCTTTCCGGTTTTGGCAATGTGTTCATATACTACTTTTTACGTGTACGGCTCTTCTTAGCGAGCTTTGACTGCTGGGTACGGAGGAACTCCTCGTTCTGCTCATTCTCGGCGAACTCGACAGTATCGACCTCTTTACCGGCAAGGACATCGGCGATATAGAGATCCACAGCCTTTGCAAGTGACGGAGCTGCAGGGCTTGGAGCAAATGCCTTAACCGGCAGGTGGTTCTCCGAAGCAAGGCGCAGGGTACCCTCACCGAAGGTGCTGATAACAGGCATACTCTCCACATCCATCTTCTCGCAGATAGCCTTTACATCCCACGGAGAGTAGAGCAGCAACATATCGTAGCTATTGAGCTCCTCGGCAGCGATATCGCTGGCAACGGTACGGGCGAGGATTACCGGTGTATAGTTGATATTCAGGCGGGTAAGTGCCTCAGGGATCTCCGGCTTATGTGGCTCGCTGAGTGCAAGGAGAAGCTTCTCCTCCTTATGCTTTACAACCTGTTCGACAATACCTGTAAATGTACCATCGGCAAACGATATCTTACGCTTGCGATAGACGATATACTTCTGAAGATAGAGGGCGATAGCCTCGGTAGAACAGATATACTTCATACTCTCGGGCACTGTGATACGAGCGTCCTCGCAGATGCGGAAGAAGCTGTCGATAGTGGTACGAGATGTGAATATTACTGCGGTGTGCGAGAGGATATCTACTCGCTGTGAACGGAACTCCTTAGGAGTAACGCCCTTAACCTCAATAAGCGGACGGTAATCGACCTCAAGCTCATACTTGTTCGCCAACTCAAAAAAAGGCGATTTCTCGATAATCGCAGGTTTTGGCTGCGACACTAAAATACGTTTGATCTCTGCCATAAATCTCAGTAAATGTGCCCCCTACGTCTCTCTAACGCAATATTGGCGCAAGAAATAGGGATAGCGGGAAAATTTCCAGGGCGCAAAGATACAAAATCCAATGCAAAATTGAAATTTTTTGAGAAACAAAGAACAAAAAACTCTCTTTTATGAATATTATGGTCGCTATTGAGATACAGATAATTGCACCGATCAGACCCATTGTTGCAGGGGTAGCTGGGGAGAGTAAAAAGAGCAGTCCGAACGGTATTACCGTAACAAAACCGACCGCCATATAGAGCAGTTTGGTGCCGACAATTCCGCTACCTATATCTATACGGTCACAGACAGCCGAGACGAGCATTGTCACTCCATACTGATAGGCAATGACGGCAGAGAGTGCCACAGCAGCCACACCGCCGACGACCCATATAACATTACTACCGGCAATACCCTCAAGCAGATGCGGGAAGTAGAGTCCGCAGGCGCGAACAGCCGACAGTGCGAGCAGAAGCACACCGAGGATAATCATCACCACCTCGATATTGCGCTGCTCGGCAGGATTTATATGCGCCTTATCCCTATTGGGCATATGGAAACCCGCCGTACTTACGATAAAGTAGCGCAGAAAATCCCAATAGCGGACAATGAAGAATGTATAGACAAGACCTATAAGCAGTGCCGCCACCTGAAAAGGGGCGCCGAAGACCGAGGCATCGACCATATTGTCTCCTGCTGCCGCCTCGACAAGGGTCGAAGAGCAACCAAATGCCTGCTCGGCAGTGATATTATGGTTCAAAACAGTCAGTGGCATACTACTCGAAGGCGCGTTTTAGTGTTACACGAATTGTTGTTCCCTTGCCGATAACAGAGTCCACAACGGCAATCTTTCCGCGATGATACTCCTCGACAATACGGCGGGAGAGCGATAGTCCCAGACCCCAACCGCGAGTCTTGGTAGTAAAGCCCGGCTCGAAGATGGTCTTCCAGTTTGACTTGGCAATACCCTTGCCCGTATCTGAGACATCGATAGTTATCTGACTCTCGGTAGAGTCTATCTTGACCGATATTGCACCGTGACCCTGCAGGGCATCGAGTGAGTTTTTCAGCAGATTTTCGATAACCCACTCAAAGAGTGCGCGGTTGAGCATAGCCTGCACAGGCTGACTTGCAAGACCGTTATAATCGAGGGTTACATTGCGCGGGATACGCTTGCGGAAGTACATCACGCAGTCGCCCACAACCTCATTTACATTTGCCATCTCGAGCGGAGTGTCCGAGCCGATCTTCGAGAAGCGATCGACAATCTTCTTCAGATGTGCAAGGTCCTTCTCCATCTCCTCGACAGCCATAGGGTCTACATTCTGGTCGCGCAGGTACTCAATCCATCCCAACAGCGACGAGGTCGGAGTACCCAGCTGGTGTGCAGTCTCCTTGGCAAGACCTATCCAGACGCGGTTCTGCTCATCCTGCTTCGAGGAGCGGAATGCCACAAAGAGCATAATGACAAAGGCGATGATTACAATCATCTGCGCAAATGGGAAGAAGTAGAGCATCATCAGCGTAGCACTATGGTCATAGAAGATGATATGGTTATGCTCTGCCGTCCACCAGAAGCGCACCACTATAGGGGTATTATGACCCGCCATACGGTCAAGTGCTCGGTGGAGTGCCTCCGTATCTTTAATTACATCGTCGGGAATGAGGTGGTAGGAGACAACCCTCAGATTCTCGTCCGTTATAATAAAAGGTATGTTGTTGCGGTTGTTGATAATTGACGAGACGAGAGGGTCGGACATATAGTCGCCCATAGCCTCACGATTTATCCTCTCCATAGCCGCTGCCCAGAGCTCTACATCGTGACGCTCCTTGATACTCAGCGTCTCTGCCATCTGGTAGGTAATGAGCAGAGAGGCAAAGACAATGAGTGCGCCCAGCACCAGAAGCACCACGCGACCACTCTTTGTAAGACCTCTACGCACTCTGTTAAACCTCATATCTACTCTACTTACGCGCGGTATCCTGCTCGCGCAAAATTCTCGACATCTCTACACTATCGGCAAGCATTGCCACTGCCGCCTCTATACCCTTATCGTACTTCAGTCCGCTTGCCGTACGACCCTCGGCATAACAGTAACGCAAGGCTATATCGGCATTGATTGTACGGATAATCTCACTCTTATAGGTCTGAAGGTTGCTCATCTTGTCATCCTTCAGGCGACTCTCGATAACAGCCATAGCCTCAGCAATATCTGCTGCGGCATAACGCTCACTCTCGAGCGACTTGCGCAGCTTCTCGACAGCACGGCGCGACTCCGACTTATACGGCACATCGCGAGCCTCGACCATCTTTGCAAAGGCTGCATAATCCTCGTCGGTAATCGAGAAGGTCTTAGGGTCGATAGTAATATCCGGGTGAGCACGATAGTACTCGTCACCGAAGTCATCCATAACTCCCATAAGGTAGAGGGTTACTGCAAATGAGCTGACATAATCGGGTGCCACGCGCTTATCCGGCATAATACCACCGCCATCGTAGACCTTACGACCTGCGGCAGTCTTGAACTCGGTGATAAGGCTATCCGGAACGCTCTCAGCCTTGCCGTCGGTCGAGTAACGAACAGCCTGTATGCAACGACCCGACGGGATGTAGTACTTTGCTGTAGTAATCTTTGCGTAGCTCTCGTAGCCCAACGGCAGTGTAGACTGCACAAGACCCTTACCATAGCTGCGGCTGCCTAAAAGCACAGCGCGATCCAGATCCTGCAACGCTCCCGAGACAATCTCTGCCGCCGAGGCGCTATTCTCGCCAATCAGCACAACAAGCGGAAGGTCGGGCAGCAGTGGCTCGAACTCGGTCTTGAACGTCTTATTCTCAGCCGCCACGCGACCCCTCATCTCAACAACCTGAGTACCCTTCGGCACAAAGAGCGAGAGCACTTTGACTGCGCTCTGGAGCACACCACCGCCATTTGTGCGGTAGTCGAGGATTAGACCCTTCAGCTCACCCTTTGCCTGCAGGCGCTCGATAGCCGCACGCATCTCGGTATAGCAGTCGTCGGTAAAGTCGGAGTGGAGTATATAGCCCACACCCGGAGCAACATAGTCTGCATAGCTTACGCTCGGGATAGATATTCTCTGACGGCGAATCTTATGGGTTGTGACCTTGCCGTCAAGCAGGCGCTCGACAGAGACCTTAACGGTCGTATTCGGCTCGCCTCGCAGCATAGAGCTCACCTGATCGGTCTTCATGCCGGCAATGCTCTTGCCGTCGATAGCCACAATTCTATCGCCAATCTTAAGACCCGCCAGATCTGCCGGAGAGCCCTTATATGGCTCGGCAATGCGCACAGCACTGCTATCCTGACGGATAACCGAACCTATACCGCCATACTTACCCGTTGTAAGGGTACGAAAATCCTTCATCTCCTCCTCCGAGAGGAAGGTGCAGTATGGATCGAGGTTGCGCATAATGCCGTCGGCACCGTGGCGCATAATCTTATCGGCAGAGAGGGTATCGACATACTCGGTACTCACGGCGCGCATAAGATTTATCATCATCTCCATATTGCGACCCAGCCCGAAGTCGTTCTTCACGCCAAAAACGGAGATTGCCGCAACAGCAGCAAGTCCGACAAGTGTATAGAAACTCTTTCTACTCATTACCTCTTCTCTTATTTACCAAATAACCCTCGAGTCTGATTACGGCACGCACAACAGTACGGCGATGACCCGAGATAACAATCTGCTCGCCCTGCTGCTCGACTGTCACATCATCTTCAAAGAGGAGTGTGAGTCGCTGCAAACCTGCTGCACGGAAGTGCAAAGTGTTACCCTCGGCACCCTTAAGCACAAGACCCGATGTAGCCATAGCTGCCTCAATCTGCTCGCGGTCAGCTGCGATATCTGCCACAACTGTTCGACGAACAAAACCGAAAAATGGGTATGTTGCCGACATAACCACAATAACCACAGCCATTGCCCAGCCATTCCACGCCGAGAAGTAGAGCTGCAACATCTGACCCATAGTCAGCGGCAGGCGCTCGTAGGCAATTTTAAGCCAAATCAGTGCCACAAAAAGTGCACAGAGCATCAAAAAGTATTTCAGACTGCGAAGTAAATAACGTTTCATAATCTCTCTATCTCTTTTGCCACATTTTTCATAAGCCAAAGCGGGGTGGAGGTTGCGCCACAGACGCCGACACTCTCTGCACCATCGAACCACGCTCTGTCAATCTCTGCCGCCTCCTCGATATTATAGGAGCGGGAATTCTCCTCACGGCACATCTCAAAGAGCACCTTGCCGTTGCTCGACTTGCGACCACAGACAAAGACCACCACATCTACACTGCGGGCAAATGTCCTCAGGTGCTCCTCCCTTGACGATACGCGACGGCAGATGGTATCATCTACCGTAAGCATCGACTCGCTTGCAAGGCGCTGCTTCATCAAGGTACAGATGCGGTTAAAGAGTGTCACCGACTGTGTGGTCTGCGAGAGGAAATATATCGGATGTGTAAAGTCTATCTGCTCCAAATCTGCCTCGCACTCCACCACAACGGCATCCTCGGCAACCTGACCGGTAAGACCGACAACCTCGGCGTGTCCTCGTTTACCGAGGATAACGACCGTGCCACCACAGAGTTGCATCTGCTCATAGGCGCGCTTTACCCTGCGCTGCAGTGCCGCAACAACGGGGCAGGTGGCGTCGATAATCTCTAAATTGCGCTCGGCAGCCGTTCTGTATGTTGCCGGAGGTTCTCCATGTGCGCGGATAAGCACGCGGCAGTTTGATAGTTTTGCAAGGTCGCTATGCTCTATAGTCTTAAGTCCCAAAGACTCCAAACGCTGCACCTCGACGCGGTTGTGGACAATATCGCCCAAGCAGAAGACCTCACCACCCTGCTCCAGAGCACGCTCAGCCTCCGAGATTGCCCTGACAACGCCGGCGCAAAATCCAGATTTGTCGTCTATGACTACCCTCATACTACAATGCACTCACTACCCTCTCGAACTGAGAGTCAAACCACTCCATCTGCTGCTCGACGGTCATAAAACTGTTATCGAGCACAATGGCGTCATCTGCCTGACGCAGCGGAGAGATTGCGCGGTTCATATCGGCATGGTCGCGCGAGACAACATTGTCGAGAATCTCATCGAACGACACATCGTCACCCTTTGCAGTAAGCTCGGCATAACGACGCTCGGCACGCACCTTAGGGTCGGCAGTCATAAAAATCTTCAGTTCGGCATCCGGAAAGACCACCGTGCCGATATCTCTGCCATCCATAACCACACCACGAGAGGCTCCCATCTGCTGCTGCATAGCAACAAGCTTCTCTCGCACCGCGCCGATAGAGCTTACAGGGCTGACAAGGTTGCTAATCTCGATAGTACGAATCTTCCCCTCGACAAGATCGCCATTGACATAGATGTCGCTCGCACCGCGCATAGGGTTGAAGCGGAAGGTAATTGTAATATCATCAAGCAGAGCCACCAGCGCATCCTCATCGACAATACCGTTTCGGATAGCTCCGTGCTCAAGGGCATAGAGGGTCACCGAGCGGTACATAGCGCCCGTATCTATAAAAATATAGCCTAGACGGGCTGCAATAGCTTTTGCAAATGTACTCTTGCCACAAGACGAGAAGCCGTCAATGGCAATAACTATCTTTTTCTTCTGATTAAACATCGAACTTTGAAATAAAGGTTGATAGAATAGTATATATTCCCAACAGGCTGACAATAATACCAGCCACGTGATTTATCGTAAGCATATGTCGCGGGCGGAAACGACGGCGGAAGAGGCTGATGACCGATGTAAGACCCGTCCACCAAGCGCTGGCACCACACAAAAAGCCGAGGATGATAAAGACACTTGTAAGCACCGATGCCACATCCTGACTACCCGTAGCCGTACCCACGCCGAACATAGCGAAGAAGGCGAGGATATATGGGATAACTACAACGAAGTTGGCAATAGTAAAGCCGAACATAGAGGCGAAGTCCTTCCACAGCGTAGCATTACCCGCGCGGTTGCGGCGAATCTGCGGCACAGGGTTCTGGAAGAAGATGTAGACGCCGACAATAACCACAAAGATACCGCCCACAAGGCTCAAGATGTGGCGATACTTCTCAATCTGCGCCTGCATCATCGCGTAGAAGAAGTAGGCGATAATCGCCATAAGTGTATCGGCACAAGCCACGCCCAGACCCGAAACAATACCGGCTCTGGTGGTCTTGCTCAGCGTGCGCTGAATACACAACACCGCCACCGGACCGACAGTAATCGATGCCGCCACGCCCACTGCAAAACCTCTCAGCAATATCTCTAAAATCGTTACAAGCATATTTTCACAATATCACAAGTGCAAAGATAGTAAATCTTAAAGATTTAACGACTAAAATAAGAAATAATTTTCTGAGAATGAATTTTTATTTATACCTTTGCGGCGCAAAATGAATATAAGCCGTAAAATACAGCACTTTATACTGTGGGTGATGCTCACAGTGGTCGGTGTTGCATATACCGGAAAGGCACTCCATACACATACCGAGGATTATTACGACGCGCTGCGAACAACAAAAACTGCAGCTGCAAACGGTATGAGCGACGACTGTCCGATATGCCACTTCAACCTGCTTTTATTCATTATCGACAGTAACCATGCAATCTTTGTCGGTACTGCTCTGCTGACAGTATTTGTAACTGTTCAGCCTATCTTCCGCCAGAATGAGATAATTCGTCACTTCTCTCTGCGCGCCCCTCCTGTTAGTCTATAAATTCGGTCTTTTATTCCCTTATTTATAACTAACAAGTATCAACAAATGAAGAAAATATTTTCACTTCTTTTGTCGGCACTCTGTATTGTCGGCAATGTATATGCATCAGACTACGAAACTCACATCTTCGGACACGTGGCAGATGCAAAATCGGGAGAGATGCTCCCTTATGTAAATGTAACTATCGTAGGCACAACAATCGGTACAACAACAGACTCTACAGGTCACTACATCCTCAACGATGTACCTGAGGATGAGGAGTTTACAGTTGAGGTATCGACTATCGGATACAGCACAGTCACACGCACACTCAAGGTTGTTACAGGTATCCCTATCGAGGTCGATTTTGAGCTTACCGAGCAGCAGATGTCACTCGACGCCGTGGTTGTTTCGGCAAACCGAAATGTGACCACCAGAAGGGAGGCTCCATCACTTGTAGGTGTACTCGACCATCGACTTTTTGAGGTGACAACATCACCAACCGTTGCCGACGGACTGAGCTTCCAGTCGGGTGTGCGCGTAGAGAACAACTGCCAAAACTGCGGCTTTACTCAGGTGCGTCTGAACGGTCTGGATGGTCACTATTCGCAGATTCTTATCGACTCTCGACCTGTATTCTCATCGCTTGCAGGCGTGTACGGATTGGAGCACCTGCCGGCAAATATGATAGAGCGAATTGAGGTTGTTCGCGGCGGTGGCTCGGCACTCTTTGGTGCTTCGGCTATCGGCGGAACGGTCAATATCATCACCAAGGAGCCGCTCTACAACTCAGGTTCTGTGACACACACCCTCTCCTCTATAGGTTGCACAGGTTCGCTTGACAACAACACAACCTTCAACGCCTCACTGGTAACCGACAACAACAAGGCGGGACTGATGATCTACGGTCAGAATCGTCGTCGTGACGGCTACGACCACGATGGCGACGGTTTTGTCGAGATTGGCAAGATTGATGGTCAGACCATCGGTGCGCGTAGCTATATAAAGGTTAGCCCATACAGCAAGCTCTCGCTCGAGTATCACGCAACAAAGGAGTATCGTCGTGGTGGCGACCAGCTCAACCGTCCGCCACACGAGGTGATGGTTGCAGAGACAACAGACCATGTAATCAACAGCGGAGGCATCACCTACGAGGGTACAAGCGCCAACAACCGCCACCGCTACAGCGCATATGTATCTGCGCAGGATGTCAAGCGCGACAGCTACTACGGCAGTAATATGGATCCGAACGCCTACGGATATACCCACGGTTTTACAACCGTTGCAGGTGGTCAGTATATGTTCCGTATGCCGAAGTGTCTCTTCCTCCCTGCCGAGCTTACAGTAGGCGCGGAGTACAACCTCGACAAGATGAAGGATACACCGCTTGGTGAGGGATATACAGCTACAAATCAGACCGTACATATCTACAGCGCATACATTCAGAACGAGTGGAAGAACGATAAGTGGGGATTTCTGATCGGTGGTCGTGCAGACAAGCACAACCTTATCAACCGCGTAATCCTGTCACCTCGCGTAAATTTCCGATACAACCCTACTGAAAATATCAACCTTCGTGCCGTATACTCGTCAGGTTTCCGCGCACCACAGGCATTTGACGAGGATTTGCACATTACAATTGTCGGTGGTGAGCGTACCCGTATCCGTCTTGCGGAGGACCTTAAGGAGGAGCGCAGCCACACATTCAGCCTCTCGGCAGATATGTACCACACATTTAACAATGGTGTGCAGGGTAATCTGATGGTCGAGGGATTTTATACCATTCTGAACGATGTGTTCAAGCTCGTAGAGACCGGCGAGACTACCGATGGCGATAATGCAACAATCCTCGAGCGCCGCAACGGCTCGGGTGCAACGGTTATGGGTATCAACCTCGAGGCACGACTCGCCTTCAACCCGTGGTTACAGCTGCAGGCGGGTGGAACACTCCAGCGCAGCCGCTACAAGGAGCCTGAGCAGTGGAGCGAGGATGAGAGTGTACCTGCCGAGACACGCATATTCCGCAGTCCGGACAGCTACGCATATATCGCCGCTACGGTGACACCTGTGCGTCGTTTCGACATTGCTCTGAGCGGCACATACACCGGTCCGATGCTCGTACAGCACTTTGCAGGCTACATCGAGAAGGATATAGCAGTAAAGACACAGGCGTTCTTCGATTTGGGTCTTAAATTGAGCTACGACTTCAAGATCTACCGCACAATAGGTCTGCAGATCAACGGTGGCGTGAAGAATATCCTTAACTCCTACCAGCGCGACTTCGACCAAGGTGTAAATCGCGACGCAGGATATGTCTACGGACCGTCACTGCCAAGGACAATATTTGTCGGAGCGAAGTTGAGTTTTTAACAAAAAATGCTGACCTTTCGGGGTCAGCATTTTTTGCTATTGCTCTATTCTTACAAGAATTTGTACAACAAGAGCTATTTGGAAACTGCTCACAGTTCTGAAAGAGCCTTGTTAGGCAAATTCACCTTTAGTATGTGAAGGTACTACCCCCGACAAACTCGCGCAAAACCGAGTCTAACGGTATCTCGTCCGGTTTAATAGGCACAAAGTTATCGAGGAAGTGGAGCAATCGGTCTGCCTCGCCGAACTCCGGAACGGTATCGGGTATCTCGCGCAGGATCGGCTCTACAATAGGACGAATAACTCCCAACTCGTAGAAGAGCGAGGTATTGACCATAACATCGGCATTCTCCTGATATGGGAAGATGTGTTTATCCTCGCCGCGGCGCACGCTCTGCCAACGGGCGATAGTATCGTAGGCGTTATTGCCACGGGTGCGATAGTCGCGTGTGATACGGCGCAGCAGGCGGTTGTCGGTCGTATGGATGCGTGTGATATTATCCATAGCCACCGAGGTAAAGCAGGAGAGGTATATTCTGAACTTCTTATCGTCTGCAATAGCCGGAGTCAGGCGCGGATTGAGTCCGTGGATGCCCTCCATAATGAGCACCGAACGCTCGGTAAGTTGCAGAGGATGGTCGTGCCACTGACGCGTGCCTGTGATAAAGTCGTAGCGAGGAATCTCGACACTCTCGCCCTCAATAAGGCGGCTCAAATCGTCATTCAGGCGCGCCAAATCGAGAGCCTCGAGAGCCTCATAGTCGTAATCTCCATTCTCATCTTTCGGCGTATCCTCACGATTGACAAAGTAGTCATCGAGCGAGATAAGCACCGGATGCAGACCCAGCACGCGCAGCTGGATACCTATTCGCTTTGCAGAGGTGGTCTTGCCACTCGACGAAGGTCCGGAGATAAGTACCACCTTGACACCTCTGTCGCGGTGTGCCTCGTAGATTTTATCGGCAATATTCGAGAATTGGCGACCATGCACCGCCTCGGCAATCTTTATCAGCTCGCTCGTATCGCCCTGCAATATGCGGCTGTTGAGCTCGCCCACCGTAGGTACGCCCACAACATCCATCCACTCGTGGAACTGGTGGAACAGACCGCCCATCTTCTCCGCATTTGGCACATGACCCACCTTTGCAGGCTCCGCACGGTCGGGCAGAGTGACCACAAAACCATCGCTATATGGGCAGATGCTGAAGCAATCGACATAACCGCTCGACGGGGCAAGAGGACCGAAGAAATAGCCTATGGTCTGACCCATATAGTAGACATTACTATACAGGCGCGGACGCGAGCGCAGAAGGGTTGCCTTATCGGGATAACCCGCCGCCTCGAACTTTTCAATAATCTCTGCCGACGGCTCCTTCTTGCGATGTATGGTGATATTTTCGGCAGCAATACCCCTTACAGCCTCCTCCAAAGCCTGACACTCCGCATAGCTGAAGCTCTGTTTACCCACAGCCTCGCAGTAGACTCCCGAGCCCAAAGAGTGGCGAACATGAAACGGATTCTCCGGAAAGAGCTGCTTCATTGCTCGCTGCAGCAAGAAGGTGACCGTACGCTGGTAGACGCGATGACCCTCGAAGTGGGTAATATCTATAAAGCGTATAGAGATAGGCGTATAGACGCGATAGTTCAACTCCTTGAGGCGGTTATTGACATACGCCGCAAGCATCGGATAGGGATTTTCGATACCCAGCAGGTCAAGAAGAGAGAGCAGCGATGTACCCATCTCTACATCAGCGTGTGACGCCGTATTTTCGCAATAAACTCGGATAGTATTGTTCATTGTTTCAAGTATTAGTTCTCTCAAAGATAACTATTTATTCGCTCTTCTCAAAATTTTTGTACCTTTGCAATACAAAAACAGCCAAAATATGAAGAAGTTTATAGCACTCGTTGTCCTTATTATCGCCCTTGCCGGCACACTTTTTTACCGCACAACACTCCGCGAGCGAGAGGTTGTCATCCTCTCCACAAACGATATGCACGCCAATATCGAGAATTTCCCGTCACTCGTAACGGCGGTAAACCTCTGTCGCGATACAGTTTCTACCCTGCTTGTTGATGCCGGTGACCGCTGGACAGGTAATGTATTTATCGACCTTGCGGAGAATAGATTGCCGATTATAGACCTTATGAATCATGTCGGCTACGATGTAGCGACACTCGGAAATCACGAGTTCGACAAAGGTCCGAAGTTGCTACAGAGTGCTATCTCACACGCAAAATTTCCTATTCTCTGTGCCAATCTGCAGAGCAAACACGCAGACCTTGCAACACCGCAGGCGGCAGTATCTATCAAGAGCTCTAATGGCGTTCGTTTCCGCGTTGCCGGCGTGGTGACCTTCTTCGACGGAGGACACCCCGAGGGTAGCAACGAGGTCTATGAGGGGCTCACATTCTGCCATCCGTTTGACGCTGCGACAAAGGCTTTGGCAGAGGCAAAGCGCGGCGAAGTACGTCTGCTGCTGTCACATATGGGCGACGGTAAGGATTTTGAATACGCCTCAGTATCAGAGTGTTGCGACATTATCATCGGTGGACACACCCACGTAGTGGTGGACAGCGTTGTAAACAATGTGGTTATCGGGCAGACAGGTCGAAAACTGAAAAATATCGGTGCAACGACCGTTCGTCTGAAGGGCAACCGCATCGCCTCTATAGACTACCGCAACATCCCGCTTGCCGACTACGAAAAGGATAGCGCAACCCTCGCACTTATCGAGCAGATTGAGGATAATCCGGCACTTAAGGTGACCGTCGGAACATTCGCAAACTCTGTGTCACATGTCGGTTTTGCCGACCTTCTGACGCGTTCGCTTGCCGAGGCAATGGGAACACAGCTTGCCTTCTATCACTACGGCGGAATACGCCTTGCAGAGCACCCTGAGGGCGATATTAAGCTCTCGACAATCTACAATCTCGAGCCGTTCGAGTCAAAGATTCACACTATTGTCATGACCCCCGCACAGCTGCGCGCGATGATTATAGCCAAGTACAACGACACCGAGAATCCGAAGGAGTCACACCGCGTAGACCTCTTCTGCAATACTCCGTACGACATTGTGCTCGACAGCCGTGGCGAGGCAGTCGATGTCCTCTTCCCAAAACTCAAGGAGGGTCGCAAATATAGCGTTGCAATGGCGGACTATATCGGTAAAAAGTACCCGTCAATAGAGGGCGAGAACCGCACAGAGCACAATATTTTAGTGACCGATGTGGTGCTCGACTACCTGCGACACCATCCAAACACCAAAATAAGCAACCATCAGATGCAAAAAAGAGTCAAAAGATAACAGACAGATTTTCAACAACTTAACCACCACTGCAAAATTTTTTCTTAAAAAATATTAAAAATTTTCACCAAAAAGTTTGCACAGTAATTTTTTTTGCCATATCTTTGCACTCGCAATCAGGAAAACAGATTGCATTTCCGGAGCGGAATCTACAATGCGGAAATAGCTCAGTTGGTAGAGCACAACCTTGCCAAGGTTGGGGTCGCGAGTTCGAGTCTCGTTTTCCGCTCC
>CANBCZ010000039.1 GCA_947367255.1 uncultured Alistipes sp.
CCTTTTTTTGTAGCGGGGAGAGACTTGAATGTCGCGCAGTGGCTTTCGCTACTGCGCGTCATCAGCGACGAGGCAGCGTAGTCAAGCTATGCTTGGTGCGCGAAAAGCCGAGGAGCTAACTCTCCGCCTCTGTTACAAGGTTCTCTCCCCGCTTTTTTTTGTACGGAGTCGCGTAGCGTATAATGTATAATGCAGAGTTGAATAGGCTTGCCTATAATCAACTCTGCATTATGCATTACGGGCTATAAATAGCCCACCGTACAAAAAAATAAAGGAGTCGAATATCGACTCCTTTGTAGCGGGAGAGAGACTTGAACTCTCGACCTCATGATTATGAATCATGCGCTCTAACCAGCTGAGCTATCCCGCCATTGCGTTTTTGCGAGTGCAAAGATAGGTAATAAATTTTGTTTTGCAAAGTTTTTGCAACTTTTTTTACCGAATAATGCAAAAATAGTTATGGTCGATAGAAAAACATCGGTTTATGCCGTTGCAAATGGACTCAATACCGTGTCGCTGGCAGCGAGCGTGGTGCTGCTTATATCTATCTCGTTGGAGGTTGCCGATAGAACAGACAGGCTGCTATCGGAGGGGTATCGGACATTGCAGCTCGTTGTGTGCTCGATATTCTTCGCAACGGCGATCTTTCGTCTGCTTATACCCGAGTACAGACGTCACCATTGGTTCAGGGATATACTCTTTGCAGCCGCCTCTATACCATATATAAATATATTGGAGTGGAGTGGGGTGGCGTTGGAGAGTCGTTATGAGCGGATAGTTGCCTTTGCGCCGGTGTTAATATCGGTTATGGCGACGGTAGTTATCCTCGAGTGGCTTATAGAGGGGCGAAAGCGGCGTCTTATGGCGGCCTATATCCTCACGGTGACGATGTTTACATATATCTCGGCGCTGCTCTTCTACGACTGCGAAATGGGGGTAAACGGGCAACTCAAAAGCTTTGGCGATGCGCTGTGGTGGGCGTGTATGAATGTGACGACGGTCGGCGCGGAGATTTTCCCCGTAACGACCGTCGGAAAGGTTGTCTGTGTAGTGCTGCCCGTTGTGGGGATGATGTTCTTTCCAGTCTTTACGGTCTATATTTCGGACTATTACAATCGTTAGAACTTCTTGCCGAAGATAATCGAACAGAAGGTGCTTGCAAGTATCTTCATATCGAGCATCAGCGAGCGGTGACGCAGGTAGTAGAGGTCGTACTCGAGCCTGCGCAACATCTTCTCCATAGTGTCGGTATAGCCGTTGTAGAGCGTTGCGTAGCTCGTAACTCCCGGGCGCACCTGATAGAGGTAGCAGTATCGCTTGTCGTGCTCCAAAATGCGGTCGATGTAGTACTTGCGCTCGGGGCGAGGTCCGACAAATGCCATATCGCCCACAAAGACATTCCACAGCTGCGGCAACTCGTCGAGGTGGTGCGCACGGATAAAGGCGCCGACGCGTGTCAGTCGCGGGTCGTTCTCGCCACCGCCGTGGCTCAGCTGCGGTCCATACTTCTCGGCATCAAGACGCATAGAGCGGAACTTGTATATCTTGAATGGCTTGCCATATCTGCCGATGCGCTCCTGCATAAATATCGCAGGACCACCATCCTCAAGGCGAACGGCGATGTAGCAGATAACAAACAGCGGTGCGAAAATAACCATAGCAAAGGCGGCGGCAATGCAGTCGAAAATTCGCTTGCTGTTGCGACCCAGCGTGGTCATATTGTCCTTGATAAAGCCCTCTTTCGGAACAGATAGATTTGTATACATAATCTCCGTAATTTTGAAATACGGAGAACAATCCAAACTCTATGCCACAAAAAATATAAGTTGCCTAACAAGGTGATTTCTGCGTTACGCTTGCCCTAAAAATCCTCACATACGCTTTAGTATGCTGCGGTTTTTCGGGCTTCGCAAGCCTTGAAATCCCTCTTGTTATACAACTTCTATAAATTGTTAAGGGACTGTCCAACGATAGTTGAGCAACCCCTATTTTATCAAATGGTAAAAATCTTACAGCTCGTCGCTATAGACTGCACCCGGAAGGTCGTGCTGGTTGTAGCGCGATGCCATAGACATACCGTAGGCGCCAGCCGACTTGATTGTAATCAGATCGCCGCGCTTTGTGAGTGGCAACGATACATTCTCGTCAAATACATCGGTAGACTCGCAAGCGGTACCCACGATGGTATATTTGAGTCGCTGATCAGCCTCGGAGGTGATGTTCTCGATATTGTGGTACGAGCCGTAGAGCGCAGGGCGAATAAGCTCGGTCATCGAGCCATCGACAATCACAAGGCGACGACCTGTGGCGGTAGTCTTGTTGTATAACACCTTGGTAATCAGCTCGCCACACTGTGCAACAATCGAGCGACCAAACTCGAAGTGTACCTCACGATCACCCACCTTGAGGTGCTGCTTGATAATTGCAAATACCGATGCAAAGTTAGGAATAGGCTCGTTCTCAGGCATATCGTAGTTTACGCCAAGACCGCCACCGACATCTACAAACTCGAGCTCAAAGCCGAGATTTGTGAGGTTCTCGACAATCACATTGACCTTGTTGCACATATTCTCAAATACATGCAACTCGCGAATTTGTGAGCCGATATGGATGTGCATACCGATAACAAGTACATTCTTGAGCGAACGGATATGCTCTACGCTCGAGAGAATCTCCTCGTACGAGATACCGAACTTACTATCTGCCTGACCGGTGTCGATGCAGTGGTTTGTCTTTGGGTCGATATCGGGATTTACTCGCAGGGCGATATTTACCACCTTGCCCGCCTCGGCAGCAAGGTCGTTTACAAGGTCAATCTCCTCGATAGACTCGCAGTTGATGGCGAAGATATTCTGCTCAATGGCATAACGGATCTCCTTGTCGCGCTTGCCCACACCTGCATATACGATAGATTTAGGGTCAAATCCCGCCTCGATTGCACAGCGCACCTCGTTGCCGCTTGCGCAGTCGATGCCCACGCCATATTTGCGGATAATCTGCAACAGGCGAGCGTCGTAGTTCGCCTTGATAGCGTAGTGAATCTTGTAACTGTATCTGTTTGCAATAGACATCAGGCTCTCCAAAGTCTGATTGAGGAGCTCTATGTCGTAGAGATAGAATGGAGTTTCGTACTTTGCCAACTTATCGGCAACCTGTCTGCTTAACATAACCTAATTGTTCGGGATTGAAAATATTTTATTACTGCAAAGATAATAAAAATTCTTTAATATTGATATATATGCCCTCTATAAGCTTGTTTACGGCATCATCTGCAGCCCAAGCGGTGTGCGGAGAGGCGAGCAGAGAGTAGCTGTCTTTTAGGTTGTAGAGAGGCGATGATGGCAGCGGCTCTTTTGAGAATACATCGAGTGCTGCGCCCGCTATGGTCTTGTTATTGAGGGCGTTAGCCAATGCAGCCTCGTCGATTATTCCACCTCGTGCCACATTGATAATAATGGCTGTTGGCTTCATCTGCTGCAACTCTGCCTCACCGATAAGACCGGCAGTCTGAGCATTGAGAGGCGAGTGAATAGATACTACATCTGCCCACGCAAGCAGCTCCGAGAGCTCCATTCGTGGATAGCTCTCCTCGCGAGCAACGCCCGATGTAGAGTAGTATGCCACCTTGCAGCCGAATGCCTCGGCGAGTGTTGCCACTTGACGACCGATAGCGCCCAATCCGATGATACCCCAATTCTTGCCGCGAAGCATAGAGATAGGGCGTCCGAAGTGGAAAATATCGGTAGTTGCAGCGTAGGCTCCGCTCTTGAAATAGTTGTCGTAATATGAGCTGTTTTTCAAGAGCGAAAGTGCACCGCAGAGGGTCGCTTCTGCAACCGAATAGGTCGAGTATCCCGATACATTTTTAACCTCGATACCGAGCTCTGCTGCTGCCTCCAAATCGACATTGTTCATACCTGTTGCGGCAATCGCAATCAGCTTAAGGTCAGGTAGTTGCTGCATTGTCTCTCGTGAGAGGTAGACCTTGTTCGAGATGACCACAGTAGCCCCTTTGCAACGCTCCAAAACCAGCTCCGGAGCTGTGCGGTCATAGCCGATATACTCACCTAAAGATTTGATAGATGAGAGGTCGTTTCTACCGAGTGAATACTCGTCCAAAAATACTATTTTTTTCATATCTGCTCTTTGTTAAATTCTATTAAATCGCGTATTACCACAGAGGCACATCCGATGCCGAATAGGGCAGGGAGGTAGGAGATTGTGCCGACATTGGACTTCTTGTTCTGCTCCTCGCAGAGTATCATCGCCCCCTCTACAGGTGGCTCGGCAGAAAATACCGCCTTAAATCCACTACGAATACCCATCTTGTGCAGTCGCTTGCGCAGCATATGGGCAAGAGGGCAGTGGTGGGTCTTCGAAATGTCGCAAATCTCCATCTTCGTAGGGTCGAGCTTTGCCCCTGCGCCCATAGAGCTTACAAGTGGTATATTGCGGTCCAAAGCCCCTTTAATAAGTGCCAATTTGGGTGAAAGGGTATCTATGGCATCGACAACATAGTCGAAGTTGTTGCTGTCCAAAATCTCGTCTGTCTTCTCATCTTTGATATACTCGGGAACAACCGCGAGTTTCAGCTCCGGATTTATATCTTTGAGCCTCTCGGCAAGCACCTCGGTCTTTACTCTGCCGACGGTAGAGTGCAGGGCTATGAGCTGACGGTTGATGTTGCTCTCTGAGACAGTGTCCGAATCGGCAATGGTCATACTGCCGACACCTGCGCGCACCAGCATCTCGGCAGCATAGGCACCTACGCCGCCTACGCCTACAACGAGAATATTGGCACCTTTCAGCCTCTCAAGACCCTCCTTGCCAAGTAGAAGCTCGCTTCTCTCTAACCACATATTTTTGTGTAATTTTCGTTTGTTATATCTACCAATATAGCCTCCGGAACTCCAAGTATTTCAGAGACTTGTGAATATATTTGGTCAATATCCGTACTACTCTCGTCTGTCTCGAGAAAGAGCAGTTCGGTAGGGTAGTTTTTCAACGCCTCGATACTCTTTGGAGAACGGAAAGTGCGCTCGCCAAATGAAAGATAATAACCGCATTTTGCAGCCCTTGCTGCCTGCTCTGTAGAGCCGATAAATCCGTGAAAAATTACAAATTTGAGGGTGTAGTTCTTTAGAATATCCATCACCGCCTCGAAGGCTCTGACGCAGTGGATTACAACCCCCTTTGCTGACTTTTGTGCAATCTCAAGCTGTGCTTGAAAGATAAGTAACTGCTGCTCGCGGTTGGTAGAACAAGCAAAGTCAAGTCCAATCTCTCCAATGGCATCATACCCCTCAACGTCCCTCTCAATAGCAAATATGCTATCGGTAGATGCACCCTCTGCATCGTATGGGTGGATACCGATAGTCGAGAGCGTCAGCTCGTTATTTTTCGGATAATGAGTATGAATATTGACTTTCACAATGCAAAAGTAGCAAAAAAAGTGCGGAAATATGCCTAAAAATGAGAAAAAAGTCGTATCTTCGCGGGCGAAAATGTCTATTAATTTATTTACAATAAACATCAAATCATTAAAACAGTTTTAACAATGTCAAAAACTATTAAACTGTGCAAAGGTTTGGACATCCAGTTGCAGGGTGCAGCTGAGAAGAAGACAACTGTTCTTCCGTTGGCTTCTACTTACGCTGTCTCTCCGCTCGACTTCCAGGGTGTAACTCCAAAGATGCTGGTTAAAGTTGGTGATGCAGTTAAGGCAGGTACACCGTTGTTCTTCAACAAGAACAATGCGTCAGTACTTTTCACTTCGCCTGTCAGCGGTACTGTTGCTGCTGTAGTTCGTGGTGAGAAGCGTCGTATCCTTGCAGTTGAGATTGCAGCTGACTCTACTATCGCATACGAGGAGTTCGCTACTCTCGATGTTAAGAGCGCTACTCGCGACCAGATTGTAGAACTTTTGCTCAAATCGGGTCTTTGGACACTGCTCGTTCAGCGTCCTTACGGTATTATCGCCAATCCGGCTGATATGCCTAAGTCGATCTTTGTTTCGGCGTTTGATTCTGCTCCGCTTGCTCCGGACTACGGCTACACACTTGCCGAGGATAAGGAGGCACTGCAGAAGGGATTTGAGGTTCTCGGTCGCCTGACTGATGGTAAGGTGCACCTCTCTTACAATGCAGAGGCTGCAGCTCCTGAGTTTGCAGGCGTTGAGCTTCACGCATTCAAGGGTAAGCACCCTGCCGGCAACGTAGGTGTTCAGATCCACCATATCGACCCAATCAACAAGGGCGAGAAGGTTTGGACTGTAGGCTATGCTGATGTAGCTATTCTCGGTCGTCTCTTCCTTACAGGTAAGGTTGATATGACTCGCACCATTGCAGTTACCGGTTCTCAGGTTGCTGCTCCGGCTTATGTGAAGGTTGTTGCAGGCGCTAAGCTTGACTCAATCCTTGCAGGCAATCTTGTAGAGAACGCTCACGCTCGTTACATCTCTGGTAACGCACTTACCGGTCGTAATGTTGGCGCAGAGGGTTACCTCGGTTACTACGCAAATCAGCTGACTGTTATCCCTGAGGGTGACGACTACGAGTTCATGGGCTGGGCTATGCCACGCTTTAACAAGTTCTCAGTATCTCGTGCTTACTTCTCTTGGCTCTTCCCTAACCGCAAGTACAACCTCGACACCAACACAAACGGTGAGGAGCGTGCATTTGTAGTTACAGGCCTTTACGAGAAGTATCTGCCTATGGACATCTACCCAATGCACCTTTTGAAGGCTATTATGGCTGGTGACTTGGATAAGATGGAGGCACTCGGTATCTACGAGGTAGTTGAGGAGGACTTCGCACTCTGCGAGTTTGTCGATCCTTCAAAGATCGATATGCAGCAGGTTATCCGTAACGGTATTAACTTAATGATTAAGGAGGGTGAGTAATGAAGGCACTTCGTAAACTTGTTGATAATCTGAAGCCGACATTTACCCGTGGTGGTAAGCTCGGTTTCCTCGCATCGACTTTCGGTGCTTTCGAGACATTCCTGTTCGTTCCTAACCACACAACTAAGAGTGGTGCTCATATCCGCGACTGTAACGATATGAAGCGTACTATGATCGTAGTTGTTCTGGCTCTGCTCCCTGCAATGCTCTTCGGTTGCTACAACACCGGTCTGCAGGTGAACCTCGAGGGTTGGACAGCATTCTTCTATGGTCTTGTTCGTTTCCTTCCGATGCTCGCAACATCATACATCGTAGGTCTTGCTATCGAGTTCGTTGCAGCACAGCTTCGTGGTCACGAGGTGAACGAGGGTTTCCTTGTATCAGGTTTTATCATTCCGCTCGTTATGCCTGTAAGCACTCCGCTCTGGATGGTTGCTATGGGTACTGCATTTGCAGTTATCTTCGGTAAGGAGGTATTTGGCGGTACCGGTATGAACGTATTCAACCCTGCAGTTCTTGCGCGTGCATTCGTATTCTTCGCATACACTCCGCAGATGTCTGGTGAGACCGTTTGGTACTCAACTTGGAAGATGTTCGGTGCTACTGACGCAACTACAGGTGCTACTGCTCTCGAGCAGCTTGCAACAAACGGCTCTATGCAGTGGAGCGCACTCGATGCATTCCTCGGCTTTATTCCGGGTTCATTCGGTGAGACCTCAACTCTTGCAATCCTGATCGGTGCAGCTATCCTGCTCTTCACAGGTATTGCCTCTTGGAAGACTATGGTATCTGTATTTGCCGGTGGTGCAGTTATGGCATACTTCTTCAGCCTTCTCGGCTGCTTCGAGTTCCCTGCATACTACCACCTGCTTGTCGGCGGTTTCGCATTTGGTGCAGTCTTTATGGCTACTGACCCTGTGACATCTGCTCAGACATCTACAGGTAAGTATATCGTTGGTTTCCTCACAGGTGCTATCGCTATTCTGATTCGTCAGGTAAACCCTGCATATCCGGAGGGTATGATGCTGTCGATTCTCTTTATGAATGCGCTTGCTCCACTTGTTGATTACTTCGTAGTTGAGGCAAACATCCGTCGTCGTGCAAATCGTGTTAAAACCGTAAAATAGGGAGGATATAGTTATGAAATTTAATACAAACAGTAATACCTATATTATTATCTATTCGGTAGTAATGGTAGTAATCGTTGCGGTGCTTCTTTCACTTGCAGCTCTCGGTCTTAAGGATCGTCAGGATGCAAATGCACTCAACGAGAAGAAGACACAGATTGTAAAGGCACTCGGCGAGGATCCTGCAACAGTTGCTTACGACAGCGTAATTGCAAAGGCTGTTATTCTCGACGCTTCAGGTGCTGTTGTATCTGAGGATGTAAACGAGGTATTTGCAGCTCTTAACGACCTTAAGGGTAGCTTCGCTGCTGAGCGTTTCCCACTCTTCGTGGCAAACAACGGCGTTGTAGTACCTCTCTATGGTGCAGGTCTTTGGGGTCCTATCTGGGGTTATATCGCACTCGATGCAGATATGAATACCGTTAAGGGTATCGTACTTGACCACCAGGGCGAGACTCCGGGTCTGGGTGCAGAGATTGCAACTCCAAAGCATCAGGCTATGTATCCTGGTAAGACTATCTACGAGGGTGATGCAGTTGTTGGCGTAACTCTGAAGAAGGGTGGTGCTGATAAGAGCAATGCTCACGAGGTAGATGCAATTACCGGTGGTACAAAGACTTCAGACGGTGTTACAGCAATGCTTGCAACCTGCCTTAACTATTACAAGCCTTACTTCGATGCTGCTCGTGCAGCTGCTACAGAGGTAGAGGCAGAGTCTAACACAGTAAATGAGTAAAACAATGGCAAGTAAGAGTTTGAAAAATTTGACAGGTCCACTCAGTGGCAATAACCCTGTCATCGTGCAGATTCTCGGTATCTGCTCAGCTTTGGCAGTAACCGTACAGCTCAAGCCTGCAATTGTTATGGGCTTGTCAGTAATGGTTGTAACTGCATTCTCTAACCTTGTAATGTCACTGCTGCGTAACGGTGTACCTTCTCGTATCCGTATTATCGTTCAGCTGGTGGTTATTGCAGCGTTGGTTATCCTGGTGGATCAGGTTTTGAAGGCATTTGTATATGATGTATCAAAGCAGCTTTCAGTTTACGTAGGTCTGATTATTACCAACTGTATCGTAATGGGTCGTGTTGAGGCGTTCGCTCTTCAGAACAAGCCTTGGGATTCGTTCCTTGACGGTATCGGTAATGGTTTGGGTTACGGCTCAATTCTGGTAATTATCGCCTTCTTCCGTGAGCTTCTCGGTTCGGGTACCCTCTTCGGTTTCCGTATTATCCCTGAGAGCTGGTATATCGCAGAGGGTGGCTTCTACTCAAACTGCGGTCTGATGCTCTTCCCACCAATGGCTCTGATTATCGTGGGCTGTATTATCTGGGCTCACCGTTCGTTCAATAAGGATTTACAGGAAAAATAGGAGGATAGACAATGGAGACTTTGAATTTATTTATCAGCTCGATTTTTATCGACAACATGGTGTTCGCATTCTTCTTCGGAATGTGCTCCTATATCGCTGTATCTAAGAGTGTAAAGACTGCGCTCGGTCTGGGTCTTGCCGTAACTTTCGTGCAGACAATGACTGTGCCTCTCAACTACCTGCTCAACGAGTATGTGCTTGCACCAAATGCACTTGTTGAGGGTGTTGATCTGTCGTTCCTCTCATTTATCATCTTTATCGCCGTTATCGCAGCATTCGTGCAGCTGGTGGAGATGGTTGTTGAGAAGTTCTCTCCTACACTCTACAACCAGCTCGGTATCTTCCTTCCGCTTATCGCTGTAAACTGCGCAATCATGGGTGGTTCACTCTTTATGCAGCAGATGGTAGGTGCCGGTGAGATCAACAACTTCGGTCAGTCTGTAGTTTACGGTCTGGGTTCAGGTATTGGTTGGTGGATTGCTATCGTTATGATGGCTGCTATCCGCGAGCGTTGCACCTACTCAAACATCCCTGCACCGTTGAAGGGTCCTGGTATCGCCTTCATCATTACAGGTCTGCTCGGTATTGCGTTTATGATCTTCTCAGGTATTCAGTTGTAAACCTTTATAAAGAGTATAACAATGGGAAAAGTAATTTTAATTGCAATTGTTGCCTTTCTTGCAGTGACACTGCTTCTGGTGGCTCTGCTGCTCTTTGCAAAGGCAAAACTTACCTCTTCTGGTAAGGTAAGCATCGACATTAACGACGGTAAGAAGGTCGTTGAGGTTGAGGCTGGCGGTAACCTTCTCGCTACTCTTGCAACTGCAGATATCTTCCTTCCATCAGCTTGTGGTGGTAAGGGTGCCTGCGGTCAGTGCAAGTGTCAGGTTATGGAGGGTGGCGGTGAGGTTCTTCCTACAGAGAAGGGCTTCTTCAACCGTGCACAGATTCGTGATCACTGGCGCCTTGGTTGTCAGGTGAAGGTTAAGGAGGATATGAAGATAGCTGTTCCGGCTTCTGTCCTTAGCATCAAGAAGTGGGAGTGCGAGGTTGTATCTAACCACAACGTAGCTACATTTATCAAGGAGTTCGTCGTTAAGCTCCCTGAGGGTGAGCACCTGAACTTCCGTTCTGGTGGTTATATCCAGATCGACGTTCCTGCAATCACCGTAGACTATAAGGATATCGATGTAGATCCTCAGTACGAGGAGGATTGGGTTAAGTTCGGTCTTCGTGACCTTAAGATGGTGAACCCTGAGCCACAGGTTCGTGCATACTCTTGCGCAACTTATCCTGCTGAGGGCGATATTATCCGTCTTAACGTACGTATCGCAACCCCTCCATTCGGTCCGGATCGTAAGATGCTCCCTGTAAATCCGGGTGTATGTTCATCTTACATCTACAGCCTGAAGCCGGGTGATAAGATCACTATGTCAGGTCCGTTCGGTGAGTTCTTCTTGCCGGATAATCTGCCGGATGATCAGGAGCTTATCTTCATCGGTGGTGGTGCAGGTATGGCACCTATGCGTAGCCACATTATGCACCTGTTCAAGACTGAGAAGACAAAGCGCCCTGTTACCTTCTGGTACGGTGCACGTTCACTCAAGGAGGCATTCTATCTCGAGGATTACGCAGAGATCGAGCGCGACTTCCCTAACTTCAAGTTCAACCTTGCTCTCGACCGCCCGGATCCGGAGGCAGATGCAGCAGGCGTAGACTATAAGGTAGGTTTCGTTCACAACGTTCTGTTCGAGAACTATCTGAAGAACCACGAGGATCCAGAGGGTTGTATCTACCTTATGTGTGGACCTCCGATGATGGTTGCTTCAGTAGAGAAGCTTCTTGATTCACTCGGCGTGCCGCCGGAGAATATTCTTTACGACAACTTCGGCGCATAAAATCCGATTTTATACGGTATTTACTGCCGCTAACAAAAAAGTCCCACCAATGGCTGTACCACTTGTACTATCCATCGGTGGGATTTTTTGCCGAGCGTTGTAAATCCTCGTCTAAAATACAGATTTTGTTTTGGCGTGAAAATACGGCATCAGCCGTACATCCTTAAAAGCCCGACAATGGCTGTACGTTTTAGTACTATCCATTGTCGGGCTTTCTGCACGATGCACGCCTGCTACCGCATTTTGACAACAAATTGATTTTGAGGTGATAGCGGAGTATCTGCCCCATTGGCTCGGGATAGGCGAGCCAATAGCAATAAAAAAAAGACCCCGAAGGGTCTTTTTTTTATTTGTACAAGAATCGTTTAATCGAGTTCTTTGGCGTGCGTTCGAAGTCGTCGTCGAGGATATCGATGTCGGAGACTTGAGCGTAAGCCGGCAGCTTTTGGTTGAGCATAATGAGGTTGGACTTCATAATGGTCTCGAGCTGCGACTTGGTCAGCGGGTTGCTGTCGTCGTTATCTGTTGCCACGATTGCCACGATGCGGTTTTTGCGGCTGATGATAATTGACTCGCGCACATGAGGCATACCATTGAGCAGCTCCTCGATCTCCTCTGGGTATACATTCTGACCATTTGCGGTAAGGATCATATTCTTTGAACGACCCTTGATATAGATATTGCCGTAGCGGTCGATAATACCAAGGTCACCGGTCTTCATATATCCGTCGTCGGTAAATGTTGCAGCGGTAACATCCGGCTGCTTGTAGTAGCCGAGCATTACATTGTCGCCGCAGACCTGAATCTCGCCGACAATATTCTGTGGATCCGGCGATGCGATACGCACATCCATACCGTCTACCGGCTTACCGCAAGAGCGGATAGCAAAGTCGTACCAATCCTCATATCCGATAAGCGGTCCACACTCGGTCATACCATAACCTACGGTATAAGGGAGCTTGATCTGCTTGAGGAGCACCTCGATAGGTCCGCTGATAGCTGCGCCACCGATAATGATGTGCTTCATATTGCCACCGAACGATGTGAGGATCTTCTTGCGGATAGACTTATATATAATATTGTTCAGTCCCGGAATCTTCAGCGCGAGCTTGAGTGCCGGCTTCTCGAGTGTCGGGATAACCTTGTTGCGCATAATCTTCTCGAGCACCAACGGCACGGTGATAAGCATATAAGGCTTAACATCGCGGAATGCCTGCATAAGCAGGGTAGGGGTCGGCATCTTTCCGAGGAAGTAGACCGATGCGCCCGAACATATAGGGTAGATAAACTCGAATGCAAGACCGTAGAGGTGCGCCAATGGCAGCATAGATACCACATTTGAACCGAGCGGCATCTTGATACGGGTAACGCCAAAGGTGATGTTAGACGAGATATTGTTGTTCGAGAGCATAATGCCCTTAGGGGAAGAGGTTGTACCTGAAGTGTAGCTGATAGTATTCAGATCATCAGGTCCGCCTACCTCGTAGTGGACAAACTTACGCTTCATACCCTGTGGATACTTCGCACGGAACATCTGCTGCAGGTTTGGCATAACCTCCTTCAGTATATCATCCTTAGACCAAAGCTCGGAGAAGTCCTCGATACATATCGCCGCCTTGAGCTGTGGCATATGCTCTGCAGACATATTTGTCCACATTCTGCGCTCGGTGAAGAGCACGACACTGTCCGAGTGATCAACTAATTTCTGCAAATTCTCGGCAGTAAAGCCGTTCAAAATTGGTACTGCAACAGCACGATAGGCGATAATTGCGAGATAGGAGATACCCCAGCGAGCCGTGTTGTTTGCACTGATTGCAATCTTGTCACCCACCTTTACTCCCAATCTCTCAAACACTATATGCAGCTTGGCAATATGAGTCGCCACATCTGCATAGAGGAAAGTCTCGCCACGATAGTCGCATACAGCCGGCTTGTGCCAGTTGTTCTGTGCCGCTTCGGCAAATCTTTCAATAAAATGCTTCATACACATTGGTGGTTTCTGGATGTTGTATTAAGTCTGTTTATCTCGTTCTTTTTTGTGATTTTGTACCTCTTTGTAGCTCTGCGCCTCGTCACATAGGTCCACTATGCTCCTCGTTGCAGAACTCCAAATAGTCACAAACTCACAAAAAATCACTTCGTAAACAGGCTTAAAACAACATCCTGTTGTATTTGTTGCAAGTT
>CANBCZ010000040.1 GCA_947367255.1 uncultured Alistipes sp.
ATTCAAAACCTCGCAAAGATAACTCTTTTTTCGAGGTAAAAAAAATTATTCCGTAGGAATTTTACAAAAAATCACCTATTTCCCAAAGCAGTTGTTTTTTTGAGAAAATATATATATCTTCGTGGTTCGTATGAGAGTAAAAGCAACCATACTTATTTTTGCACTTTGTGCGTGGCTTGGCACAGCGGCACAAAATGTCGCCATCGGCGAGCGGGCACCGAGGGTAAAGTCGGTCGATCTGTCGGTCGAGAAGGGCGAGTTCCTCTATTTGGGTTTTGTCCACTCGCCGTCGCGTCCGTGTGAGATCTCTGCACCGAAGATCAGCGAGCTTATCGGAAGTATCGACGAGATATCGGCTATTCTCTTTACACGCGAACATCAGGGAGAGTGTCAGCAGTGGCTGATAGATATGTTCCTCGGCGGCAGTCAGGTACAAATGGGCGCTGATGAGATATTTCGCAAATTCGGCATCGACTATGCCCCCTATGGCGTAATTTTGGATTACAAGCGTAGAGCCCTATGGCAGGGCAACCCTCAAAATTTGGATAAAGATAAGATAGAAAATATACTAAAGCGATGGACTTCTCGAAAATAGAACATTACGAAAATGAGTATCTTGATACTCATCACGACAGCGCACTTGCTGTAACTACAGGCGTGGAAGATCAGCCTATGGTCAATCCCTACTTTGTCCGCAAGCGCAAGCGCAAGCTTACGACAGATGAGTATGTCGAGGGCATTTTGAACCGCAACATCACCATCCTCTCGCAGGCTATCACTCTGATTGAGAGCAACAATCCGGACCACTACGCACAGGCGCAGGAGATTATCGAGCGCTGTCTGCCATATGCCGGAAACTCTATCCGTATCGGTATTACGGGTGTGCCGGGCGCAGGTAAATCGACCTTTATCGAGGCGGTAGGAAATATGATTACCTCTATGCACCACCAACTCGCCGTGCTTGCCATCGACCCGAGTTCCGAGCGCAGTGGCGGTTCGATTTTGGGCGACAAGACCCGTATGGAGAGCATCTGCAACAACCCCGATGTCTTTGTGCGTCCTTCCCCATCTGCCGGTTCGCTTGGCGGAGTGGCTCGCAAGACCCGCGAGACAGTTGTCCTCTGCGAGGCTGCAGGCTTTGACGTCATCTTTATCGAGACTGTCGGTGTAGGTCAGTCCGAGACCGCCGTACACTCTATGGTAGATATGTTTATGATGCTCCAGATTTCAGGTGCAGGTGACGAGTTGCAGGGTATCAAGCGAGGTATTATGGAGATGGCAGATATTATGGTCATCACAAAGGCAGATGGCGAGAATATCCACAAGGCAAACCTTGCCAAAGTGCAGTATCAGAACGCATTACACCTCTTCCCTACCCCTGAGTCGGGCTGGAATGCGAAGGTATTTACCTGCTCGTCTGTAGACAAGACCGGACTCGAGGAGATTTGGAGCGGTGTGGAGGACTTTTTGGAGCACATCAAGCGCAACGGTTACTTCGACTCGCACCGTAACGAGCAGAATAAATATTGGATGTACGAGAGTATCAACGAGGCACTCAAGAGCAGCTTCTACCTCAACCCCGAGATTGAGAGCCGCATAGCCGATGTAGAGAGCCGAGTGCTCGATGCAAAGCTCAGCTCGTTTATTGCAGCGAAGGAGCTTCTTGACATCTATTTTGGTAACAAATAAAAGAGCACAATGAGTTTGAAGGTAGTAGTACTCTCCGGTGCAGGAATTAGTGCCGACAGCGGCATTCCTACATACCGCAGCAGCGATGGTCTGTGGGCAAATTATAAAATCGAGGAGGTCTGCACCCCCGAGGCTTTGGCACGCGACAGAGCAAAGGTGATAAACTTCTACAACCTGCGTCGCAGAGAGATGGCGGGCAAGGCTCCGAATGCGGGTCACAAGGCACTTGCAGAGTTGGAGCAATACTTTGATGTAGAGGTAATTACGCAGAATATAGACAATCTGCACGAGGGCGCCGGTTCTACAAAAATCACCCATCTGCACGGCGAGCTGACAAAGCTTCGAAACGACAACAGCGACTACATTATCGACATCGGTTTGCGCGACCAACAACTCGACGAGACCTCTCCAAACGGGGAGCTGCTTCGTCCGCACATCGTCTTCTTTGGCGAGGCTGTGCCAATGTTTGAAAAGGCGGCGAAGATTGTGCAGCAGGCTGACCTGCTGATTGTTGTAGGAACATCGCTTGCGGTATATCCCGCAGCGTCACTTGTAGGCTGGGTAAAGAGCAGTGATGTACCGATTTATGTGGTAGACCCATCTGTGCCGAAGATCCCATTTTTGCGCAACAAGATTTACCACAAAAAGGAGCGCGCAGCTGTCGGACTGCCGAAGCTTGTAAAACAACTTATCGAATTTGCAGAGGTTAATAAATAAACAAATATGGAAGTATGAAATACGCAATTATCTCAACCGAGAAGGGCGATATGAAGGCGGAGCTCTACGAGAATGAGACCCCGATAACTGTTGCCAACTTCGTAAAACTTGCCGAGTCTCGATTCTACGACGGACTGACATTCCACCGAGTAATTCCAAACTTTGTCATTCAGGGCGGTTGCCCTATCGGCAATGGTGCAGGAGGTCCGGGCTGGACAATCCCTTGCGAGACCGATGCCGAGCGTCAGTACCACGAGCGCGGTGTGCTCTCTATGGCTCACAGAGGTAAGGATACCGGTGGCTCGCAGTTCTTCATCTGTCACAACCGCAGCAACACTCAGCACCTTGACGGTGTACACACCTGCTTTGGTAAGGTTGTGGATGGTTTGGATGTTATCGACGACATTCGTCCGGGCGATCTGATCTTCTCCATCACAATTGTAGAGGAGTAGCTGCAATTGGTCTGAATATTGATATTCGGACCAATATGAAAAATAGAGGAGTACTTCGGGCGCACCTTGCGCTACTTGGTTGTAATCTTGTTTGGGCGTGCGACTACCCCTTTTACAACCTGCTGTTAGGCAAATACATAGAACCAGCCGCGATGGTATCGGCGTCACTTATTGTGGCGGCGTTATTGTCGTGGCTTCCTCTTTTTTGGGAGGAGCGAGAGAGGATAGAACGCAAAGATTGGGGCATTATCTTAGTGGCAGCACTGATGATTGGTGTCGTACGCAAAGTGATGATGATGTTCGGTCTATCCCGCACCTCCCCTATCGACGGCTCGATTATCGCGACAATATCGCCGATACTTGTCCTGAGCGTATCTGTAGCGGCACACGTCGAGCGATTTACACTCAAAAAGGTCTTGGGTCTTATTCTCGGTCTGGCGGGTGCTATGGCTGTCATATTCACCTCCTCCGCACCACACCACCAGCACTCCGAGCTGTGGGGTAATGTGATGATGATCTGCAGCGGTACGGTGACGGCACTCTATATGGTCTTTTTCAAACGGCTTGTCACAAAATACCGCATTACCACCCTACTTCGCGCCATATATACAATATCGGCTGTAGTTATGCTCCCGTTTGGTCTAAAACCTATGGCGGAGGTAGACTTTGCAGCCTTCAATACCCACCTCTGGTTTGCGGCACTCTTCGTGCTTATAGTGCCTACATATCTACCAAATCTACTGCTCAACTACTCGCTGAAGTTTGTGCAGCCGACCGTATCAAGCATATATACCTATATCCAACCCGTGCTCGCCGTAACTATCTCGGTCGCAATGGGATTAGACCATCTGCACGCAGATACTGTACTATTTGCACTGCTACTGTTTACGGGAGTAGGGTTAGTGATCTCGGACAGGTAGAAATGCTGTTAGTTTTATATTCACAAAAATGCCATATATGATACATCTTTACGACAAATTGGCGCGATTTATGGTATAGCATACCTCTGAACTTTAATTTTCGCATTATGAGCAGTAAAACAACAAATGCGGCGCTATACAGTGCGCCGGTAGAGAAGATGCCCAAGATGGGCGTGGAGCCCGAGGTGGCATATCAGATTGTGAAGGATGAGACATATCCTCAAACCCGACCGCAGCTCAACTTGGCGACATTTGTGACAACGCAGATGGACAAGTACGCCACAAAGTTGATGAACGAGGCGGTGAATATCAACTACATAGACCAGACGGAGTATCCTCGTGTGGCGGTAATGTGCGGCAGGTGCATAAACATCATTGCCGACCTATGGAACACACCCGAGAAGGGCGAGTGGAAGACCGGTGCGCTTGGCATAGGCAGCTCCGAGGCGTGTATGCTCGGTGGTGTAGCGGCGCTGATGCGTTGGAAGGCAAAGCGCAAGAAGGCGGGCAAGAGTTGCGAGAAGCCAAATCTTGTGATGAGCACCGCCTTTCAGGTGGTATGGGAGAAGTTCTGCCAGCTGTGGGATGTGGAGATGCGAACAGTACCTATCTCGCTCGACAAGCCGACACTCTGTCCGGAGGAGGCGATAAAGATGTGCGACGAGAATACTATCTGCATCGTACCGATTGCCGGTGTGACTTGGACAGGTCTTAATGACGACATAGAGGCGTTGGACAAGGAGCTTGACAAGTTCAATGCAAAGACCGGCTATGATATTCCTATCCATGTGGATGCCGCTTCGGGTGGATTTATACTGCCATTTATCAAGCCGGAGCACAAGTGGGACTTCCGTCTGAAGTGGGTGTGGTCAATATCTACCTCCGGACACAAGTACGGTCTTGTATATCCGGGTCTTGGCTGGGTTGTATGGAAAGATAAGAAGTATCTGCCGGAGCAGATGTCGTTCTCGGTAAACTATCTCGGTGCCAACATCACACAGGTAGGTCTTAACTTCTCACGCCCAGCTGCGCAGATACTCGGTCAGTACTACAACTTTATCCGCTACGGATTTGAGGGCTACAAAGAGGTGCAGAGTGCCTCTATGGAGATTGCGAAGTACTGCCACGAGAAGATCGGCAAGATGAAGTGCTTTACAAACTACTCGAAGAGTGTCGAGAACCCGCTCTTTATATGGTATATGAACCCCGAGTACGACAAGACGGCAAAGTGGACCCTCTACGATCTGCAGGCAGCACTGCAACAGAGCGGATGGATGGTGCCGGCATATACAATGCCGAAGGCTATCGAAAATCTGGTGGTAATGCGTGTAGTTGTAAGGCAGGGTATGACCCGCGATATGGCAGATATGCTGCTGGGCGATATCGAGAATGCCGTATGCGAGTTCGAGAAACTGAAGTACCCGACCAACTCCCGCCTTGCCTACGAGAAGCTCGAGAAGCAGCTCGGAAAGGTGTTTACGCATTAAAAAAAGAGGCTCAAATTGAGCCTCTTTTTAATGTTTGCTATTAGCTTTTAGCCGTTGGCTATTGGCTGATAGTAGATTTAATTATCTTTACCATCTTTTCGTGGTCGCGGAAGGAGTTGGTAAGGGCATAGCTACCATCGCGCTTAACGAAGACGTATGACGGTATGCTGCTTATACCGAACTGTCCGCAGATTTGACTCATCTGCTCCTTACCCAGTCGGTAGTGGATACCCTTGATTGACGGAATCATATCGAGGTAAGTGCCGAGTGGTGAGCTCTGGTCGGCGATATATATCCAAACTATATCATCGCTTGCAAGTTCGCCCGACTTATACGGCTCATTCTCCTTAAGAGCGTTACAGCAAGGTGAGCACCAAGTGTTCCAAAAATCGACCACCACAACCTTGCCCTTATGTGGTGCAACGATGGCGTCAAAGAGCTGCGACAGTGGCACATCGGGAGTCTTGGCAATCTTGTCGCTATTTGCAGCCAATACAGCCTCGGTGCGCTGCTGCATATCCTCTGCTGCGC
This sequence comes from uncultured Alistipes sp., assembly GCA_947367255.1. Taxonomy (GTDB): domain Bacteria; phylum Bacteroidota; class Bacteroidia; order Bacteroidales; family Rikenellaceae; genus Alistipes. The sequence goes on from CANBCZ010000040.1 coordinate 5,797, forward strand.
GGGCAAAGAACGGCTCATCCCAGCTCTTCATCTCGGCAAGTGTATGAGCCGAGAGGCTGGTTCCTGCAGCCTGTTCACAAGCCTCGTTGGCAGCCTTGAGATACTTTACACTTCCGTACTGCGACATATCGGCATCGATAAACGAGAGGACATCTGCATACGGGCAAATCAGCAGCGTTGGGTCGGTCATATCGAACAACTCCATTGCGCGCTTGAAGTGCTTTTCGGTTATCGGATCAGGGGTAAAATCGCACTCCTCGCTAAATGGAATATTATTGGCGACCATATATGCGTATGTGCGATTGTTATCAGCCCATAGCAACGCCGAGAGCAGCTCTATATCAATCACCCTCTCTTGATATTTTTTTGCTAACGGGTGCGCAGGATACTCCGCCAAAGTCTGCTTTGCCTGCTCGTACTCGGCGATAATCTTATCTGTATAGGCATCGGCACTGAGCGAGTACTCCTCGGGGGCACACTCCCAGACTGATGGCACACCAATTTTTGCGAGTTTTTCGTCGTTCGGCAGGTTGTTCAGAGCATCGTAAATACTGCCCTTTGTATAGAGCGGTTTGATATTGAGCTGAGGTTTATCCGTACGACGAGTATCGTTCAGGTGGTTATTTACACAACTCAAATCGTAGTAGACATCAACCACCTCTCCCGGGGCAAAAAACAGCTCGGTCAGATAGCGGTGATATGGGGTGGCTATCATACAACTTACTGTGCCATACTGGGCAAAAGTGTGGGTAGCAATGCCCGTCTGAGGGTCAATTTTCAGAGTTGCACGCTGCGGGCTCGAGTCAAAAATACCCTTCAGACAGATATCTATACTCTTGCCAAGCCTCTCCCTATATCCGAGCAGGTGGATGTTTACTGTCGTCTCACCAATGTCATAGACAAAGCCCTGAAGGTCTGCAACCTTCGCACTTGTCGGTTTTACGCTTCGCGGCAGACCCTTTTTGTATGGATTTTTAAGCTTTCCCGTAAGGTCTATGCCGAAGAGTTGCCAATCGCGACTGTCGTCCGACTCTGAAAAGTCAAACTGCTTTGTGGTAAGTGGCAGCGGGGCAAACTTGAGCACAAAGAGCGAGTCGCCATCGGCAGGCATATAGAGCTTTTTGCCCGGCGTAACACCCTCTGCACCAACCATTTCATACTCCTTACCGTCGGCAATAAGACGCGTCTCGGGTGCCACCTTTATCCAATACTTCGGCAGATGATAACCCCTTATAGCAAGGGTCGTAACTGAGTCTGTCAGCTCGACACGCTCGATAATAAGCGAGGTAGTCGTTGCCGCCTCTATAGCGGGAAAAGTTACCGTCTTCGGTTTGGGTGCACACGCTGCACAAACGGCAAAAACGAGTGCCAAAAGTAGGGTTTTCTGTCTCATCGTTATACTCTGTTTGTTTATAATACGAAAAAGAGGCAATTTTGTTACATTACTATTCAGCAATATAGACTCTGATTGGTACCGCATTGTTTACCATCTCCTTATACGGCGACTCGAGCTTATCGTACGACTTGTTATAGACGCGACGGGAGAGGCTCTGTCGCAGTTCGTCGTAGGCAAGTTGGATAGTACCCAAAACCTCGTTTACAGCAGTGAATGGGGCATTTTTATCGCTGCTTACCGAGACAATACCGTTGCTTACGGGACAGCAGACTCTTCTACCGTCAGGCATTGTAAGAGAGGTAGTCGAGAAGGTAGAGTACTCCTTATCGTAGGGGTTTCCGATATGCAGGCGGCGAGTGTTCATCGAGTAGATATGGTAGTTCTGCACAAAGTGTTTTACCTCACGCTTTAGTTCACTTTTACCACACTGCTTGCCACGCAGAAGGATTGTGCCGTCGGCTGTAACCTCAACTTGGAGCAGGTTGCGCGCCTCGACTGTTGTGGTCTGTGGTTCGGACTTTATATGGTTCACTTTCAAAGTGTTACCGCCACTGCGGAGAGCATTTTTCATCTCTACAAAGATCTGCTCGGGCACATCCTCGGCAATCCAAAATCCGACCTTATTCTCCCTTACCTGCGGCAGGGTCTCAAGCAGTTGCTCGTACGACATTGGCGCACCGCAGAAGAGGATTGTCTTACCTCCGTCCTTCACCTCGATTTTAATCATCGGACCGTTGCGACGAGAGCTACTCTCGGTCGGTTGCGACTGCAAAGTCTCGGGCTTGACATAGTTTATTCGCACCCCCTCAACAGCGCGCAGAGCCTCCTTTACATCGGTAATTTTACCCATCGGCACACCCTCTTCCGCCTTGATAGATACAACTTTATCTTCCGATTGCTTTACAAGTTCCGGTAGCTGCTCGATAGTTACTATCTCACTATTTACCAATAGTTCTTCGCCCGCCTTGCGAACCTCAACAACAATCTCCGGTTCGGCAGTAGCAACCTCTGTCGGCTCTGCCTTGGCAGCAACAGCACCAAAAGCAAAGATCATCGCCACCACTATCGGAATCACTGCGCAAAGACGCAGTAGGGAGAATTTTCCCCTCTTAAAATTAGTCATCATAATAAATCGTTTTTTAGTTAAACTGTTATTCAACCCGCAGGTAATATCCGGACTATACCCGAAGAGTTGGTGGAAAATGATTTGTCTGTACTGATCAACATTAAACCCTGCGCCGATAACATCACCATCCGCCTGCCACTCCTCTACTTGAGCCGCAGCGCGCGCCATAAGGTGCACAAATGGATTGAACCACATAACCGAGCGGGCAAACTCAAAGAATAGTCGCTCGAAGGTGTGCATATGGGCAATATGGCTATACTCGTGGAGCAGCACCTGCTCACGATTTTCGACAGCCGACACAAAGATTGTCCTGCAGAAACTGAAGGGCTCAGCAACGCTCCTATTTGCAGCAACCGTAACACCGCGATAGCTGCGTAATTCGCTGTCTCTTCGCAATTTACAGATTTTGGCAGCTATTACCGCAAATCGCACAGCAAAAATCGCGACAACGGCAAAATAGAGTATTTCAAGTGCTAAAATCCAGTCGAAAGTTCGCTCTACAACTGCATCTGCAGCCGCCACCTCCACCGCCATATCGACAAACTCTGCGGGGAGTGTAACCACCTCTGTAGCGACAACCTCCGCAGGCAAAATAGGCAGTTCGAGCAGCGGAATTACAACCGACAGCACCACCGCGAAGAGAAGATATCCCCGCGCCACACTATGCGCCACACGACCCTCAAGCAACAGCCGATAGAGGGCGTAGAAGAGTGCACTGCACACTATACTCTCTACAGCAAACATACTACTCCTCCCCCTTTAACATCTTGATAATATCATCCGCCTCGGCGACAGATATACTCTTTTCGTGCGACAGGAAGCTGACCATATTGCCTACCGAGCCGCCGAAGAAGTTATTGAGCACATTGCTCATAAAGCCGCGAGTATAGCTCTGACGATCCACAACGGGATAGTATTCATGGCTCTTACCAAACGATTTATGTGCCACAAATCCCTTCTTCTCGAGGATGCGGACAATGGTCGAAACGGTATTATAAGCCGGCTTTGGCTCGGGCATAGCCTCCAAAATATTGTTCACAAAACCACGCTCGATGCTCCATAGTATCTGCATAATCTCAAGTTCTGCTCGAGTAAGCTCCTTTATCTCCATATTTTTCTAAAGTTAGTATTTACAAATATAGTTCAAATCATTTTCCGACAACAAAGATATAACTAAATGTTTAGTTATCCAACTAAATTCTTAGTTATTTTTAAGTTTTTTTTGACATATTATATCTATATAATATGAGGAAGGTGTACAGGAAGAGCAAATTATAAAAAAGCGAAAAACTTTGCAAAATCGATAATTATTTCATACCTTTGTTATATATAAGCGAAAATTAAATCAATCTAACTAATATTTACGATTATGAAGAAGATTCTTATTCTCTTGCTCACTGCATTGGTAAGCATCACAGCAGTTGAGGCACAGCAGCTTTCAAAGCGTGAACTTAAGGCTCAGAAGAAGGCTTTACAGAAGGAGGTAGCAGCATATCAGGCTGAGGGTTGGACAGTTGCTCCGGGCAACCTTCCACTTGCAGAGCAGCTCACCCGCTCAAAGACATACATCAACGCTCTTAACGAGAAGGGCGAACCTAAGTATCTGATTGCTGAGGCTACTGTTGTCGCTCAGACATACAAGGCTGCACTCTTCTCTGCACAGAATGGTGTGAAGATTGAGGCTGCAAATATGATTGGTGGCGAGCTTACACAGCTCACAAATGCCGATCTGGCAAATGTTCAGGAGAATACAAAGGATGCTATCTCTGTAGATAAGGTTGTATCTGCTGCTCGCGAGAAGGTTACAGCTACACTCAGCCGCGGTGTATCTCTTGTAACTATGCAGCGTGAGATTAAGGAGAATGGTAACGTAGAGGTACGTCTGATGTGCGCTTACGACTACGAGAAGCTTATGGATACTGCGAAGAAGGCTGCAAAGCAGTCACTGCAGGATGAGATTAACAACCTCCGCAAGAAGCTCTAATATTAACAAACAACTAAAACCGCTGGTTACACGCTGTGTGGTCAGCGGTTTTTTCATAAGCAAGACTATGAAGCGACTTTTACTTATCATAGTAACAACTCTAACCGTCTCTACCCTCTCGGCGCAGAGTACCGACTCATTTTTTGACAAGGCTAACCGAGAGTTTGCGCAGTTCCAGCAGAAAAATACCGACGAGTTTGATGATTTCCGTCAGAAGGCAAACGCCTCTTATGCCGAGTTTCTCAAGCACGCGTGGAAGGAGATGGGTATAGAGTTACCTCTCGAACCGCCGAAGATTGATCCTCCTGTACAGCCGGTAGCACCGCAGTTGCCACCTCGTGAGGCTGACAAACCAATCAATCCTAAGCCACTTATTTTCAAGGGTATATCTCGCATAGATCCTCCAAAGGTCACCCCATTCCCACGATACGAGATTCCGGAGGTAAAGCCTGACGAGGAGCCGTTTATGCTCCCTATGCAGTTCACCTTCTTCGGTGAGAGTTGTACTGTACGCCTCAAGCCGGGTGCCGGAGAGGTTCAGCTGCCTGTACCGACCAATCAGTATATCTCAGATGCGTGGAAGCAACTTGCCGACGGTCGTTTCGATCCGATGTTTGCCGACTGTATGGCTATTCGCGAGAAGTTGAAGCTCAACGACTGGGGCTATTTCCAGCTCTCAAAGCGTGTTGCCGAGGAGTTCTGCGAGGCAAAGAACAGCAATAATTCGAAGATTTTGCAGGCATTTTTGATGACTCAGGCGGGCTACAAGATTCGTATGGGTCGCTACAACAACAAACTCTTCCTGCTCTTCCCTTGTGACGACAAGATCAGCGGCAAATGTTTTATCCGCTTTAACGACAACCCTACACCATTCTATCTGCTTGACGAGGATGCCGCACTTGCACAAAGAATTACTATGTGCGAGGTGTGCGATGCAGCCTTCCCGGGCGAGATGGGCTTTACTATCGACTTGCCACAGCTGCCGGAGCTGCCATTTGCGTCGAGCGTAATGCGAGTACACAAGGCTGCGCGCTATCCGAACTTGCGTGTAGATTTCGAGGCAAACAAGAACCTCATCGACTTCTTCGACACCTACCCGCAGGCACCTTGGAAGACCTTTGCACTCGGTTCACTGAGCCAGCGCACAAAGGATACTATATACCCTATTCTGCGCAAGGCTATCGAGGGCAAGGACGAGATTGCTGCGGCAAATATTCTGATAAACTTCGTTCAGACCGGTTTCCAGTACAAGACCGATGGTGAGCAGTTTGGTCGTGAGCGCTCTCTGTTTGGTGATGAGTCGCTCTACTACCCATTCTGCGACTGCGAGGATAGAGCTATCTTCTACTCAATCCTTATGCGCGATCTGCTGGGTGTCAAGGCGGCACTTATATACTATCCGGGACACCTCGCAACAGCTATCTGCTTCAGCAATGGCAAGGTATATGGCGACTATGTCGAGGTAGGTGGTGACAAGTACACCATCTGCGACCCGACCTATATCGGTGCATCAGTCGGTATGACAATGCCTAATATGAACAATGCAGAGGCAGAGGTTATACTCATATAATGCGTAAGATTATCCATATAGATATGGATGCCTTTTTTGCAGCCGTGGAGCAGCGGGACAACCCCTCGCTCCGCGGTTGTGCTATTGCTGTGGGACACAGCGGGCGTCGCGGCGTGGTCTCTACGGCAAGTTACGAAGCTCGACCCTTCGGTGTTCGCTCGGCGCTCCCCTCGGTTGTAGCAAAGCGTCTTTGTCCAGAGCTGATATTTGTAGAGCCGCGTTTTGAGGCATACAAGGCTGTTTCGGAGCAGATACGCGCCATATTCCACCAATATACAGACCTTGTCGAGCCGCTATCGCTCGATGAGGCTTTTCTCGATGTCACACACCACCCCTCGGCAACAATCGTTGCGCAGGAGATAAAACGCAAAATATTCGAGACAACATCCCTCACAGCCTCGGCAGGCGTGTCGGTAAACAAAATGTTGGCAAAGATTGCATCCGACTACCGCAAGCCCGACGGACTATTTGTCATCCCGCCCGAGGATGTGGAGAGTTTTGTAGCACAGCTACCTATAGAGAAGTTCTTCGGCATTGGCGAGGTGACTGCAGCGAAGATGCACCGCCTCGGCATACGCACAGGTCGTGACCTTAGGGAGTGGAGCAAATTATCGCTTGTCAGAGAGTTTGGCAAGGCAGGAGAGCTCTACTATGGCTATGCTCGCGGAGAGGATAATCGAAAAGTGACACCCAACAGAGTTCGCAAGTCACTGGGTGCCGAGACTACATTTTTAGATGATCTTGACAACCTCGAAGAGCTTGGCGAGGAGCTCAAAGGTGTGCGCGACGAGGTGTGGGCAAGGGCGAAACGACACGAGTTCTATGGCAAGACCGTGGTGCTGAAGGTCAAATTCGACGACTTCCACCAGATAACCCGCTCAAAAACATTGCTGACAGCCATAGAGTCATACGACACTCTACAAACTGTCAGCAACGAACTGCTTGAAAGTATATACCTCAACAATCGGAGAGTCAGACTTATCGGACTCACTATAGGCAACACTCCGGAGCCTTGTGCCGAGTCTATACAGCTAAGATTTGATTTTGATAAGTTGTAAACAAGACTACTGAGCCTCCTCAGCCTTCTGCTTCTCGATTACAACTACATTTATAGCTTGCTCACCACGATCTACAGCCTCAATCTCAAACTCTACACGCTGTCCCTCGTTAAGCGACTTAAAACCATCCTTTACAATTCCAGAGAAGTGGACAAAGACCTCCTTGCCATCCTCACAAATAAGAAAGCCGAAACCCTTCTTACTGTCGAACCATTTTACTCTTCCAGTCATTTTCAGTGTGTGTGTTAATGTATTCGGAATGCAAAGGTAAGAAATTTTTCCTATCGTTGTCCTAAAATTCAGATAAATTTATCCAAAAAATTATTTTTTATTAACCAACATTTATGTAGCATATTTCCGGGAATCAGGGAACATTCTGATTATCAGCAAACTATTGAATACCTCTACGCATCGCAACCCGCCTTTCACTTGGTGGGTGCGACTGCATATAAGCCAGGATTGGACAATACCTACCGACTCATGCA
>CANBCZ010000041.1 GCA_947367255.1 uncultured Alistipes sp.
CTTGATAGGAGATGTAGCGGTTTTTATATATAAAATAGGCTTTTTGAGTGATTTAGAATAGTAAAAAAGAATAAATTTAATCTTACAAAAATCACTTCTGATGGTTAGTTTTGCAGTAGAAACAAAACGCAAACAGATATGAGCAATCAGGAGAGGATTTCACAAGAGGAGGTGGAGCGTAAGATTACGGAGAACCTCAAAAGGGCAACGAAAAGGTTGAAGGGGGAGTTATTCAAAAAAGATTGAGTGGAGTAGTCCTGTTACAGGTATTACAAAAAAATAGGGCGTCCAAACGGACACCCTATTTTTATATAGTTATACGGTTTAGTTCTCAGCGGTGAGCAGACCCTCAACGTCAGCCTTAAGACCAACAACGAGGTTATCGTACTCACGAAGACCGGTACCACCTGGGATACGACCACCGCAGATAACGTTCTCCTTAAGGTTAACGAGGTTATCGGTCTTAGCCTGAATAGCTGCCTCGTTGAGCACCTTAGTAGTCTCCTGGAACGATGCTGCAGAGATGAAGCTGGTGGTCTGGAGTGCTGCACGGGTGATACCCTGAAGCACCTGATTAGAGGTTGCCGCAACGATTGGGCGGGTCTCTACCAACTTCATATCACGACGCTTGAGAGCTGAGTTCTCGTCACGGAGCTTACGCATTGAGATAATCTGACCTGCGAAGACGTTCTGTGAGTCGCCGGCGTCGGTTACAACTACCTTATCGTAGAGCTCGTCGTTTACATCCATAAACTCCCACTTATCGACAATCTGGTTCTCGAAGAAGCGTGAATCTCCCGGATCCTCGATCTGAACCTTGTTCATCATCTGACGAACGATTACCTCGAAGTGCTTGTCGTTGATCTTTACACCCTGCATACGGTAAACCTCCTGAACCTCGTTCACGATGTACTCCTGAACCTTGGTAGGACCCAAGATGCGGAGGATATCGCTTGGAGTGATAGCACCGTCTGAAAGTGCCATACCTGCACGTACGAAGTCGTTCTCCTGAACGATAATCTGGCGTGACAGTGGTACGAGGTACTTGCAGATCTCGCCGCTCTTTGAGGTGATGATAATCTCACGATTACCACGCTTGATCTTACCGAATGTTACCTCACCATCGATCTCTGAAACGATTGCCGGGTTCGATGGATTACGTGCCTCGAACAGCTCGGTAACACGTGGAAGACCTCCGGTGATATCGCCACCGCTCTTACCTACAACACGTGGAATCTTGAACAGGATATCACCGACATGTACACGACCGTTATCCTTAACGGCGATGTGGGCAGAAACAGGGAGGTTGTATGAGCGGAGCTCCTCGCCATCCTTGCTTACGATCTTAATCGATGGAGTGATGTTCTTACGATCACGAGACTCGACTACAACACGCTCTGAAAGACCGGTCTGCTCGTCGCGCTCCTCGCGGTAAGTTACACCCTCGATAAGTGAGTCGTATGCTGCTTTACCATCGTGCTCGGCAATAACTACTGCGTTATATGGATCCCACTCACAGATCAGATCGCCCTTCTTAACCATTGCGTCGTGCTCCATAAAGATTGTTGCACCGTAAGGCAGAGCGTGTGTGTAGAGTGTGATATTGGTATTAGGATCAACAATACGGAACTCTGACTGACGAGAGATTACGATATTGATAGCCTCACCCTGTGAGTTCTTACCCTTAACGGTGCGGAGCTCATCGATCTCGAGGCGACCCTCATACTTTGATACAACGTTTGTCTCGATAGTTGAACCACCCGCAACACCACCGACGTGGAATGTACGGAGGGTAAGCTGTGTACCCGGCTCACCGATTGACTGTGCTGCGATAACACCCACAACCTCACCCTTCTGAACCATACGGGCTGTTGAGAGGTTACGACCGTAACACTTAGCACATACGCCGTGGCGTGATGCACAGGTGAGTACCGAGCGGATATCTACAGACTCGATTGGTGAATTCTCGATAGCTGCTGCAATATCCTCTGTAATCTCGTCACCCGCGCGGCAGATAACCTCCTCGGTGAGTGGGTTGATTACATCGTTGAGAGCTGTACGACCGAGAATGCGATCGTAGAGTGTCTGTACGACATCGTCGTTACGCTTGATAGCTGTTGCGTTAAGACCACGGAGTGTACCGCAATCCTCCTCAGTGATGATAACATCCTGAGCAACATCAACAAGACGACGTGTAAGGTAACCTGCATCCGCTGTCTTAAGCGCGGTATCCGCAAGACCCTTACGTGCACCGTGGGTAGAGATAAAGTACTCGAGCACTGACAGACCCTCCTTAAAGTTCGAGAGGATCGGGTTCTCGATAACCTGCTGACCACCCTCAACACCTGACTTCTGTGGCTTCGCCATCAGACCACGCATACCTGAGAGCTGACGAATCTGCTCACGTGAACCACGCGCTCCTGAGTGAAGCATCATATATACAGGGTTGAAACCGTCGTCATCCTTTGTAAGGGTATCTACCACCTGCTTTGAGAGCTTGTTGTTTACATTGGTCCAGACGTCAATAATCTGGTTGTAACGCTCGTTGTTGGTGATAAGACCCATATTATAGTCATCCATAATCGCCTCAGCCTTCTGGTAACCCTCAGCCACCAGCTGCTCCTTAGAATCAGGGATGATTACTGCGTCAAGGTTAAATGACAGACCACCGCGGAATGCCATCTGGTAACCCATATTCTTAATATCGTCGAGGAACTTTGCTACCTTGTCGGCACCTGCCTTCTTCATCACTACAGAGATGATATCACGCAGTGACTTCTTGGTAAGCAGTTCGTTTACGTAACCTACCTCCTCAGGAACTACCTGATTTACGAGGATACGACCTACAGTAGTATCGACAATGCGAACTACAGGCTGACCGTTCTCGTCGATGTCGCGAACGCGGCACTTAACCTCGGCGTGGATATCTACGCGACCCTCGTTGTAGGCGATAATTGCCTCCTCAGGACCGTAGAACTTAAGACCGGTACCCTTAACATTTGGACGTGGCTTGGTGATGTAGTACAGACCGAGGACCATATCCTGTGAAGGGACGGTAATAGGTGCGCCGTTTGCTGGGTTAAGGACGTTGTGCGAACCGAGCATAAGCAGCTGTGCCTCGAGGATAGCTGCATTACCCAGTGGCAAGTGCACCGCCATCTGGTCACCATCGAAGTCCGCGTTGAACGCAGTACATGAGAGTGGGTGGAGCTGCATTGCCTTACCCTCGATAAGCTTTGGCTGGAATGCCTGAATACCCAGACGGTGAAGGGTCGGAGCACGGTTCATAAGCACAGGGTGACCCTTAATAACGTTCTCAAGGATGCCCCAGATAACAGGATCCTTGCGGTCGATTATCTTCTTTGCACTCTTTACGGTCTTAACGATACCACGCTCGATGAGCTTACGGATGATAAATGGCTTGTAGAGCTCTGCTGCCATATCCTTTGGAATACCCATCTCGTGCATCTTGAGCTCAGGACCTACGACGATAACCGAACGTGCAGAGTAGTCTACACGCTTACCGAGCAAGTTCTGACGGAAGCGACCCTGCTTACCCTTGAGTGAGTCAGAGAGTGACTTGAGTGGGCGGTTGCTCTCGTTCTTAACGGCGTTGCTCTTACGAGAGTTGTCGAACAGTGAATCGACAGCCTCCTGAAGCATACGCTTCTCGTTACGGAGGATTACCTCAGGTGCCTTAATCTCGATCAGACGCTTGAGTCGGTTGTTACGGATAATAACACGACGGTAGAGGTCATTCAGATCAGATGTAGCGAAACGACCACCATCCAGTGGAACGAGTGGACGAAGCTCCGGTGGAATTACCGGAATAACATCGAGAACCATCCACTCAGGGCGGTTCTTGCCCTGTGATGCGCGGAATGACTCGATAACGTTGAGCTGCTTGAGGCTCTCGCTCTTACGCTGCTGTGAGGTCTCGCGAGATGCACGGTCACGAAGATCGTACGACATCTTATCGAGATCTACCTCTGAGAGCAGAATCTTGATTGCCTCAGCACCCATCATTGCTACGAACTTGTCAGGATCGCCATCCGGCAGATTCTGGTTGCCTGCAGGGAGCTGATCGAGTACATCGAGGTACTCCTTCTCTGCGAGGGTCTGGTACTTAGAGATACCAACCTTCTCGGCTGCACCTGCGTTGATAACAACGTAGCGCTCGTAGTAGATAATACCCTCCAGCTTCTTTGACGGAATACCGAGCAGGTAACCGATCTTTGAAGGGAGTGACTTGAAGTACCAGATGTGTACTACCGGCACAACAAGGGAGATGTGACCCATACGCTCACGACGAACCTTCTTCTCGGTTACCTCGACACCGCATCGGTCGCAGACAATACCCTTATAACGAATACGCTTGTACTTTCCGCAGTTACACTCGTAGTCCTTTACAGGACCGAAGATACGCTCGCAGAACAGACCGTCGCGCTCCGGCTTGTAGGTACGATAGTTGATAGTCTCAGGCTTGAGTACCTCACCGCTCGACTGTGCCAGAATCTCCTCAGGAGAGGCAAGGCTGATCGATATGCGGCTGTAACCTGTTGAATTATCTTTGATTGCCATATTTTTACTGTTTTATATACCTACTTTATTATTACTCTAACTTAACAGAAAGTGCAAGACCGCGGAGCTCGTGCAGCAGCACGTTCATAGCCTCCGGAATACCAGGCTTAGGGAGGTTGTCACCCTTAACGATAGCCTCGTAGGTCTTCGCGCGACCTGTTACATCATCAGACTTAACGGTCAAAATCTCCTGAAGGATGTTTGCTGCACCGAAGCCCTCGAGTGCCCAAACCTCCATCTCTCCGAATCGCTGACCACCAAACTGTGCCTTACCACCGAGTGGCTGCTGGGTGATGAGTGAGTATGGACCGATAGAACGAGCGTGCATCTTATCGTCGATCATGTGACCGAGCTTAAGCATATAGATTACACCAACGGTTGCAGGCTGGTCGAAACGCTCACCGGTACCACCATCGTAGAGGTAGCAACGACCACTGTGAGGGATACCTGCCTGTGCTGTGTACTCGTTAATCTGCTCGAGTGATGCACCGTCAAAGATTGGAGTTGCGAACTTAAGACCAAGCTCACGACCTGCCCAACCAAGTACAGTCTCGTAGATCTGACCGAGGTTCATTCGTGAAGGCACACCAAGTGGGTTCAGGCAGATGTCTACGATAGTACCGTCCTCGAGGAATGGCATATCCTCATCGCGAACGATCTTGGCAACGATACCCTTGTTACCGTGACGACCCGCCATCTTATCACCTACCTTAAGCTTACGCTTCTTACCGATATAAACCTTAGCTACCTGGATAACTCCTGCCTGTGGAAGCTCGTCACCATTTGTAAGGTTGATCTTCTCACGCTTGATAGCTGCGTCGATCTTCTTGAACTCAACGATATAGTTGTTGATAATGCGCTCAACAAGCTCGTTGATGTGTGCATCGGCAGTCCACTTGCAAGAACCGAGGTTGAGATAACCAATCTCGAGCTTGCTCTTCTCGTCGATGCTCTTGCGAGAGATATCGTCGAGCATCTTCTGTGTGAACTTAGCACCCGGAGCGTAGAGCTCGGCACCGAAGTAATCTACAATACCGGTTGTGGTCTGACCCTGAAGTACCTTCCAAAGCTTGCTTACGAGAACTGCTGTGAGGGCAAGAGCCTGCTCGCGGTGCTTCTCGTCGATCTTTGCAAGTGCCTCACGCTCGGCATTGCGGTTCTTCTTATCTACTGTGCCTGCACGGCTATAGAGCTTAGTGTCGATAACAACACCGTGGAGTGAAGGCTGTGCCTTGAGTGACGCATCCTTAACATCGCCAGCCTTGTCACCGAAGATAGCACGAAGGAGCTTCTCCTCCGGTGATGGATCGCTCTCACCCTTAGGGGTAATCTTACCGATAAGGATATCGCCCGGCTTAACATTTGCACCGATACGGATAATACCGTTTGCATCCAGATCCTTTGTAGCGTCCTCGCTAACGTTTGGAATATCTGATGTCAGCTCCTCCTTACCACGCTTCGTATCACGCACCTCGAGGATATACTCATCGACGTGTACTGATGTAAAGAGGTCCTCACGCTGGATACGCTCAGAGATAACGATCGCATCCTCGAAGTTGTAACCCTTCCAAGGCATGAACGCTACCTTAAGGTTGCGACCCAGTGCAAGCTCACCGTTCTGAGTTGAGTAACCCTCGGTAAGAATCTGACCCTTAGTTACGCGGTCACCTGTAAGAACAAGTGAACGGAGGGTAACAGAGGTGTTCTGGTTGGTACGACGGTAACGAGGGAGCTCGTAGGTGGTAACCTCAGGCTCGAAGGTGCAGATATCCTCCTCCTCTGTACGGTCGTAGCGAACCTCGATACGGGTAGCGTCTGCAAATACAACCTCACCATCACCGCGTGCAACAATCTGGATGCGGCTGTCTGAGATCATATCCTTCTCGATACCTGTACCTACGATAGGTGCCTCGCAATTTACGAGTGGCACTGCCTGACGCATCATGTTCGAACCCATCAGCGCACGGTTAGCATCGTCGTGCTCAAGGAATGGGATAAGGCTCGCTGCGATAGATGCTACCTGGTTTGGAGCAACGTCCATAAGGTGTACATCTGTGCTGTGTACTACAGGGAAGTCTGCTCCCTCACGCGCCTTGATGCGGTCAGCATTTACAAAGTGTCCGTCGTCGGTCAGAGGCTCATTTGACTGGGCAACAATCTTACCCTCCTCCTCCTCTGCCGAGTAGTAACGGATGTGTGAATTATCAAGATCTACTACACCATTCTCTACGCTGCGGTATGGAGTCTCGATAAAGCCCATATCAGAGATCTTTGCATATACGCAGAGTGACGAGATAAGACCGATGTTCGGACCCTCAGGTGACTCGATAGGGCAAAGACGACCGTAGTGAGTGTAGTGTACGTCTCGAACCTCGAAGCCCGCACGATCACGTGACAGACCACCAGGACCGAGGGCAGACAAACGACGCTTGTGAGTAACCTCGGCAAGCGGGTTGATCTGGTCCATAAACTGTGAAAGCTGCGAGGTGCCGAAGAATGAGTTGATAACACTTGACAGGGTCTTTGCGTTGATCAGATCTACCGGTGTAAATACCTCATTATCACGAACATTCATACGCTCACGAATAGTACGAGCCATACGAACGAAACCAATAGAGAACTGGTTTGAGAGCTGCTCGCCTACGGTACGAACACGACGGTTTGACAAGTGGTCGATATCGTCGAGCTCAGCGTGTGAGTTGATAAGCTCGATAAGGTACTTGATAATGGCGATAATATCCTCGCGAGTAAGGGTACGGATAGCCGGGTCAATGCCAAGCTCGAGCTTCTTGTTGATACGGAAGCGACCTACATTACCCAAGTCGTAACGCTTATCTGAGAAGAAGAGCTTGTCGATAACGTCACGAGCTGTTGCATCATCCGGAGCCTCAGAAGCACGCAGCTGACGATAGATGTAGCGTACTGCATCTACCTCAGAGTTACAAGCATCCTTCTGCAGGGTGTTATAGATAATCGAGAAGTCGATGCCTGACGGATTCTCCTTGTGGAGGATGATGGTCTTGACACCGCTCTCAAGAATTGCATCAATATGGCTCTCCTCAAGGATGGTCTCGCGGTCTACGATAACGTTGTTACGCTCGATAGATACTACCTCGCCGGTATCCTCATCAACGAAGTCCTCGATCCAAGTAGAGAGAATACGTGCAGCCAGCTTACGACCTACTGCCTTCTTGAGATTGGTCTTAGTAACCTTCATCTCGTCTGCAAGGTCGAAGATATCGAGAATCTGCTGGTCGGTCTCGTAACCGATAGCACGGAGAAGAGTTGTTACAGGCAACTTCTTCTTACGGTCGATGTATGCGTACATCACATTATTGATGTCGGTAGCAAACTCAATCCACGAACCCTTGAATGGGATGATACGTGCAGAGTAGAGCTTTGTACCGTTGGTGTGAACGCTCTGACCAAAGAATACGCCCGGTGAACGGTGGAGCTGTGATACGATAACGCGCTCCGCACCGTTGATGACGAAGGTGCCTCGCTCCGTCATATATGGGATGTTACCGAAATAGACATCCTGAACGACCTGCTTGAAATCCTCGTGGTCGTTGTCGTTGCATGAAAGACGCAACTTAGCCTTGAGCGGAACATTGTAGGTCAGTCCGCGCTCCAAGCACTCCTCAATAGTGTAGCGTGGAGAGTCGATATAGTAATCGAGGAACTCCAGCACGAAGTTGTTGCGAGTATCGGTAATTGGGAAATTCTCCTGAAAGACTTTGTAAAGACCCTCACTCTTGCGCTGATCGGCAGTAGAGTCCATCTGGAAGAAGTCTCGGAATGATTTGAGCTGAATCTCCAACAGATCCGGGTAAGGCACACGATTCTTTACTGTGGAGAAGCTAATTCGATTTTGTGTTTTTGTGGACATAAATTAATCCGGTTGTTTTTTGTGAGTACTCTAAAGGGAAAAAACTACCCTCAAAACGGTTCTTTTTCACACCGCTAATGCCCTCATTATTGGCGCATTACGCCCTGAGAGCATCTGTGAGGCTTCCTGCCGAGTGCCGAAATGTTCAGGTTTGCAAATCGCCCGAAAAAATTGAGCCCTGAATCGGCATCTCTCAGCCTCTATCTCCACCTCAGGCACAGCCTTTTTGCACTCCTAAAGTGGTGATTTTTTATTGTCGTTGGTCCTAAATTCGTCCCTTTGCGCAAAAACGGATTTTAAGACCGGAAAAGGCATAGAGCTTATACTGCAGTAATAAGCTCTACGCCTGAGATGTGTTTGGATAAACTAAGTAGGGAATTACTTAAGCTCAACCTCTGCACCAGCCTCCTCGAGTGCTGACTTGAGTGCCTCAGCCTCCTCCTTAGAAACACCCTCCTTAACAGCCTTAGGAGCTGCGTCAACGAGTGCCTTAGCGTCACCAAGTGAGAGACCAGCAGCCTCCTTAACAGCCTTGATAACCTGAAGCTTAGCCTGACCAGCTGACTTGAGAACTACATCGAAAGTAGTCTTCTCAGCAGCAGCAGCCTCACCTGCAGCAGGAGCAGCAGCAACAGCAACAGCTGCAGCAGCAGGCTCAATACCGTACTCCTCCTTGAGGATGGTAGCCAATTCGTTTACCTCTTTAACAGTCAAGTTTACCAACTCCTCTGCCAATACTTTTACATCTGCCATAGTTGTAATTTTTATTAAATTTGTTTTTGTTTCTTTTTATTAATTATTTCTTTCTTCGAGAGTCTTTACCAGACCCGCGATCTTCTCGCCTGCATTAGCACGCAGTGCAGAGATAACATTCTTTGCAGGTGACTGGAGCAGTGCAACGATGTCGCCGATAAGCTCCTCTCTGCTCTTGATGTTGCACAGGGTATCCAGCTGATCATCACCAACATATACACAACCCTCTACGCATGCAGCCTTGATAATTGGCTTGTCGCACTTCTTGCGGAACTCCTTGATGAGAACTGCAGGAGCCTTACCGGTGTTGGTCAGCATGATTGCAGTTGGACCTGCAAGTACATTTACCAACTCAGCGTCAGCCTTGTTTACGCGCTCGAGAGCCTTCTCAAGAAGGGTGTTCTTTACAACGATAAGCTTAATATCGCTGTCAAAGCACTTACGACGAAGTGTAGCAGTCTGAGCTGCATTGAGAGCCTCAATGTCTGTGATATAGAAGTGAGGATACTCACCAAGCTGAGCAACAAGATTGTCAATTACGACAGCTTTCTGTTCTTTAGTCATTGTTTATATCCTCCCTTTATTTTGTTTCAACTGATTTAGGATCAACCTGTACGCCTGGGCTCATTGTTGTAGAGAGATAGATGCTCTGTACATATGTACCCTTAGCAGCGGATGGTTTGAGTTTGATAATAGTGCTCATTACCTCCTTAGCATTCTCCTCGATCTGCTCAGCGGTGAATGATACCTTACCAATTGAAGTGTGAACGATACCGTACTTATCAACCTTGAAGTCA
Organism: uncultured Alistipes sp.; assembly: GCA_947367255.1. GTDB lineage: Bacteria > Bacteroidota > Bacteroidia > Bacteroidales > Rikenellaceae > Alistipes. Next base: position 10,021 of record CANBCZ010000041.1, read on the forward strand.
ATCTTTCCGGCCTTTACGTCCTGAACAGCCTTGCCGACCTCCATAGTAACCGTACCGGTCTTAGGGTTTGGCATCAGACCACGAGGACCGAGGATACGACCGAGCGCACCTACCTTACCCATTACGTTTGGTGTACAGATGATTACGTCTACATCAGTCCAACCAGACTTGATCTTATCAACGTACTCATCAAGACCTACGAAATCGGCACCTGCTGCCTGAGCCTCTGCCTCCTTCTCAGGGGTACAGAGTACGAGAACTCGTACTACCTTACCTGTTCCGTGAGGAAGAGTTACAACACCGCGAACCATCTGGTTTGCTTTACGAGGGTCAACGCCTAAGCGCACGTCAATATCTACTGAAGCATCAAACTTAGTGAATGTGATTTCCTTCAGAAGAGCGGCAGCCTCACCGAGCTTGTAAGCCTTGTTTGGCTCAATCTTTGCGTAGGCAATCTTTTGATTTTTTGTCAACTTACTCATCTTTGTAATTTAATTACGCGTTAGGAAATTCACCAACTACGTTGATACCCATACTGCGTGCAGTACCAGCAATCATACGCATTGCAGCTTCAAGTGTAAAGCAGTTAAGATCCGGCATCTTGTCCTTTGCAATCTCAGCAACCTGTGCCCAGGTTACCTCACCTACCTTTGAACGGTTAGGCTGTGCTGAACCAGACTTGATCTTTGCAGCTTCCTTAAGCTGAACGGCTACCGGTGGCTGTTTTACGATGAAATCGAAAGACTTATCGCTATAAACTGTAATGATGACTGGGAGAACCTTTCCCGCCTTGTCCTGTGTACGTGCATTGAACTGCTTACAGAAGTCCATAATGTTGACTCCCTTAGAACCCAATGCCGGACCTACCGGAGGTGAAGGGTTGGCAGCACCACCTTTGATCTGCAACTTAATAAATGCAGCAACCTCTTTTGCCATAATTTTCCTGGTTTATTATTCTTTTTCTACTTGTGTGAAGCTCAACTCCATTGGAGTCTTGCGACCAAATATCTTCACTGAAACAACCAGCTTACGCGCTTCGTTATTGACACTCTCAATGGTACCTTGGAAGCTTGAGAATGGACCGTCTGTAACCTTTACGCTCTCGCCAACAACAAATGGTATAGCCTGCTCCTCCTCCATCTCGTTTAACTCATCGACGCGACCCAAAATGCGACTTACCTCATGTGGACGAAGAGGTGTTGCAATCAGTTTGCGGCTCTCTTCCTTAGTATCACCAAGGAAACCGAGTACGTTTGGAGTATTGCGAATGATATATGGAATTTGTCCGTCTAAGATAGCCTCTACCAACACATAACCCGGATAAGAAACTCTCTCCTTTGAGACCTTCTTTCCGTTGCGGATGGTGTAGACCTTTTCTGTAGGAATAAGTACCTGTGATATCTGCTCCTCAAGACCATTGCGGCGAATCTCAGCATCGAGGTACTCTTTTACCTTATGCTCCTTGCCACCAATGGCGCGAACAACATACCACGCCTTCTCCTTCTTTGTTTCGCTCATAACCTATTTATACACTACTGACCGAGGTTGCCGAGGAGCTCGTAAACTCCCTGCATCACGGTCTCGAACGAAACATCCATAACAAGTACAATCATCGCAAAGATCAGCGAAGCGACCATTACGACGATAGTAGAGCTCTGTAACTGAGCAAAAGAAGGCCAACTAACCTTCTCTACCAGCTCTTTATATGAGTCTTTAATATATCCCATAGTTTTCTATTTTATCTTGGCAGGAGCAGAGAGATTCGAACTCCCATCAACGGTTTTGGAGACCGCTATTCTACCCTTGAACTATGCTCCTAAAAGTGGGAGAGGAAAAACCTCTCCCTATTGTTGTCGAGAAAAATTACTCAACGATAGAAAGTACCTGACCAGCACCTACTGTACGACCACCCTCACGGATTGCGAAACGCAGACCCTCGTTGATAGCTACAGGATAGATAAGAGTTACAGTGATAGTAACGTGGTCACCTGGCATTACCATATCTACACCCTCTGGAAGAGCTACCTCACCGGTAACGTCCATTGTACGGAGGTAGAACTGAGGACGATACTTGTTGTGGAATGGAGTGTGACGACCACCCTCCTCCTTCTTCAGGATATAAACCTCAGCAGTGAACTTAGTGTGTGGCTTGATAGAACCTGGCTTAGCTACAACCATACCACGCTTAACCTCCTTCTTGTCGATACCACGGAGAAGCAGACCTACGTTATCACCAGCCTCACCCTCATCGAGGAGCTTACGGAACATCTCAACACCAGTACAAGTAGAGTTGAGTGACTTCTCACCAAGACCTACGATCTCAACTGGATCACCAACGTGGATGATACCTGTCTCGATACGACCTGTTACTACAGTACCACGACCTGTGATTGAGAATACGTCCTCAACTGGCATAAGGAATGGCTTCTCGTTCTCACGAGCTGGGATTGGAATGTACTCATCAACGTAATCCATGAGCTCCATAATCTTCTCCTCCCACTTTGGATCGCCGTTAAGACCACCGAGAGCAGCACCGCGAACGATAGGGCAGTTCTCATCGAAGTCATACTTAGCGAGAAGGTCGCGAACCTCCATCTCAACGAGGTCGAGCATCTCTGGATCGTCAACCATATCACACTTGTTGAGGAATACAACGATCTTAGGAACGTTTACCTGCTTTGCAAGAAGAACGTGCTCGTTGGTCTGTGGCATAGGACCGTCAGTAGCAGCAACTACGAGGATAGCACCGTCCATCTGAGCAGCACCGGTAACCATGTTCTTTACATAGTCGGCGTGGCCTGGGCAGTCTACGTGAGCGTAGTGACGGTTTGCAGTCTGATACTCAACGTGAGCAGTGTTGATGGTGATACCACGCTCCTTCTCCTCTGGTGCGTTATCGATTGAGTCGAATGAACGAAGCTCAGAGAGACCCTTCTTTGCAAGAACGGTGGTGATAGCAGCAGTAAGAGTAGTCTTACCGTGGTCTACGTGACCGATAGTACCGATGTTTACGTGCGGTTTCGAGCGGTCAAATTTTTCTTTTGCCATAGCTGTAAAATTATTAAGTTTTTAAAAAGTTACTTTTATCTTTTGTTTTAAGGCTTCTTTATACCATACAAGCAATACACCCCTGTACTAAAGGTGTATTGCAAATATTAGAGCGGAAGACGAGGCTCAAACTCGCGACCCTCAGCTTGGAAGGCTGATGCTCTATCAACTGAGCTACTTCCGCAAGAAATTTGTGCCTCACTCTGCATTTAGTGGGAAGAGATGGATTCGAACCACCGAAGGTAAAAACCAGCAGATTTACAGTCTGCCCCATTTGGCCACTCTGGTA
>CANBCZ010000042.1 GCA_947367255.1 uncultured Alistipes sp.
GAGGTCTGAAGCGGATTCGAACCGCTGTACGAGGTTTTGCAGACCTCTGCCTAGCCACTCGGCCATCAGACCATTTTTACCCTTTTTATTCGTTTGGGTGTGCAAATATAGTGCGTTTTTATTTCATATCCAAAAAAAATTGTATCTTTACGGTGAAAAACTTAAAATTTTTTAGTTTTAACCCCTTCGGATGATGAAAATTGAGGATATTGCGATATCTTTTGTGCCGAATTTGACGCCGGCGGCAGTGGTACATCTGCTTGAACGGTTCGGAGGTGCCGAGGGGGTATATGGTGCCTCTGTCGAGGAGCTTGTAAGGGTCGCTCAGTTGAAGGAGAGCATTGCCCGAAAGATTGTGGCGCGTGCAGGTTTTGCAGAGGCAGAGAGGGAGTTGAGAGTTTGTGAAAATAGTGGGATAAAGGTGGTAGCATCGACAGATGAGAGTTATCCCAATCAGTTGAGATATATCGATGACTATCCGCATATTATATATATGGTAGGGGCGAGTTCGTTGCTCGGTGCGCCTGCTATGTGTGCAATGGTGGGTGGTCAGGTGGGTATCAGCCCCTATGGGGAGAAGAGTGCGCTCGTGATATTGGATTATATTGCCGAAACAGCGCCCGAAACGGTTATTGTAGGTGCTCTGGAGGGTGATTTTAACTCGGTGATACTCAGCGCAGCTATCGGCTCGGGGCTTAGGGTCGTGGGTGTGTCGGCATCTCCACTGTCGCAGATATCCTCGCAGAGGTATCTCTCGTTGGCGGATGATATACTTTCGCACGGCGGATTGCTCATTGCCGAGCGGGGAGAGAACTCCGCGAAGGTGGATGAGTCGCTCTCTCCGCACCACAGGATTATTGCGGGCATCTGTCGCGGTGTGGTTGTGGTAGAGGGGCGTGAGATACCGCAGGTGGCAAAGTATGCCGACGGTTATGGTCGTACCATTTTGGCATTGCCCGGCAGGATTACGGACTCGATGTCGTGGGGTGCGAACAGGATGATAGCGACCTCTATGGCGCAGATGGTCTGCTCGGCGAGGGATGTTGTCGAGTATTTAGAGTTGGATTGATTATGTTGATAGATACACATTCGCATATATACGAACCGGAGTTTGATTCGGACCGTGCACAGGCTCTGCAGCGTTGTCTGGAGAGTGATGTGCAGCTGCTGATGTTGCCGGCAATTGATAAAGAGAGTTATGAGAGGATGTTTGAGCTTGTGCGACAATATCCTCAGATGATGCGCCCGATGATGGGTCTGCATCCGACCTCGATAAATGAAAACCCCGTGTGGCGCGAGGATTTGGCTCGAGTGGAGGAGTATCTGCACCATCCTCCGCAAGGTATAGAGCGATTTTGGGGCGTGGGCGAGATAGGTCTTGACTTCTACTGGAGCAACGACTATCGCGAGCAGCAGATGGAGGCATTTGAGGCGCAGATAGAGATGGCTCTCAAGTACGATCTGCCGATAGTTGTCCATACTCGCAGTGCTTGGACAGAGATGTGCGAGGTGATGGAGAGGTTTGCCGGGAGGGGTGTGCGTGGTGTTTTTCACGCCTTCTCGGATGATGTCGAGAGCTACCGACTACTCAAGAAGTGCGGTGACTTTCTCTTTGGTGTGGGTGGCGTTGTGACCTTCAAAAAGAGTAAGCTTGCCGAGGTGGTAAAACAGATGGATTTGGAGGATATTATCCTCGAGACAGACTGCCCTTACCTGACCCCTGTGCCACATCGCGGAGAGCGTAACGAGTCGAGCTATGTCAAGTTTGTATGCGCAAAGGTAGCAGAGCTCAAAGAGGTTGATTATCAGGTTGTTGCAGAGCAGACAACGGCAAATGTAAAACGAATATTCAAGTTGTAGAGATATGAAAAGACAGTCTATTTTGATTATCTATACCGGCGGTACGATCGGTATGCAGAGGGATGAAAACGGAACGCTCATACCGTTCGATTTCAACTCTATAGAGAAGGAGTTTCCGGCAGTTCGCCACCTCCACGTGCATATAGATGTGCATAAGATGCCGCCAATTGATTCGTCAAATGTCACCCCGCAGTTGTGGACCGAGTTAGCGCATACGGTAAAGGATAATTACGATAAATATGACGGTTTTGTGGTGCTGCACGGAACGGATACGATGTCGTATACCGCCTCGGCGCTGAGCTTTATGTTTGAGAACTTGAAGAAGCCGGTTGTCTTTACGGGTAGTCAGATACCGATGGGTATTATGCGTACCGACGGTCGTGAAAATCTTATTACCGCCATAGAGATAGCTGCAGCGCAGAAAAATGGATATCCGATAGTCCCGGAGGTCTGTCTCTACTTCCAAAACAGACTCTTCAGGGCCAACCGAACATCCAAACTCTCGGCAGAGGCTCTCAATGCCTTTGAGTCGCGAAACTATCCGCCACTTGCCGAGGTGGGTGTAAATATCACCTACAACTCGTCGTTCATACACTACGAAAGTGGTTGGTTTGAGGGTGAGTACTCTCCGGAGCCGCTGCGTGTGACCGACGGATTTGATACCAATGTGGTTATACTGAAGATTTTTCCGGGTATCTCGGAGGTTACCCTCAAGGCGGTGCTCTCTGTAGAGGGTCTGCGCGGAGTGATACTCGAAACCTTCGGCACAGGCAATGCACCTACGGCAGATTGGTTTATAAATCTGCTTGCAGAGACCATTGAGCGCGGTATTACCGTGGTCAATGTTACCCAATGTGTCGGTGGTGGTGTGGCTATGGAGCTCTACGAGACCGGAAAGCGTCTGCAGCAGGTCGGCGTGCTCAGTGGTCACGACATGACGACAGAGGCTGCCGTGACAAAGTTGATGCTGCAACTTGGCAATTGCTCACAAAAAGAGTGCGTGGTTCAGGCTATGCTCGAGTCAAAAAGTGGAGAATTTGGCAGCTAAACTTTTGCTAAAAGAAAAAAAAATTGTATATTTCGGACTGAATAGGGTCGTTAATGGTTCGCAAAGTGGACTGTTTGCGGGTGTAATGTATTGATAGGTAATGCGTTACAGGTCTTTGGGTGCGTTGTTTTGAAAATTGGCTTTAGACCTCCCGAACGAGAAAAACAACTGAAAATACTAATAGAGAGAAAATTTTAAGAAAAACAATTCAATTTTTTTAACTTATTAAAAACAACTATGAAAAAATTATTTTTGGTTTTGGCAGTTGCTGCTCTGTCGTTCAGCACTGCAATCGCACAGGATGCTGCTGCAGCACCAGCTGCTGATGAGGCAACCGTTGAGAACGTTGAGGCTGTAGCTGAGACTGCTGTAGCTGAGGAGGCTATCGACCCAGAGGTTCAGATCGCAGGTGAGTCACTCCACCACGTTCTGATGCAGAAGTTCCTCGAGGGTGGTTGGGGTTGGATGCTCCCAATCCTTATCGTACTCGTTCTCGGTCTTGCTATTGCAATCGAGCGTATCCTCTTCCTCGGTCTTTCTACAATCAACACTAAGAAGTTCATCGCTTCTGTAGAGAAGGCTCTCAACGAGGGTGGTATCGAGGCTGCTAAGGCTGTATGCCGTGACACTAAGGGTCCAATCGCTTCTATCTACTGGCAGGGTCTTGACCGTTATGAGCAGGGTCTTGATGCAGTTGAGAAGGCAGTTGTTTCTTACGGTTCAGTTCAGACAGGTCAGCTCGAGTCTGGTCTCGGTTGGTTGGGTCTGTTCATCGCCCTCTCTCCATCACTCGGATTTATGGGTACCGTAGTAGGTCTGGTACAGTCATTCGACTCTATCCAGGCAGCAGGTGACATCTCTCCAGCACTCGTTGCAGGTGGTATGAAGGTGGCGCTGCTTACTACATTGTTGGGTCTGATCGCTGCGATGGTTCTTCAGGTGTTCTACAACTATGTAATCGTTAAGATCGACGGTATTGTAAACGAGATGGAGGATGCTTCTATCACCCTGATGGATATCCTTACTGTTTACAAGAAATAATTAGACCTAAACAATAATCGTACACAGAACAAATTATGAAAAAGATGTTAAATATACTGCTGGGACTTCTGTTCGCAGTTACTGCCGCTATGGTAGGCTGGGCAGTTGTGTCTGGTGGTAACGAGGTTGCTATCAGCTGGAACCTCGTATGGGGCTACGCTCTGCTCGTAGGAGCAGTATTGGGCGTTCTGCTCTCAGCTATTAAGGGTACGATTACTAATCCTGCGGGTTTGAAGAAGACAATGCTTGCCATTGTGCTTGTTGTAGTTGTAGTAGGTGCTGCACTCTTCATTGCACTCGGTCACGACGGTATTGTAATCCCTAACTCTGCCGGTGGTGTATTCGATGATCCATTCGAGTTGGTTATCTCAGAGGTTGGTATCCTTGTTACTTACGTAGTAGCTGCTGCTTCTATCGTTGTAACACTTTATACCGAGGTTCGTAACCTGTTCAAATAGTAAGGTAATTTATGGCAAAAAATAAGAAAATACCTGAAATCAACGCTTCGTCACAAGCGGATATCGCCTTTACCGTGCTCATCTTCTTCCTTGTGGTTTCTACAATGGATGTTGATACCGGTATCGTGCGTGTGCTTCCGCCTATGCCGGATCCGAATGTAAAGCAGGAGGATATCAAGGTTAAAGAGCGTAACCTTCTCCTTGTTTTCGTATCGGGTAGCGGTCAGTTGATGGCAGGCGGTCAGGTGATGGATCTCCATTATCTTAAGGATAAGGCTAAGGAGTTTATCCTTAACCCTTATGATGATGAGAGCCTGCCTGAGAAGAAGGACCAGACCTTCGATATGCCGGATGGCTCGAAGTGGACCTTCCCTGTCAGTGAGGGCGTTATCTCGCTTCAGAATACTCGAGATACCGATTATCAGGTTTATATCCGCGTACAGAACGAGCTTACTCGTGCCTTCAACGAGGTACGTGATGATGTCTCAATGAGCAAGTTCGGCAAGAAGTTCGCTGACCTTGCTGAGGAGGAGCGTAAAGTAGTAACCAAGGCTGTACCTTTGAAGATTTCAGAGGCTGAGCCACGTAAAATGGGTAAGTAATATGGCAGTAATGAAGAAAAAGGGCGAGCGCGAGGTTCCTGCAATGTCTACAACCTCCCTTCCCGATGTCGTTTATATCATCCTCTTCTTCTTTATGCTCTCTACCTCAATGCGTGATCAGGAGCTGATGGTTAAGTATAAGCTCCCTGAGGCAACAGAGGTTCAGAAGCTCGAGAAGAAGAATCTGGTGAGCTACATTCACATTGGTGTACCAGTGCCACATATGCAGGCAAAGTATGGTACAGCACCGCTGATTCAGCTCAACGATTCGTATAAGACAACTAAGGACATCCTCGACTTTGCAGCTGCAGAGCGCGATAAGTTGTCTGAGGTTGACCGTGCTTCTATGACTATCTGCCTTAAGGCTGATGGTAATACGAAGATGGGTATTATCGCTGACGTTAAGCAGGAGCTTCGTCGCGCTAATGCACTCAAACTCTCTTACGCATCATCTAAGGTATTAGGCTACTAATATTTGATGTGATAATGGCATTTGCCGTGAAAAGCACACATCTGCCATACATCCCTTAAAAAATAACCTCGGTTGTACGTTTAAGTACTATCCGAGGTTATTTTTTGCACGATGCACGCCAGCTACGCACTTTTGACGACAAATGTGGGTGCTCCGAGGAGAACCAATGACTAATAGCAAAAAAAATAGAGCATTTCAACTGAAATGCTCTATTTTTCTTTAGGCTTACTATTAGTGGCAGCCGCCGCAGTCGCAACCCTCGCCGCACTCGTGATCACCACAGCCGTGGTCGCCACAGCCACAGCCGCAGCTACCCTGCAGATCCTCAGGAGTTACATCGCGCACAGATACTACCTCAACATCGAAGTTAAGGGTCTTACCTGCCATAGGGTGGTTGAAGTCCATAGTTACAGTCTCCTCCTTAACCTCGCGGATGATACCGTTCATACGGTGACCCTCAGCGTCTGACATAGGAACGATGTTGCCCTCGAAGAGAATATCCTCGGCAATCTTGCCATCGATCATAAAGATATTCTTTGGAAGCTCTACGATAGCCTCAGCGATAATCTCGCCATAACCATCTGCCGGCTCGAGGGTGAAAGATACCTTATCACCTGGCTCCTTGCCCATCAGTGCGCCCTCGAACTTTGGAAGGAGCATACCTGCGCCACAAACGAACTCCAGTGGCTTGCCCTCAGGATTCTTATCTGCAATCTGACCGTCTACGGTAAGGGTGTAGTTTACCGCAACCATTTTACTGTTTTCTACTTTCATTGTCTTATTGTTTTTTTAATTTAGGTTTGCAAATATAGTGCTTTTATTTGGATTTACGATAGCGACCAGAAAAATCTTCGGAATAGTAAATCTCGAGGTAGTAGTACGAAGCATCCTCAGAGAGTGTTACGCGGGCATTGTCATACTTAATCTTGAGCGACGAGCCACTTAGCGTGTACTCGACACGATTTTCATAACCGCGACTCTGAATGGCTGTACCATACTTCGAGAACTCGATAGGATGCTCCTGACCATTGATCGGGCTCCACTTGCCGATGATATTCTCGGCATACAGACTCTCGTCTAACGGGCGCATAGCGATCTTGCGCGGCTGTGATGCTCGCTTATACTTGCCCGAGAAATCTTCGCTATTGTAGATCTCAAGGATGTAGTCGCTGCCCACTTTGGTAATCTCAAAGCGCGCCTTGTCGTACGCAATATTGAGTCTTTTGCCCGAAATAGTACACTTTACGCGATTGGCATAACCTCTGTACTGAATGGCAACACCATACTTTGTAATCTCCAGCGGATACTCGGCGCCCTCTATAGGACTCCACTTGCCGTCAATCTCGCGAGCGTAGTCGATAGTGGTCTCTGCTTGAGCAGTGCTCTGCTCGGCTCTCTTTTTTGTGCTCTTTGGCTTGGAGGTGGCACTCTGTTCTACTTTGGGTGCCTCTACACTCTCTACAACAACTACTTTCGACCCCTCCTTTGAACTCGCAGGCTCAAAGAAGAGGAAGATGACAAGTGCCCAGAAAAGTGATGTGAGCAGTATGGTGAGTACCGTACGCATAGATTAGTCCTTATTTACAGCAACGAGGTTTCTATCGCCATAGCCGTTGTCGATCTTTGAGACATACGGGAAGAACTTCGATACTCCTACCCACTCGAGCGGGAATACCGCCTGCTGGCGTGAGTATGGGTGGTTCCACTCGCCCGCAAGCTCGGCAGCAGTATGAGGTGCGTTTGCCACAACATTATCAGCCTCGCCGCAGATAGCCTCCGCCTCGCGCTTGATAGAGATAAGTGCCTCGATAAAGCGATCCATCTCCTCTTTAGGCTCACTCTCTGTAGGCTCGACCATCAGTGTCTCGTGAACAGGGAATGAGAGTGTAGGCGCGTGGAAACCGTAGTCCATCAGTCGGTGAGCAACATCGCCGCAATCGATACCGAACTCGCGCTTGAAGTGTGTCAGGTCGAGAATCATCTCGTGAGCCACGCGACCGGTCTCGCCCGAGTAGTATGTGCGGAACTCATCCTTGATAGCCGACGCCATATAGTTTGCATTGACAATAGCCATCTCGGTAGCTGTTCTCAGACCCTCCTCGCCGAGCATCTTGATATATCCGTATGTAATTGGGAGTAACATAGCCGAACCCCAAGGAGCCGAAGATACGGCTGTAATACCCTGCTCGCCGCCTGTAGAGACAACAGAGTGTGAAGGGAGGAATGGAGCCAAGTGCTTAGCGCAGCAGATAGGACCTACACCCGGACCACCGCCGCCGTGAGGCATTGCGAAGGTCTTGTGGAGGTTGAGGTGGCAGACATCGGCACCGATAAAGCCCGGATTTGTCAGACCAACCTGTGCATTCATATTCGCACCGTCCATATATACCTCACCACCGGCATCGTGAACAGCATCTACGATCTCGCGGATGCGGCTCTCGAATACTCCGTGGGTAGATGGATAGGTAACCATCAGTGCGCAGAGCTCAGCAGAGTACTGCTCAGCCTTTGCCTTCAGGTCATCTACATCGATATTTCCGTTAGCATCGCAAGCAACAGTTACTATCTTCATACCCGCCATAGCTGCCGATGCAGGATTTGTTCCGTGAGCCGAGGCCGGGATGAGTACTACATTGCGATAACCCTGACCGCGACTCTGGTGGTATGCGCGGATAACCATCAGACCGGCATACTCGCCCGCAGCACCCGAATTTGGCTGGAGTGAGCAGGCATCAAAGCCTGTGATTGTAGCAAGGTCGCGCTCCAGATTCTCGATAAGCTGCAGATAACCCTCAGCCTGGTCTGCAGGGGCGAATGGGTGAACATTCTGGAAGCCGGCAAGTGAGAGTGGCTGCATAATAGATGCAGCATTGAGTTTCATGGTACAGCTTCCGAGAGAGATCATAGAGTTTGCAAGTGAGATATCGCGAAGCTCAAGTCGCTTGATATATCGCATAAGATCGCACTCCGAGCGGTAGCGGTTGAATACAGGCTCTGCAAGCAGAGGGGTTGTACGACGCAGTGCAGATGGGATGTTCTGTGCCGAAGCAATCATCAACTCGCCCATATCTGTACCTGCCGCAGCGGCGAAGATACCGATAACGGCAACAATCTCCTCGATAGTTGTCACATCGTCAAAGGCGATACGCACGCGGTCCTCTGCAGGGTAGTAGAAGTTAATTCCGTTCTCCAGAGCGATAGACTCGACAACCGCTGCATCTGCAACGACCTCGATAGTGTCGAAGAAGTTGTCTGTTGCAAGCTCGTAGCCCATATCCTCCAGATTCTTCGCTACAGATACAGCCGCAGTATGTGCAGTCATCGCTGCGCGAGTAAGACCCTCGGCACCGTTATATACACAGTGGAAGCCGACGATAGATGCCATAAGCGCAGAGGCTGTACAGATATTTGATGTTGCACGCTCGCGCTTAATGTGCTGCTCACGCATCTGGAGTGACATACGCAGTGCCTTATTGCCAAGGCGATCTACAGAAACGCCGATAATTCTACCCGGCATATTACGCTTGTATGCATCGCGAGTTGCCATATATCCGGCTGATGGTCCACCAAAGCCCATAGGACAACCAAGTCGCTGGGTAGTACCTACAGCAATATCTGCACCCCACTCGGCAGGTGGTGTAAGCAGTGCGAGCGAGAGCAAATCTGCATCTACAGCCACAAGCGCTCCCGCCTCGTGTGCCGCAGCTACGAAGGCTGAGTAGTCGCGTACCTCACCATTCGCAGCAGGATACTGAAGAATTGCACCGAACTCCTTACCTGTGAACTCATACTCGGCAAAGTTGTCCACGATAAGCTCGATACCAAATGGCTCAGAGCGGGTGAGCAGTACATCGAGTGTATGCGGGAAGATATTCTCATCGACGAAGAGTTGATTCTTGCCCTGCTTTACCGCCTCGCGAGAGCGGAGAGAGTACATCATCAGCATAGCCTCGGCAACGGCTGTGCCCTGATCGAGCAGCGAGCAGTTGGCAATCTCCATACCCGTCAGCGAGCAGATAGCTGTCTGGTAGTTGAGCAGTGCCTCAAGGCGACCCTGCGAAATCTCCGCCTGATATGGAGTATAAGAGGTGTACCATGCAGGATTCTCGAAGACATTGCGCATAATTGCTGCACTTACGGCGTTAGGGTAGTAACCCATACCGATAAATGAGCGGTATGGCTCGTTAAGGTCGGCAAGCTCGGTAATGTGCTGCGCAAACTCATACTCGCTCATACCCTCGGCAAGCTCAAGCGGCTGCTCAAGGCGAATATTGTCCGGAATAACCTGTGAAATAAGCTCCTCGACGCTCTTTACGCCGATAACTTTCAGCATATCCGAGAGCTGCTGCTCGTCGGTAGTGCCGATATGTCTGGAAACAAATTTATCAAACATAGTGTTAGAATCTGTTTTGAATTTTATTAAATAAGTTAATAGCTTCTTATCGTTTTAAGGTTTTTTGTCTGTTACAAATATACAAATAAAATCGCAACTATATAAACAAAACAGCCCCAAAAGTTTACTTTTGGAGCTGCTTTAGTAGATAATAGTGTTGTTACGCCTTCTCGGGCTCGTGCTTATATTTGAAGACTATTGCAAAGAGTACTGCAACAATCAGTGCATAAGCAGCAAATATCAGCCAAGAGTCAGACCAACCCTCCATACGAGCTACACCGGTAGCATTGCCTACAAAGTGGTTGATAACCTGCTGTGCGCAGAGGGTACCGATTGTGGCACCGATACCGTTTGTCATCATAATAAACAGACCCTGAGCAGATGAACGGATGTTGCTGTCGGTCTCCTTATCGACAAACAGCGAACCTGAAACATTGAAGAAGTCGAAAGCCACACCATATACGATCATCGAGAGCAGGAACATCCATACGCCTGCGCCCGGATTACCCAGACCGAAGAGTCCGAAGCGGAGCACCCACGCAACCATAGCCATCAGCATAACTTTCTTAATACCGAAGCGCTTGAGGCAGAACGGGATGAGCAGGATACAGAGTGTCTCTGATATCTGCGAGAGCGAGATAAGGATATTTGCGTGCTGCACACCGAAGGTGTCGGCATACTGCGTAACTTGACCAAAGTCCGAGATAAACGGATTTGCAAAGCCGTTAGTAATCTGCAGCGATACACCGAGCAGAACGGAGAAGATAAAAAAGAGAGCCATCTTCTTCTGCTTGAACAGCGCAAAGGCGTTAAGACCCAGTGCCTCGACAAGCGACTTTTTCTCGCCACTCTTATTTGTAGGACACTGCGGCATAGTGAAGGCATACAGACCCAGAACAACACCTACAACGGCGCTCTGGATAAACTGCCAAGCGGTTGCCTGAAAACCTGAGAGGTCGCAGCACCACATAGCGCAGATAAAACCTACAGTACCCCATACGCGGATAGGTGGGAAGTGCTTTACTGTATCAAGACCCGCCTGACCGAGGCTTGAGTATGCCACAGAGTTGCTCAGTCCGAGTGTCGGCATATAGAATGCCACGCTAAGCGAGTAGAGGGTAAAGAGCGGAGCAAACTCTACATTGGTAGCTGTGAGTGCATAGTAACCTGTAGCCACCATAAATGCAGCGGCGAGCAGGTGGCAGATACCGAGCAGCTTCTGCGCCTGTATCCAGCGGTCGGCAACGATACCGATAAGTGCCGGCATAAAGAGAGATACAATACCCTGCATAGCGTAGAAGATGCCGATATTCTCGGCAAGACCTATGCCAAAGAGGTATGTACCCATAGATGTGAGGTAAGAGCCCCAGACGGCGAACTGCAGAAAGTTCATAGCCGTCAATCGAAGTTTAATATTCATACTTTTAGCGTTAAAATTGGCGTTATTCAAAATTTTTCAAACAAAAATAGCACTTTTTTCTCAAAAAACTTTGAAAAAGAAAAAAAATGTTATACTTTTGCACTCGCAATTGGGCTATGGTGTAATGGTAACACTACAGATTCTGGTCCTGTCATTCTAGGTTCGAATCCTGGTAGCCCAACTAAGAAAGGAGATGTGAAAACATCTCCTTTCTTAGTTGGTATATGTTACCCACCCCCTAAATCCCCCTCCTGTGAGGGGGACTTAATGGTGCACAGAAGGGACTGATTTGATGATGTTACCCCCCTAAATCCCCCTTGACTTCGTCTTCTTCCTCGCGGCTCGGCAGAGCAAACAAGTTTACTCTGCTCTTGCTCCGCAGCGTCAGTCCTGTGAGGGGGACTTAATGGTGCACAGAAGGGTCTGATTTGATGATGTGTTGCCTATCCCCTAAACCTCCTTTCTATAAAGGGGCTTAGTTGGTGCACAAAAAGGCAGCAAATTAGTTGCCGCCTTGATAAATCTCTGCAAAATTTTTACTTCTTGCACTTGCAGCACTCACAAGTGAGGGCTTTCCATACGCCGGCAGCGAGAGCTGCGCCAGCGAACGGACCTACGATAAAGATCCACAGATCAGCAAGAGCTTTACCGCCTGCCAGAACTGCAGGACCGATAGAGCGTGCAGGGTTTACCGATGTGCCGGTATAGTGGATACATACGAGGTGTACAAGGATAAGAGTCAAACCGATAGCAAGACCTGCGAGGTTACCGGCACCCTTCTCTGCGTCGGTAGTACCGAGCACAACGAGTACAAATACAAATGTAAATACTACCTCAGCAACTACTGCTGTGCAAGTTGTGATACCCGGCTGGACAGCATTTGCGCCCAGACCTGACTCCGGAGCGAGTGCCATAAGGATACCGGCACCGATAAATGCGCCGATGGTCTGGAAGAGCACATACATCAGTGCATCTTTGCCGCTCATTCGTTTAGAGAGCCATACGCCGAGTGTAATTGCCGGATTGATATGGCAACCGGAGATGCCACCGATAGCATACGCCATACCTACCACTGCCAAACCGAATGCAGCTGCAGTACCTACTACAGAGGCGGTATCAACGCCACAGTTCAGACTTACGGCAGTGCCGCAACCCATCAAAACCAGAACCATAGTTCCGACCATTTCTGCTAAATACTTTTTCATAATTTATGAAGTTTAAGGTTTAACAATGTAAATATAGGATTTTTGGCTTATTGGTCAAAATTAGTACATAAAATCGGGGCAATAGATTGATTTTTATATATTTGCACTATTTGCGTTAGAG
>CANBCZ010000043.1 GCA_947367255.1 uncultured Alistipes sp.
TTCTTGATCTGCGAG
This sequence comes from uncultured Alistipes sp., assembly GCA_947367255.1. Classification (GTDB taxonomy): domain Bacteria; phylum Bacteroidota; class Bacteroidia; order Bacteroidales; family Rikenellaceae; genus Alistipes. Next base: position 16 of record CANBCZ010000043.1, read on the forward strand.
GTATGGAGCATATCGACTTCGATGCCTATGCCACGAAGATATCGAGCGAGTGCTGGCGACTGACCTCCATACCCGTTTCGGTGGGTATCGCACCAACAAAAACTCTCGCGAAGATTGCATCCAAATTGTGGAAGCAGTATCCAAAGCTACGCGGAGGTTGCTATATGCATCGCCCGCAGGATATAGAGAAGGTGCTGCGCAAGTTCCCAATCGAGGATGTCTGGGGCATTGGCCGCAAGACCTCCCGCAAGCTCCACGATAGAGGCATCTCCACCGCTTGGGAGTTCACACAGATGGACGAGGGCGTGGTGCGAGGTTTGTTCGGCATTGTTGGTCTGCGTACCTGGCAGGAGCTGCGCGGCATCCCAAGCATAGAGTTCGAGGATACCATCGAGGCAAAGCAATCGATATGCGTGTCGCGTAGTTTCAGCAAGGAGATAACCGAGGTGGCAGAACTCGTCGAGCAGGTGGCCAACTTCGCATCATCGGCAACGGAGAAGCTCCGCGCCCAGCACTCGGCTTGCATCGAGATGATGGTGTTTGCCTACACAAACCGCTTCAAGGAGAACGAGCCACAGACCTACGGATCTGTTCTTGTTTCGTTCCCCGAGGCTACCAGCGACCACCGAGCAATCATAGCCGCAGCAGTAAATGCTACACGCGAAGTTTACAAGCGTGGCTTCGGCTACAAGAAGGCTGGTGTGGTAATAAGTAAGATCATCCCAGAGTCGGGCGTTGTTCGCTCGTTATTTAGCGATAGCGCGGCCATAGAGCGCGAGAACAAGTTATCCTCGGCCATGGATGCCATAAACCATACATTCGGCCGAGGTGCGGTAAAAATGGGCATCCAGGGCAGCGGCCACATCAAGTCGTCCAGCGAGAGCCAATCACCGCATTACACAACCCTCTGGTCCGACATTCCAAAGGTAACAGTGAAATAGCCACCCCAAGCGGAGTGGCTATTTGAGTGAATACCCTTATATATATTAAGAAAGGTAACAAGCGGCCTCTTTCAGTTTAAAGTTGCCATCGGGGTGGAGTCTGCGAGTTCGCTCCTCAATCTCCTCCATTGTTAAGTATGGCTTTGCCTTCTTGGGCGATGCCAATTCAAACTTGCCATCGATACGGTTGGCGAGTGATCCCATATCTTCTGCAACCTTTTCGTTGATCACCTTTGCATACACCTGCGTTGTGCGTATGCTGCGGTGGCCGAGGAGTTTGCTGACTGTCTCGATAGGTACTCCATTTGTTAAGGTTACCGTGGTGGCAAATGTGTGTCGAGCCATGTGGAAGGTTATATTCTTGTTGATGCCACAGACATCGGCCAGCTCCTTCAAATATGTATTGCACTTCTGGTTGCTAGGTACGGGGAGCAGTTTGCCACGCAGCTGCTTCATACCTCGATACTTTGCGATGATGATTTGAGGCACCTCCAAGAGTGGAATATGTACGGGTACATCGGTTTTGTTTCGGTAGGTCTTAATCCAAGTTCTGCCCTCGGAGTCTATGTAGACATTCTCCTGCTTGAGTTTGGCCACATCGCAATGTGAAAGTCCTGTAAAGCAACTGAACACGAAGACATCCCTCATGTGCTCCATTCGAGGAATTGTAAACTTCTTCGCCATAATGCGTGCAAGCTCATCTTTGGTTAGGAAGCCACGCTCGGTATTCTCGTAGCGAATCTTGACCGTTGCAAATGGGTTTCGTTTCGCCCAGCCATTATCGATGGCAACCTGGTATATGGTGCGCACCTTTTGCAGCTGCTTCATTGCGTAGTTGTTTGCAATGGGGTACTCGTTACGATTATAAGTGTCAAAACCAGTGATAAAGAATGGCGTGACCTCGTTGAGCAAGATGTCATCGCACTTGGTGGTCTTGCGGATGTACTCCTGCAGACGATTGCGAACAACCACATACCTTCCATAGGTAATCTCCGAGGTCGAGATGCCGACTTGCTTTTTATACTCCTCGAGCCAGCGGTCAAAAAGCTCGATAAAAAAGCGGCATGATCCATCATAATCTTTTCCCTGCAACGCGAGCTTCAATTTATCGAAGGTTACCTCCTCGCCACTTCGCAACATTTCTGTGTGCTTTTGCATGATCGAAAAGCGCAACTCATCGAGCATCTTGTTGATTGCTTTGTCCTCTTTTACATTGCCTATAGCCTTGCCATTTCCCCAGCGTTCAGGATCGATCCAAAGTTTTGTGGAGATAACTCTTGACTCTCGTCCGACAGTGATTCTTGCGAAAATCGGCACTTTACCCGCAGCATTGGGCTTGTTCTTCTGTGCTATCATGAGCACCTTGATTGTTTGTGTTGTCATATTCACTCGTTTTTAGTTGTGTTTCTCTCTTGCCTGCAAATGTAGTAGGAGCGATTTTGCTCGTGAAATTTTTTCGTAGACAATGTTGCGTCAGCCCAAGTCACCTATGCGACAAGGTGTGTCATTGTGCCGACAAAGTGCGACATTGGGTGCTATGCAAAACCATCTAACCACCTTTCAATGAACTACTTGCGGTGCAAACATAACATCACTATTTGGGACACGCAAGTTATGTTGGATCTTTCTTCAAGATGGGGGCAAAGATTTAATAGTCTGGGGAATACGACAAAATTAGTGACCTACACCTGGTGAGTGAGGTTTTCTAACTGATAGGTGACTAAACTATGTCATTCTGGGGTGACAAATCGCTTGTCAAGGGCGACAGAAGTGCGACAATAAGGCGACAGAATAAATCGCGCTGTTTCAAAGAGTTACACACTAAACTCGTGTAAGTGATTGATATAAAAGAAAAAAGCGAAAACCTTTCGATTTTCCCTTTCAGTGATCCCGGCGGGATTCGAACCCACGACCCACAGCTTAGAAGGCTGTTGCTCTATCCAACTGAGCTACGGAACCATCCGTATTGCGTTTTTTGCAAAATGCTGCGCAAAAGTAATATATTTTTTCCAATTGTGCTACATCTTATCGACAATTTTTCGCATAAAGTCGAATAATCGGCGACTTGGGCGGTGATTCATCTTCCACTCTCTGAGTCTGTTCATCCTCTCCGGAATGGTTTTATCGAGCAGGGCGACAAGGTAGTAGATTCCCCAATCGAGCAGCAGTGCTGTGGCTATAACCACATACAACTGCATATCTGCGCTACATCCGCCACGTGCCGATGCGTGCCATACAACCACTACGCATAGGTTGAGCAGGGTAATCAGCACCGCTGTACCGATATGTGATATTCCCAGACCTATAAAGAGGTGGTGGAGGTGTGTTTTATCGCCGATAAGAGGTGAAATGCCGCGTGCAATACGGGCACTCATCACTCGGAGTGTATCGAAGACCGGTATCGAGAGGGTAGCGAGAACAAACGGTACAAGTGCGAGGTTCTCTGCTGCAGCGATAGTGCTATACTCGGGCTTGCAGATAATCTCCATAACAAATACCGAGAGCACAACGCCCATTTGTAGCGAGCCGCCATCGCCCACAAACATCTTCGACTCGATACCGAAGGCGTTGTGGAGTAGGAACGGGATTACGGCACCTATAGCCGCTATGGCAAGCGCATAGAGCGAGTAGTCGCCCACAGCGATGAAGAGTGTGCCATATATTGCACAGACGCTCATACAGAATATCGAGAAGAGTCCGTCGGCACCGTCAATAAGGTTTATGGCGTTGATTATTCCCGTTACGGCAACAATCGTAATTAGCACAGCAACCCACTCCGGCAGGGCTCCGATACCCCACAACCCGTGAAAGTTGTTGAGCGAGAAACCACCGATATATATGAGTATAAGTATCACAGCCACCTCGGCAATCAGGCGGATAACAGGAGAGATGTCCAGCACATCGTCAAGCGCGCCTACATATGTCATTATCATCATACAGGCAAGGATGACAAATATCTCTGCACAAGAGACTACAGTGTGCGCTGCGAGCATTCCGACCACAATGCCGAAGAAGATTGCAAGACCACCCAACACCGGTACAGGTCTGAGCTGAATCTTGCGGGTATTGGGGTTATCGACAATATTTTTTGCCTTGGCAAAGCGCACCAAATAGGGGTGTATCACCGCCACGCCGACGAAGGCTACAGCAAAGGTTATAAGGGTCAGTAGTAGAGTATTCATATAACAAAGGTAACAAAAAAGCTCGAAACTTGCCACTTGTCGGGCACTATTTTGGTGTGATTTTATAAAATAGTCCTGCAGAACGATAGTTTTTCGCGCAAAATAGTTACCTTTGCAATAGTATGACACCACTTCAGATAGCAACAATAGTTATAATCCCGTTTTGTGGAACGGTACTCGGTTCGGCAAGTGCCCTGCTTTTAGGCGAGAAGACCGCCTCGAAGATGCAGAAGACACTACTCGGCTTCGCCTCGGGCGTAATGGTTGCGGCGGCAGTATGGTCGTTGCTACTTCCGGCTATCGACTTCTCGGTGCGGAGCGGAGGCGTGGGTTGGCTGCCGGCGGCTGTCGGCTTTCTGTTCGGTATGGCATTTATGCTGCTTCTGGACCACTTTACGCCACACCTTCACCTCGATAGTTCAACTCCGGAGGGTATGCCTTCGTCGTTGGGTCGCTCGGCTATGTTGATGCTTGCCGTAACGCTGCACAATATCCCCGAGGGTATGGCTGTGGGTGTTGTTGTTGCCGGAGCACTGTCGGGACAGACCGATCTGGGTGTGGCTGCGGCGATAGCCCTTGCTGCGGGTATGGCTCTGCAGAATGTACCTGAGGGCGCTATAATCTCGCTACCACTGCGTGCGCAGGGTGCATCGCGACTCAAGTCATTCGGCTATGGAGCCCTGTCGGGTATTGTCGAGCCACTGTCGGCTGTGGTAACCGTGCTGCTTGTAGAGCATCTTATAGGCGTTTTTCCGTATCTGCTTGCGGCGGCTGCCGGTGCAATGATCTATGTGGTTATCGAGGAGCTTATCCCCGAGGCACATCAGGACAAACACTCGAATATCCCGACCATCGGTTTTGCCGTCGGCTTTGTGATAATGATGGTGCTCGATACCGCCCTCGCAGGATAGTGGTGGAGAGGGTATAATGTGTCATAATATTGAAAATAAACCTAAAACAATAAAGAGATGAAAAGACTGTTTACACTTATTCTGGTTTCTGCACTTACCGTGGGCACTGCCGCTGCTTGGGGCAGACTCGGACACGCAACCGTCGCAAAAATTGCGGAGAACCACCTTACAAAAAAGGCAAAGAAGCAGATTACTGAGTATCTGCACGGCGAGTCTATCGTCAAGTGGGCATCTTATGCCGATGATAGCAAGTCGGATTTGCTCGTAGATGTGGGTTTTGAGCCATCTAATACAAAACGCCATATCTCCTATCCTCACACCTTTGAGGCAAATGCAGACTGCACCGCTTATCGCGATATCCGCAAGGGTGATACATATGTCAAGAACTGCATCTACTTTATCGAGAAGATGGCAAATGACCTGAAAGAGAATGCCAAGGAGATGTCAGACTCTGTTCGTGTTGCCTCTATCGCACTTATCGTGCACTTCGTAGGCGATATGCACTGCCCTGAGCATATCCGCTATCCGGAGGATCAGACCATCGGCTACTATAAGGTATACTTCGGCAAGGAGCAGATTCGCTACCACAGCCTGTGGGATACTCAGATTATTGCTACCCGCCTCCCGTGGAGCTTCACCGATACAGCTTACCTGCTTGATACATATACCAAGGAGCAGATCGCTGCCGCTACAGCAGGTACTCCATACGATTGGGGTTACGACTCGGCAAGTGCTTCTCGTAAGGTTCACGAGGTTAAGGAGGGCGCTAAACTCGACAAGCGCCTCTACCTTGACGAGTATCAGCCGCTTGCAGAGGATCAGATTCGCAAGGCGGGTTATCGTTTGGCAGCGCTGCTGAATGAAACTTTCAAATAGCTCTTGTTATAGAGGCATTAACTGAAAAGAGGGTGCCCAAATGGACACCTTCTATTTTTGTCGATATTGCAAAAAAATAGGGAGCAATCACTTGCTCCCATATTTTTTAGTACTCCATCTTGCTCTTGCGAACGTAAGAGTTGTAACGCCACTTAGCATTCTCCTCAGCTGCTGCGAAGAGCTCGTCAGCCTCTGCAGGGAAGGTCTTCTGGAGTGAGGTGTAACGAACCTCCTTGAGGAGGAAGTCGCGGAACTTGCTCCAATCCGGCTCCTTAGAGTCGAGCACGAATGGATTCTTGCCCTCATCCTCGAGCAGTGGGTTGTAGTGCCACAAGTGCCAGTAACCGCACTCTACAGCCTGCTTACCGATGGTCTGTGTACGGGTCATACCGCCCTTGATACCGTGGTTGATACAAGGTGCATAAGCGATAATGAGTGATGGACCCGGATAAGCCTCAGCCTCCTTGAGTACATTGAAGAGCTGTGTCTGTGATGCACCGATAGATACCTGTGCAACATATACATAACCGTAGGTCATTGCAATAGCACCCAGATCCTTCTTGCGGATACGCTTACCGTTAGATGCGAACTTAGCTACAGCACCTATAGGGGTAGACTTAGATGACTGACCACCTGTATTTGAGTAAACCTCGGTATCTACAACAAGGATATTTACATCCTCGCCTGATGCAAGTACATGGTCTACACCGCCGAATCCGATGTCGTAACCCCAACCGTCACCACCGATAATCCACTGAGACTTCTTAACGAGGAACTGCTTGTTCTCCACAATCTTGCGGCAAGCCTCGCAGTTGCAAGCCTCGCAGAGTGGGAGCAGACGAGCAGAGATCTCTGCCGATGCAGCAGCAAGGTGACGATTGTCGATCCACTCCTGCATTACGCCCTTCAGCTCCTTTGAGCAGCAGTTGCACTCTGCAATAGCGGTAGCCATAGTGTCTGCAAGGGTGTCGCGGAGCTTCTCGATACCGATGTGCATACCCAGACCGAACTCTGCGTTATCCTCAAACAGTGAGTTAGCCCATGCAGGACCCTGACCCTTCTCGTTTGTGCAGTATGGAGTAGATGGAGCAGATGCAGAGTAGATAGATGTACAACCTGTAGCATTTGCAACCATCATACGCTCACCAAAGAGCTGTGTGATTGTCTTGATATATGGGGTCTCGCCGCAACCTGCACAAGCGCCCGAGAACTCGAAGAGTGGCTGTGCAAACTGGCTGTTCTTAACCATCTTTGCGCGGTCAATATCCTTGTAACCAACCTGATTGTGGAGGTAGTTCCAACGCTTTACCTCGCCCATCTGGCTGCCGAGTGGCTGCATAACAAGCGCCTTCTCCTTTGCAGGACATACATCCACACAGTTACCGCAACCTGTACAGTCGAGTGGAGATACCTGTATACGGAACTTGTAAGCCTTAGTGTTACCCAGACCCTGTTTGAAAGCAGTACCCTCCGGAGCTGCTGCCACCTGCTCCTCTGTAGCAAGGAACGGACGGATAGCTGCGTGAGGACATACATAAGAACACTGGTTACACTGGATACACTTATCAACATCCCACATCGGAACATTTACAGCGATACCACGCTTCTCCCAAGCTGCAGTACCGTTGTCCCAAGTACCATCCTCGCGACCATTGAATGCAGATACAGGGAGGTTATCACCCTTCAGTGCGTTGATAGGATCTACAACATTGCGAACAAACTCAGGACGAGAAGCATCTACGCTCTCAGCAGCCTCAGTTACAACGATATTTGCCCACTCTGCAGGCACCTCAACCTTAACAACTGCTGTTGCACCGGCATCTACGGCTGCGTAGTTCATATTTACGATATCCTCGCCCTTCTTGCCGTAAGACTTGTAGATAGCCTTCTTCATCTCCTCTACAGCCTGCTCGAACGGAATAACACCGGCAATCTTGAAGAATGCAGACTGCATAATGGTATTTGTACGGCTGCCAAGACCCAGCTCAGCTGCAATCTTTGTTGCGTTGATAATGTAGAAGTTGATATTGTTCTTCGCCAGATATACCTTCATGTGGTCAGGCAGTGTAGCACAAGTGGTCTCTACATCGCCTACAGAGTTGAGCAGGAATGAACCGCCCTTCTTCAGACCCTTCAGTACATCGTACTTGTCTACATAAGATGGTACGTGGCAAGCGATAAAGTCTGGAGTAGTCACCAAGTATGGAGATGTGATTGGCTTGTCGCCGAAACGGAGGTGTGAAGAGGTGTAACCACCCGACTTCTTCGAGTCGTAGCTGAAGTAAGCCTGGCAGTACTTGTCTGTAGAACCACCGATAATCTTGATTGAGTTCTTGTTGGCACCTACAGTACCATCTGCACCCAGACCGAAGAAGAGCGCCTCGAAAGTACCCTCCTTAGCCATTGAGATCTCCTCGCCTACAGGCAGTGAGAGGTTTGTTACATCGTCTACGATGCCGACAGTAAAGTGGTTCTTCGGAGTCTCGAGAGCCATATTCTCATATACGGCAAGCATCTGTGCAGGGGTAGTATCCTTTGATGACAGACCGTAACGACCACCGATAATCTGAGCCTCAACGCCCTCTGAGTAGAATGCATCTACAATGTCGAGGTAGAGTGGCTCTCCATTAGCACCCGGCTCCTTTGTACGATCGAGTACGCAGATCTTCTTTGCGCTCTTTGGCAGTACGTTGAACAGGTATGATGCTGCGAACGGACGGTAGAGGTGAACAGTTACAACACCCACCTTCTCGCCACGAGCGTTCAGGTAATCGACAGTCTCCTTGAGGGTCTCGGTTACAGAGCCCATAGCGATAACTACGCGCTCAGCATCCTCGGCACCATAGTAAACAAATGGCTTGTACTCGCGACCGGTAATAGCAGAGATCTGCTCCATAGCCTCGGCAACCATCTGTGGTACGGCATTGTAGAACTTGTTAGATGCCTCGCGAGTCTGGAAGTAGATATCAGGGTTCTGAGCAGTACCGCGTGATACAGGGTGCTCAGGGTTGAGTGCGCGGTTGCGGAATGCAGCCAGTGCCTCGCTGTCGAACATTGCAGTAAGAGAAGCTGTATCCATCAACTCGATCTTCTGAATCTCGTGAGATGTACGGAAACCGTCAAAGAAGTGGAGGAACGGAACGCGAGCCTTGAGGGCTACGATATGAGCTACACCTGCAAGGTCCATAACCTCTTGTACAGAAGATGTTGCCAACATAGCGAAACCTGTCTGACGAGCAGCCATAACATCCTGGTGGTCACCAAAGATAGAGAGTGACTGAGCGGCAAGAGCACGTGCCGATACGTGGAATACGCCCGGAAGCAACTCTCCCGAGATCTTGTACATATTAGGGATCATCAACAGCAGACCCTGTGAAGCGGTAAATGTCGATGTGAGAGCACCTGACTGGAGTGAACCGTGTACAGCACCTGCTGCACCCGCCTCTGACTGCATCTCAACAACCTTTACGGTCTGACCGAAGATATTTTTGCGACCCTGCGCAGCCCACTCGTCCACCAGCTCCGCCATAGTCGAAGATGGGGTGATAGGGTAGATGGCGGCAACCTCCGAGAACATATATGCAATATGTGCTGCAGCGTAGTTACCGTCACATGTGATAAACTTCTTTTCTGCCATAATTATTACTCTATTTGATTTTATTGTTTTTTATCAATTTTCGTACCTAACACACCTTATTTATAATAGGCGCCTTTCTTCAGCGTTGCAAAAATAGTAACTCTTTTTTTTACATCCTAAAAAAAATGCTGTTAGTTTTTTCACAATTATAAATTCTTTTATAAATGGTCTGAAATAGGGGTTGAAATGAATTTTTTTGCAACTTTCGATAAAGTTTTTTATCTTTGGAAAATAACTGTGAAAACTATATAACAGACCATATATGAATCGCAAAGAGTTTCTCAAGCGTCTCGGTATGCTTACGGTAGGTGCATCGCTTATCGGTGTAGATGTGGAGGCTATGGCTGCGGAGCCTGCTGCAGTAGAACAGCAGGGTAGCAAGACCCATCCTGACCTCGATTTTCCTGTACGACCTCTCAAGGCTAAGGCAGACCATACTGTTACTGCCGTTATTATCGGCGCAGGTAGTCGTGGAACAACATACGGCAAGTATGCCGCCCAGTTCCCCGATGTGATGAAGGTTGTTGGCGTGTCGGATATCAATAATTTCCGTAAGAAGCGCACGGCAAAGGCTCACAATATCCCTGCCGAGAACTGTTTTGGGGATTGGAGCGAGGTCTTTACCCGTCCGAAGTTTGCCGATGCGGTGGTTATCGCCACACCGGACAATCTCCACTTCGAGCCTTGTATGAAGGCACTTGAGATGGGTTACGATGTGCTCCTCGAGAAGCCTGCGGCACAGACCGAGAAGGAGTGTAAGGCTATCCTTGCACAGGCTAAAAAGTACAATCGTATCGTGGCTATCTGCCATGTGCTCCGTTATGCCCCATACTTTATCGCTATGCGCGAGGCTATCCACTCGGGTATGATTGGCGACCTCGTAAGTATTCAACATATGGAGCCTATACAGTATGCCCATATGGCTCACTCGTATGTGCGTGGCAAGTGGCGTGACAGCAAGGAGACGACACCTATTATCCTTGCCAAGAGCTGCCACGATCTCGATATTATCCGTTGGATTGTAGATAGACCGTGCTTGCAGATCTCTGCCGAGGGTACCTTGATGCACTTTAAGGCTGAAAATGCCCCAGAGGGTGCCCCTGCGCGTTGTACAGACGGCTGTCCTCACGAGGCAACCTGCCCATATTCGGCTATAGATATCTATGTTCGTCGCAAGCGCCATTTGGGCGTTTTCGACCTGCCGGATAAGAGGGATGAGGCGGCAATTATGGAGAAGATTAAGACCACGATGTTCGGTCGTTGTGTCTATAGATGCGATAACGATCAGCCTGACCACTATGTAACCACAATGCTTTTTGAGGGTGGCGTTACGGCAAGCTTTACTATGGATGCCTTTACCCCGTGGGGCGGTCGTAGAACACGCGTTATGGGTACTACGGGCTATATCGAGGGTGATGGCAAGAAGTTTACCCTCTACACCTTCCGTGATAATAAGAAGCGCGTTTGGCATAAGAATGTGGCGGAGATGGCAGAGTATAAACACGCAGGACACGGTGGCGGCGACCACGCCCTTGCGCGCGACTTTGTGGAGGCTGTTGCCGCTCAGGATCCTACGAAGCTGTCGAGCACTATCGACGCCTCTATCGAGAGCCATATTATCGGTTTTAAGGCTGAGAAGAGCCGTCTGTCAATGAAAAAGGTTAAAATAGGATAAAAGTTGTAGATATGAAATTGTTACTTCTTGGAAATATCGGCGGAACAGAGATTCTGCTTATAGTACTGCTTGTGTTGTTGCTCTTCGGTGGTAAGAAGATTCCGGAGCTTATGCGCGGTCTTGGTAAGGGCGTAAAGTCTTTCCGCGACGGTATGGACGGCAAGGCAGAGCCTGAGGATGATAAGAAGGAGGATAAATAGCCTCTGAAATATACCCTTTTACGATGAAAAAATCACTACTTTTCATCGCACTTTTCTGTGCGATGATTTCGTGTGCACCCCAAAAGGATGCCAACCGACAGCTTGCCGAAAAGGCTGCTGTCGAGTATCTGCAACCTGTCCATCCG
>CANBCZ010000044.1 GCA_947367255.1 uncultured Alistipes sp.
TTTACGCAAAGTAAACTCCGGTTTTCCGACCTGCGAGCAGCTTCAAAATAGCTCTTGTTATACAAATTCTTAGGAGTAAAGACCAATAAAAAGAAGAAGGTTGCAGAAAACTGCAACCTTTTCTTGTCTTATAGGTAATCCTCGAAGTAGTCGGTGACCTTTTGCATCAGGTGCACGCGGTCTTTGCCGCGAACATTGTGTTGGGCACGAGGATATGGGAAGTAATCGACAGGTATCCAGTTTTTGATGCACTCGTCGATAAAGTTGAGCGAGTGTTGCCACAGCACTACATCGTCTACTGCACCCTGACAGATAAGCAGCTTACCCTTCAGGTTCTTCGCCTTGCCGATAAGCGATGTTGAGGCAAGACCCTCGGCATTTGTACTCTGGTTACCCATATAACGCTCGCCATACATCACCTCGTACCACTTCCAGTCGATTACCGGACCTCCGGCAACACCGACCTTGAAGGTCTCGGGGTAGGTGGTCATCAGCGAGATTGTCATAAAGCCGCCATACGACCAGCCGTGCACACCTATGCGGCTGCTATCTACCCAGCTGTGTGTCTTGAGCCAGTCGATGCCCGCCATCTGATCCTCCATCTCGCAGACGCCGCAGCGGTGGTGTATAGCCTGCTCGAACTCAAGACCGCGATTGTCTGTGCCTCGGTTGTCCATCACAAAGACCACATATCCGCGCTGTGCCATATACATCTCCCAGCGGCGCAGCTGCGCTTGGAACGAGTTATTGACCATCTGCGAGTGCGGACCTCCATAGACATAGAGGATTATAGGGTACTTTTTGTTCGGGTCGAAATCTATCGGCTTTATGAGGCGGTAGTAGTTGTCGTACTTGCCATCTGCGCTGCGAACAGTTCCCAGCTCGATAGGGCAGTAGTTATACCCCTCGCTCGGGTCGGCTGCACGAAAGACCTCGCGGTAGAACTTGCCGTCAGTAGTACCTACAGCAACCACGCGTGGCACAGAGAGTGACGAGTAGTTGTCCGAGAAGTATTTGCCGTCGGTAGAGAGGCTGCAGTTATGCCAACCCTCGCCACGAGTAAGTTGCAGACTCTTACCGCTCTTTATATCCACGCGGAAGAGGTGACGCTCAACGGGCGAGACCTCCGTAGAGTGGTAGTAGACAAACTTGCCGCTCTGACCGGCATACTCCACATCGGCATCTACAGCAGTCAGTCGCTTAACCTCGCCACCCGAAACGGAGCAGAGGTAGAGGTTCTGATAGCCGTCGCGATTGGATGTGGTGTAGATAAACTTGTCGGGATCTGACTCGAGGAAGTAGAGCGGGAACGATGGCTCGACATACTTATCGCTATGCTCTGTGAGCAGGGTCGCTATAAACTTGCCCGTTGTGGCGCAGTATGCGTTAAGGTGCATATTCTGCTGCGCGCGGTCGAGAACTTGCAGATAGATTGTCTTGCTGTCTGGCGACCAAGTGAGGTTTGTAAGGTAACGCTCGCAATCAAAGTCACTCACCTTCAGGTAGATAATCTGTCTGTTCAGAAGGTTGTAAACACCCACGCTCACACGCTCCGACGGCATGCTGTTCATCGGATACTTAATCTCGAACAGAGTGCCCGTGCGGGTTGTTACATCGAGCAGCGGGAAGCTCGAAACATAGCTCTCATCCTTCTGGTAGAAGGCAAGCAGAGTATTGTCGGGCGATGGGAAGAGTCCACCCGAGATACCGAACTCGTTGCGCGAAACCGAACTGCCGACAACGATATTTTTGTTTGTGTATCGGGTTACGGGGTGCTCCTTGCCATCCTCCATTATGCGGACAATGTTGTTCTCGACGGTCTTGAACTGCGGCTTTGCCTTTGCGGGTGCCTCGGCACTCTGCTCGCTGCCCGTACGAACATCTACGGCAACCCAACCGTTCTCTCCCTTGTGCAGGTAGTGGTCGGGGTGGCTTTCACTCCAAATTACAGAGTAGTTGTCGGGTATCAGCTCGCGGCTCAGTATAGCCTCCTCCATAGTGAGCAGACGACGATTTTCGGCTGTTGCAGTAATGGCAACGGCTGCAAGTATAAGGGTCAGAAGTTTACGCATCAGAATAGATATTTTTCGGTTTTTACTTGGTTGATATATTTGTCAATCTCCTCCCAAGCCTCATCGGAGAGGGTTGTGCCGACCACCTCGATAACCTTTCCGGCAGTTACGGCACCGATAGTTCCGCACTGGCGCAGGTCGAGACCCTCGGTCAGTCCGTACATAAATCCTGCGGCATAGAAGTCGCCCGCGCCTGTAGTATCGACTCTCTTTGCAGCCTTCATAATACCGACATGGACAACCTGCTCGCCCTGCTTGATAAGGGCTCCCTTCATGCCGATTTTCACTACGGCAAGCTCACAGAGCTCAGAGATATACTGCAACGCATTTATCGGCTCCTCCTCGCCAGAGAATACCCTCGCTTCGTCCTCATTTGCAAAGACAATATCGACAAAATTGCCGACCAACTTTCGGAGGAAATCGCGGTTCTCCTCTACCACATTGAAACTTGCAAGGTCTATCGCCACTTTGAGTCCGCAGCGCTTTGCTGTACGCGCTACCGACTCGATAAGTGTGTGGTCCTGAACAAGATAACCCTCGACATAGAGGCAGTCGTAGCCATCAAAAATGTCGGCAGTAATCTCCTCTGCCTTCATCTCGAGTGCTGCGCCGAGGTGCGTGAGCATAGTGCGCTCGCCATCAGGGGAGATGAGCGATACACACTTACCCGAGCGATTCTCGCCACGGAAAATCACAGGCTTGATACCTAAATTGTCGAGCGCCTGCTCGAAGAAGTCGCCCGTAGTATCTCTGCCCACCTTGCCGATAAAGGCTACACTGCTGCCGAGGTGTGCCATTGCACGGATAGTGTTGTCCGCCGAGCCACCAAGCGAGAGTGAGTATGGACGACCCGCCACAGCCTTTGAAATCTCTGACTGCAACTTGCTGTCTACAAGCGACATAGAACCGCGTGCGATATTGTACTGCTCAAGTACCCCGTCATCTTTGAGATTGACGAGCATATCTGTAAGGGCATTTCCAATGCCGATAATTCTCTTCATCTGTTTGGGTTGTGTTGGGTTATATCGAGAGCATCTTTACCAGCTCCACATTGCTCTGCTTGATGCTCTTTGTCTTGCTCAGTGCCTGACAGAATGGGGTATAGACAAGTTCTCCATTTTTGAGTCCCACCATCACATTGCGCTGACCCTCCTTGAGCGCCTCTACAGCCGCTGCACCAAGGCGTGAGGCGAGAATACGGTCGGCAGCCGTAGGGCTTCCGCCACGCTGTATATGTCCGAGAATTGTCACGCGAGCGTCATACTGCGGATACTCGTTCTTGACCCTCTCGGCAAGTCCCATCGCTCCACCCGTTGCAGGATCCTCGGCAACAAGGACTATAGCCGAGTTCTTGCTCTTGCGGAAGCCGTTGTCTATCAGTGTCTTGAGCTGGTCGTCGCCCGTAGCCGACTCGGGGATAATCGCCGCCTCTGCACCCGAGGCTATAGCACCGTTGAGGGCAAGATAGCCTGCGTGGCGACCCATAACCTCGACAAAGAAGAGTCGCTCGTGCGAAGAGGCTGTGTCGCGAAGCTTATCCACCGCCTCGACAATGGTGTTGAGTGCCGTATCGTAGCCGATTGTGGTATCTGTACCCGAGAGGTCGTTGTCTATCGTGCCCGGCAGAGCGACAATCGGAATATCGAACTGCTCGGCAAAGACCTTCGCTCCGGTAATTGTTCCGTCGCCACCGATAACCACAAGGGCATCGATGCCTGCCGCGCGCATATTGTTGTAGGCGAGAGTTCGACCCTCCTCGGTCATAAACTCCTTGCAGCGCGCGGTCTTAAGGATAGTACCACCGCGCTGGATGATGTTGCTGACGCTGTTTGAGTAAAACTCCTCTATCTCGTTTGTTATCAAACCCTTATATCCGCGCATAATGCCCTTTACACCCCAGCCGTTGTAACGAGCTGCACGTGTCACGGCACGAATTGCCGCATTCATTCCCGGTGCATCACCACCCGAGGTGAGAATACCTATTGTTTTGATAGTTGCCATACTGTTTTATTTGCTTTCGTAGGTTATATAGACAATGTAGTCGCCATTGGCGGTTACAGTAAACTGCTCGGCTGTTGCCTCGTTGAGTGTACCCTGCCAAAGGGCGGTAAAGTCGTAGAGAGGGTAGGCGAGGTTCTCGGCAGCAAGTCCCTTTGCGTCGATGTTGAAAATAGATACCTGCGCCCCCTTTTTGCAGTGGAAGGTCGCCTCTCCAGAGCAGGGGATAAAGACTCCGTAGTCTGTGTAGCTGCGTACATCGGCACCCATCTTGCGGTACTCGGCAAGCAGGGCGATATTTCCGAGGGTATGGTCGTCGCGCTTACCCGTTGCACCGACAATGGCAATACGGGTTTTGCCCTCGGCAAGCAGATACTTGACAGCCTTTGTCTGGTCGTTGGTCTGCTGGTCCGCCTCGTAGCGGATAATGTCGGCAAAGCGTGCGCGGTTCTTTGCAGAGAGGGAGTCTCCGTCACCGATAATAATATCGGGGGTATATCCGCGAGCGATAAACTCGTCTGCTCCGCCATCGCAGCAGACCACAAGCGGGCTCTGTGCCACAACCTGCAGTGCGTACTCGGCAGTCGGGTAGTCGCCATTGGCGATGATTACAGCCTCTATATCTCTGTTAGTAAACATCTTGTTTTCTCATTAATTCTCTCCACTTTCGGTATCCGAAAACGGCAATTACGGCATACAGCACATAGAGCGCAGCAGTAAGGTAGAGCTCCTTGCAACCGTAGAGTGCAGCCGAGAGTATATCGACCACAATCCAGACTATCCACTGCTCAACCCACTTGCGAGCCAACATCCACATACCGACAATGCTCAGTGCCGATGTCAGTCCGTTGAACCACGGCACATCGCTGTCTGTAAAGTGCAGCAGAGCAAGCGAAATTGCCACCTGAGCCACTGCATAGAGTGCTACCATTGCCAGCATTTGGCGCGGAGGGATGTTGCTTATCGGCAGCACCTTCTCCTTGCCGGAACCACACCTCCAGACAATCCAGCCATAGAGGGCTATGACGAGGTAGTAGATATTTATCGCCGTATCGGCATAGAGCCCCGCGTCGTAGAAGACGACAAGGTATATTGCGGGCATAATTATACTTACTGCCCACAGCCAAATGTTAGCCTTGTACTCCAAATACAGATATACAAGACCAACAATTACGCCAACAATTTCAAGCCACTGCATAGTTTAATACAACTCCCACGCAACACCGTCAAATGAGGAGAACTTGGTAAACTTCGTTACCTCATATACCTGACCTGTCGGAGCGGTTGCGCGAATCATTACATCCGAGCTGTCGATAGTAACGCCCTCAGGCAGTGTACCGGCATAGATGTGGGTTGTGGTCTTTTTGTAGCTGCTGTTTGACAACGCACCGCCCCACTTGTTGCCGTCGCGGTTCTTGATGGCGGTATTAGGGTGTATAGCTCGGGCAATGCACCACCAGTCGGCATCGTTGCGCAGGTAGTTGCTGTTGTAGAGCCAAGTGCTGTAGTACTTATCCTCATAGTCGCTCGGCTTGTCGTGGTAGCCGTACGAACTGTTCGACTTGGTGACATTGACCATATCCATAACCTTGCTACCCTTGTAGTAGAGCTCGATACTCCACGGTTTGTTGAGTGCAGAGGCATCCGAAGTCTTGTTCAGATAGCCGTTGAAGAGGTTAGCATAGACTACATTGTTGCCCTTGCCAAAGCTGCACAGCATACGAGGGTCGTAAGAGTCGCTACCAAAGTACATACGCAGTGCATTTGCTCCATCGCGATAGTCCGCAGTACCTGCAACCTTGAAGTACTGGTCGGTACAGTCGTTACCCTCGAAGGTGTAGAGGTAGTAGCCCGCAGGTGTACCGTCGGCACAAACCTTGAGGTTCCAGAACAGACCGCACGCAGAACCGTGGTTTACCTCGTGGATATTGTTGTACGAGGTGTGGAACCAGTGGCGGGTGTAGTGGTTGTGACCCGAGAGAATATAGGCATTTGTATACTGCTTGAGCAGGTTGAGTGTCTCTGTGTAGTACTTGCTGTGGCGAACACCCGACTCTCCGTCGAAGAATGGGATGTGTACACAGAGCACAACGCACTTATCCTTCGGAACCATTGCAAGGTCGTTCTTGAGCCACTGATACTCGTCGGCAGTAAAGCCCTCGCCGTAATCCTCTACAGCAGTGCCCGGACCTGTGATGACATTGTTCATACCCACCACATGCACATCGCCTCGGTCGAACGAGTAGCGGTCAGGACCGAATACCTTGTGGAAACAGTTGAGGCTCGGATTGGTATCTGAGTCTGTCGAGTACCAGTCGTGGTTGCCCGGAACGGTAAACCAGCTGACATTGGTAGCTGCGGGAGCCATAGCATTTTTCATGCTTGTCATATAGCTCTCCTTGGCACTGTTCCAGATGACATCTCCAAGTACCATACCATATGCCAGACGGGCACCATTCCAATCTTTTGCACTGTTAAAGCCATCCTTCTCTACCAGCGCCTTGATGTCGGCAGCGATATACTTGCTGAAGTATGGAATACAGTTCTTACCGGTCTGGTTTGTCTGTGGGTCTGCCATAACATAGAGGTGCCACTTGTTGTGCTTCGAGATCTTCTCGCCAAGGGTAAAGTCGAGGTCGCTATCTGTGATACTCTTGAAGAAGAGCGGATAACCATCTGCCGCAAGTGCAATCTCGTACTCTGCAGGGGTGGTGTAGTAGACAAACTTCGCGTTGTTGTTGCGTGTAATCTCATACTTACCGTTGCTGTCGCTCTTTACGACAGAGTAGCCGTCGGTAACCACTACGCCTGCCACAGGGTTGCCGCTCTGGTCGCGGATAGTACCCGATACAGGTGGCAGATTCTCCAGCGACTCTACATATACGCGCACATCGTCAAGCAGCAGTCGGTTTGTTGTTGTGGCATCCAGTCCGCCACCGATAGCAATCGATGAACCGGACGGAACACCCTTGAGGGTTACGGTATACTCCTTCCAATCTATATTCTTGTCGCCCTCGAGTGTCAGAGTCTGCTCTGCAACAACTTTTGAGTAGCTCATAGCATAGTCCGTACCGAGCGATGCGCCTGCAAGTGCCTTTACAGCTATAACCTTCTCTGCAGGGTCAAGGGTGAGCTTGTTTGCATCGCCATAAGGGGCAGCCTTGAATACAACCTTCAGTGTCGCGGTCTTACTTGTTGGAATAGTGTTGAGTACAGGGGTACAGATAAACGAACGGTTTGCTGTTGTGCCAATCTTCACAAAGCCCGGACGAGCGCAGATAGAGCCGCCGGTAGCGCCGCTCTTACCACCAATCCAGCCCCACTTCTGGATGCCCATATCGTCAAGAATACCCTTCAGGGTGGTGAACAGACCGATCTCTACAGTCGCGTCGGCAAGGATATAACCGGTGTCGCTCAGCTTGATGTCGCCGGTCAGCTTTGCTATAGAGGTCAGGCTGGAGCGATCTGAGCGCGATACGCCTGCTGCACGAGCAGAGATCTCACCCGCATAGATCAGTCCCGAGAAGTTCTCGCAGACGAGAAGGTCGCCCGCCTTTGCAGACTCGGCAGTGGTTACCACTTTGCTCTTATCTGCCGCTGATGCTACGGTTGCCACCTTGATTGGCGAGATTGTCTGCTTGTTGTCGGTGGTGTTGTAGACCATTGCGTAGTACTCTGTGGCAGGTGTAAGACCTGTGAATACAAAGCGTGGCGGGGTAATGTTGTTGAACTTCGAGCCGGGAATATTATCCACACTTACATATAGATTTTTGCACTCTGCATCTTTGTAGAGCGCTACCTTGAAGCTCTTTGTTGCATCTGTGGTGTAGTCGGCAGAGCTGTTAGGGAAGATCTCGCCAATGTAAGGGGCATTCTTCTCCTCTACTGTCCAGCCGATAGCAAGGGTAGTGTCCGAAGCAAATACCTGCTGCACAAGAATAGGGCTCTTCTCAAGCTCGAGTGTAAGGTCGCTCTCGATAAGCTTTGTCTCTGAGGCGTCAAATCCGCCGTCAAGAATACTCTTTGTCATCACACCCTCGGTACACTTTACCTCGACGGTAAGACCCTTGGTGTAGTTCTGCATAGGAACAAAGATGTTTATAATAGTGCCATGCTTGCCGACTTTGATGCCGTTGCAGGCGAGTGAACACTCTGTAAGTGTCGCCTTGCTGAACGACGCTACAGGGTCTGAGGTCAGCAGAGTTACATCTCCCCACATCTTCTCCGAGTTGTTGCCCGAAACGGTGATAGAGTTGAGTGTATACTCGATACTCTCTGTTGCAGGTGTCTGTATGCTTAGCTGGAGCAGTGCCAGCGGACTCTTCATAGTAAAGCTCTTTGTAGAGCTGTCGTAAGAGCCGATAAGCAACGGATACTTCAGATTGCCGTTACTATCCAAACTCTGCTCAGGCAGTGTGATTGAGAAGATACGACCGCTCTCGGCACTTCCCGATGCAAAGTTTGATGCAGAGGATGTGTTCTTTGGATATACTGCATACTGCTCGCCAATCTCGTTTACCAGACCGAGGGTTGTAAACTTCGCACTGCTGCCGTTGATAGAGCTGTTGTCGATAGTAGACTGCACCAACTTCGGACGGGTGGTAGGGGAGTCGAAGCGCACTACGGTAAGCTCATCGCCCGCACTCCATAGAGAGATGTTGTTCTCGGCAATAGCCGCACGAGAGGTCGGAGCGTCGATATTGACGACAAACTCCTTCATTGTTCCGCCGGTATCAGGCGTTGGAGTCGGTTCGTCATTGTCCGGATCGGGGGTTGGATTACAACCTACCGTAAGCAGCGCAACTGCTGCAAGAAGAGAGAGATAAAACTTTTTCATATAGATAGTCTGTTTACATAATTTCTCAAACCACAAAGATATAAAAAAAGCGACTACTTAAAGCCGCTTTTGGTAATTTTTTTAACTTTGTTAAAACTATATTTCTGTCGCATTTGGGTCGTTTATGAGCTGTTGGTACTGCAACGAGTCCAAAGGCTCATCGAGCGAGTGCTCATCCCAATCCTGCTTCATAATGCGCTCTACCTCGTCTATATTGCCGTTGGTGATAACCCTTACTGCCGAAGAGAAGATGCCGATAAGCAGCGCTATCCAGACAATAAAGGCGCAGAGAAGTACCCACCACCTTGGTCGGCGACCGATGACAAGCGTTGTAAAGAGGTAGATGATTGTCACAATCGGCACAAGGACTGCAAAGAGTGTAAGGATAGGCATTGCGCTGCCGAAATTGGATGCAAAATCGGCAAATGAACCCAAATTACCAAACTGCAGAAGCTCTGCACCAAGACCCGAAACACCTGCTACAGTGATGAAAATCAACATCAGACAGAGCGCAAAGAGCGGGAAGAGCAGCAACACTACAAATGCCTTGATAAGCACAAGACCAACCCTTCCGATACCTGCGATAAAAGAGGCGAGAGATGACTTTGCACGCTGCTCGTCGGTTGCAGAGTCGCTACGGTCGGCAATAGCCTTTGCCGTTACCGGCTCGCCCTCCATCTCGAGCTTCTGGCGCGCCGTCTTTGCCACCGGAATTACAAACCAGAGGATAAGGTAGACAACGAGCATTATGCCGAAGAGGTTGCCGCCCAAGTTGTCCAACCAGTAGAGTTTGCTCGAAATACCGCTTATTGGCAATAAAATCAGCGGTGCAAATATCGCGAGTCGTGCCCATACGGGGTCAATGCCGAAGTACTTGCCGATACCTGCGCATACGCCACCCAACTTACTGTTGTCCAAGTCGCGATAGAGGCGACGGGTAATGCGGGTGTCGGTTGTCGGTGCTGCGGGCTCGTCATCGCCCGAAATATCCTCGGCAGTGCCGAGCTGAGCGATGATGTTCTCGATAAGCGGCAGGCAGACTACCTGCTGCTGGTCGCTCTGTGCCGAGAGGATAAGCTCGGCTATGCGAGCCTCGATGTCGGCGATAATCTCGTCACACTCTGCGCTGTTTGTGTATGCGCGCTTGAGTGAGTCAATATAGTTGTTCAGACGGTTGTAGGCAACCTCCTCAAAGATAAATGCCACCCCCGAAATGCTACACTTCTTTATCTTGTTCATACTACTTCTTCTTTATGGTGCTTGCACCGCTGTTGTTTCTGATATTTACCTGACAGTCACCGCTGTAGCGTACTGTCGATGCACCTGCCGCCGAGGCTGTGAGCTGTGTTGTGCAGGCTATATCCGCACTCGAAGCCCCTGAAACCTCAACTTCTGCCATATCTGCCGACAGGTCTGCAGATGATGCGCCTGCCACCTCCGCCCCAAGCTGTGAGCAGTGGAGATTCTCTGCGTTGAGGGTCGATGCACCGGCAACATCTGCCTCGCACTTTGTCGCCTTACCGCTGATAGTTACCGTTGAGGCGCCTGTAACATCCATCTCGAGCGAGGTGCACTCTACTGCAAGGGATACCTTGCCGGCACCTACGGCATCGATACTTATCTTGTCGGCAGTGACCTTTGTCAGCTCTATGCGTGACGCTGCGGCACACTCAACCTCTACATCTTTGGCCGTAATCTGCGGCTTAACCTCAATTCTGGCACAACCTACAGCGCCAAACTCGTGTAGCTTGCCGTTGTACGGTATATATACCTCAGCCTGTACAAGGTCTGACCACCTCTTTACCTCGAAACCCTTTGGGAAGGAGATATTCAGCGAACCATCCTCAACCTTCAGTTCGATGACAGAGAGTATCTTCTCTGTTGCGCGAATGATGATATTTCCCTCGGTGCGCTCCTCGACAATGACATTTATCGGACCTCCGACACCAATTGCCGTATACTCCTTGTCGGTCTTAAATGCCTTCATTACCGTATTCTCGGCACTTGCAGAGATGGCAACCACTGCAAGCAGAGCAAGTATCCAAATCTTTTTCATAACCTCAAACTATTTGCCACGAATGGCGTTAATCTGCTCAACCAACTTGTCCCACGCCTCGTCGAGCGAACGGAGATACTCCTTACCCTCGGCAGTGAGTGTGTAGTACTTTCTCGGTGGACCCTGTGGCGACTCCTCCCAGCGGTATGTCAGATAGCCAGCATTCTTCATTCTGGTAAGAATAGGGTAGAGCGTGCCCTCCACCACAATCATCTCCGCCTTCTTCAACTCTGCTATAATTGCCGGAGCATAACTATCTCCCGATGCCAATATTGCAAGGATGCAGTAGTCGAGAATACCCTTGCGCATCTGTATCTTTACATTATCTTCTCTCATATTTTTTTCGTTTTTATTATTTTTTTGTTTTTATGCGGTGTTTACCTCCTTGTTTGGAGTTTGCACGATGGTCACATACGCTGAGTATGCTCCCACCGAGCAACCTCCAATAGCGTTGTAAACCCTCGCCTAAAATTCAAAAAAATCCCTCAATATATTAACCGTGTTATCTCCCTGTTTGTAGTTTGCACGATGGTCACATACGCTGAGTATGCTCCCACCGAGCAACCTCCAATAGCGTTGTAAACCCTCGCCTAAA
>CANBCZ010000045.1 GCA_947367255.1 uncultured Alistipes sp.
GCATACATCTTATGTCTAAATACACAAGTTATTATGAAACGAATACTACTGACTATCGTTTGTCTTGCCGTTGCCATTGTTGCAAATGGTCAGGATAGAATGGTATTGAAAAATGCTGAGGAATTAAGTGTCAAGGTCGTAAATATCTCTCCTGATACTGTAACCTATAAGAATTGGAACAATCTTGAAGGTCCGACATATACAATCTATAAGTCGGATGTGCTTTTTATTGTATATCAGAATGGAACTAAGGAGTCATTTGCAGAGATAAAATCTGTAAATGAAACAAATCAAACAAAAAAGCCATTGGTTAAATTCCAAGGCTATGGAAATCTTGGTTTGATATTCAACCCATCAGTATTAGGTGCAGGTCCTACAGTTGATGCAGGTGTTGGAATCTTGGTTTCAGATTATTTCTATGCCGGATTTGAAATGGGATTCCACGATTTGATATGTGATGCACAAATTACTGTAAATTCGATAAAATATTATTTGACAGTCAATGGTTGTTATATTCCGATGTCGCTTAATCTTAAAGGATATATGACAAAAAGCAAGATTCGACCATATGTAAACTTGTCTTTAGGTGGTTTTGTCGGAGTTGTGGCATTTGAGGATGAAACAGGATTTTATTGTAAAGCAGGTGCCGGAATAGAGCTTAAGCGTTGGACTTTGGAATTAGGTTATAGTGGACTTCATCAATATAATATGGAAGTTAATAACCTCTACTTCAATGTCGGTTTCCGTTTTGGCGGTAAGAAGTATTGGTAGAAAATTGTACTACAAGATAGGGTAGTGGTGGTCAAAATTTTTGACCACCACTGCTATTTTATGATAAATAGATATTTAAATTTGAATAAATATACCTATGTTTGTATGATAAACCAAAAAACCTAACAACCAAAAAACTATAAAACTATGTATCGTATTGTACTTAATGAGACCTCTTATTTTGGTGCTGGTTGCCGCTCGGTAATTGCAGATGAGGTGGCAAAGCGTGGCTTTAAGAAGGCATTTTTTGTAACAGACAAGGATCTTATCAAGTTTGGCGTAGCTGCAAAGATTGAGGAAGTTCTTGCCGGCGCAGCCATCCCTTACGAGATCTACAGCGATGTAAAGGCAAATCCTACTATCGGCAATGTGCAGCGTGGCGTTGAGGCTTATAAGGCTTCAGGTGCAGACTTTATCATCGCCCTTGGTGGTGGCTCGTCTATTGACACAGCAAAGGCTGTGGGCATTATCGTAAACAATCCTGAGTTTGCCGATGTTCGCTCTCTCGAAGGTGTTGCACCTACAAAGCACCGCGCAGTACCGACATTCGCTATCCCTACAACTGCGGGAACTGCTGCCGAGGTGACTATCAACTATGTTATTACCGACGAGGAGGCGAAGAAGAAGATGGTTTGCGTCGATCCGAACGATATTCCTATGTGCTCTATTATCGACTGCGAGTTGATGTACTCAATGCCTAAGGGTCTTACTGCAGCAACAGGTATGGATGCACTTACACACGCTATCGAGAGCTTCATTACTCCCGGTGCGTGGACTATGAGCGATATGTTTGAGTACAAGGCTATCGAGCTTATCGCAACACACCTCAAGAACGCTGTCGAGAATGGTAAGGATGAGGTTGCTCGCTCGGGTATGGCTGAGGCGCAGTACATCGCAGGTATGGGCTTCTCGAATGTAGGTCTGGGTATTGTTCACTCTATGGCTCACCCGCTCGGCGCATTCTACGATACTCCTCATGGCGTTGCAAATGCACTGCTGCTGCCTTATATTATGGAGTATAACGCCGACTCTCCATCGCGTGCCAAGTATCTTGATATTGCAAAGGCTATGGGTGTAAATACTGACGGTATGAGCGTAGACGAGGGTGTTAAGGCTGCTATCGACGCTGTTCGTACCCTCTCTCTGAGCATCGGCATCCCTCAGCATCTTAACGAGATTGGCGTTAAGAAGGAGGATATCCCTGCACTCGCAGTAGCTGCCTTTAACGATGTCTGCACCGGTGGTAATCCACGTCCGACTTCTGTTGAGGATATTGAGGCGCTTTATCACACCGCATATTAATTTGTTGTGAAAATACGGCATTAGCCGCACATCTCTAAAAGCCCTGCAATGGCTGTACGCTCAGTACTATCCATCGCAGGGCTTTTTTACGCGATGCACGCCTACTACCGCATTTTGACAACAAATTGATTTTATTGTGAAAAACACGCATATGCGGCATATCCCTTAAATCTCCGAATGGGAAATTGGAATTATAAAAATATCCGCTTGCGGATACATCTATAAGGCTAATAGCCAATAGCTAACGGCTAACAGCATACAAAACATAGAGGATGACAATTTGCGTTGTCATCCTCTATGTTTGTATACAGCAAATACTACTTGTTAATCTTTGCCCAAGAGTCCTTGAGGGTAACGGTACGGTTGAATACCAAGTGGTCAGGGGTTGAGTCCTTATCGACATTGAAGTAGCCGATGCGCTGGAACTGCAGGTAGTCGAGTGGCTTTGCGTCGGCAAGATACTTCTCGACATAGCACTCGGTAAGTACGGTCAGCGAGTTAGGGTTGATCATCTCCTTCATCGCCTCGAGTGCATCGCAGCCCTTCTCCTTGCGGATAGCAGCCATCTCATCGCGAGGGTTCTCTACCATCCACAGACGGTCGTAGAGGCGTACCTCTGCCTTGAGGCAGTGGTCGCAGCTTACCCAGTGGATAGTACCCTTAACCTTGCGGTTACTGCCCGGCATACCGGTCTTTGTCTCAGGGTCATACTCGGCATATACGGTGGTAACCTTGCCGTTCTCGTCCTTCTCGCAGCCGGTACACTTTACGATATATGCGTTCTTGAGGCGCACCTCATTGCCCGGAGTCATACGGAAGTACTTCTTTGGTGCATCCTCCATAAAGTCGTCACGCTCGATCCACAACTCGCGGCTGAACTCGATAGTGTGTGTACCTGAATTCTCATCCTCAGGGTTGTTGATAGCCTCCATAGCCTCTACCTGACCCTCAGGGTAGTTTGTGATAACGAGCTTCACAGGGTCCAGAACGGCGCTTACGCGGGTAGAACGCTTGTTCAGATCATCACGCACAGCACTCTCGAGCAGTGCAAAGTCGTTGAGTGCATCGTAAGTTGTATAACCAATCTTATCTACGAAGTTGCGGATAGACTCAGGAGAGTAACCGCGACGACGGAAGGCACAGAGTGTCGGCATACGAGGATCATCCCAGCCCTTTACAAGACCCTCCTTTACGAGAATAAGCAGGTTACGCTTACTCATAAGGGTATAGTTGAGGTTGAGCTTGTTGAACTCATACTGGCGTGGGCGGTTGTGCTCCAGATCCTTGCCACCCTTTACCCAATCTACAAACAGGTCGTAGAGCGGACGGTGAGGAACGAACTCGAGGGTACAAAGTGAGTGTGTCACGCCCTCGAAGTAGTCGCTCTGACCGTGTGCAAAGTCATACATCGGATATGCGTTCCAAGTGTTACCTGTGCGGTGGTGCGGATGCTTTACAACGCGGTAGATAATAGGGTCGCGGAAGTGCATATCTGAACTTGTCATATCGATCTTTGCGCGCAGAACCATCTTGCCCTCCTCGATCTCACCGCGATTCATCTTCTCGAACAGCTCGAGGCTCTCCTCGATAGGGCGGTTGCGATATGGACTCTCTGTTCCTGCCTGTGTCGGGGTGCCCTTCTGCTCGGCAATCTCCTCTGACGACTGCTCGTCGATATACGCCTTGCCCTCCTTGATAAGCTGAATGGCAAAGTCCCACAGCTGCTGGAAGTAGTCAGATGCGTAGTACTCATTTCCCCACTGGAACCCGAGCCACTGGATATCCTCCTTGATAGCCTCTACATACTCCACATCCTCCTTTGTAGGGTTGGTATCATCGAAACGAAGGTTACATACACCGCCGTAGCGTGCTGCAACACCAAAGTCCAAGCAAATAGCCTTTGCGTGACCGATGTGCAGATAGCCGTTTGGCTCAGGCGGGAATCGAGTCTGAACACGAGTCTCTCCGTTAGCAACATTCTGCTCGATAATCTCCTCAATGAAGTTCAAACGCTCCTTCTCTTTGATCTCTGTTACTTCAGTAGTCATAATCTCTATCTTTTATGGTTTTTCTTATCGTATAGTGTTGGGCAAATAGTTGCCGAAATTGCTACAAGTTGCTGGCAGTACATCTTCTTGCCGTCATACTGCAGAGCCATCTCTGCCTTGATCTTCACGCGGTCTGATGCAAAGGCGCGACAGTAACCGATACCTGTGCGGTTGTAGACCTTGTGCTGCGTGCCGTAGAACGGGTCGAGGGTGTAGAGGTTGTCGGCATATGGCTCGCCATCCTTGCCAATGGTGTGGTAGAATGGTGTCAGACCCTCACCGACATAGAGGTTGTTGTCGATATATACGCCCCAGCGACTCATCTTGAAGTATAGCTCACCTCCAGCAGGAAGAGTCCAACCCTCGTCAGCCTTGCGGTCGCGCTGTGCCGAGATAAGTCCGCCCAGACGAATGTCAAAGTCGAAGAAGGCGTTGAACTTAACCCCGATATATGGGTTGAGCAGCAGATTGTCCACTACATTGCCTTGAAATGTCGATTTATTGGCAAAGTGCTGCATCGAGAATGATGCACCCGCATATCCTATCTTGGCGAAGCTACCTCCACCCGAAACAAGCACTCGGAACTTCTCGCGTACCTCCGGTGAGTAGAGTCCGTCCCAATCGACCACCAGCTCTACAAAGGCGCTGCTGCCTGTGTGGCGCATAGCAATACCCTGCACAAGCGGGTTGTAGATGTGGTAGGCATCGCTGAAAAAAGCGCGGGAGTAGTTGCCTACGAGCTTACTGCGCTGGAAGATACCTGCATTTGCACCATACTTGTCGTTCTCAAACTGGTAGTATGCCACAAACTTCGTATCGTCCATAAAACGACTTGAGCCGAAATCCTTGAGCAGCTCTGCACCGACAACTACCGAGTGGTGCTCATCAAATCGATAACCCAGAGTGGGTATGAGTCGCACTGCAAAAACGGTCCTTGAATCGCCAATTCCGCTGCCGGTATATTCGGTATTGTCAAAATGGGTTGAGAGCTCCCCGTCAAAAAAGAGCTGCTGTGCCGAAAGTGTGCCGAAAGCGACCAATCCGACCAATAGTATGACCAATTTTCTGCCCATTTTGTACTTATGTCCCAAATATCTGTCAAAAATAGATAAAATTTTTTATTTTTGCAGTGAATTATGAGAAAAATTACAAATCAAGAGCTTGGCAGACCATCTGCCGAAGAGTTTGCAGCTATGGATAAGATGGCTGTGACCGTTGTGTTGGACAATGTTCGTTCGGCACAGAATGTGGGTGCCTTCTTCCGTACGGGCGACGCTTTTGCTGTCGAGAAGGTCGTTTTGTGCGGTATTACTGCCACTCCGCCGTCACGCGAGATACATAAAAGTTCGCTTGGAGCAGAGTTTACCGTTGCGTGGGAACATAACCCTTCGACCGTAGATGCGGTGTTGCAGCTCAAGGAGCAGGGATACACAACCCTTGCCATAGAGCAGGTTGAGGGTGCTGTGATGCTCGATAAACTCGAGGTAGACCCTGCAAAAAAGTACGCCCTTGTCTTCGGAAATGAGGTGCTGGGCGTCGATCAGACTGTTGTAGATATTTGCGACGGAGCTATCGAGATTCCGCAGGTCGGCACAAAACACTCTATCAATGTCTCTGTCTGCGGCGGCGTAGTACTTTGGAAATTCTTTGAGAAAAATAGATAGTTATGGTACAAGGTGAAACTATAAAGGATATTATAAGGCGTCTGGATACGCTGAGGAGGTGTCTTTGACATCGATAGTCGAAGAATAGATCTGCAAAACGAGGAGGAGAAGACCCTCGAACCTAACTTCTGGGACAACCCCGAGGCGGCGCAGCGTCAGTTGCAGAAGGTTGCCGGAATAAAGAGCTGGCTGACAGACTTTGACGCCGTAGCGGCAAAGGTCGAGGAGCTTAATATGATGCCCGACTTTATTGCCGAGGGTATTGCATCGGAGGAGGAACTTGATGCCCTCTATGCCGATACGCTTGAGGCTGTGGAGGCTCTCGAGCTGCGCAATATGCTCCGCGGTGAGGAGGATAAGATGGGTGCGATTGTTGATATTAATGCCGGTGCAGGCGGTACGGAGGCGCTCGATTGGGCTGATATGTTGCTCCGTATGTACACCCGTTGGTGCGAGGCGCACGGATATAAGGTCAAGATGCTCGACTATCAGGCGGGCGATGAGGTGGGTGTAAAGTCCTGCACCATGGAGGTGGAGGGCGAGTTTGCCTACGGATATCTCAAGAGCGAGAACGGAGTGCATCGTATGGTGCGCCTGTCGCCATTTAATGCCAACAACAAGCGTCAGACAACCTTCGCATCGGTTGCCGTAACCCCTGCCGTGGATGACAGCATAGAGGTTGTAGTAAATCCTGCCAATGTTGTTTGGGAGACCTTCCGATCGAGTGGTGCGGGTGGTCAGAATGTAAATAAGGTCGAGACGGCAGCACGTCTGCGTTACCACTTTAAGGATGAGGATACAGGCGAGGAGATTTCGTATGTTATTGAGAATCAAGAGACTCGCTCGCAGCTTATGAATAAGGAGAACGCTATGCGCATCCTCCGCTCAAAGCTCTATCAGTATCTGCTCGATAAACGTATGGCAAAGAGTCAGGCCGTTGAGGCAGCAAAGAAGAAGATTGAGTGGGGCTCTCAAATTCGCTCCTACGTCTTTGATGACCGCCGCGTGAAGGACCATCGCACGGGTCATCAGACCTCCAATGTAGATGCTGTGATGGATGGCGACCTTGATGCGTTTATCAAGGCATATCTTATGGAGTTTGGAGGACAATAGCCTATTGCCTAAATTATATTTGGTATGAAACATCTGATTCTAACCCTTATCGCTATACTTTTCTGCTCTTGCGGCAGTGCCGATGCGCGTATTATTGTCGGGGCGGAGCAGACAGAGAGATACCTGTCGCAGCTTGAGGGTAAGCGCGTGGCTGTGCTTGCCAACCATACGGCTATGGCGGGCGAGGTGCACCTTGTCGATATGCTTGTGGCTCAAGGTGTTAATCTTGCCGGTATAGTCTCGCCCGAGCACGGTTTTCGCGGTACTGCCGATGCTGGCGAGAAGGTCAATTCGTCGATTGATAGCCGTACGGGCGTGCCTATCTGGTCGCTCTACTCGGCAAAGGGTCGCAATCTGACAGATGAGCAGATGGCTGCCTTTGATATTATGGTGGTCGATATGCAGGATGTGGGTCTGAGGTTTTACACCTACTATATCACAATGCTCGATGTTATCGGTCGCTGTGCCGATTTCTCGCGCAAAGTTATCGTTCTCGACCGCCCAAATCCCAATGGAATGTATGTCGATGGTCCTATTCTCGATATGAGATACAAGTCGGGCGTGGGCGCGCTGCCGATACCCGTTGTTCACGGACTTACTATGGGCGAAATTGCTGTAATGGCTATCGGCGAGGGCTGGTGCAAAAAGGCTGATGTTGAGGTAGTTCCCTGTAAAAACTACACCCACCAAAGCCGCTATACTCTGCCTATCGCCCCTTCGCCAAATCTCAAAACACAGCACGCAATATATCTCTATCCATCCACCTGCCTCTTCGAGGGTACAGTTTGCTCGCTCGGTCGCGGAACAGACGCCCCGTTTGAGATGTACGGACACCCGACAATGACCGGCTGCAGCTACTCTTTCACTCCTCGCTCGGTTGCAGGTGCTAAAAATCCGCCACTTAAGGATCAACTCTGCTATGGTGTGGATTTGCGTGACTTGGACGATGAAAAGATTATCGCTGAGGGCTTTAATCTTGAGTATGTTATCGACGCCTATAACCGCACAACCCTCGGCGAGAAGTTCTTCACAGCCTTCTTCGAGAAGCTTGTCGGCGTGGACTATATCCGTCCGATGATTATCGCCGGCAAAACCGCCGCAGAAATCCGCTCCCGCTGGCTCCCCGACCTTGAAGAGTACAAAACCCTCCGCCGCAAATACCTGCTCTACGAGGAGTAGATAACATCTTCACAAAAAAACAGAACGAGCGACCTTCGGGCCGCTCGTTTTATCCTTTAAGCAGGTAGGTTACTCAAGTGAGATAGCCTCTGAAGGACATACGCCTGCGCAAGCACCACACTCGATGCACTTGTCAGGGTCAATTACATAGATGTCACCTGCTGAAATTGCTTCAACAGGACACTCGTCGATACATGTACCACATGCAACGCAAGAATCTGAAATTTTGTAAGCCATAATAATACGTATTGTTATAAAATGTTGTGCAAAAATATAACTTTAATGTGAATTATCCAAAAAATTGTATCTTTGTAATCGTATTGAGTGCAAAAAAAGTACCTTTACGCCTGAAAACTGTAGCAAATTATGGCAAAAAATCTCAAATTGACCTTTCTCGGGACAGGAACTTCGCAGGGTGTACCGGTTATCGGTTGCAACTGTGATGTATGCCGTTCTGTCGATCCGCGCGACAACAGGCTGCGAACATCGGCAATGGTCGAAGTAGGGGAGAGTAGGTTTATTATCGATGCCGGTCCCGACTTTCGTGTGCAGATGCTGCGCGAGGGGGTGAGCCGCATATCGGCAATTCTTCTTACCCATAAGCACAAGGACCATATTGGCGGTATAGATGATGTTCGTGCGCTCAATTTTGTCGATTATCCGCAGATACACTCCGTTAATATATACGCGACTGCGGACACGCTCGCGTGCGTGCGCAAGGACTACGACTACGCCTTCTTTACGGTGCGCTATCGTGGTACGCCCGAGATTTCGCTCCATACCATTGATCCTGAGCAGTCGTTTACGGTCGATGGGGTAGAGATTGTACCTATCAGAGGTCGTCACGCCCACTTTGAGGTTACGGGATATCGATTTGGAGATATTGCCTATATGACCGACTTTAAGGAGATTGATGACTGTGAGATAGATAAATTGCGAGGTGTCAAGGTGCTTGTTATCAACGCGTTGCGTTTCCAACCGCACGATTCGCACTTGTCAGTCTCGGAGGCGTTGGAGGTGGTTGAAAAGGTCGCTCCCGAGCGAGCCTACCTTACCCATATGTCGCACGAGATAGGTCTGCACGCCTTGGCACAGCAGAGGCTCCCCGAGAATGTATATTTTGCTTATGACGGATTAAAAATAGAGATATGAAAAATACATTAAACTCAAAGGTGGTGGTGATTACCGGCGCATCGTCCGGTATTGGTGAGGCAATGGCAAAGTTATATGCACAGATGGGCGCCAAGGTAGTCTTGGGTGCTCGTAGTGAGGAGAAGTTGAAACAACTGACCGAGCAGATTATCTCTGCAGGAGGTCAAGCAACATACTCTGTCACAGATGTTACGGTGGCGGAGGAGTGTAAGCGGCTGATTGATAAGGCTGTAGATACGTTTGGTGGTATCGATGTGTTGATCTGTAATGCCGGTATATCTATGCGCGCAATATTCGATGATGTCGATTTGAGTGTGCTGCACCGCTTGATGGATGTCAATTTCTGGGGTACGGTCTACTGTTCAAAATATGCGCTGCCATACCTGCAGCAGTCAAAGGGGTCGCTTGTCGGAATATCGTCTGTAGCAGGTCTGCACGGACTACCCGGCAGAACGGGTTATTCGGCATCAAAATATGCTATGACGGGTCTGTTGGAGACTATCCGTATTGAAAATCTGAAAAAGGGTCTGCATGTAATGGTCGCTTGCCCGGGCTTTACGGCGTCAAACGTCCGTTTCTCGGCACTCGTTGCCGATGGCTCGCAGCAGGGCTCAACACCGCGCGAGGAGGGCAAGATGATGACTGCAGAGCAGGTGGCTCGGATTGTGGCTCGCGGTATAGCAAAACGCAAACGCCTTTGTCTGATGGAGGCGGAGGGTCGTGCTACCCATTTTGTGAAGAAATTTGCACCGAGCTTGTTGGACAAGATCTTCTATTGGGTGATGTCAAAAGAGCCGGATTCGCCGTTTAAGTAGAAAATTGTTTAATTTTGTTAAAAAATTTTTAAGATTTTTTATTCTGCATAATCCGTTGATATTTAGAGTCTTATAACTAATATTACGATTTTACTTGAAAAAAAGTTCGAAAAAAATGTAAAAAAAATTTGCAGATACAAAAAAAGTGCGTACTTTTGCGCTTGGAGAGATGGCAGAGTGGTCGATTGCGGCGGTCTTGAAAACCGTTGAGCTGCGAGGCTCCGGGGGTTCGAATCCCTCTCTCTCCGCCAAAATCACAGAGCAGATGACTAATTAGTCATCTGTTTTTGTTTTGTATCTATGCCAAGTAAGCAAGCTTCCTTGTCTTTCCTCCAAAACAAAAGCCGCCTTTGGCTACTGCTCTGTGTTTTATTGAGGCATTGCTCACATAATAGGGGGTTGAGCGAATAGAGTATGTTTAATGCTCGGCAAAGCCTGCGCTAAGCGGTATTCGCTCGACGGCTAAAGCCGTTCAAATCCCTCTCTCTCCGCCAAAATCACAGAGCAGATGACTAATTAGTCATCTGTTTTTGTTTTGTATCTATGCCAAGT
>CANBCZ010000046.1 GCA_947367255.1 uncultured Alistipes sp.
CTTTTTTATTTATATCTATACCCTAATCTGACCTTTTATTCCCCAAAACGCAAAGGGGTGGGGTTTGGCGACCTATGGGTCGCCAAACCCGAGCTATCGCTATCTCGAGCCGGTGTAGAATTAGGACACTACAGCAGACAGGCGAACGTCGTGCTAAACCTCGAATTGGGTAAAAGCTACGAACTAATCGCTAAACTTAACCCTAATAATACCTCCGGTAACGGTCCGCTCGAGCCTATCGAATTTACTGTCGGTAATATCGATAACTGGGTGGAGGAGAATACTAACAATAAAAACTCTATGACCTTTGCAAACAACGGTAACGCTTGGTAAATAATAAGGGATTATAGCGAATTTTATTAATAATTACTAATACTAATATCTTTATGAAAAAGTTCTTTATCGCAATCGCTGCTATCGCTACTGCTGCAGCTTGCTCCCAAAACGAAACTATCTCACTCGACAACGGCGAGGCAATCGCCTTCGGCAACGCCTTCGTGGAGAATTCAACACGTGCAGCGGTTGATCCATCGTACAACGCAACTAATCTTACTGCTTTTAATGTATATGGTGCTGTAGAGGGTGTAAACATCTTTGCAGGCGCAACCGTTACTAAGGGTACTGCTGCGTATGGTGAGGCCTGGGCTGTTTCTGGTGCTACTACTCAGTACTGGATTGCTGGCGCAAACTATATCTTTGACGCTGTTGTTGATGCTACAGAGGTCGTTAAAGACACAAATACAGGTCTTCCTACAACACTGAAGTACAACACCAATACTCAGAAAGATATGCTTCACCAGCGCGTTACAACTGTTGGTAAACCGACAGAGAACAATGGTCTTGTTGCGTTTACATTTACTCACCTCTTGTCAAAGGTAAAGCTTACTGTGGAGAACACTACAGCAAATACCGCAACAGATTATCGCTACACTATCTCAGATATCTCTATAACTAACGCTAACCTTACCGGTGACTACGCAGTTGCAGGTATTTGGAGCAACGTTACTGCTGGCTCATACTCTATCCCTAATATTACAGTTGCAAGCAACACTACTGAGGAGTGTGCAGCAGAGGTTCTCCTCATTCCTGGAACTAACTTGGTTGGTATCAATTTCAAGGTAAATGTAGAAATGAAGAGCGGTGATACTTGGAAGACTATTACAACAACTCCTAAGAATTATGAGGGTGTTATCGCTCTTACAGCTAATACTGCTTACAACTTCACTATCTCTGTAGGTCTTGATAATACAATCCAGTTCACTGCTAAACCAGTAAATAGTTGGACTGAGAATGCAGCAACCCCTCTTCAGTAATTAACCCACTAAAACTTTATACCCATGAAAAAGTTTTTTATTGCTATCGTGGCTCTTGCAGCAGCTGTAAGTTGCTCTAACGACGATATTATATCTATCGACCGCCAGGCTATCGGATTCGGTAATCCGTTCGTAAATAATAGCGTTAGAGCTGATTATTCTTCATCAATGATTGACCAGTTTAAGGTTTATGGTACAGTAACTGGTAATGGTAACACAATTGCTCTCTACAACGGTGCAAATGTAACTCGTGGTGATGCGGCTTACGGTGCACCTTGGACTTGTACTCAGACTGAGTACTGGATCCCAAATTGTACTTATGCATTCCAGGCAGTTGTAGATGGAGAAATTACTACGAAGGATGGCAAGCAGGTGATTGAGTACACCGTAGGTCAGAACAAAGGAACTGATTCTATTAGTGATCTTCTTTATGCTACTGCTGAGGCTACTACTAATGGTGAGGCAACTCCCACAGGTAATATTCAGAATGGCTGTGTTGCATTTACATTTGAGCACCTTCTGTCAAAGGTACACTTTACTGTAACTTCTAATGCTACAGGCGGTTACTACCACACTGTTACCGGTATCAAGGTCTCTAACTTCGAGTCTGGTACTTATACTATCGCTGATGGTACTTGGGCAGGTGGTACTGCTAAGGAGGTTGCATTTGCTAACATTGAGAATGTAGAATCTACTGATACCGATGGTGTTTCTAACGCCGATCTGCTCCTCGTGCCTAATGCAGCTACTTTCGATGTGACTTTCACCGTAGATCTCTACAAGAACGGCACAAAACTCGGCACTGAGACTAAGACTATTGCTGTTGAGAATGACCTGGTTAAAGGCAACTCGTACAACTTTACTATCGCTTGCTCTGTTGGTAACCCAATCAAGTTCACCGTTACTAACGACCCAGCTTGGGCGGACCCTACAACAGACGTTACTGTTCAGTAAAACTTTGGTTATAAGGGTTTGATCGCCCTTATAACCCCTAATTTGAAACAATAAAATTTTTAAGACTGTGAAAAAAGTAGTTTTAACCCTTTTTACAATGGCTGCTATGATCGCCTGCAATAACACCGAGATTATCGATGTCGGTGGCAAGCTAACTAACGCCATTACCTTCGACAACGTAAATACTCGTGCCGGTCTCTCCGACCTCAAAGACAATGGTTTCGGTGTATGGGCGTGCGTGAGCAGTAAAGATGCGGGCTCCTCGGTTCAGTATGAGCCACTGTTGGATAATGAGCGCGTATACTTAAAAGATGGCGAGTGGACCTACGACAACACACAGTTGTGGATCAGCAACAGTATGTTCTACTTCTTTGCCGCATATCCGCAGGGTATTTTCCAGCAGCATCGCGAAGTCAGTGACGAAAGAACATATACACTCTATTATGCGGATATAACAGCCGACGGCTCTGCCGACACTGAGGATATCTTGCTGTCTACAAATGTCACAGATACCACTGTCGAGGGCTACAGCGAGACTGTACCTTTGACTTTTAGCCACTTGCTTACAAAAGTAAATGTTTCGATCAGTCAGAACTTTAAAGCTGACCCTGATTTTAACTACTATGTAAAAAAAGTGACTATTGAGGGTATTAAAGGCAATGGAACAGTAGTTCTATTCCCTTATGAAGGTGCATTTGCTGAAATATGTGATACATCAAATAGCAACTCTATACAACTTGTTAAAGAGTATCCTAAGCCGCGGATTCTGCGAAATATAGACGCTGCAGATCCAACCGTTGTACTCTCTGTTTGGGGAAGTGGTGCGATGCTTATTCCGCAAACTATCGAGGCAGGTGAGCAGGATGAGCAGGGCAATTTATTAAAGGGTGCACGAATTATTGTCGATTACTACTATGATGTAACCGTAGATGACGACTACACAGATGCAACCCTTAAGCAGGCAACTGCATTTATCCCTGCAATACAGTGGAAGTCCAGTGAGTCAATCAACTATAAACTTTCACTTGCAAATGTAACCCTTATCACTATAGACAAACCATCTATCGAGTCTTGGGGTGCTCCGCAGACAGGTGGAACAATTATTATTAAGTAGTTATGAGAGGATTTTTTAGATATTCAGCTATTGCGTTCGCACTTATTGCAGTCGTAGGTTGCGAGCAGCACGAACAACCAACACAGAGCGTTTGGGGCGATGTAAATGTACCACTCGACCCGTCACAGCACTATATCCACTTTGATGCGGACATAAACACCCGCGGTGCTCTTGTCGAGGGAAATTACCTCGAGGATGATTTCGCAGTCTTGGGATACCAGTATCGTGGTACTTGGGCATCTGAGAAGGTATTTGCTACGCCAAATGTATTTGATGAGACGCCTCAGGTGGTAGAATACGATGGTACTGTCTTCTCATACGGTACTCCGAAGGTGTGGACTGGTAATAAGTACTCGTTCTTTGCTTACTATCCGTCAGAGCACCCAAAGATTACCCTTTTTGACAATGGTTCCTCAAAGTCGGGAGATCCCTATATCGTCTATGAATTACCTATTTCGTCAAAACCTACCGACCTTATTGATGTGATGACTGCGTCATATATCGATACAGGTGTGGCATCTTCTGCTTCGGTTGCGTTGCAGTTCCATCACCGTCTTTGTTCTGTAGACGTTGGCGCACGTAACTACTATGAGTACAATCACGACAACAACTCTGAGACTGATCCGAAATTGGTTACTATCGAGATTTCAAGTCTTACACTTGACCTTACAAATATTGTAAGTACAACTGCAAAGATCTATCTTGACCATACCATTCCTACAGAGCTCAATTATAAGCCTACTCGAGAATCTATCTCGTATGTTATGGTAGGTTCTGCTGCGTGGGCTCCAAATACTTTTGATGTTCAACCAAATACGGCATCAGATCGTGCTATTCGCCTTGTAACTACACAGTCTGGCGAAAATGCATCGTCAATTCTGCTTCTTCCGCAGACTGAGTTGTTGCACGGTACAGTAACGCTTACATATAGAAAGAAGTTTACCGACGACGATGGTACTATTAAGTATCAAAAGATTAATACAGAGACGCGAGTTGATGAAGATGGGAAAGAGTATGAATATACATACTACACTTGGACTCCGCTGCCTACAGATACTAATGCACACCAATTCTATGAATTTAAGCCGACTTTGCCGATTAACTTCAGTAAGGAGCTTATCGAGGGTCGTCGCTACTATATCGAGCTTACATTTACCTCCGATGCGGTCTCTGTAAACATCGTTGCTGCTGACGAGTGGAACTTTATAGATAAAGATGGTGATGGTAAATCTGATAATATAGATTACGAATTTGAGTAAAGATTATGAGAAAGTTTAGATATATACTACTTTTGGCTGCCATTTTTGGTGCAACCTCTTGTGTTGTAGATAATGTTGAATATCAAGGTTCTATCAACAATACAGATGCCATTACCGTTATCGGTCGTATGACTCGCTTTACCGATCATAGTGTCACAACTCGAGGTACAAAGGATGAGGCTGAGGCTCTGCTGACCTCTATGGCTATGGCTATCTTCCCGGTAAACGAGGCAGGTACAGCCCTTGCCGGTAACTGCGTCTATTGGCAGTATACCGACAATCAGGCAGAGCTCCTCTTTACCGTTGATCGTGGTAGCAACTATACATACAATGCACGCTATGCGATGTATGTATTCTGCAATATGGATATGTCCGAATTTGGTATTGGTTCAACTTTGGATGCTATGTTGGCAAAATCTCAGGCTGTAGAGGGTATCAACATCCCTACGAATGGTTTCCCTATGGTCGGCTCACTGGGCGATACATTCTCTACCACCTTCAATAAGGACAATCAGGTCTTTATCCTCTCGCCAACAAATGAAAAAGGTGATCTTATTGCTCCTACTGTTAATGGCACTACTCAGACCTTACTTACTATCCCTATGCAGGCAATGTATGCAAAGGTAAACTTTACTATCGAAGTGACTCCGGATCAGTCTATTGAGGGTAACTACTCTTCAAAGTTTGATTTGCACAGTTACACTATAAATAATGTGCCGTCATCTGTAGATTTCAAAAATACCACAAATTCCGATTCTGAAGTCTTAAATGATAGTTTTACCGTAGATGTCAATAGTGAGATTATCGGTAGTAATAAAGTTAAATTTACATTCTACCTCCCTGAGCGCCTTTTAACCCCTGCAACAACTTGGGATAAGTACACCTATCCATTTGCAAAAGGTACATATAGTGAGCAGATAGATAGCAATAAGAATGGTTATCGCGACGAGGACGAGAAGTATATGCAGCGTTTCAAGGGCAAACTGGTAAGTACATATCAGAAAGCAACGAACATTGTTATTTCGGGTCGTTTCCGTGACCATCAGAACCACTATTGGGATATTGACTACACAATTCACCTCGGAGAGGATAACTACGGCGATTTTAATGTTCGTCGCAACTACGAGTATGATAATGTTGTAACTATTCGCGGTATTCAGTCTTCAAACGATATGTCGGAGAATGAAGATGCAATCTCTATCGACCACCGCGTAAATGTAGAGCGTACGCAGCCGGCTATTATCTCTCTGCGTCGTGAGACCCTGCTTGACTCACACTTTGAGGTGCGTCCTCTGCGTGTTCGTAAAAGCGATATTGGCAGCGTCGGCGATATCAATGCCGTAAAGGTCGAGGTTGTCGATCCTACTACTACTAATTGGATGCGTCTTGAGCGCAGTTTTGGTGATGGTACTCCTGCGGAATCACCACAGACTACTGTCAATGGCACTCCAACCTCTATCTATATCGATAGTGATGCCAATAGTGCATCTTATGGTAAGCGTAAGTTCTTTACATACAACCTTATTGATGGCGTAAACGCTAATGCAACTGACGCATCATTGGTTAATAGCACCGAGGTTATTCTGCCACTTGGCGATGAGACCGAGTGCTGTTGGATATATGTAGATGAGTGTACCGAGGTAGGTGACGGCATTCGTGCAGGTATTGTCCGTGTTACTTATGGTAACCTTAGTGGTAGCTCTTTTACCCCTACAACAGACACCTCATTCCCGCAGATTAATTATGTTATCAACCAGCGCAAACTCTTTGAGGTAGAGGGTACTAACAAGTACCATATCGAGTACGAGGAGGAGTACCTTCACAACTTCGATGCTGATGATGATTATGGTCAGACCGACTACGAGGGTATGAAATGGGGATTACCAGGCGTGCAGTTGTCGCATCTGCATAAAGCATTCTTTGTCAGTGGATCAATTGCGGATAATCTTGTAAATGGCATTATTGATCAAGTCGGTGTCTATTATGATTTTTATCTTCCCGATGATATTAGTGAAGCCTCTGCGACTAGAAGGTCTTATTCAGGTTATACATTTGTAAGTGAAGTAATTGATTTCGTTGGTGATACTTATTTTGGTGCTTTGGCATTAAATAAGAACCCAGATTCTGCTATTGAGTATTGCTACAATAAGAATAAGCGAGATAAAAATGGTAATGTTTATGAGATGAATTGGTATCTTCCCGCTATTGATGAAGTCGAGGACATTATGATGAGTAAGTATGATAATAATTCAAAGTATGCTTACGCTCGATTCTTGGATTTTCAGAATAAATATTATTGGTCATCACAGTCTGCTTTTTACAGAAATAGAGCACATTATTGGACAAATTTTATGTCGCAAGATTTCTTTGGAGATTATTATATTGATGATGTCACTAGTGCACGTGCTACGAAGGTCGCTTACACCAATGACTGGGGTACTGTGACATCTGGACATGATGGCTATAAGCAAGGCTTGAAGATTGATGCACCTGCGAGTGCACTATGGAGCGATGCTGAATTGCATTATTATGATGTACCATTTAGTTATAACTATACTGTAAAACTTTTGGGATTTCTCGGTAGTGAGACGCGTACTCATTCTGTGCAAAATGCAGTTAACAAGACCAACCATCCTGGTAATAAGCTGCGTACCGCCTATGCTCGTGTGCGTTGCGTGCGTAAACAGTAATAATAGCAATAACAGCAATAAACCGACCCACAAAAAAAGACCGGCACAATGCCGGTCTTTTTTTGTTTAGAGTTGTTAGTCTGCGTAATATGTATAGGTAAACTCTGAGACTACTGGTTTATGATCTGCCATATTCGTATACGCCTCGTCATGGTTATACCAATTAGACTGAATTTGCACCTTTGCATTCGGGTTGTTGATGTAGATAATCTTATCTACCACCTCGCCGGTTTGCTCTGTGAGGGTCGAAGCGCTATCTTTGCTTGGAACCATCAATGATGCCGAGCCGAGGGTAGGATATACGCCATCCCAGCAGTGTTCAACCCAAGGATCTGCATATGTCAGGTCGCTGTTGAGTACTGACCAGAAATAAGTCGCATAGTCGTTACGAGTGTAGCGTGTATTCATATCTCCCATAAAGATAATCGGGCGGTTATTGCTACGAATCGAGTTTATATACTCTGCCACCTCCTGCAGCTGACCATTCTGTGCAGCAATTTGTGCATCACCATCTGCGGTGTTCATATGTGTTACAAGTACATCGATAACGACATTAGGGTCGTTATTCATTGCCACCACATAGTGACGAATACCCTTCTTAATAGAGGTATTAGCACCATCAGTAAGACCACCTTCCTTGTGCTCAAATGCCCACCAAGTCTCCCCAGAGAACGAGCAAGTGCTATTAAGCGTTGCAAAACCGAGTCCGTCTGTGTCAGCTGTGCCAAGAGCGCTGACAATGCTAAATGTGCGGTGCGTACCGAATGTATATACCGACTTCATTGCGCTCTCGAGCTCGCTGTTGTATGAGAAATTCTCCTGGAAAGTGACAATATCCCAACCCGATGCTGCAATCTTCTGACTAATCGCTGTTGTACCGTTTGAGCCTGGGCCGTCGCCATTGAGCGAGATAAATCCGAGCACCTTCTCAGGCAGACCATCCACGTTGTAGGTTGCGCAGGTGAAAGTTCCTGTGATTGGCTGTGGAGTTTCTGGATCTGGAGTTACTGGTGTATCAGGGTCATCGCCGCCTTCACCGCCTTCACCGCCTGTTGGGTCGGCAACATAGACAATGTTAAGCACGGTGCGCTTGCCCTTGACAAAGGTCATTGCAGGCAGTGTGCGGGTCATTGTGCTGCCGTCGGCATCAGAGAGCACCAACTGCAGCTCCACGCCCTCGCCGTAGCCGCTTGGTACGTCAGGCATATTGAAAACAACGATGCTGTTGTTAAACTCGCTATCGGCAACCACCATCTCCTTGCCCGCAAGACTCTGGGTGTACGACAAATCCTCATTCACAGTCCAACGACCCACAAAATCGCTCTCCGAGCTGAGCTTTGCGCCTACTACCGCGTGCGGTGTGGCCTTGTCAGCCTCAAACACGCGCAACTCAAGCGCTGCCGAGTGCGCCTCGAAGGTAATCGACGGCAACGCATCTATTACCGCATCTTGAATGGTCGCTGTAATCAGCGGCTGCCAAAAGCCGTTCTGCGCCGCTACAAGCACACCCTGCTCAACCTCGGCTGAGGCAGGATAGATAAAGTGAAATGCCGCAGGGTCGGTGGACATATACTCAAATGCCTCGCATACAAAACCCTGTGTCGCCTCGACAAAGGTCAGCGTGTTGCGCAAGTTCAATCCCACTACCTGATAACCTGTCAGCGAGTCCTCCGCAGTCCAATTCCACTGCAAGTCGTCGCCATATACCCTCGATAGCTGCTCCGCCGCAACCTCTACGCGCGCAGTGTAACGCTCCGCTACTACTGCACTCTCACCCTCGCCCTGATTTGTACACGCCGCGGCTAAAAAAGATACCGCAATCGCAAAAATTAACTTTCGTACCATATAAATCTTTAAGTTTATCACTCTATTCTAAACGCCCTAACCTAACTCGCTAATAATAAACCTAACTACATCCAAGTATTTGTATCGCCATTCTCACCACCCGCAATCGACGAGTTATCAACGGTAACGGTGGCTGCCTGAGGAATAGGTGTAACAATACGCTGAACTACAACTTGATGCTTATTTGTTCTTGGCTCGGAAACAGTGGTTCCTCCAGCATAAGCCTCGTTGTTAGCGGCAGCTGTTGATGACCAGAAGTTCGATGGCGTAAATTTAGTGTCACCTGTCGCCCAATTCAGGATAGCATCGTCAAACTGACGCACTGCAGGCAAGTACCACTTGATATTATTGACATTCATATCAAGTGATGTGTATTTGTTCTGACCATCATCTGATGTTACTGTTACTAAATTGAAAGCATTTCTTCTTATAACATACTGCAAGATACCCGATGCATCATTTGTACTACCTCCATTATCTATAAATATCGCTTTGCTTCCATCCCATCTTGTATAATTATGGAAGAAAAACTTGCCTGATGTTAGCTCTGTACTACCATCATCTTTTACACTTACATTGTCAATTGGTCTAAATGCTACGCCTGTCTCGGCACCAACCTTTTCCATGGATTTAAGTGCTTCCTCAAATTGAAGCAACGCAGATGCAGTAAAAAAGCCCCTCGTATTATCTAACCCCTTATCCATACTCATCATATTATTAAAATTAAGCTTGGTATAATCTATAATAACAGCCAAACGTGTTCCAATAGTCTGAGTATGCCATTCCTTTCGAAACCAATTAAGGGCATTTACTCCATATTGATAGTTGGTATATGTATCAATTGTTACAAATCCGCCATAGTCAGGAGCTGTAGTATCGTTACCTTTATCATCTTGTATAGGCAAACCATAAGAAGTCATTAGGTCTGTAACAAATTTTACAGCTTCAGCTTTTGAATATACTGTTCCACTACCACCATTGCTTTGAAAAGAATATGTAAACAAATAACAAGCTATACGATCCCAAGTAAAACCATACTCTCCTACCTCATTATTTTCGACTTTTTCCCAGCCAAAACCTTTATCTGTGTCCCAATATGGACACATCTGATACAGATATTCTGTCTTCTTTGCGTTATCTGAGTCAGAATCGAGACTAAGTGTAAGGGTAATCTTGCGCTCCTCAGCAGTAATATTTTCAGGGATAAATACCGTAATAGTGTGTGCACCTTTTGTTGTGCCTTTTACCTCCTTGCCACCACGTGCTGAAGTAGTTGTGGTTCCATCTATAATTTTATCAATCCAATATCCTTCTTCCTTAATTAACTTATTCAAATTATCCTTATACTCGATAGATACATC
>CANBCZ010000047.1 GCA_947367255.1 uncultured Alistipes sp.
TATTCATCGTTACCCTCTCGCTCCTCTTGCTCTTTAAGGTCTGCCAAGCATATAGCAAACTGCTCGGCTGTCATATTGCCGAATGATATCTTTACTCTGCTCTTGCTCTCTACCTCCACCTGCTTTGGCGCATCCTCGCCAATAGTCTCGCGTATTACCTTGAATGCTGATGGGTCACCACTTATGGCTCGTTTAATGAGTGCAAGGGCTGCCAACTCGCGGAGTGTTTTCTCTTCTCCGTCTTTGGTTTTCTTCTTTGTGTCAAGCAAAGTGAGCAGCTGCGCACGGAGTGTTCTTTTCTCCCTGCGTGCTGCCCCTGAAGCAATACCAGCCTTTCGTGCATTTTCTCGGCGTTTCTCCGCTGTTCGCACCTTGTTGGCGTTTAGTATGTTATGCTCGTTGTTAGCCATTTCATCCAATGTATTTAAACGATACTGTTATTCTTTCGCACGATGTAGAACCTTTTTTGTGTTTATTTTGTATTTTACCACTACCACTACTACTTCTACCTATTCGTGTACATATCCATTTTGCGTTTTTCTTCAATGTCGCTATTCTTGCAGGGTTGCTCGTTGTTGTTATATAACATTTCCCCTCTTTTTTTAACATTTCTCCTAACCAATCACCTGTTATACGAGACAATCCAAGTCCTTGATAATCGG
Source organism: uncultured Alistipes sp. (assembly GCA_947367255.1). Taxonomy (GTDB): domain Bacteria; phylum Bacteroidota; class Bacteroidia; order Bacteroidales; family Rikenellaceae; genus Alistipes. The sequence goes on from CANBCZ010000047.1 coordinate 663, forward strand.
GCAATACTACTGTTCTGTGTCCTTTCCAAGTATTTTTAACTGTCGGGTGCGGAAATGGTAATATGCTTGTAAAAAGTGCGATTTCTCCGTTTAATGTTGCTACAAAACATCTTGCTGCGTTGTTGTGTGAGTGACTTAAATAGTGATGTCGAGCAAACATTTTCCAATATCGTGTTTTGTCTTTTGCTGATAACTCATACAAACACAATCTGCACTCAGGTCTTTTTTTTTTACGCACTCACGAAATTCCATTTTATTTGTGTCAAATACCCAATCAGGCATTAACCAATCTTCTACATCGTAGTGACAAGAAACCGCGATAAATTTCCCCCCCCCGCAATTTCTGCGTAAAGCTTTCTGTATCGCAAATGAAGCTACTTTTGCCACATTCCTATCAACTACAGATGTAAATTCATCAAAAACAAACAAATCTCGCTTCTCCAATATAGCACGCGCTAAATCCACACGCATTTTCTCCCCATTGGATAATACCGCATAAGGTTTTAACCAAGAAGGCACAGATGCAAAGCCTACAGCGCAAAATGCTTGCGATATTTCGGCAACACTACATTGCTCGGGCATATCATCTACAACTGATTTATGGGTATAATCAAAATTACAGATATAATCGCCACCGAATAAATGTTTGGCTATTGTTGTTTTGCCTGTTCCCGAATTTCCGACTATCAACCCAATGCGCCAATTATCGGGCAAATTCAATTCGCCTGTAAAATGCTCTGTAATTTGCGGCATTTGTAAGTCGTAAGTACCTCGAATAGCAGCAACACGAAAAGTATTGTCTATTTCGCTTGTTTTTACAATGTCAAAATTTTGCATACGAAACCTCTGCTCATTAGTTCGTTGTACATTTTTTCTTGTTCTCTTTCATTTTCGCAAGTTATTTCTATGCGATATGACAATTCTATTTGCTCGCTATAATCTGTCGCAGTTTGTTCTTTTTGTTCATCTTCCTCTGGCAACTCAAAGCCCCACTCTGCCAGCTCCTCTCTATCCCACTCTTCAAGTGTAAGGTCAATGTCATCCTCTCCAAATGATATGTTGTCCTTTCTCGCGTACTCGCGCATCTTCTCGGCTGGCGTATCTTCTGCAAGCACCTTGCAGGGCATATCTTTCATACCTAACTCACGCGCTGCCGATAGGCGCATATTACCGCAAATAACAACAAACTTACCCTCATAAGGCACAACAATAAGCTCGCGCAGGGATAGCATCTCTGGTGCATCCTCAATGCTCTTTACAAGCGCACGAAAACGCGCATCCTTGATTGTTCGCGGATTCTTCGGCACTCCTGCCAACTGACCGCTATTTGTCACCAGTTTGCTGGTCGGTATGTTTTTCTGTTCGTAGTTCATAACTCACTGATTTTCTGCTGTAAATTTAATCAATTTTTTTATTTGGTTGTTTTTTGCAACCACTTTTTTACAAAAAATTTTTTAGGTAGTCGCGGATAAGTCTCTGGAACTCCTCCAGCGACCTACACACCTCATATCTGTAGCCAGCACCTTGCACCAACTTCTGCCATATCTTCTGGTGATCTGACTGCCTACCCTTTGCAGTTTTCATCTCAATACACAGCCCGTGATGCTCGCTGTTGGGTAGGTATAGGGTCAAGTCTGCCACTCCTGCCGTCACTCCCTCGCCTTTCATTATCGCTGCCTCTATAGGGCTGCGCTTGCCTCCGTTGGCATTGGCAACAAGCAACAGCGCGTAGCGCGGATATTGCAACCTGAACCACGCTACGCACATTCGTTGGATTCTACTCTCTATGTGTCTGCTCATCTGCCCAACTTGTGACCCTATCCATAAATGCATCTATCCAGTCGAAGAACTTATCAAAGAGCAGGTCGGCTATCCACTCCATAGGTTTGTTGTAGTCAACCTTAACTCCGCACGCCCAGCATATCGGCACAGCGGTCTGCTCTGGTGTTGTGTACTGTTTCATAATTATTCGTGTATTTTCTGCCATTGCACATACTTTGGTGCTGCAAGTGCAGCCTGTGTGTCTATGCGCCATAGGTTGTCTGCTCTCCTCAATCCTACGGCAATTATGCCATTAGCGAGCTTGCATAGCACTCGCTCTCCCACCTCCGGGGCTTGGTCTGTAGCGTTAATCCATTTCATAGCTTTGTTGTTTTAAGGTTAAAAAATCACTACCATTGACGGAAAGGGTGCTGCTCCTTTGCCATTGCCGAATTTCAGCCTACCCTTTACAAATCTTATCTCTCTTGCTTTGTGGTAAATAAATTCGTGGAAATATCGCGTATCTGTGCGTGCAGGGATAAGTGCCACCACTGTAGTATTTGGTTTGCTCGCCTCCTCGCTACACTTTCGCATCCACTCATATATTGCCCTGCCATACGGAGGGTTACAAAACACGCGCTCCCCTCCCCAATCTTGCAGTAATCCGTTGTCAGTTGGTGTGTAGTACTTGGCACACTTGGCATTGCTTGGCAAAGCGCAAGGGTCAAGGGTAAAATGGTACTCCTCGTTTAGATCATCGAAGAACGATTGAGGTGTTGCCCACTCATCCGTTGCAGAGCTAAACATTACTGGTGTCATAACTTATCCTCAATTTTAGCTGTTAGGTTATTAGTGTCAATCTGCGATTCCAAAATAAAGTCTATCTGCTTATCCTCTATCGGAAACGCGCATCTCTCTATCAATCTCTTTGCGGTTGGTAAGTGCGCCAGCACCGCAGGGCATCGCCACCTACCGCACCCCTCGTTAGCCTTGTCGGTCATTCTAAAGAGTGCCATTGCGATATTATAGGCTCTCTGTGGTGGGTCAAGCAATACACACTCGTTGATAGTCTGCTCGGCTAACTCAAGCTGGGTGTTATACCACCTGCCAAATAGTGCATTATAGCCGCCTATGCTCTTGTAGAGCGCATTGTGAATGTAGCCTATCTTGTCCGTTGCCTCTTTTAGCCACTTCTTCTTGCTGTGACGGAACTCGCCTATAGCCTCCATCTCATCCTGTAGGTCGTAGAGTGCCGAGTGTAGGCAGGCTGTGTAGATAATCACTTGTACCGCCTTTGGTAGTACTCTCTGTCCCTCCTCCTCGGTTGCCTTTGGAGGTGTCGCTGGGACTATCTTCGCACGCATACGGTGCAATAAGGGTCTATTGTTCATCTCAACTCTCGCCTTATTATTTCGCGTTGGCGGTAACGCTTTTTAGGTAAAACTTTGTGATAATTTTCTCGGTCAATATCTAACATTTTCATCCACTGTGGGTCAATGCTCTCAACAAGTCGCTTGCGTATTTTGCGTGAGGCGTAGTGCCGCATAATACCGAGATATGAGTTTACAGAGGCTACAAGTGCATCTATATTGTCACGCCTATATCGTTTACATCCGGCTCTCGCGTTAAATGCTCTAACCTTTGCAAAGGCATTATGCACTGTGCGATTGGATGTGTAGTGTCTGCCGTGCATCAGCACCGCACCGATAAACTTAACCCCTTTATAGCTCTGCTGAAAGTAGAACTTATGAGGGTGCAGTGTAACGCCTACACTTGCCAACATCTGTCGTATAGGCCCTACTGCGCTCAGTAGTTGCTCTTTACTATTGGCGATAATCAGTGTATCATCTGCGTAGGCTGCCATACCCAAACCGAGCGTATCAACAATGTAGTGGTGCATCCGGTCAAGTATCAGCAGTGATACTATCTGCGTGAGCGAGTCACCCAAAGGCAACCCCTTACCCTCTCCGCAAGTGAATAGGCTCTTATGCTCCGGTATATGCTGCCACAGAGATACATCGCCCACTCGTTTGCAGTTGTTCTCCGGAGCTGCCATAAGCGAAACACGCAACAGATATAGCAGTGTGGTAACATCATCCTCTGCATATCGCTCGGAGACAAATCTGCACACAAGGTCAGTGGCAAACTTGCGATCTATTGACATAAAGAAGCCTTTGATGTCTAACTTCATCAGGTAGCACGGTTTAGTGTAGCCCTCTGAAATTTCGTAGATACGATTGTAGGCGTATAGTTGTGCTGCAAGTGTGCCCTTACCCTTACGGCAGTTGAACACCGGAAAGACCAGTTGCTGCTCTACAAGTGGCATCAGTCGCAGAGCTATCCAATGTAGCACCACTCTGTGTCTGAACTGCGCAGCAAATATCTCTCTGTAGTCTGGTTTGGTTATTACAAAGGCTCTGAACTCCGAGGGCGTATATAGTCCTGCTCGTATCTCTCGGCATAGCTCTATGATATTGTGCTCATAGTGTACCTCGAACTGCTGTGCGCAGTATGAGCGAGAATTACCCTTGCGACAATCAAAGTAGGCAATAAACATACCCTCTGTGTCTATCGGGTAGATAGTATTGTTAGTTGTCTCTCGAAATTCGGAAACCGCGCGGACATTGTTATTGTTGTTCATATTGTTATTGTTCACATTACCATTATTGGTATTGACTACGAAAGCGCATATATCCTACCCCTTATGATGTAGCTCTGAAAGAGAGCGTGTAGGCACATCCTTTTCAAAATTCAACTGCCCTCACTCTATAGCCGTAGCCGTAGAGCCCTCGCATACTATCTGTTTCTGTTTATTCATCCACCCTTTGAGCTGCTTTGCAATCGTCTCTGTGCGCTCGAAGATATTAACCATAACCTTGAGCGATAATAGTCGCAACTCATTAACTACTCGAAGATATGTGCAAAGGGTCGAGAACTCCGTATCAAAAGCCTTGAGAGCCTGTAAGCGGATAGTCGTATTGTCGTGGCTATCGTAGGCGAGCTGCAGCTGATATATGCAGTTGAGAGTTCTGTTGATGATGTTATCTCCGAGCGTTCTGTTGTCCGCTTTCGGCATATTCTTGACTTCTCGCATCAAGAGCTTTAATAACTCCACCATATCACGATATATCGGAATGTTAGCCTTTGCCATATCTTTCTTTCGTTAAGCCTCCGCCCCAAAAAGCGGAGGCAATAGTTAAACATCTAAAATTTTACAAAGCGGAAACCGCGCGGACATCGTAATCGTAGCTCATACCGCTATCGAACACAAGACCATAATCGGTATAGACTACGAAAGCGCAGTTATTATATCGCCAACTCTCCTCGTTAGACCAATACCACCCCGATAGCTCGGCTCTGCCATTTTTGCGCAGCTGCTCGTTAATCTGGTCGCGGTACTTGGAAAGCAGTCGCAAGTTCTCAACGGTTTCATCGCCACCGCCATTCTCCTTGCAAAACTCCTGAGCCTCCTTGAATGGCAACTCTGCCTGCTTGTACGATACGCGGAGCTTCTTGCCCTCTACCTTGACAATAAATGCCGACTCCTCAAATGATACTATTACTTTCTCCATGGTTCTTATAGCTAAAAATTAAAATTTGAAATTTTCAAAATGAAAAGCGGAAACCGCGCGGACATTGTCATCGTAGTCCATATAGTCATAGCTCACACGACCATCATTGGTACCGACCACGAAAGCGCTCTCTTTATCATCTTGATAGACAGTGCAAGTCCAATGATAGTATGGAGATATTACCATACCGCCTACTGTGAATATAGCAGCGTTAATATCTGCGATACGCTTTGCAATATCTTTCATCGTGGCGTAGGTTGGTAATACCCAACTGATAACCCCGAAGCTATTTACAATAGGGTCAGGTAACAAGTCGATAGCAGGGCAATCGCGGTAAGGGAAACGCTTATCTTTGTTCCAATAGTTCACATCCTCTTTGCCATTAGTCTGTGCCTCAAGGAATGCACTTGTTACCGCCTCGTTATCGTATGTCTCCTTGTCGTAGCAGATAGCCGGATAGTTGGTTACTTTAGTCGATCCAAGTGGTAACGACTGACAAGGGCTTAAGCTGACAATGTAAGCTGTCTGCTCGGTCACTACACCAATGCCGATGCAGTGCTCTCCGTTATTCTTGTCCTCCCAATCTCCCGGCTTAATAGCACGGTAGTTCTCGGTCAAACACCACACTCCCAAAGGTCGTGGTGCAGTTGTTTCTACATCGCAGCAACGGCAAGGATTCTGTGCCATAATCTCTGCGATAATCTCTTTGATTTGAGCGATCTGCTCTGTTGTAAATTTTCCCATAGTTAGAATAGTGTTAGTTGTTTGATTACTTTTTGCTCTGTGTTTTTTTGTCTTCTCTAAATAGATCCCAATCTCTCTCTGCTTTTGATGGAAATAGTATGCAATCCCCATCTATACTAAATCTTCCATCATATAACATCTCCCAATCTTCACCCTGTTCATCTGTTACTATAACTGCCAAGTGAGGTCTAATCTTTTTCAACCGCACTCTGCCAAATGCAGGGCTATATAATTGAGTACCAAGTGGGTAGTTAGATAGTATTTCTGCTATATTTACCATAGTTAAAACAAACTTTGTTGTATGAATACTTGTTTTTTGCCGATAACAAAGTCGCAGATAAAGTTGCGTGCGTAGTCGGGGCTAATCATTGACCGTTCCTCGGAACATACTCCCGCTTGCGGAGATTGCTTCTCCCACATTAATCGCTTTAACTCTTTTGGTCTTTGGTAAGATGTTCCGCCTTTAGTAGGCTCGCAATTAATATACCAATACGCTGTAGGCTTAACAAAATAATCTCCTCTCATTGTCCTGTTATTATCCACTACTGCTGGTGGTAACAAAAAACCCGATTTTAGCACCGTTTGCAAAGCGTATGGATTTTCAAATATAAGCCTTTGGTCTCTCTCTTGCAATTTGGCATAGCTTCATCAAAAGAATAAGATAACGCTCCCTGTTTTGCACTCTTTCGATAATCTTATCATTTGCTTCTCTGCTGCTTACTTTTCGATAATTCTTTGCTGACCAAGATAAACCCACCTGGCTCATACAAGAGAAATAAATACAAGGAAAGAACGCCATTATTAGGTCATTGCTTTGGATATTGTCAAAGAGCGAGGGTCTGCCATTATACGCAGCTTCGATATGCTCAAATATATCCACCACATTGTCGGTCTCACCAAAGTTGTTTTGGATGTCGTAATCCTCGGCAGGGATGCCCAACTTTATAAACTCGTTCTTGAATGTGCCGCTTTGCTCAAATAAGCAATGCACTTTGCCTGTTATCTCCATACTCTTACAACTTGGCTATCCATCGTTTCCAGCAGTTTAGTGCGTTCTTGTTTGTTTTATACGCCCCTTTATTGTGCAGGTCGCTTGCGCATTGCTTCATCTTTTCTGCTCCGTATTTAGTGTAGAGCCATATAAAACCCTGTAATGTTAATGCTTCGGTAAATCTTAATGAGTCCACCGCGTAAACCTTGCACCACTCTAAAAACTGATAAAAAATTTCTTCCTCGCGTGTGAGTGCGTGTGCGCGTTTTCTCTCACTCTCTTTTTCATTTTCATTTACATTTTCATTTTCATTTTCATTAGGGGTTTTTTCGGGGTTATTTAGGGGTTTTTTAGGGGTTATGTTAGGGGTTTTTTCGGGGTTTTCTTGGGGTTTCTTTGGTCTGCCTCCTAACCCTCCATAAACACCACCTTTGCATCCGTTTTCGTATTTAACATTGTTAGCATCTACCTGCGGTTTGATTAACCCAAACATCGCCTTTGAAATCTGCCCTAACTCAACCGTAGTAGTGCCACAAAGTCCGTATTCTATCGCTGCACATACAACCTCTTGTCGTATGTTGCTTGGCAAATCTGCCACAGCATCCCACCAGCTCGCATAGAATATCATTGATTCTCTCTTTGCCATAATCTTTCCAACTTTCGCAAACACACTCTACACCTGCGTATAGCATCGCGCTCTTTAGCCCTCGCTGTTGTGCTTAATTGCACCATTCCTACCGCTTTCAGAGCCGATACCAACGACTTGTATTGCGTTTTGCTGATGTCCATAATTACAACCAATAACTATGCTTTGCCATCTCTACCTCTATCGCCTGAATATAAGCCTCATCATCTGGTCTTGGCAACACCTCTCCGCTTTCGGTTTCGTACCACCTAACGAAGCGATCTATTGCCGTTGTCATCTCGCCTGTGTCAAGCTCTGCGCTGCTCCTTAATACCTCCACAGAGCCTAATAGTTTGTCATCTCTGCGCGTTACAAATATTTCGGAATTGCAATGCTTTTTGAAATATTCTATCTTGACTTCTGCGAGTGTGTTACCAGTCTGCATCGCTACAATGCCCAATAATGCGTGTAAATAGCGATTTTGAGGGCTTGAACGCTTCGGCTTATACTCTTTTACCTCTACGACCTTTTGTGCGGTTAAAAGTGCCTTAAATCGTTTTTCTAACCGCACGCGGTCTAAATCGTTAGCAAGGTCGTAAATCATAGCTTAAAATGGTAGGTCATCTACCTCTGTGTTGTCAATCACTTGCTCCGTCTCCTCTACTCTTATCACGCCTATTGTTGCAGGTACTGCTGGTACTGGGTACTGCGGTGCTTGATATTGAGGCTCTGCTGGGGCTGTACCCTCTACCTTGTTGAGCAGTTTTAACTCGGTGGCTGTAATATCGGTCATCTGTCGCTCTACGCCATCTTTACCCTGCCACTTTCGGTAGTGGATTGTTCCCTCTACATAGAGCAGGCTACCTTTACGCACATACTTGTCGGTTACATC
>CANBCZ010000048.1 GCA_947367255.1 uncultured Alistipes sp.
CCTTAAAAAGTATGGTAAGTTGCTATTTTTTTTGTGAAAATTTTTGGAAAAATTTTTCGGAAAGCATAGTGTGTACCCCTTTCTACTAAACCTACCACCAACAGTTTTAGTAGGTTAATTAAGTGTTTTTTACTTTGCTCTGTTGAGGGGGAGTTCATACGCTAATTTTGAGTAAAAATGGCACTAAAATTTGAGGGAAATTATCACTATTTCTACCCTGATTTGTCGATGCAAAAATTTTATCGTATCTTTAAGAAAAATTTCAAGTATGGAAGCAATCAAGGCATTGTTGAATGAACTAAGAAGATGTGAGATAATAAATGACTATAAGGTCAATTTCTCTTATAATGATATCACCTTAGAGGAGACTTCTATGGCATTTCAAAAACGATTACATCGCCTATATGAAGATGCGTTGCTTGAGATTCCATTCCTGAGCACAGAGGCAAAGGAAGGTTTTGTCAATATCATTGATAGGTACGCAGAATCACAGAGGCTCTTTGATGTTCCCGATGAAACTATCTTGGTATCTATGAATAGGGAGATAGAAGCGGGCAATACCAATAAAAGTCTAAGACAGGAACGAGACTTTGTAAAAATGATATGTGATTGTGTATCGTTACAGAAGTATTACCTTAATGAGTTTGCTGCTGCTATTGGCTATACCTCAACCGAACAGGTAGTAACTGCTACTGACGAAACACCCGTTGAGGAGACATCCATTGGTAACGATAATATCATCAGCGGAGTAAGAGGATTGGCTGCACGACTTAGTTGCAGTATAGGTACCGCTCAGAAAATTGTCAACTGTGGAATACTAAAGCAACGAGGTATTCAGTATATGGTTGCAGATAATTGGAAATTTGACAATAAAAAACTTACTAAATTACTTCAAGAGGAGCCTGAAATATTGGGGTTGCGCACCAAAAAGTAAGTTTATTCGCCTGATTTTTGGGTGAATTTTTGGGTGATGACAAAAAGAAAAACGATGTAAGTTGCTGATTATCAGTCTCTTACATCGTCTTCTTTGTAGTGGATAGGGGATTCGAACCCCTATGTCCTGCGTGAGAGGCAGGTATCCTAGCCCTTAGATGAATCCACCATCTGTCTTATTGCGAGTGCAAAGATAGAGCAAATTTTTCAATCTCCAAACTTTTTTGCAACTTTTTTCAAAAAAAATTTACATCGATTAGTCGTCAAAAGTTGCAAATATCTTTTAATCAGAGGTTTATATATGTTCAGCCACCCAGTTGGTAAGTTCCACAAATTGTGCTACAGAGAGCTGTTCTGCGCGGGTTGTGAAGAGTGGATGCTCTGCCCCACCGAAATTTCCAAAGACCGATTTGAGGGAGTTGCGGAGCATTTTGCGACGCTGACCGAACGAAGCCTTGACAACTTTGACAAAAAGTGTCTCGTCGCAGTCGAGCTTTGTCGTATTATTTCGACGCAGGCGGATAACGGCACTCTTAACCTTTGGTGGCGGGTTAAAGACCTTCTCAGAGACTGTAAAGAGGTACTCTATATCGTACCACGCCTGCAGCAGAACGCTCAGAATACCATACTCTCTTGAGCCAGGAGGTTCGGCAATACGAACTGCCACCTCCTTCTGAATCATTCCGACGCACTGCGGAACAAGATCTCGGTTCTCGATAATCTTAAAGAAGATTTGCGAGGAGATATTATACGGGAAGTTACCGATAACGCGCACGCCCTCCGGGAAACGCTCACGAAGGCCCATCTTCAAAAAGTCGCCCTCGATAAGGCGCGGTGTGAAGTCGGGATAGTGGACATTAAGGTACTCAACGCTCTCCGAGTCGATCTCGGCACCATAAGTGGTAACATCTGTGCGTTGCAGCAGATACTGTGTAAGCACACCCATACCGCAACCCACCTCCAGAACTGCCTCAGGCTCGCCCTCAGCACGCTCTGTAAGTGAATCACATATCTTTCTGGCGATATTCAGGTCTGTCAAAAAGTGCTGACCTAACGCCTTTTTCGCTCTAACCTCAGACATTATTGTCTACTACAAGAAACGGACAATATCGAACACGCTCTCGCCACGCGAAGTCATCTTGACAGTAGCACCCTTAACCTCGCTCGGAATGGTGCACTTCTCATAAACCGACACATCCTCCGGCTTATCGACATTTGTAAGGGTCAGTGTAGCCTTATCGCCCTCCTTTACAACCTCTGCCTTATAACCGCTTGTAGCACCCCAGTTCTTGCCATCAGAGTACTTGCCTGCGATAATACCACCCTCGCCGAGCGAGAAAGAACCGCTATATATATTATAATATATAGGTGTGCTGAAGTCCTTCTGATAGAGGGTAAATGTACCGTCAATCTTAAACTCTACATAGACATCAATAATATCCTTTGTATCGTTGCTGATAAGCGGATTCTCTACAAGGTGCCACTGATCAATAATATCCTTGGCAAGGGTATCCTTATTTACAGGGCCGCAACCTGTAATCAGAGCTGCCCAGAGCAACATTACTGCTACGCTTATAATCTTTTTCATATCTTCTTCTATAACTTTTATTCGACACTATAACCAACCACCGTTTGTTGCAAAGCCACGCGAGAGAATTGCCACCTCACGAGTTACAGCCATACCGCCTGTAGCCTCATCAGAGCCCAGAGAGGTACCACCTGCGATAAATGTAATCTTCGCAATACCAGAACCGATCTTGGTACACTTAATCTGCAACTTACCTGTAGATGAGATTGTGATTTCGCCCTCAACGCCGAGCTTCTCACGATCCTTCTGCGACATAGTCACACCGCCATCAATGAATGTAATAGCACCTGCATTACCACCGATAACGGTAGAGAGGTCCTTACCCTCCTTCTGTCCCGCGCGAACGGTAAGACACGGAGTGCCCTGAACATTCATAAGCACCTTGAAGGCGTCGATATAGCCGATACCCATCTTGTTCTTATACTGCACAAGCTGCATAGTCTTCAACGATGAGCCATCAATGGTAGCACCCTGTTTTGAGCCTACGCAGTAGCGGTCAATGTCGTGAGTAGAACCGAGCAGGATATTGCGGAGCTCTACCATTGTAAGCTTCTTACCAATCTGCAGTGCATGCGAAATAGCGAGTGCCGCTACGCCCGAAACATGAGGGCAAGCCATAGATGTACCCTGCATATAGCCATACTGACCATCAAGGAAGGTTGTAGAGTATACATCCGAGTTCTTCAGACCTGTATAGTCTGTGTAGTACTTCTGCAGGTAGTCACCACCCGGAGCGGCAATATTCGAGCCCGGACCGAAGTTGGTGTAGTATGCAGGTGTGTAGTCGCAGCTCATCGCAGTAACGCAGATGTAGTCACGATATGCACCCGGATAGTGAGCGTAGTTATCCTGCTCGTTACCGGCAGCATAGATCGGAATACCACCTTGAAGTACATCGCCACCACCATTCTTCATAAAGTACTGAACAGCCTGTGCCTCCGAGCTACCCTTCAAATAGGCCTGATCAGAGGTCATCTTTGAACCATAACCATAGCTGCACTGAGCAATAGCTGCGCCCATATCTGCCGCATACTGGAATGCACGCGACATAGCAGCAGTCGAGCCTGTAGGCCAAGCGTCTACATCGTTTTCGGGATCTGGTCGTCTATCATAGAATACCTGACAAGACATCAGACGAGCACCGTCGCCCTTACCGGTACCGCCGGCAACACCACAACCGCCCTTGCCGTTGTTGTTTACCGCAGCAACAGTACCTGCAACGTGTGTTCCGTGGTCAGAGTAACCCTGCTGCAAGGCGATAGATCCATCCCATATCTGAGTTACGAAGTTTACGCCGTAGATATCATCAACATAACCATTGCCGTCGTCATCTACACCTGCTGCACCATTTTTTTCAGCGCTATTTACCCACATATTGTCGGCAAGATCCGGGTGGTCATACTTAACCATAGCGTCAATAACGGCAACAATTACGCGCGGGTCGCCCGCTGTAATATCCCAAGCCTCGCCGACATTGATATCTGCGCCTGCCTTAACACCTGAGAACACCTGTGTGTCACCTATGTTAATATAGTGCCACTGCTTATCCAAATCGGGGTCATTAAATGCAGGGTAGTTATTGCTGGCAGCACGTGTCTGCGGCGCCTCTGCAGAGGCGGTTACCGCAGGCACTGATGGCTTTACATTTGTAATATGGGTCATACGAGAGTCGAACTGTACCTTCTCAACCTCGGCTACAGATGCAAACATCTGTGCAGCCTTGTCAAGGTCGGCATTCTGGTCGAAATATACCAAATACCAACGGTGCAGACCCTCGGCACGCAAACGATCCTCGAACTTACCCGGGATAAAGAGTCGCTCGATTTTTGTAGCGCCAATCTGCTCCAATACCTGATCGAAATCCTCGATACCCGAACGAGTAGCACCCGAACGAGAGACACCCGCCTCAACGCGAGAGGTAGCCTCATCATTGAAATAGATGATCATACTGCCACCCATATTGTCGTCGGAGAGGCGTATAATCTTGGCACTCTGTACCTGCTCAACTGTCACGCTCTCAATATTATCCTTTACACAACTCGCGCAAAGAGCTACTGAAAGCAGAATCAAAAACTTTTTCATCTTACTATCTATATTTTTATTATTATTTCAGGTTATTACACAATAACACGCGGTAAAGGTAATATTTTTTTTAGAAACCACAAAATTTGGTGTTTACAACTTTATTTATTACCTTTGCGGCGAAAATGTGGAGGGATTTGGACTGCTTGCAACCACAATAAAAAATCGCTAAACCAGCAATTATTTATACTAACAGTCTGTCCCCCGCGTTTTTGTATTGTTGAGTTTAATTCAAAATATATAAAACAGTGGGATTTTTATTTACATCAGAGTCTGTGTCCGAGGGACATCCAGACAAGGTTTCAGATCAGATTTCAGACGCCATTCTTGACGAGTTCCTGCGTCGTGACCCCGAGTCAAAGGTAGCTTGCGAGACTCTCTGCACTACAGGTCTTGTAGTTGTTGCAGGCGAGGTACGCTCAGAGGCGTATGTCGATATTCAGCAGACTGCACGTCGCGTTATCGACCGTATTGGCTACAACCGCAGCGAGTATCAGTTTGATGCAGCCTCTTGCGGTATCCTCTCAGCTATCCACGAGCAGAGTTCAGATATCAATCAGGGCGTAGTTCGCCAGACCGAGGAGGAGCAGGGTGCCGGCGATCAGGGTATTATGTTCGGATATGCTACACGCGAGAGCCGCGAGCTTATGCCTGCAACACTTATCCTCTCACATGTTATCCTCAAGGAGCTTGCCGATATTCGTCGCGAGGGTAAGGTTATGACCTACCTGCGTCCGGACGCAAAGAGTCAGGTTACTATCGAGTATGACGACAACCGTCATCCACAGCGTGTACACACAATCGTTGTATCTACACAGCACGACGAGGATGTAGACGCTCCGCAGATCAAGGAGGATGTCAGAACTATCCTCATTCCACGCGTAAAGGCACGCCTCGAGCGCGCACACGACGAGCTGGCATCACTTATCGGCGAGGAGTATATCCTCCACGTAAACCCTACAGGCAAGTTCGTTATCGGTGGTCCTCACGGCGATACAGGTCTTACAGGTCGTAAGATTATCGTAGATACATACGGCGGTCGTGGTGCTCACGGTGGTGGTGCATTCTCAGGTAAGGATTCATCGAAGGTGGACCGCAGTGCCGCTTATGCAGCTCGTCACATTGCCAAGAATATGGTCGCAGCAGGTGTTGCCGACGAGGTACTCGTACAGCTCAGCTACGCTATCGGTATTGCCGAGCCGCTCTCTGTATATGTGGACACTTACGGCACAAACAAGCTGAACATAAGCGAGGGCGAGATTGCACGTCGCATTGCAAAACTCTTCGACCTTCGTCCTGCAAGCATCGTTCGCCGCTACGGTCTTAAGAACCCTATTTTCGAGGCTACTGCATCATACGGTCACTTCGGTAACCGCCCTTATACAAAGGAGGTTACAGTGTTCGAGAACGGTGTGGAGACCACTCGCGAGGTTGAGTTCTTCGGCTGGGAGAAGCTCGATGCTGTAGATACTATCAAGGCTGAGTTCGGTCTGTAAGATTTTTACGGCTACTATAAAAATCAGGCATTTTTTAGTGCCTGATTTTTTATTTTCACCACTTTTTCATACCTTTACGGGGATATTTGATATTTGCAATAGAAAAAATCGAAATAAAATGAAGCACCTCTCAAAGTTATTAACGCTCCTCTTCGCGCTATTTTTTGTGGCTTGCAGCGAGCCTGCAAAGGAGTCGATAACAATCTATTCTCTCAGCATCGAGCCTAAAAGTGCAAAGGTAGAGATTGGCAATAGTCTGCAGTTGGAGGTTATCAGCAACCCCGCATACGAAGCTTCACTCTTTGACTGGAGCACGACAAACGAAGCTGTAGCAACAGTCTCAAGTGACGGCGTAGTCACTGCCATCGGAAAAGGCAGTGTAAAGATTATCTGCAAATGGGCAAAGGACGAGCTGTCAGCAATGGCGTCCATCACTGTCTATGATCCGGCAGATATTCCGGACCCAGAGCCTGAACCCGAGCCTGAACCTGAACCAGAACCAGAGCCGGAGCCGGAACCAGAACCGACACCTGAACTGAGAAGTCTTGAGAGTCTGCTCTCTGAGCAACTGATATTCTCATCGCGTCAGCTCAGATATCCCGGAACGGTTATGCAGTGTTTCGACTTCTACGACTCGAGCGAGAATGGTTGGATCTACTTCAGTCAGTGTGCGGGAGACAGCGCCACAGGAAGCAAGTGGTTAGTTGTGTTAAGTCGCGTAAGACGAGGCGCTTACGGAGACAGTACTCGCAGTGGAGAGGAGATGTTGCTCCGCTGGTTTGGACACGGAACAAACCTCTGTGTAGAGAAGGCTACAGATGGTGGCGAGGACTTTTTATGGTTAAACTCGAACGGCACTGTTTCGGGCACAGGCAAAAACCTCAACTACGGAAACAACAAGACCT
Source organism: uncultured Alistipes sp. (assembly GCA_947367255.1). Lineage (GTDB taxonomy): Bacteria > Bacteroidota > Bacteroidia > Bacteroidales > Rikenellaceae > Alistipes. The sequence continues at coordinate 7,005 of CANBCZ010000048.1, forward strand.
TCTGTCGTCTCCGTTTCCAGCCGAAAACAACCTTTGAGCACTATACCGGAGAGAATTTCTACTTAGACAGCTACAAAGATAGCTCGGGCAACAAGTGGAGCATCTCCAACCTGCAGGTAAGTCTGGACTTTGACCACCGTCTGATGCTCGTAACTGCAAGTTCAAGCGGCAAGCGCCACTGCATAATCTACAATCTCGATCAGGTATTGGCACTCCCCGAGCAGAGCGTAACCATTAATCGCATGTGGGGCGGCGAGGATGGTACAAACACCGAGCGCAAGAGTGGCACAACGACACTCAACGCGCGTGTGATGAACAACCTGACCCCACTCGGCTCGTTCCGAATAGACAACAACCAAAATAAGGGTGACTACACCAAAACTTGGTCTACAAGTTTCCAAGGACAGGCAATCTATGGCGACAAGGTATTTTGGTATGAGGGTCAGCCACTCGAGTCCGTATCGGGCAGCGGAGTGTATGACAACACAAGAGCCTATGTCGAGGTATTCGACTATAGGGGAAACCGTCTTACCCCTCGCACAAGAGTTACAGCGGTATCGGACGTAGAAAACCTCAAGCGACTGCTCAACCTCAACGATAACCTCTTCTCCGAAGCAGAGGGTATGCAGATTAAAAATGGTGGCAAAACACTCTACCTCGGTATTACCACCCACCTCGCAGGCGCAACCTCCAAAAACCGTCTCTCGACCATCCTCGAGTACGATTACGAGTAGTAATGGCGCGGATTTAGGATAACTTCCAGCTATAACAATACAAATAGAGCCTTCGTTCTCAAGCAAGCTTGAACGAGGCTCTATTTGCATTGTGCTATCTTTGATAGCATCCTAAATCCGAAAACGATTGCTGATACTAAAACTTTACAAAAATATTTACATTCCCTCCAAACCTCCCTTTGAAAAAGGGAGGCTTAGTCGCTTCGCTCCGGGTGCAACGACTAAACGGGTTTCCTGGCTAACGCAGTACGAGATAACGGCTAAAAGCAAATCAGAGTTCGCACGCCGCGTATTCTATGCACTGTTTTATCGTCAAAAGTATGCAGATGCGGCACATCGTGAGATAGGCACGGATGGGACATACTGCGGTATTTCCCATTCGGGACTATGAGGGATGTGGCGCAGGTGCGTACTTTTCACGATAAAATGAATTTGTAGATGCAGGTGTGTGTATACTCCTGCCCCGGATTCAAGACAATGCTTGGGAAGTTGCTGTGGTTAAGCGCATCGGGATATTTTTGGGTTTCGAAGACGACTGATTCGCGGAAAGAGAGGGGTTTGCCGTACTTGCCGTCATAAGTGCCGTCGAAGAAGTTGCCGCTATAGAACTGAAGAGCGATTTGGTCGGTATAGAGCTCAA
>CANBCZ010000049.1 GCA_947367255.1 uncultured Alistipes sp.
AAGCCGATAGCCTCCTGATTTACGCTTACGAGCTCGTCGTTTGAGCAAGCGGTAGCAGCTGCGAGAGCGAGCATTGCCACAAAAATCTTTTTCATAATTGTAAAATTTTAATTGTTAATTAATTTGTTTTGTTTGTTTTAGGGGCCATAAGGGGTTTCAATCCCTTATAGCCAAAAGTTAGGAATTACTCCTGAGTCTTGCTACCGCCAGTAACGGTTACAAGGTCATAGTAAACAGCTGAGTCAGAGTCAACCCATACAGCGTTAACTGAATCAGCAGCAACCTCAGCGATGCTGTTGCCTGTACCCCAGTTAATCTCAGCACCCTCTACAGACTTAACTACGATAGCAGCCTTCTTTGCAGTCTTGAAAGTAGCGTTGTTTACGTTCAAAGTAACCTTTGCAGGAGCAGAAACATACTGCTCGTCAATCTTGATACCACGACCTGCAGACTCGATAGTCAAGTTGTCAACAGTGATGTTCTGACCATCAGCTGTAATCCACATAGCATAGTAGTCGTGAGACTCCTCGATAATAACATCCTTCAAAGAAGCAGACTTACCAGTGTTGTCAAATGCGATAGCCTTCTCGAAAACTACGTCCTCGAAAATATAGTCGCAGTTAGAGAATGTAAGGTCATAAGAGTTCCAAGTACCAGTAGCCTGTGAGCTAGTCATTGTACCGTTCTTGATAGTGAAAACAGCGTCGTCGTTCTTAGCACCGAGGTTAGACCAGTAAGTAGTAGTGATATTGAGCTTATTACCGTTCAAATCGATTGTGATAGCCTCAGTATCTACGCCACCAAGCTTGTACTCGCCGCTACCACCAGTAATAGTACCGAGTGAAGAGATAGCAACATCGAGATCGTTGTTCAAAACAATATTAATCTGCTTATCGTTAGCAGTAATAGCAGCAGCAAACTCCTCAGCAGTTGTTGCTACAACAGCCTGCTCAACAAAGATAACATTACCCTCTACAGAAGCTACAAAACCTGCAGGGAGGTTAAGGTTAGCAACTGTCAGAGCAGCGCTATCGTAAGTACAGTTGTCGAACTTGATAGTAGCACCATCAACCATGCAGCTAAGGTCGATAACTACGTTCTTGCCGAAGTCACAGTTCTTACATACAGTGTTGTTGTAAGGACGGAAGTTGTGGTAAGTACCATCGATGAACTTAACGTTCTCGAAGTAAGCCTCAGTAGTGCCACCATAAGAGTTCCAACCCTGGAGTGTAGAGTTGAGAACGGTAATCTTACCAGCGTTGTTAGCGTTGATAGCGTAAGTACAGTTGAGAATCTCAACGTTCTTTACAGTAACGTCACCAGTACCGATAGTGTAGATACCACGGATACCGAAACCATTATATACGTTGTTCTTACCGTCAATCTTTACGTTCTGAACAGTAGAACCAGCAGTAGCCTCGATAAGACGAGCAGTGCTAGCAATTACATAGTCAACACCGTCAACAGCATAGATAGTGTGACCTGCACCGTCGAGAACACCTGTAAGGTTAACAGTCTTAGTAGCCTCAGCGTCAGCGAGGAGAGTCATATTATTAACAGCACCGCTGATTACGCCAGTCTGCTCACCTGCCTCTACCCAATCCTTAACAACCTCAACGTCGAATACGATAGGCTGGAGCTCAGTACCGTCCTCAGTAATGTTAGAAGCGTTAAGAGTAGCAGAGAAGTTGTAAGCCTTACCAATCTCAAGAGCAACGCCCTCGATAGTAGCAGTCTTAGTACCAGTGTAAGCAACTACATCACCCATATAGAGAGCAACCTCGAAAGTAACAGTGTAGTTCTGCTCTGCACCTGCAGGGATAGTAAGACGCTCGTCAGCAGCTACCTGCTTCTCGCCAGCAGCAGTCTTAGAGCAAGCATCACCGAACTCGAGAGTGAGCTCACCTGCCTGGTTAGCCCAAGTGTAAGCATCCTTTGTAAGGGTAGCTGTAGCTGTAGCTGGAACAGCCATAGTTACATTCTTAACGTCGATGTAAGCGTTAGGGTTTGTGAAACCGTTAGTGAAAGAGAACTTCACCTTAGAGAGAAGGTGGTCGAAGGTGAGCATAACTGTCTTAGAAGCACCCATTGCAGGAGCAACTTCTTTAGCAGCAGCGTAGAGCAGATCCTCAGTACCCTCAACGTTTTTGAAGTTGAAAACGGTCTTAACAAACTTCTCCTCCTCAGTAGCACCGGCTACCTCTGCAGCGAAATCTTTTACGTTAGCGCTGTCAATAGGAGCAAGAGCAGCGAAATAGTAAGTGTGACCTGGAGCCCAGTACTGGATGTTTGCGTAAGAGAAGTTACCCTTAGAACCGGTAACATCCTCAGCTACGAATACAGTACCATCTGTCTGATCCATAAAACCCCATACGTTAAAACCTGTAAGGGTGTTAGTTGTTGTGCTTGGGTCGAGAGCCTCGTCAGCACGAGTTGCATTCTCAACGAAAGCGTTTGCGAAGCGGATCTCAGGGTTCTGAGGAACATCGAGAGTGTCCACTGTGTTACATGCTACAACACCAGCCATAGCAAGAACAGCTACAAAAATCTTCTTCATAGAATTTTGAATTTAGTTAATAAAAATTGTTAATTGGTTTATGTAAATACTTGTGTATTTTCTTAGTAAAGCTGAACACCGAAGATGATAGCACGAGTTGCACCTGAAACGGTCTCGAACTTAATCTTAGATGCGTCGGTTACACCTGTCAACTCAATTGAGTAGTAATCCTTAGCGTCGTTAGGAGTGATAGTGTAAGGGGAGTTGTTAGCAGCACCGCTATTAGCTACCAAGGTAAGGGTATTGCCAACCTTAACGCCATCGAGGTAAACGTTGAGTTTAGAGGTCTTACCATTCCAACCTACGGCATAGAATGAGAGAGTAAGGTCTCCAGACTCACCAACAGCCTTAGTGGTATAGTCGCCCACTACAGAAGATGTACCGAGCTTGTAGCAGTTGTACGGAGTACCAGCAACAGAAACCTTCTCTGCATAGAATTTATTACCAGAGCCGCCGGTCATAAATGCCTCAGAGGTATAAGTACCCTTAGTATCTGTTGCGCCAGCAGCAGCCTGAGTCAGGATTACGGTAGACTCAACGTTGTCAGAAGTCAATGTGAATGTAGCAGCACGATTCTCTGTTGTAGTATTAGCCTCAATTGCAATCTCGAGAGTACCATCATTCTCACCACTCTGAGTGTAAGAAGTTACCCAAGCAGCGTCGCAAGCAACCTTCCAAGCAACATTTGACTTAACTGCGATAGTTGCTGAAGTAGCAGTAGCCTCTACAGTAAGAGCAGAAGCGCTGATAAATGGAGCAGAAACGTGAGATACGTAGATAGCGTTCTTAATCTGTGCAGAGTTATTGTACTCGCTATATTTACCCTTAAGGGTGATAGTATCATTCTCGCGAAGACCTGCAGCAGCCCACTGCTTCTGAGCATCGCCATCTGGAGTGAGCAGACCGAAGATATAAATAGTACCAGTCTCGTCAGTAAGGTCGAAGTTACCATAAGTAATGTTTGCAACGCGAGTAATCTTACCAGTAAGAACGAACTCAGTTGCAGTATCCTTCATCTCGAGGAACTTAGCAACGGTAACAGTGTCACCGGCTACAGGACCCTGTGGAGCAGGCTTAGCCTCGGTAGTAGCCTTAACAACAGCAGCCTCAGAGTCGAGGTTCTTCTCTGCGTCAGCTGCGATAGCCTTAACGGTGAAGGTGTACTCAACCTCATAGTCGCCTTCGAAGGTGTAAGTAGTACCAGAAACTGGCTCTACAACGTCGTCATCTACCTGAACGGTGTAAGAAGCAGCGCCCTCAACAGCCTCCCAAGTAAGGGTTACTACGTTTACATCAACAGAAGCTGTTACAACAGGAGTTGCAAGAGCTACAGGAGCATCCTCATCATCCCAATCGAACTTACCGTTGATATCGCCATCAACCCACGGATTTACAGTGATAACATCGAACTCGATTGGCTTAAGAGCCTCATCTGCGATGTTATCAGGGGTGATATCAGCATTAAGTGCGTACTGCTTGCCAATCTCGAAAGCCTGACCCTCGAGCTTAACAACCTTGTGGCTGGTCATACCGAGCTGGTCGCCGTTGTAGAGCTCAACATCGAACTCGATATTGTAACGACGAGTGTTGTCAGCAGGGATAGTGAGGCACTGAGTAGCGCAATCACCAGACTCACCAACTGCGAGGCGCTTAGCACCCTCTACATCGCCGAATACGAGAGCGGTAGTCTCGCCTGCAGTAGTCTGCCAAGCGATATCTGTATTAACGTTGAGAGCAATCTCACCGAGCTTAGGAGCGTCAGTGATAGTGATGTTCTTTACAACAATATAGCTATTCTCGTTAGTGAAGCGGTTTGTGAAAGAGAACTTGAGCTTAGAGAGCAGGTGACCGAACTGGAGAGATACCTTCTGAGGAGCATTTACGAATGCCTCGTCACTGAAAATCTCCTTCTCTGTGTAGAGCAGGTCACAAGAACCGTTCTCATTAACGAACGAGATCTTACCGATACCGTAAGGGTTAATCTCAGAAGCATCAACAGTGATGTTTGCGTCATCTACCGGAGCTACAGCAAAGAAGTAGTAGTTGTGTGGAGCCATCCAGTACTGGAGGTTGCTGTATGACCATACGCCATCCTCACCCTTAGATACACGCTCGCCCTCAAATACGACACCTGTATTAGCGCCCATAATAGCCCAAACGTCGAAAGCATCGATAGTTGCTGTAGTGATACTTGGATCAACAGCCTCACGAGTCTTAATCTCTACGAATGAGTTGTCAAATGCAATCTGTCCAGCAGGTGTAGACTCCAAAGTCTCAACTGTGTTACAAGATGCCAAAGCTGCAAAAGCAAGTGCTAATGTAAAAAGCTTTTTCATAAAGTTTTTGGTTAGTTATAAAGTTATTAATTTGTGTTCTTATATATTATATAGGTATCTACTACAGTGGCAGCTCGATATCAATGTAGTCCTTCCAAGGATCTACCACTACATCGAAGGCACCTGAACCCTGCTTACCCTCCTCCTCGGTAATCTCGATACCGTCAACGACGATAACACCACCGTGAGGCTGCTTCTTCACCTGCTCTGTAACATCAAACTCGAAGGTGAGAGTCTTATTGTTACGCATCAGGACCTCGAGGTTAAGGGCGTGCTTACCACCCTCACGAGTAGGATAGTTCGGATGTGGGAAACCCGGAACACCGAACGATGTCACAAGCGCACGTACTCCGAAGTCTGTAACCTCACAATCGTAGAGCAGTGTAGCTGCATCTGCAGAGGTCTCACCGGTAACCAGCAGCACTGAACTTGCCATACCAGAGAGTGCACCACGCGCCATAGATACATACTCAAGACCTGCCTTGAACTCGTAGCGAATCTTGTAGGTAAATACAAGCGGCTGGAGTGTCACGTATACATCTGCAGGATCGACAACCTTCTCTGCGATATAACCGTCGTAGTAGTTTGCATAGAGCATATCCGGCGGTGTAAGAGTAGGCTCGTCGTCATCTGCATAGGTATTACCTGTGTAAGATGCACGTGTACGCACGCGTGTAGTAGCACGAGTGGTAGCCATATTCTCAAAGCTTGAGAAGACGATGTACTCAGTATCGTTGTTGTAGAAGAGCAGGTTGTTCTTACCCTCATAGAGGTTTACAACGCCACCTATCGCAGCAATGTTGTGGAGGTTATAATCTCCAGACTCATTGAAGTTTACAACACGCAGACCTGAAGGGGTTCCCGGACGCAAATCGTCGTACGGCAGGTAGTTCTCAGGCCATGTGTTCTTCCAATCCGGACCGCCGAGACACTCCTCCCAATCGTAACGATAGTCAGCGATAACATTAATATGGTATCGATGAGCGTGGTCACGGTGATCTGAGCACAAATCCTTATGCTCGCACGCTGTAAGGACAACGGCGAACAAAATTCCGAATAATGTAAAATATCTTTTCACCTTCTGTTTTATTTATTCTTCTTGTCAAACTTCTTGTTGTAGTTGCCACAACCAATCAACCATACAAGTGAAATCTCACACTTTGTAGGGCCGATATACTTACGGCGCTTTGTTGCCTGCCATACGTAGTGACCATCAATTGGGAGATACTCCTTAAATGTACCCCAGTGATAACCAACTCCGAGTGTAAAGTCGATGTTCAGACGACGAGCAATAGGAAGAGAGTAACCATACTCCAGACCTGCAGCCCAGTTCCAGCCCAAAGATGCATCCTCAGACTTGTCCTTACCGAAACCGCTGTCTGCGATATAACCTCTACCTCCAACCTCGAAGTCGTAGGTAATCATCTGACCATAAAGACCCAAGTGGTGACCTGTCAGCGGCTTATTACGAGATGCCTTACCCATCCAGTAGCGAAGCGCAACATCACCGCCATAAGTACGCCAGTACCACGACTTCTTGTCGCTCTTCCACCAAGAGTACTGCCAGTTACCGACAATACTGAAGTTAGCGCCGAGATAGAACTCTGCACCTATATTAGGAATAGCACCCAAATCATACAACATATTGGTCTTGATGCCCATGTAGAACGGCTTGCATGAAGGCTTTGCTCCAGCCTGATTGACTGTAACCTCATGCTTCTCACCATAGCTCTCGACAGTGATTGTAGCTGTACGAGGCTCCTCAGAGAGGTTCTGTGCAACGGTGTAAGAGATACCCTCCTCAGTCGGAGTGATAGACTCGATCCAATCCTCAGAGGCTGTTGTTGTAGGAACAACATCATCAGCAACGCTCTTCTGGTATGTGATGACATCCTTACCACCCTCTGCAGCAAAATCGACGTTCTTTGCAGAAGTGAGGGTCATTGTAGGATCAACCTTCTCAGGAACGATCTCCTCTTTCTTACCCTCCTGCTCTACAGGAACGTCGTAAACCTTGTCGTAATATCTGATTGACACTGTTGATGTGCGTGGCTCGGTAGAGTCATTAGGCTCTACATCGAATGTTGCATCCGTTGCTGATGACTGCAGCGACTTAATCCACTCTGAAGGGCACTCTGCAGGAGGAATGATATTATCCTCAATGCTCTTGGTGAAAGCAACAACGCCCTTACCTCCCTCTGCAGGGAATCGGAGCGGCAACTCGGATGTGATATTAAGTACAGGGATAATCTCTCGCCAGAACTCGATACGAGCAGCTGCAAAACGCATCTGAGTAAAGAGGTTGTCGAAGATATACTTGTAAGGCTCACCCTTGCGCATTGTGCGAAGTGTAGTGAAACGAGGAGTGAGTTCAACGCCATTCTTGATTGTTGAAACCGGAAGGTTCTTGAGGATATCAAGCACCTCGTCGCGATAAGGGACATTTACATCCTTCTCGACCAACTCGACAAGTTTCGACCAATCAATACCCATCGTCTCCACACGGTAGCCGACATCAGCCTTAATCTCGCGGTTGATCCACGAAACGATCGACTGGGCACGCATTCTTGCAATGTGGTCATTAATCTGCTTAGAGCCCTCAGGAGATACACCCGAGATGATATGCACCTGACCAAATCGTGCCGATGGGTCGTTGTAGTACATCTTCACCTCTTCAGCAAACTTCTGAAGTGCAGCTTTGTTGTCCATGTAATCTACGTCGAGTTTAGACTCACTCTGACGGAAATAGACCTTAACCGACTTCTCCACATCCTCTCTGCTCACCTGTGCATAGGCAGCAAAAGCGGACAAAGTCGATACAAACAAGACCAATAAAAATTTCTTCATTTCCTAAAAAATATCTTTCTCAAATCTTGCGAAATTGACCGATCCGACAACAATCGCAAGTTTAACAACTAATTAGCAATACCACACAGTTTGGGCAAAAGTGACTGATAATCAGCAACTTGGCCCGAAAATCGGGGGGGGGTAAACACACCTATACCGTTGCAAATATAGTAAAAATTCCTTAAACAAAAAAGTTTTTTTGATTTTTTTTGTTCTTTTTTCACAGACGATTTTGATGGCAAAAGACGAGGTCGGAATATTTGCCGTTTTCCCACCCTATTTGTGGTCCAAAATGCCGTCCAAACGGCTGTAAAAAGTAAAAATATTCATTTTATACCCAATCTGCAGGAATATGTTTTTTCTTAAACTTCCATTTTCCAATGAAATCACAAGCCACAACACCATTCATACAGTCATAACTCACTGATTATAAACAACTTGTAAATTTTTTAGCAATTTTATTTATATTACCAACTTCAATGC
>CANBCZ010000050.1 GCA_947367255.1 uncultured Alistipes sp.
ACCCGCCCACCCCCGCGAACTACACCTATTAAGTCGTCGGCAGCGTCAGATGTGTATAAGAGACAGATTACAAATATTACGCAAAACTACAAAGAAAATCAAAGATTTTTTATGACTGTTAGATCTTAGCTGTTAGCTATTAGCCTTACAGAGGTATCCGTCCTGCAGATTTATGGATGTTTACACTAAAAAAATCGATTTTAAGGAGGCAGGTACTCCGCTCGGCATATAAAACAGCAAAGGGCTGTACTTATGCGTACTGCCCTTTGCTGATTTTATATGTTAGCGGAGATAGATGCCCCTTAAAATCGATTTTTTGCGCGTTTTGCCATTGCAGAGGCAAACACAAAATCATTAAGTTCCTGATTATCCGCATTCAGGATATCATCTTTGGTGCCCTCCCACCACTTATAGCCGGTGTGGATGTAGACGATCTTCTCACCAATCTCCATAACGGAGTTCATATCGTGGGTATTGATGATGGTGGTGATATTATACTCGCGAGTAATGCTCTGGATAAGATTATCGATAACGATAGAGGTCTGCGGGTCGAGTCCCGAGTTAGGCTCGTCACAGAAGAGGTAGCGCGGGTTGAGCACGATAGCGCGGGCGATAGCGGCACGCTTGATCATACCTCCCGAGAGTTCTGACGGATAGAGGTGGGGTGCGTGCGATAGTTCCACGCGCTCGAGACAGAACTCTACCCTCTCGCGCTTCTCCGCCTCACTCTGCTCGGTGAAGAGATCGAGGGGAAGTTTTACATTCTCATAGACTGTCGAGGAGTCGATAAGGGCACCTCCTTGGAAGATCATACCGATATCCTTGCGGATAGCCTTACGAGCTTTGAAGCCCAGATCGGTATAGCATACATCATCGAAGTAGATAGAGCCGCTATCAGGCTCGTGCAGACCCACTAAAGTCTTGAGCAGCACCGTCTTACCCGAGCCACTACGACCGATAATAAGGTTTGTTTTACCCGTCTCGAAGGTTACGGAGATATCATTGAGCACCGTGCGCCCGTCGAACGACTTGAATATATTCTCGCACTTAATCATCGCATCAATTGTGTTAAGAGGAGGTTGAAAATCATAATCATAATGGAGCTTACCACCACAGCGGTAGTCGAAGCCTTACCCACCTCAAGCGAGTTGCCCTTGGTGTAGTAGCCGTAATAACCTGATATAGAGGTGATAAGGAATGCAAATACGGTCATCTTGACAAGCGAGTATGTAATCTCGTAGCTATCAAAGTAGTAGAGCAGTCCGTCGATGTAGTCATTTGGAATCATCACACCCATACGCGCCACCAGAAAACCGCCGAACATACCGACAATCATACTGAATGCCGCAAGAAACGGGAAGAAGATCATCGTCGCAATAATCTTCGGAAGGATAAGGTACGCCGCAGAGTTCACGCCCATAATCTCCAGAGCATCAATCTGTTCGGTAATTCGCATAGTACCGATCTCCGAGGCGATATTACTACCCACCTTACCGGCAAGGATAATGGCTATAACGGTCGATGAAAACTCGAGAATCATCGTCTCCTTGGTCGCATAACCGATCATAAACTGCGGAATAAATGGAGACTCGAGAGTAATTGCCATCTGAATAGTGATTACCGCACCTATAAATACCGAGATAATCGCAGTGAGTGGAATAGAACCCACGCCCAACTGATCCATCTCGGAGATTACTCGCCTATAGTATATGCTCCACTTCTCAGGGCGAGAGAATACCTTACCCATAAGAATAATGTAGCGACCAAAAGCTGCTAAAATCTTCATAAACAATATATTACACCCTCTATTGGGCTAATTACTCCTCCTTAAAATCGACATACTCGCCCACATCGTCACTCACCTTCGGCTCCTGATGCGGAATATGTACAGTCACCTTACCCTCCGGCTTACTTGCACCCGGATTGGTCGAAGTTCTACGCGACTGAGCATCGCGCATTGAATTTCCCATATCGCGCTGCACCTTGCGCAGGCGTACAAGCATTATTGCCGCACCGACAACAAGGATAATTATCGGAATGAGCAACAAGAGCGCAACCAATCCAAAGAGCTGCGGAGCTGCAATGATCAACACAACAAAGAGCAGTGTTGTGAAGGGATTGCGACGGATAATATCTAACAGTGTATTCAAAAATTTCATATCTATATAACGCACACTTGGTCAATATAGTGCAAAGATAGTATTTTTTTTGCAATTTGCCATCAGCCACCGACGATTGACCTCTGAAAGATATCCTCCTGTAGTGGATTTATGTTTATTTTGGCGTGATAGCAGAAGTTCTGCCACGAAATACAATTCAGAGCGAGCTATTTTTAAGCTTGCGTAGGCTACCCCGTTTAATCAAAGTTACGCATTTTGGCGTCAGAGTAAGCTAAAGCCACGAAATGCAACTCAGAGCGAGCTATTTTTAGGCTTGCGTAGGCTACCCCGTTTAATCAAAGTTACGCATTTTGGCGTCAGAGTAAGCTAAAGCCACGAAATGCAATTCAGAGCGAGCTATTTTTAGGCTTGCGTAGGCTGTAAAACCGCAGCATACTCGCGTATGTGAGGATTTTACAGACAAGCGTAACGACAAAAGAGCCGCTCTGATTGCAAGCATAAAAAAAAGTTGCTTGATTTCTCAAGCAACTTTTTTATGCAGTTTCGTAAAATTACTCTGCGGTAACTGTAAGAGCCACCTCAGCCTTAACCTCGCGGTGAAGCTTAACAGCAGCCTTGTACTCACCTACAGTCTTGATACCCTCAACAGAGATGTTCTTCTTATCAACCTCGATGCCCTTAGCAGCGAGAGCCTCAGCAACATCAGCAGAGGTGATTGAACCGAAGATACGACCCTCCTCAGCCTTAACAGCGAAAGCGAGGTTGAGGTTCTCGAGAGTTGCAGCGAGAGCCTGAGCGTCAGCAAGGATCTTAGCGTCCTTGTGAGCGCGCTGGCGGAGGTTCTCAGCCAATACCTTCTTTGCAGAAGCGGTAGCAGCCTTAGCGAAGCCCTGTGGAATCAGGTAGTTGTTAGCGTAGCCAGGACGAACATTTACAATGTCGTTAGCGTAGCCCAAGTTCTCTACGTCCTTAATCAAAATAATCTCCATAGTGCCTCCTCCTTATTTCATACAGTCAGTTACGAATGGCAGAATTGCGAGGTGACGCGCACGCTTTACAGCCTGAGCAACCTTCTTCTGGAACTTCTGAGAAGTACCTGTAAGACGACGAGGAAGGATCTTACCCTGCTCGTTGAGGAACTTCTTCAAGAACTCACCATCCTTATAATCTACATACTTAATGCCGAGCTTCTTAAAACGGCAATACTTCTTCTTCTTTACATCAACCGATACTGGGTTGAGGTAACGCAGCTCACCTGCCTGATTTACTTCCTGTGCCATAGTTTACTCCTCTGTGTTTTTGTTAGCAAGCTTAGCACGGCGACGGTCAGCGTACTCCTTAGCGTACTTGTCCTGCTTGAAAGTTAAGAAACGGATAATGCGCTCGTCGCGACGGAACTGAGTCTCGAGGGTGTTGATGATAGAACCCTCGCCAGTGAACTCTACCAGGAAGTAGAAACCGGTGGACTTCTTCTGAATTGGATAAGCGAGCTTGCGAAGGCCCCAGTTCTCCACATTCACAATCGATCCGCCGTTCTCGGTGATAACGCCCTGGAATTTGTCAGCAACCTCTGCTACCTGAGCCTCAGAGAGCACCGGAGTGACAATGAAAACGGTTTCGTAATTGTTCATAATGTTTTAATTTTTAGTTATTTGCTACAATAGCGGGGCAAAGGTACGCAAAGTTTTTTGAATATTCAAAGGTTTTCTTAAGTTTTTGTGTAATAATCTTTGAATGTTAGCTATTTAGGGTTCTCAACTTTCTCGCAGGAGACTGCTGGCACAGAGATAGTCACTGACCGAGCAAATAAATTTGCGGTCGTAACTATCTCTGTACAACTGGTCGTAGTAACTCGCAGAGAAATCTGCCAATTACTACTCCGAGGTGCGCGAATAAAGGTCAGTGTTATGTTATGTTATGTTATGCTACGCAGAGCAAGGCAGAAAAAACTAACAGCCATTTTGTTGATTTTTTGAAAACTGTCGGTGCTCCGTTTTTGCGTCAGAGTGGCGCAGTTGGGATGCATCACGAAAAAAATCAACGGCAGATAGTACAAAAAGGTACAGCTGCCGTTGATTTTTAAGGGATGTATCGCAAATGCGCCACTATCACGCAAAAACTAGTGGTTTGATAATACCAAACAATATCCACGCCGCAAAGAATGTGAAGATAATATTAAAGACCTGCGCACCGATAAAGGTGTAGAGGATATTGCGATTTTCGCGGCTGACAATATCCTTGAGGCGGGTATCCATACCTATACATACGAAGGCAAGGGAGAAGAAGAATGATGAGAAGTTCTTCGCCATAGAGGTCTCGGCGAGTTTCTTGGCGGCAAAATCGGGGAATATCTCGCACGACTGCAGCAGACTGAATACCGCTGAGGCGAGGACAAAGCCGAGGACAAACTTAGGGAACTTCTCCCAGACGATACGCAGTGACGGGCGGTGAAGTTTACCGTCGCCGGCGCTCTTTGACGAGAGGTATAGGGCGATAAAGAATGCCACGACACCGATAAGCACGTTCTGCGTAGCCTTGACAATCATCGCAATCTTATTTGCCTGCTCACTGTAGATAGCAGATGCAGCACCAACGCCGCTTGTTGTATCTACGGTACCACCGATCCACGCGCCGGCAATCTCCTGCTGGATAGCAACATCATCGGTGAGCAGCGGCACGACGAGTTTTGCCAAGTATGGCATAATGTATATCATAGGTACTACGACAATCAGTACCACAGAGACGATATAGGAGAGTTTTTTACCGTCGGTATTTGCCACGCCGGCAGCAGTGATACACGCCGAAACGCCACAGATAGAGAGTCCCGACGAGAGTGTCATAGCACTGCGCTCATCGACCCCCATCCTCTTAGAGAGGAAGAAGGCAAACATCCACACACAGAAGACCACAACACAGCCTTGTATGAGAGCCAACGAGCCTGCAGCGAGAAAATCGCGGAAGAGAATTGTTGCACCGAGGCAGACAACTCCGATTTTTATAAAGAACTCACCCTGAATGGCGGGTTTGAGCCAATCCGGAATATGAAAAGCGTTTCGAATAATCAGACCGAATATTACCGAGAAGAATACAGCCTCAAAACCCCACGCCTTGATAAAGCCGATCTTTGCAGTAAGCTGTGCCAACATCGATACGGCAAAGACCACGATAAATGATCTGAGCAGACCCTTAAGCGGACGCGAAAGCAGTCTATTGCCCACATAGAGCAGCAGCAGAGCTATCAAAAAGAGCCCACCGATATTAACCCACGCGCCAACAGAGAGCAGCTCCGACGGAATCTTGAGTGCATCCTTTGGTAAGAGTGTTGCGCAACCTGCAATAATCAGCAGAGGAATAGAGAGAAATGTCACTATCCAATCCTCAACCAGTAATTTCTTGAGTTTTTCCATACTATATTATTATATATTATATCAAATCTCACAAATCGCAGGTCGCAGTAGGCTTGAGGTAGTGAAATCCCTACCCCGACACTCTAAAAGAGTGCTGTAACCATAAGGTAGAGGCAGTTCTGACTCTTCTTGATATCAGAAGATGCCACTACATCCGGCAGATTCTCATAGACCTGACGAGTATACTCAGCCTGCAGACGCAAGTGCTTCCACGGGTGATATGAGAGGGCAACAGAGTAGTCACTCTGCACCGGTGTTGTACTCTCTCCGTTCAGGTTCTCATCCAAATATGCATAACGGACACCCACCGAACACTTACCGAGGAACTTATAACCTACCAGAGCATAGACTCCACTTGAGAGGTAGTCTCCGGTACGTCCACCCAGATACTCTGCACGAGCAAAGATATACTTATTCTCATAATCAAATCCACCGCCATAGCGATTATAGTCCAAATAGGACAAATTCACAGCCGAATTATCCAAAACCATTGCCGGATACTTGGTAACCAACGATGTAGCATTGGTCTCACCACCCATATAGTATGCCGCAATCTTGAGATCCTTCAGCGGCTGAATGGTCAGTCGTGCTGCAATATCCTTGCTCTTATTGTTATCCTTCACATTGATACCGGTACCATTAAATACGCCGAGCTCGTAGTTGATAATGCTAAAGCCGTCACGCTTGATAAAACCACCATAGAGCATAGCACCTATATCACGACCCGATGAATTTACACCCTGCAGATCGCTACTTGACAGACGCGCCAGACGCTGCACCGGAAGCGAATAGGTAATAAACTCCAACTTGGTAGCCGCATAGTCGGTATTCTCGATAGATACAGGCACCTTAAACTGACCCGCCTGCACACCGAACTGATTTACAGGCTGATACTTCGCCCACAAATCCATAATAGGCAGCTCCTTACACAGGTCAATCTGTATGCGGTAGCTCGCCTTTGCCCCCTTCTTGCCATTGTAGATATCACCCTGCAGCGATACACGGGCACGACGCAGGTGGAAGGTAGAGGTCTGTGTACCGTCCTCAGTCCACAGATAGTCGTAACCTGCCTGCAGATAGCCCGACAACTTAAATGCTGGTTTGAGCTTATCCCACACCGCAGAGCGCTTCTCAAGTTTTGCAATACGCTCGTTGAGGGCATCTATCTCCGCCTGCTGATCCACAGTCTGAGCCTTTACGACACCTACTACTATAAGCAATATAAATGTAAGGAAATATCTCTTCATATTACTAAATCTAAGTGCAAATTTATATTGTTTCACAGTATATGTATTAGGTAAAAATACCTCAATAA
>CANBCZ010000051.1 GCA_947367255.1 uncultured Alistipes sp.
AAAATGGTCTGATGGCCGAGTGGCTAGGCAGAGGTCTGCAAAACCTCGTACAGCGGTTCGAATCCGCTTCAGACCTCACAAGACGCTTCTACGAAGCGTCTTTTTTTTGTTTGCGATTCTCGGTTACCTCCTCGTCTATCTCCGCACCATTTGCGATGACTGCGGGACTTCGTCGATGACGACGAGGCACAGCCTCAACGTTCGAATCCGCTTCAGACCTCAGAAGACATCTCGAGTGAGATGTCTTTTTGTTTGATACTTATACTCTAAAAAAGGGTGTCCAAAATATTGGGCACCCTTTATCTTATGAAAAATTTGTTCTGATGTTTTACCTCTTGAAGACCATATCGAAGAACTTATCTGTTGCGCCTTGGTTGCGCGCTGTATAGTCTTTCGAGATTTGGCTGACGGCGGCAAGATGCTCTGAATCATCACGCAGAGGGGCGAACCAGCGTTCGAGCTCTTCGTAGTTTGAAACGCTTGTGGCACCGCCGAGGGCAATCATATCGCGAGCCTCCTTAAACTTCTGATAGTTAGGACCGAACGCTATAGGAAGTCCGAAGGTTGCAGCCTCAAGTGTATTGTGGATACCCACACCGAAACCGCCACCGATATACGAAAAGTCCGCATATCCATAGACCGACGAGAGCATGCCCATCGTATCGAGAATAAGTATCTGTTTATCGGAGATATCTCCGTCAATATTCGTATATCTCACAGCACCACCTACTGCGCTCTGCTCGATCTTTGCCATACGAGCCTGCTCCATCTCATGAGGGGCAACGATAAATTTGATTGTCGGATTTTCGTTTGCCAAACGGACTATCAGCTCCTCATCAGGACCCCACGACGAGCCCGCAACAAAGAGTCGCGAATTCCCCTTAAACTGCTCTATAAGGTCGATTTTCTTCGCAGCAGCGGCAATTTGAGCCACGCGGTCAAAGCGGGTATCGCCAGCAACTACAACATTCTCGTGACCCAACTCGGCAAGCAACGACTTCGAGTTATCATCCTGCACAAAGAGGAGTTCGAAGCTCTTGAGAGCCTCTCGCCACATAGCTCCCGTAGAGCGGAAGAAGATAGAGTCACGGCGGAAGATTGCCGAGACGATATAGGTCGGGATGTTTCGATTTTTCAGCTCTGCAAGCAGATTTATCCAATACTCGTACTTGACAAATACCGCCATCTGCGGCTTTACAATATCGAGGAACTCGCGGGCATTGGACGGAGTATCGAGAGGGAGGTAGAAGATGTAGTCTGCACCCGGATAGTTCTTGCGAATCTCATAACCCGAAGGGGAGAAGAAGGTGAGCAAAATCTTATACTCGGGGCGCTCTGCCTTGATCTTTTCGATAATCGGGCGACCCTGCTCAAACTCGCCCAAAGATGCCACATGCACCCAGATAGTCGGGGCAGAGGGGTCTATACTCTCTCTCATTCTGTCAAAGAGATTTTTGCGACCATCTCTCCAGAGTTTTGCCTTCGTATTCCACGGTGCAGCCAATGCGACACCGAGGCGATAGCAACCCATAGCTATATTGTAAAGCGTCTTCATATTATGACAAAAGTAGATATTTTTTGTTCATTTTCCAAAAAAATAGAGCTTTAACCCATCACATCCTCCTTGTAATGCATCACAAAAGAGCCATCCATACAAGCCTCCACGGCGGCAAGGTCTACCTGAACATCGCTTGCCCACCGTGTGCGGCGTGTGTAGGCACGCATAGCGTGCAACAGAGCAGTGCGTTTGGTGGTATTAATCGCCTCAAAAGCGCTCTCGATGGAGCCCAAAGCACGCGTCTTAACCTCCACAAAGTGCATCACACCGCGTCGAGTGGCGATAATATCGACCTCATAGTGTCCATATCGCCAATTTCGCTCGTGAATCATAAAGCCGTTAGATCGAAGCCAATCTACCGTAAACGCCTCGCCGGCAGCACCACGCTCCTGCTTGTCAATCATATATTTTTTGCTGTTGGCTATTAGCTATTGGCTGTTAGCCTTTTATAATTCAAAATGCCAATGGCTCAAGGCGTTCTACATAAGGAAGCTCAAATCATCACCTGCATTAACCTCGTATGCAGCCTGTCCCTTCTTGAAGATACGCATCGGGCGTGAACCGATAAGCTCGAGCTTGCCACCCACAAGGCGGAGCATACAACCCTCACGAAGACCGACAACATAACGGCGAGGATTTGCCTCGATATACTCCTCAATTCGCTGCTCGCGAGTCTCGCCAGCGTGACCCTCCGGATTTGCATCGAGGTAGTGAGGATTGATCTGGAACTTTACGGCACCGACAGCCTTGAATGACTCAGGCTCTACAATCGGCATATCGTTTGTAGTACAGATTGTCGGACAGCATACATTACTACCTGCGCTCCAACCGACATACGGAGTACCCGCCTTGACCTTGCGGAGAATTGCACTCATAAGCCCCTGCTGCTGCATCTTCTTTGTAAGGGCAAAGGTATTTCCGCCACCGACACAGATAGCCTCAGCATTGCGAATAGCCTTTGCAGGGTTCTTCTCGCGGTGGATAGAGCGAACCTTGATGCCGATCTCGTCAAAACGGTTCTGTACCTTGCGCTCATACTCGGCATAGGAGAATGTAACGGCTGCATAAGGGATAAAAATTACCTCCTTCACGCCCTTCAGATGCTCTGCAATACGCTCAATCGGATACTTAAGATACTCCTCGCCCGCATTGGTCGAGTTGGAGATGAGCAGAAGTCTCATATTTTCCATATAAAATACTGTGTATTAATGAGTTTAATATAAAAAACAACTAATCAAACATTAAAAATTTTCCTATTTTATGCCAAAGATAATAAAAAAGTGCTATCTTTGCAGCGATTTGCTTAACAAATTGTAAATCATTTCTACGATTTTTCTAAGGAGGAGTGGTAGAAATGATATAAGCAAAGGTATAATAATTGTTTAACTAAAAAGAGAAAGTTATGTCAAACATTCAGGAGAGAGTCGTTAAGACTATCGTAAACAAGTTGGGTGTTAAAGAGTCAGAGGTAGTACCTGAGGCTTCATTCACCGGTCACCTTGGCGCAGATTCACTCGACAGCGTAGAGTTGATGATGGATTTTGAGAAGGAGTTTGGTGTTGAGATTCCACAGGAGGTTGCTGAGGGTATGCAGACCGTTGGTGACGTTCTCAACTATCTTGAGGAGCACAAGGACGAGCTTAAGTAGTCTTTTGCTGCGGACTCGTATTGATTTTTGAAATTAAGTAGTATTAAGTCACGAGATAATGGAATCAAGACGCGTTGTTATCACCGGTATCGGTACTATAAATCCTATTGGCAACAATATCGAGGAGTACTTCCATAGCCTTGAAAAGGGCGTAAGCGGATCCGGAACAATAACAGCGTTTGATCCAACAAAATTCTCATCGCGCGTAGCTTGTGAGGTCAAGAACTTTGACCCGTCGCTCCATTTCGAGCGTAAGGAGCTCCGTAAGCACGATCGCTACTCTCAATTTGCAATGGTTGCTGCAACCGAGGCTGTTGAGGATGCGGCTTTGGAGTTTGAGAAGCTCAACTGCGAGCGTATCGGTGTCATCTGGGCATCGGGCATAGGTGGCGTGCAGACTTTTTACGATGAGGTTATGGGCTGGGCCGAGGGTAACGGAAACCCTCGCTTCAGCCCATTCTTTGTACCTAAGATGATCTCGGACATAGCGGCAGGACACATCTCGCTCAAATATGGGCTTATGGGTCCGAACTACGGTGTGACCTCTGCTTGTGCCTCTTCTAACCACGCGATGATCGACGCCTTCAACCTTATCCGTTGGAATAAGGCAGATATGATTATCACAGGTGGTTCGGAGGCTCCGATCATCATCCCTGCAGTAGGTGGTTTCTCGTCTATGAGGGCGCTCTCTACGCGCAATGACGACCCACAGCACGCTTCACGCCCGTTTGACAAGGATCGTGACGGTTTTGTCATTGCCGAGGGTGCCGGCGCTCTTATCTTTGAGGAGTATGAGCATGCCGTGGCTCGTGGAGCAAAAATCTACTGCGAGGTGGCAGGTTGCGGTATGTCCGCCGATGCCTACCATATGACAGCACCACATCCGGAGGGTAAGGGTGCTATCAATTCGATGCGTCTGGCTCTTGAGGATGCCGGACTAACTGTAGCAGACGTTGATTACCTCAACGCTCACGGAACAAGTACCCCTCTCGGAGATATTGCTGAGATTGTCGCTGTGCAGAGCCTGTTCGGTGAGTATGCCTACAAGATGAACATCTCATCAACAAAGTCAATGACCGGTCACCTGCTCGGTGCTACTGCAGCCATTGAGGCGTTGGCGTGCATTTTTGCAATTACTAAGGGCATCGTTCCTCCGACAATCAATGTGGACGAACTCGACCCTGCAATAGATTCGAAGCTCAACCTTACCCTTGGCAGCGCACAGCATCGCGAGGTCAATGTAGCAATGAGCAACACCTTCGGTTTTGGTGGTCACAACTCTACCATTGTACTGAAGAAGTTCGGATTGTAAAGGGCTTGTGACAGAGGTCACAGCCGACTAACTACCTAATTTATAGAATACACATCAAGTGATTGATTTTATACTTCGTCCGATAAAGCGAAATTTCGGACAGGATAGGGATTACTATCGAATGGTCGATGATATTTTCGGCTTTATCCCGAACAATATCGAACTCTACAAGTTGGCGCTGATTCACAAATCGGCGTCTATTGTTGTTAATGGACAGACTATCAACAACGAACGCCTCGAGTTTCTGGGCGATGCAGTCATTGAGAGCGTCACCTCCGACTACCTGTTTATCGAGTATCCTGAGTACGACGAGGGTCGTCTGACACAGCTGCGCTCGAAGATTGTATCGCGTCAGTCTCTTAACGGCGTAGCAAAGAAGCTGGGTCTTGACAAGTGCGTTATCTGCAACCACTCTGTATCGCTCTCGCAGAAGCACATCTTCGGCGATGCCTTCGAGGCGATGATGGGTGCGATATATCTCGATCAGGGATACAACTTCGTAAATCGTCTGTTGATCAACAAGATATATGCCGTAGCGCTCTCTTTGGAGGAGGTGGATGAGGTCGAGACCGACTTCAAGAGCCGCCTTATCGAGTGGGGACAGAAGAACCACCACTCCATAGTCTTCCGCACAAAGGGTCTTGGCAAGAGCGCCTCTGCAGGTGCGCACGCCTTTCGCAGTGTAGTGCTTATTGACAACCTTGAGGTCGGTCACGGCACAGGCGAGTCGAAGAAGGAGGCAGAGCAGTCTGCAGCACAGTCTGTTGCCAAAGAGATGAACGACGAGATTTGCGCCCGACTGTTGGATAGACTTGACCGACTTGAGGCATCGGCAAAATAGCCACAAAGCAATCCAATGCGGATTGCTTTTTTTACTAAAAATGGCAAAACTATAGAGCTATGGCAGCAAAGTTATCGGAGCTACGAGGAGTTCTCAACTCCCCAATAGACTACTTTAACACCTTATGGCGACATATCCGTCCGACAGGAGATGAGGTCATATCTATCGATGCAACCTACTCCTTTGCAGAGGTTATCGTGCCCACTGTAGATCAGGGCAGGGTTATTATCTTTATACCCCTTAAGCCGCTGACACTCAACGACAATCCCCAACTTGCCACACCGTCAAGCTCTACTCTCTGCCCATACAAAGTGCTCAAGGGCGAGCTTACAACAGCAAGTGAGCTGTCGGATATCGTGGTGCAGTATATACCTATGGGTGACCCGTTGCATCTGAGCCCTATAGATGCAGCAACGGCACTTAGGATGATAAATGTGCTGGAGCGGGAGTGCCGCAACATCGGTTTCAGCCACAACAACCTCTTGGTAGAGAACCTTATCGTCGGCAATGACGACCGACTCTACCCCATTCGTTATCACTATGCAACGATGGAGGGTTGTAGGGACAACTTCGATGCCCTGCGCGCAAAATTTAGCGAGAGCTGTAACACTCCGGGGCTGCTTTGCGATGTTCAGAGCGGCTATACAAACAACTATTGCGACATCTACGACTGCCATAACGGCTATATCCGCTTCTGCGACGACGGTCTGTTCGGATATAAGGACCACAAGGGCGAAGATATTATCGATGCGAAGTTTCTCTGGGCGGGCGACTTCTGCGAACAACGCGCAGTGGTCGAGACAGAGTTTGGCTTTGGCGTTATCAATCCCAAAGGAGAGTTTGTAGTAAAGCCATACCTCAGTTCACTCTACTACGATACATACAACAGCATATTCTACTACTACGACCACGAGCAGATATGCGCCTTCGACTATAACGGCACGCCATTAAGCGCTGATGATCAGCGACTTGCACATCTGCGCCGCAATCAAGGGGGGGGGATTTTATAGATAGCAAAAAAAGAGGGCATCCAGATTTTGGATGTCCTCTGCTTTTAAGAACTTGTCTGACAAGAGCAATCCCCTGTTAGACAGATTCTCATCACCACAGACTGCAGACTATGCCTCAGTCTTAGCGATACGACGCTCCTTGATACGAGCCTTCTTACCGGTCAGCTCACGGAAGTAGTAGATACGTGCACGACGTACAACACCACGCTTATTAACCTCAATCTTGTCGAGGTGTGGAGAGTAGAGAGGGAAGATACGCTCAACGCCTACACCGTTAGAGATCTTACGGATTGTAAACATCTTGGTCTTGCCTGTACCCTTAATCTGGATAAC
>CANBCZ010000052.1 GCA_947367255.1 uncultured Alistipes sp.
ACCATAAGCATAGAGCGTTTCAGGTGTGGGTTGGCTTGACCGCCTCCCACATCACTAAGACAAAAAATAAGAAGAAAACTATGAAGAATTTTAACTACTCACTGCGCTATTTGCTGAAAAATCGCGGTAACTCTGCGACACGCCTTATGTCGCTTGCATTGGGACTTATCGTTGCGTTACTTATCTGCTCATATGTGGGCATCAACCTCTCGTATGGCCGCTTCTTCCCCGACCGTGAGCGAGTATACAAAGTGTTTGAGAAGTCATCACAATTTGGTATCAGCGGAGCGATGTTGCAACCTATGGCGCCAACACTTGCCGAACGCATCCCGCAAATTGAGGCGGCGACACACCATTTCGACCGCCTGATGCAGATTAAAGTGGGCGATATTCCTGTGGACTACCGCTACTTGAATGTCGGTAGCGATTTCTTCACTGTATTGGATTTCGGCGTTATTAGCGGCGATCCCAAGCGTATCCTATCAAACGAGGGTCTTGCCAACAACGAGGTGATGATCTCCGAGCGTTTGGCAACAACGCTATTTGGCAATGAGGCGCCATTGGGTAAGATTATCACAACGACACAAGGTCGTGAGTATGTTGTTGCAGGTGTGTTCCGCACGCCGCCTGTGACCAATCCTCTGGGTGATTTCGATATAGTTGACTATCTCCCATTTGACCCCGCTACGGCAAATTGGAATGGTGACGACAGCTATCCTACATATATCAAATTGCGCAAAGGTGCGACTATTGAGGAAGTCGAAGAGGAAGTTGCCAAATTCATTGCAGGCAACGAGATGTTGAGTTTTATGGTCAAGATGTGGGAGGCGGAGTACTTCTTTGTACCTATCGAGGAGGCCTACTATGTGGATAATAATATGAAAGCAACCCAGACCATATATGGTATATTGGCACTATTGGCTCTGCTTGTAGCAACGCTGAACTATGTGCTTTTGACCCTTTCGTCGCTTGCGCATCGCAGTCGTACAGTGGCAATGTTGCGTTGCAACGGAGCTTCACGATGGGATATCTTCCGTATGTTGCTCTCTGAAACCCTGATTATGATTTTAGTGGCTATCGCTGTTGCCGCCTTTATCCTTGCGTGTCTGCACCAAGAGATATATCAGCTGCTCGGCTACCACCTATCTGAGCTATTTGCGTGGGAGCGCATCTGGATACCTGCTGCAGTATGTGTGGTTTCGTTCCTTGTGGCAGCTCTTATTCCTGCGGCTCTCTACTCACGAGTAAGTATGAGTTATGCCTTCCGCCGAGGTAGTGATAATCGCAGTTGGTGGAAGCGAATCTTGCTCTTTGTGCAGGTTACTTGTACTACGGGTGTAGTCTGCTTCCTGCTCACCACAGCACAGCAGTCGGAATATGTTATGAAGGCAGATCTCGGCTATGACTACGACCGAGTGGTTACGATGAATTTTCCTGCTACTTCTTCACAGCGCTCATCTATGGTCGATGAGCTCAAACGCCTGCCTTTTGTCGAGAGTGTGGGACACTCATTGCAATTCCCTATATGGGGCTACTTCGGCAATCCAATCTTCGATGTCGAGAAAAAAGCAATTAAATTCTCGTGCCGATTTGAGTACTTTGATGAGGCATACATCGAGACAATGGGTATGGAGATTGTCGCAGGTCGCAATTTTACCAAACAGGATGCCCTTACAAAGACACTTGTAAATGAGGAGTTTGTACGCCAATACGGTTGGACAATGGACGAGGCTGTTGGCAAACAATACTTCCAGAATGGCGGTTGGCGCGAGGTCGTAGGTGTAATGCGTGATTATCAGCAGGCGGGAGGTTTTATTATGCCACTCACGGTCTATCGTACCGATTGCTTGGATGAGCCTGACAAACCACTCTCTTTGCAAATGAGCATTCGACTGACCGAACTCACACCAGAGAATATCAAGGCGCTGGATAAGGTTATTTCCGAAAACTACCACTCCGAGTGGGAGTACCAACTCGTCACCTACACCGACCGAGTGAAAGACCGTTTCAGCTTCCGAGAAAGTATGCGTAATAATGTGCTAATCGTCTCGCTGGCAACGCTTCTTATCTCACTTATCGGCTTAATAGGCTACCTCGGCAACGAGCTGGCACGCCGCCGCAAGGAGATTGCTATCCGCAAGGTAAACGGAGCCACCACATCGCAGGTGCTTAGCCTATTGAGTCTTAATATCTCGTGGGTTGTTATTCCTGCGGTAGTAACAGGGGTAGCCGGTGCTGTATGGGGCGGAATGAAATACCTCGAACTGCTCGAAACAATGTGCGAGCCTTTGGCTTGGTGGATATTTGCCCTCGGCGCAGCAATAGTTGCAGTTATCGTCTATGTAACTTTGATTGTCCGCACTTGGCGCACCGCCAATGCTAACCCGATTGATATGATTAAAATAGAGTAAGATAGAATTATGAGAATACTACGTTACATATTCTCTGTTGCTTGTGTGGCGATGCTTACGACATCGTGCGTGGTGTCGCGAGCAATTCTGTATGGCGATGCCTCAGTAGATGATTATCGTGCTTTTGAGCAGGAGAGTATCGCAAAAGGCGACTACACTTTCCGTTTCGCAGAGCTTACAGAGTCGGAGCGTGTGCTCGATACGATGAGATTTGAGTGGATGCACTATGGCAGGGGCGAGGTGGCACAAATGACTATAGACGAAGCAATAGCACCCTCTGTAGATAATGCTGCACTCATAATTATCCATCGGGATACAATACTCTATGAGCGTTATTTTGGGGAGTGGAGCAAGAGCACGCAATCGCAAATATTCTCCGTCACCAAAACTATAACAGCGATGTTGTGTGGAGTTGCACTCACCGAGGGGCATATACGCAGTGTGGAAGATAGAGTTACAGACTACATACCAGAGTTGAAACAAGCCGATCCTATGTTTGGGGAGTTGAAGATAAAACACCTCTTGGATATGACGACGGGACTCGATTTTGACGAGAACTACGCCTTTAACCCATTCTCAAAAATGGCTAAGTTGTATATGGGGCGTAATACTATGCGAATTATTGAGCGAGCCAAATTTAGCCACAAACCCGGAGAGAGATACGACTACAACTCGCTTACGACAGCAATTCTCGGGGTTGTGATAGAGCGTGCTACGGGAATGCCCTATGCCGAATATCTATCGTCAAAGATTTGGCAACCTTTAGGTATGGAGCAAAGTGCTTCAATTGGCGTTGATGACAAAAAACACCGAGTAGCGAAGAGCTATGCAGGACTTGTAACCAATGTGCGCGACTTGGCAAAGATTGGCAGACTCTATATCAACGGCGGAAATTGGAATAATACGCAGATTATAGATTCGAGCTTTGTTCACACTTCACTATCACCTCGAATTGTAGGTGAAAAGAGTGCAAATATGTACTCTTACTCTTGGTATTGGGGCACGCAGGATGAGGGCCTATTAAGGCGAAATTTTGCAAGTAAGGAAGAGATGCAAGATTACTACGCTGAGCATCGTGATGTCTCAAAAATCAACTCTTGGAAGAGAGCGGGAGGCGGCTATACTGCCGTTGAATATATGAAACGCAGATACTTCCCCGACAGAGAGAGTTTGCAGAACTACTATAAAGATGATGTGCATACTATTATGCAGAGTAGAAATGGATATTTTGCCATTCAGTATCAAGGTGGCCACTACGCATTTGGAGTCAATGGACAGATACTCTACATCAATCCCGTAAAGGGGTTTATTGGAGTCTATCTTGGCGAGGATGATCTCAATGTTGTACACCTCTTTGAGCAACTTTGCAAAATACTATAACAATACGAAACAAATAAAACTTAACGAATATGAAGATTGCATTCAAAAATTTCTTGATGACGCTCAAGCGTTACAAGATCGCATCGCTGCTTAATGTGCTCGGCCTGACCCTCGCCTTTGTGGCATTTTACATCATCTCTTCGCAGGTCTACTTCTCGATCTCCTACAACCAACCAATCGAGGATTCGGACCGCATATATCTTGTCTCAGCCGAGTGGGGCTCTTCAAAGATGGGCGAGGAGGAGTCGTGGTCGCTCAACTGCCCACAGCCAGTAAGTTATGAAACAAAAGAACTTTGCCCCGATGTGGAGCTTATGGCTTCGATGCGACCTTCGGCAGACATAGGTCGAGTGTGGGTAAAACGCGACAACTACAACTTCGACAAGTTTGATATCGGCGTTCATCTTGGCAATGCGAATGTAGTTGAACTCTTTAATTTTGAGGCTGTGGCAGGTGATTTGAGCAGGGTTGTCGAGCCTAATACGGTGGTTGTCGCCGAGTCGGCTGCCGAGCAAATGGGTATTGGCGTGGGCGATGATATATGGCTCGAAGGGGGTCAGTGGCACAACGACGGTAAGCCATCGGAGCCACAACAAGTAGTGGCTATTTACAAAGATTTTCCAAAAAACAGTTTCCTCCATCATCGTAAAATCTTCCAAAACGACAACCTTGCACAAGGTCAGACCAACAACAATTGGAACTACTCCTGCTTCGTGCGCCTAAAGGAGGATGCCGACACCGAAGCCTTCTGCCGCATCTGGAGCGACCAGTATGCCAAGTGGTTTTTGGGGATGGTGCAGGAGTATTTAGCCGCAAATCCAGATGATGCAGAGATCTTCGAGGAGGGCGATGAACTGCAGCCCGTGCGTCTAATACGACTCGACAAGATGTACTATGAGTCGAATATTGAGACCTACAACAACTTCTACTTTGCGTTTGGCTCTAAGGCGACAACAGCCACATTGGCAATTATCGGGTTGGTCATTGTAGTCATCGCCTTTATCAACTTCGTGAACTTCTTTTTTGCCCTTGTGCCGGTGCGTATGCGTGCGGTTAATATCTGCAAGGTCTTCGGCGCGAGTCAAGGTACACTGCGCTGGAACTTCTTGTTTGAAGCTATCGGCTTGGTGCTTATCTCTATGGCTCTTACCTTCTACCTAATGATAGCCATTCAGGAGAGCTTTATTACGAACTTTGTTACCTCATCGTTGGCACTCTCTGACAACTTCCCCGTAATCGCTGTGATGGTTGTGCTTATGATACTACTTGCTGTCGTGGCGGCACTCTATCCTGCATTCTACATTACTCGCTTCAACGCTTCGCTCGGTGTTAAGGGTGGTTTTGCGCAGTCGGCTACGGGTCGCAGATTGCGCTCCGTTATGGTGGGTGTTCAGTTTACAGTTGCCATGGTGCTGATTATCATCACGGGCGTATTCTTCCTCCAATATCGATATATGATGAACTACGACATCGGCTTTGACCGCTCAAATATCGTAACCTTTGCCGACTATAACCTTACACCGAAGGCCGAGACCATCATCGAGCGATTGCAGCAACATCCCGATGTAGAGGATGTCACTGCTTCGAGAATGAGCCTCTTCCATTGCATGCAGGGGTGGGGTCGCGAGTACAACGGACACAAATTTATGCTCATTGCCAATAGTGTTAGATGGAACTTCCTCGACTTCTTCGGCTTCGAACTTGTCGATGGCGAGGGTTTTACACCATCGTCGGCCGAGCGCAAAGAACTTATAATTATGCGCCAACTCCACCTTGATACGGGTTACCCGCTTGGTGAGACTAATGACTACAACATCATAGGCATTATGAAGGATGTGCGCCTCACTTCAGTAGCGCAACCTAATGAATACCACTCCTTCTACTGTGGTAACGATCCTGGTTTCTTCTATGTCCGCTTGGTAGAGGGGGCTGATGTAAAGGCGTTTGCCGAGTATGTAAAGAGGCTGACCAAGGAGTTCTCGCCTCTTAGCGAGGGTGCAGACCTCTACTTCCTAAATCAGTGGGTTGAGATGCTCTACCAGACAACCAAACAACAGCTCACTACAATAGGTATGTTCGCCGTGCTGGCTATTGTTATCGCACTGATGGGAGTCTTTGGTATTGTGATGTTCGAGACGCAGCACCGCCGCTCGGAGATTGCTGTACGAAAAGTGTACGGAGCGACAACCAGCCAAATAGTGAAGTTGCTTAACCTGCGTTATGTGTGGATTGTCCTCGGCTGTTTCGTTGTCGCAGCACCTGTGGCGTGGTATATCACCTCGCGCTGGTTGGAGTCGTTCGCCAACCGCATCGCACAGCCTTGGTGGCTCTATATTGCCGCCCTGCTCGTTGTCCTCGCCGTAACGGTCGGTCTTGTAACCCTCCGCTCGTGGAGAGCCGCAACGGAGAATCCCGCAGATGTTGTTAAATCAAACTAATAATTATACAATATGCTAATTTTTAAGCCTATTAAACGCATTTTTCTGCCTGAAAATTTGGAAAATTCGCGGGGGGGTAAATTTGCAAGCTGAAAATTATTTGCCGTTAAATGTCAGGAAATGGTCCCTAAATCGTAGGTATTATAAAGAACAATATTAACAAA
>CANBCZ010000053.1 GCA_947367255.1 uncultured Alistipes sp.
GCAGGTCGGGAAAGCGGAGTTTACTCGTCGTAAATGAGCATTTCCCGAACAAGGCAGATGCCAAAAGAGCCTTGTTAGACAAATTCTGGATTAGTAGCCCAAAAGCTTATCAAGCTTCTCGTGCAGCTCCTTACCCTCCTTAGCCAGACCGTCTCTTACAAGCTGCTCGCCGATAGCACGCTTTGCAGCAGCCATAGCCTTCTCGCGGTTGTAGAATACATGTACAAGCACCTCCTTATTCTTCTTTGGCAGCTCACGATAGAGCTCTACAACTGACATCAGACGCTCAAGGTCCTGCTGAGGGATAAGGGTCTTGCTTGCAGCAATGGTCTTGGCGATAGACTCAGCCTGCTCCCTTGGAAGCTGCTCGTTGCCAACTGTGTTATCCACGATAGATGCAACCTGAGACTTGAGCTTGCTTGCCAGCTGCATCTTTGCAATCTCGAGAGCCTGCATCTTTGCAGCGTCATAGGTCTGACCTACAGAGATACCCTCACCCCAGATGTAGAGGTCGTAGTTGTTCTCATCCTTTGTCAGCTGAAGTGTATAAGACTGGTCGAGCTGGAACTCCAGAGGCAACTTACCCGGAGCCACCAACCACTTATCCTTCTTATATTTCTTAGCCTCCTTAACGGCAAGCTTTGACGGCTGCTTGTTCAAATCAACAGGCGGCACCTGTGCGCTGAGTGTAAATGAAGCAACGAGTGCTGCAAGTACAAAAAATGATAACTTCTTCATAATGTAGTGTTTTAATAGTTGTTATTCTGTGTCAAAAAGAGAGGTAAAAATCTCTTGTAACCCTCTCAATTAATTGCAAATATAAGATAAACAATCGGAAAAAACAAGTATTAAACGCAAAATCGGAGCTCCATATTATGAATATCCGAAAAATATTTGTATATTTGTACTACACAAAAACCGTTGATATTATGGCAATAGGATTAAAATTCAAACCGACAACAGAGGAGCTTACCGCAAAGAGTAAGTGGTGGGGAGCTCCGGATCTGCCTGCTGATTGGGAATATCCTTGTCAGGATGGCAACCCGCTGACATTTGTCTGTCAGATTCGTTGCGAGGACCTTGCTGCAGTAGATAGCGAGGGTATGCTTCCGCACAGCGGTATGCTCTACTTCTTCGCAGCTATAGGCGAGTATGTAAATAAGTTGGATATTGCCGAGGGGGAGCACAACGGTCTTGGAGAGTGGGGAGAGGATGCCTACAAGGTGCTCTATACACCTACTTGCGACGATGACCTTGTGACCTATAAGATTCTATATGATGATGAAGAGCCGGCTTTTCTGCCTGCCGAGGAGATTATCTTCGAGAGGGTCGATGACAACTACGACAGCTTCAAGCTGCTTGGTCGCCCGTACTACGAGGAGATTGCCGAGCAGTATCCTGACCACCTCTCACTGCTGCAAATTGACGAGAGCGACGAGTGGGGACTTATGCTCTACGACTGCGGTATGGTTGTGCTGCTTGCAAAGCCTGAGGATATTAAGGCGCAGCGCTGGGATAATGTACTTTGTTATTTTCACTCATTTTAGGTTATGAAACTAAACATTCAGAGCGCCTGCCAAGGTGGAGCAATAGCTTCGGTTGCGGGCAATATTGTAGATAATAAGGTTGCTCAATTCGAGTTCGACTTTGGTGCGGGCGAGTTCTTCTACCTCTGCACCGCCGAGGGCAAGGGAAGAGTCAAGGGGCAGAGCAGCGCCGAGTTTGCACTCGAGCACCTGCGCGACGGCTTCTCGATGGGCGATATTACAGCCGAAAATCAGGTTGATGATATGTTTGCACAGTGCCGATACCTCAATCTCGAGATAAACGGCGTGGGCAAGCACCTTGAGGATATTGCGGGTCACGGCTGCGAGCTGAACGGTGTCTTTGGCGTCGAGGCAAATGGCTACTCACTTGCTGCGGGTGGCGGCAGAGCCTATGTATATAGAGATGGTACACTCTCGCCAATGAGCGACCCTACAGCACCACTGGGCTATGGAGTCGAGGAGGACGAGGCAACAATCTGGCAGATGGGCAGCGAACTTGCGGATGGAGATATAGTGCTTGTAGTCTCAAAGGCTGTTACAGAAGCACTTAGCGACGATGAACTTGAGGATATCCTCTACCTGAGCAACTACCCTGCCGAACACATCCTCTGCTCGGCAAAGGATGAGGGTCTGGAGAAGGATGCCCCTGCAGCAGTTGTTGCGGCAAAGGTCGGTGGTGGCGATTTCAGAGAGATTGACCCCGATGTGGATTACGAGGATGATGACGGCAAGTACGACGCTTGGGCGTAGTAAGAGACTGTTTTCAATTTATTTGTTTCTAAAAAAACCTGTCGGTCAGACAGGTTTTTTGTTTGCTCACGACATCTCTATTTCTGCACGTTTTAGCGTCAAAAGGCAGTAGTAGGTGCGCATAGCGCAAAAAGCCCAGCGATGGATAGTACTTGAGCGTACAGCCATTGCCGGGCTTTTAGCTATGTGCAGCTAATGCTGCCTTTTCACGCTAAAACAGGTAGCCGGTGTTGATGTAGAAGGCACCATTACCATCCTGCTTGCGCAACTGACCTACAGGCAAGCCATACTCGAAGGCAACGATAAAGTTCTGGTTCATAATGAAGCGCAAGCCGCCACCTACGGTGATGTGCGGAACATCTACACTCTGACCATCCTTCATATAGAGGTCGTACTCTGCGCGCACCCTTGCATAGTCAAGACCGAGCTTCTCGATATCGCCCTTGAACTCCATATCGTAGCCGCGAGTTACCCAAGTACCATCACTGAAGAGGTTCAGACCGAAGGCGATATTCTGCTTCCAGAGTGTAAAATCTACAAAGCGCCAACGAATCTCGGCGTTGTAGCTCAACATATCCAGACCCTGCACGCGGTTACGCATAATACCACGCACTGTGCGGTAGCCACCCATACCGTCGCGGTCGTACTGCGGACCCATAGTGGTAAGGTAAGGGTTTACATAGTATGGAGAGCTGTCGCCAAAGCAACCCTCGTAGTTGAGTCGATATGCGAAGGTGAGGATATCGTTCTTCACGATAGGAATATAGTGGCGGAAGGTAGCCGAGTAGCGGTAGTACGGGTTGGATGTACCGAGCCACTTCGGAGCAAGGATAACGTGAGCCTCAGCCCATACACCGCGTGAAGGGGCACCCTCCTTGTCGCGTGTATCGAAGAGCAGACCGGCACGAACGGTGCTGTTCAGACCGCCATTAGCCTCATTATCAGAGATAAGACCCCACTCGCGGTACTGCTCGAAGAGTGTCTTCTCCGAGTCAGGGAACATCTTATGCTCCGCCTTATTTTTATTAATCTTCTCGCGGTTGATAGCACCCTGCTTGAAGTAGCTGAAGTGGTAACCCGCCTCCCAGAAGAGCTTCTTGTCCCAGATATTGCCGACAAAGTCACTCTTGAAGAGGATTGCAAGACGATTGATGCGGTACTTCGGGGTGTAGATATACATATCCTCGTTCTTCTTATCCTTACCGGCATTAACCTTCTCATAGTCGTAGTATGACATATAACCGTTAAAGCCGTAGAAGTCCATCGCCTTATCGTTAAAGATTGTCAGCGCCGACGACCAACGCACGCCCGGAATAAGGAAGCGGTTGTCATAGGAGAGCATATACTGCTGCGAGCCCTTTGTGAAGAAAGATGCCTCGATATACCACTGCTGGCGGGTATTGGGATAGGTGCTGCCATCACCGAAGTCGTAGATATTGAGCAGTGCACCGAGCTGAAAACCCTTATCGGCATCGAATGCCACTGCAGGGAGCGGACCGAAGTTGTAGCCGGTCTTTACAATCTCCTTCTTGTCTACAGGCTGAGCCTGCTGCTCTGTATTCTTATTATCCTTTGCCACTACGCTCTGCACGACAAAGAGCAGGAGCATAAATGAAATAATGTATCTAAGTCTCATTGTTGTTACTTTTTTGATAAAATTTCTCTTATTTTACGATATTTTGCACGCAGGCTGCTATCGGCAAGCAGTTTGATATCCGAGCCGAAGAGTCTGAGCAGTCGCCAGCACTCCTGAGCCACGATAGGCGCAGGCAGCAGTGCGAGGGTCAGCGGCAGAGCCCACTGCCAAGGGAGCAGGGCATATGCAACAGCTGCGTAGATGATCATCAATATCGGCCATACGATAAGGTTGATGAAGAAGCGGATAGAGTTACGGAATGCGTAATCCTTAAGGCGCTTGAAGATAAGGCTGCACAGACCAGTAATCGGCAGCGTAAGGATAGATGCCGGAATACTGTATGGCAACGAGAGCAGCACAAAGAGTGTCTTGAGTATTCTCGAGAAGATCGGGAATCGAACAGATACCGACGCAAGGCTGATGCACTTAGACTTGCGCAACTCTGACGCCTCGCAACCAAGCTTCAGAAGCTCTGCTGCAAGCTCAGGGTTTTCGCTCTTAAGCTTATCAATCTGCTCGACGGTGCTCTTATTCAGTCTGAAGTGTGCATCGAGGCGGTTCTCGCCCTTCTCGCGATGGAGCTTTGCCTGCTGCTTTACAACTGCGGCACAAATCTCGCATACTGCATCGTAATTCTCGTCATTCGGGATGTAGAAGATAGACTCCTTCATACGCTCGGCAAGGATATCCTTCATCTCGAGCATCTGCTCTGCCTGCGTAGCATCGCCGTGTGATGCGATAAACTCGCCCACATTAATCGGCTCGCCAATCTGTACGCGGATAGTTGAGCGGAAACGGAAGAAGTTTCCATATCTCAGACCCATAGGTACGATATAGAGCGGCATATCGGGCATAAGCTCCTGCGCCTGAAAAGCGATGCGGAAGATACCCTTTGAGAGCGGCAGCGACGAGTATTTTGCCTGATGTGTTCCCTCCGGGAAGATGCAGAACGGCACCTTGTCGCGAAGCACATCGACAGCCTTCTCGAAGATCTCCTGATTCTTCTTCACCTCGTCATATCCGTCACGCATACGCATAATCGGCATAATCTTGAGCCAAGTGAGCACCTTAGCGAGCCTCTTATTGCGGAAGATATCTGCACGAGCAACGAAGACCTTCGGCTTGCGATCCATAGCAAGGATAACCAGCGCATCCATAAGGGCGTTGGTGTGGTTTGGTGCATAGATCACCGCACCATCCTGCGGGATACGCTCCCGACCAACATAACGAACAGTTCTGTACGAGAGTTTGAAAGCCAAGTCTACGTAGTAACGCAAGAACCAATATAGGAAATCGAAATCCTGAATTTTCTTCTCTTTTGCCATAAGTCAGGCGATTTGTGTTTGACAGTTAGTATCAGTTTACTCTTCGATTGGTTTTCTGCGGAACATATATGCCACGGTAAGTCCCGAAACAATATGCCAGATGCCCCACCAAGCTGTAATAAGGAGCATACCGCCATAGTGCTGATGCCATACCTCAGGCGGGAAGATTACCGGGTTGAAGAGCAGTACAAGACCAAGACCCGAGTTCTGGATACCTATCTCGACAGTCAGCGAACGGCAATCCCTCACAGGGAGTTTGGCAAGTTTACCACCGAAGTAACCTGTAGCAAGTGCACAAGCATTATGGAGCAGCACAATGAAGAATACATAGATGATATTATCGATAAAAATCTGCCAATTCTGCGAGAATGACACCACAACCATACCTACAAAGAGCAGGATGGAGAGCGCCTGCGCAGGCTTTGTAATCTTCTTTGTCGCATTTGGATGGCGACGTGCAAAAAGCAGACCCAACACGATAGGTACTCCGAGCAGCAGCATAATCTGATAGAGCATCGGCAAGAACGGAATTGACAGTTCCGGAATATTCTGCTTAACGCTTACGATATGGGCGTAGAGGTTACCCCACAACCAAAAATTAAACGGCGTTACTATTGGCGCAAGCGCTGTAGTAATAGCCGTCATAGATACAGATAACTCGACATTTCCCTTAGAAAGTGACGAGATAAAGTTACTGATGTTGCCACCCGGACAACACGCAACCAAAATCATACCGAGCGCAATCATCGGTGTAATCCACTGATTGAGTGCAAGTGCTACAAGGAAGGTCACCAACGGCAGACCAACCCACTGCATAAGTACACCGACAATAACCGACTTCGGCTTTTTGAATACCTCTTTGAATGTTGAAGTTTTGATGCCTAACGCTACTCCGAACATCACAAAGGCAAGGATGATATTTACAATCATCATTCCTCCCTCTCCGAAATTGATGGTCAGATCACTCAGACCCTCTAATTGTTCTTTCATTCCCATAAGACAATGTAAATATTAAATTTGTGTAATATAAATGTGTTCACGCTGTAAGTGGTTCATTCTCAGCCACAATCCAAGGTGTTTCGACCATTAGCAT
>CANBCZ010000054.1 GCA_947367255.1 uncultured Alistipes sp.
CGTTGTTCCAAAAATGCCAGAAAAATTATAAAAAACTAATAAAAAAGACCCTGAAAACCCTGACGGTTCTCAAGGTCTTAATATATAAATAGGTGCGATTACAGATTTTCGACTGTGTAGTCCACCATCTTCTGACGCACTACGGTTGTAGACGACGGCATCATCGAGTGGTTCTGATCGGGATATACCATCATATCGTACTGCTTGCCCGCAGCATTGAGGCGGCGGCACATCTCCATAGAGTTCTGGAAGTGGACATTGTCATCTGCAGTGCCGTGGATAATGAGCAGACGAGTGCGGTCAGCGAGCTTCTCGGCGTGGCTGAGTGGCGAGTTGTCGTCATATCCGCGCGGGTTATCCTGCGGCAGACCGTTGTAGATCTCTGTGTAGATTGTGTCGTAGTAACGCCACGAGGTGACGGGAGCAACGGCAATAGCCATCTTAAAGAGTCCCTCTCCGTGCAGAGCGCAGTTGAGAGCCATAAATCCGCCATAAGACCAACCATAGATGCCGATACGCGACTTGTCGATATATGGCAGGGTAGCGAGGTAGCGAGCAAATGAGAGCTGATCCTCATACTCGCGACGACCAAGGTCGGCGTATGTGCACTTCTTGAACTGCTCGCCACGGAAACCTGTTCCGCGACCATCACAACAAGCGACGATATATCCGCGCTTTGTCAGTGCATCCTCCCAGTCGGCACCCCAACGGTTGCGAACAGACTGCGAACCGGGACCGGAGTACTGTGTGAGCAATACCGGATAGAGCTGTGCCGGGTCGTAATCCTCAGGGAACTGTATGTAGTAGTTGAGCGTATCGCCGCGCTCGGTAACAAACTGTCGGAACTCTTTGCGGGCAAGTTTTCCCGCTGCGGCTACGGCTGCACGACGATCGGCAAGGGTGTCGATAACCACTCCCTTGCTGTTGTTTACGGTGATTATGTTCGGCGTATTTGCATCGGTAAAGGTGCGGATGTAGTACTTCATACCCACCGATGGGGCAATAGTATTAAAACCACCCTCTGGTGTCAGCAACCTCTTGCCCTTGCCGTTGAGCTTTACTGCATAGAGGTCACGACCGAGCTCTGAACGCTCTGTGGAGGTGTAGTAGATGCTCTTTCCGTCAAAGCCGACAAACGAGGTTACCTCCCAGCGTCCCGAGGTGATGGTGTTTAATCGACCCTTGGCAATAGAGTGGAGGTAGAGGTGCATCCATCCTGCAGTGGTCTCCTCAAGGACTACGAAGCGGTCGGAGTCGATAAAGGTAATAGTTGCGCTGCTCGGACGCTCTACATAACGAGGCGAAGACTCGTCGTAGATAACCTTCTGTGTGCCATCAGCCTGCTGCAGTACCACCTCGAAGTGGTTCTGAAGACGATTTACGCGGTAGAATGTCAGCTCGCCTGCAGGTGTCCAACAGAGGTTGAGGATGTATTGATCGCTGTTTGCGCCGACATCTACGCGACTCTTTTTGCCGCTCTTGATGTCGTAAATCCACAGCTCGACAGTCGAGTTTGTATCGCCCGCCTTCGGATATTTGAACGAGTATGCCTTGTTGTAGAGCTTGTTGTCGAAACGCATCATCTCAAAGGTCGGCACAGCGCTCTCGTCAAAACGGAGATAGGCAATCTTTGCTCCATCAGGCGAAAAGGCGTATGCGCGAGTAAAGCCATACTCCTCCTCGTAGACCCAGTCGGATGTGCCGTTGATAATCTTGTTCCACTCTCCGTCGTCGGTAACGGCAGTGTGCTCTCTGCTCTCTATGGCGTAGAGGTAGAGGTTGTTGCCCTTACAGTAGGCGAGTGTGCGGTTGTCGGGCGAGAATGTTATGTCGCGCACACCGCTGAATGTTACATCTGCAGTCGCTCCGGTCAGCAGATAGTTCGCTGTAAATGAGTGGCGATATATTGGTGCAACAGATACCGCCTCGGCAAGCAACATCATACTCTCGTCTGCCGAGAAGCTGTAGTCGGCAACGGCAAATGGGGCGGTGTAGAGTACCTGCCTATTGTCGTTGTCGGCGTATGCTGTGCGGACAATCTTCTTACCCTCGAGGGTTGTGTAGTGCTCGCCATCTGCCATAGAACGCAGTGCGGCAATGCCACTGTTTGCTCTGCGAATCTTCAGAATATCCGTATAGCGTGCCGTCGTTGTAAAAGTGGCAGCGATGATAACTGCTACCACCGCTGCTAATCGTCTAAATATCATCAACATTAAACTCGTAGTTAAGTCGTTTTCCCGTTACGAAGGTCGAACTGTCAAACTTGGTGTTAAATTGATCGACTGTCACTCGCTGACTCTGCAGATATGGCGGAGTGAGCAGATCGAAGTTGATCGCATAGTGAATAGCTGTCTCGAGGATTCGGATAAGCTGCTCGCGGTCAATCTCCTCCTTGCCGAAGTTTATCGCACGCATAGATGTCTGTCGCTTACCCTCTACAAAGAACATACGCTCACGGTTGATGAATATTCGACCAATAAGGTATCCCTCATCTGCCGAACGCTTCTCCTTGAACGAGTCCGAAAGGAAGTCGTAGATGTCGATCATACCGCAGTAGCCGTTTGCTCTATCCTCCTGCACATAGCTGTTCTGCCAGATTATGTGGTTTGAGTCAAACTGGAAGATATCGGTGTGCATCTTGAATATCAGCAGATCGGAT
Source organism: uncultured Alistipes sp. (assembly GCA_947367255.1). Lineage (GTDB taxonomy): Bacteria > Bacteroidota > Bacteroidia > Bacteroidales > Rikenellaceae > Alistipes. Next base: position 2,660 of record CANBCZ010000054.1, read on the forward strand.
GCAATCTGCAACTGCGCCTCGTGTTTGCCTCGGTCGCGATACTCCAACCTTACACGACGGTCCACCTTGCCCTCCAAGGCATCCTCCATCTCCGATGCCATCTCAAAGAGGGTATCTTTCAGCAGGTTGAATACTGCAAATGTGTTGTCAAAGACTCTTTGCTTGAGCATTGACTTCTCGACAATCGTTGCGAGAATCTTCTCGCGAAGTGGTTGTGTCGCCATAATAGACTGCAATTAAAATTCTACTTATTTCCCCAACTTGTAGCGGATAGCCTCGAGCATGTCGGCAACTGTCAGCTCAAGATCCCACTTCGGCTTCCAGCCCCACTCCTCGCGAGCACAGCTGTCATCGAGATAGTTAGGCCAAGAACGAGAGATCTGATCCTTCACAGGGTCGATGTCGTAATCCATAGTAAACTCCGGAATGTGCTTCTTGATCTCGGCTGCAATAATCTCAGGAGTGAAGCTCATAGATGCCACATTGAAGCTGTTGCGGTGTACGAGCTTCGCAGGATCAGCCTCCATAAGCTCTACAATAGCGCGCAGTGCATCCGGCATATAGATCATATCCATATATACATCGCCCGGTACGGCACAAGTGTACTTGCCGGTACGAATAGCCTCGTAGAAGATCTCTACAGCGTAGTCTGTAGTACCACCGCCCGGAAGAGTCTTGTTGGAGATAATGCCCGGGAAGCGAAGTGAACGGGTGTCAATGCCGTACTTCTGAGAGTAGTAGTTGCTCAGCAACTCGCCTGTAACCTTGCAAATACCGTAGATAGTTGTCGGCTGCATAATGGTATCCTGCGGAGTACCATCCTTTGGAGATGTAGGACCGAAAGCACCAATAGAAGAGGGTGTAAATACCGCGCAGTGGTGCTGACGAGCAACCTCCAAGGCATTGAGCAACGCACCCATATTAACGCCCCACGCCATCTGCGGGTTACGCTCGCCTACAGCAGAGAGCAATGCAACAAGGTTAAAGATGGTGTCGATGTTGTGACGCGCCACAACAGATGCCATATTGGTAGGGTTGAGGGCATCCAGCACCTCAAAAGGACCATCCTCGGCAAGACTTTTACACTCGCGTACATCCGTTGCAACAACATTGTGAGCTCCATAAACCGAGCGCAGATAAGGCACCAACTCTGAACCAATCTGACCACCGGCACCGACAACAAGAATCTTTTTCATAACAGTTGAGAAATGATTTCTAAATAAATTTTCTCAAAGATAGTAAAAACCTCTGATTATAGCAAAAAATAACCATAAAACAGCCGATAAATTTGTAAACCAAGCCAAAGCGGGTACAAAATATAGATTTTTTTGCGAAAAATTTGCAAAGTCAAAAATTTGCTCTATCTTTGCAACCGCTTTCGGGCACTAATGCTGTTGTAGCTCAGTGGTAGAGCACTTCCTTGGTAAGGAAGAGGTCACGAGTTCAAGCCTCGTCAACAGCTCAAAGGACAAAACGCCACCCAATCGGGTGGCGTTTTGTTGTTTATATTGTGTTTTTTGTCTGTTGAAAGCGCCCCCGCGGAGCGGCAAGACCGAGCGCAGCGAAGGTCAAGCCTCGTAAATATCAGACCCTAAATCAGCGGCATATCGGCATCTTTGCAGGCTTTGCGCATATCGTCAGGCCAGATGCTCGATTGAGTTTCGCCGATGTGAGCCTTGTGGAGCAGTATCATACAGAGGCGACTCTGACCTATGCCGCCACCGATAGTTTGTGGCAGAGTCCCCTCCAGAAGGCGACGGTGAAAGTATAGCGATTTGCGCTCCTGCTTGCCGCTCTGCTCCAGCTGTCGCTCCAAAGCCTCTCTATCGACGCGAATACCCATAGATGAGAGCTCTATAGCCCTCTCGAGTATCGGATACCAAATCAGAAGGTCGCCATTTAGTCCTGCAAGGGTGCTGTCGGATGGCAGGGTAGAGTAGTCGTCATAGTCCGGTGCGCGGTGGTCGTGCGGCTCGCCATTGCTCAGTTTGCCGCCTATACCTATGATAAATACGGCGCCGAACTCTTTGCAGGCTGCATCTTCACGCTCCTTGGCACTCATATTCGGATAGCGCTGCAACAGCTCCTCGGCGTGGATGAAGGTTATATTCTCCGGTAGGAACGGCTCTATCTGCGGATAGGTCTCGCATATGTAGTACTCTGTGCGAAGAATGGAGTTGTAGATACGGCTAACAATGCTCTTCAGATACTCCACAGTGCGCATATTACTATCCATCACGCGCTCCCAGTCCCACTGATCGACATATAGAGAGTGGAGATTGTCCAACTCCTCGTCGGCACGAATGGCATTCATATCGGTAATAATGCCGTAGCCGCTCTTTACCTCGTACTCGGCAAGGGTTACTCTCTTCCACTTGGCAAGCGAGTGTACCACCTCCGCCTCCGCATCGCCCATATCCTTTACGGGAAAGGTCACAGGACGCTCTGTGCCGCTCAAATCATCATTCATACCCAAACCCTTGAGTACAAAAAGCGGTGCAGTCACTCTGCGCAGGCGTAACTCTGTCGATATGCTGCTGAGGAAAAAGTCCTTTATCTTTTTGATGGCTATCTCTGTCTGCTGTAACGAAAGCGCAGCCTTGTAACCCTGTGGAATTATCAGTTTGCTCATATTACCCTTTGTAGTTTATACAAAGGTAGTGAATTCGTGGTAAAAAAACAAGGACTTGTTCTCAAAGGTGTATAAACACAAAAAAAACGACAGAACAAAGTTCTGTCGTCTGCAACTCTCTTTGTCGGGGTACCAGGATTCGAACCTGGGACCCTCTGGTCCCAAACCAGATGCGCTAACCGGACTGCGCTACACCCCGTTGTTGTATTGCGAGTGCAAAGGTAGACAAAATTTTTATACCTGCAAACTTTTTTGTGAAAAATATTAAAAAATTTTCAAAAAAAATATTGGACTATTTTCTTTAGTGCTGATAATCAGATAGTTAATGTAAAAAGTGTAAAAGGGAGATAATTTGATATAAGAAGTGGTAGGTTTGTTGCAGCCATTTTTTCTCGTTTTTGACAAGGGGTGTGAGTC
>CANBCZ010000055.1 GCA_947367255.1 uncultured Alistipes sp.
TGGTCACATACGCTGAGTATGCTCCCACCGAGCAACCTCCAATAGCGTTGTAAACCCTCGCCTAAAATTCAAAAAAAACGTATTACTCTTTGTTTATGGCTTGCGATTTTACTCCTCCTCAGGGATTAACAACCAAAGAATGATATATACCCACAGCGAGAGTCCGCCGAAGAGTATAAAGAGCAGTACTACAAGTCGAACAAGCGACGACTCGAGGTTGAAGTAGTTTGCAATACCGCCACATATTCCGGCAATCGAGCGATCCTTTTTTGAGCGACGCAGCTGCTTGACCTCGCTCTTTGGCTGTGTGGTGGTGCGAGCAGGACCGAAATCCTCGGGCTTGCCCATACGGCTGATTGTAGCCTCGACCATCTGCAGTGTTACGACCATACCCTGTGAGCTGAGTGTCTGGCTGAAAATGTCGGCAATACCTGCCTCAATATCCGCCATAATCTCATCTGTAGGGTCGTTTACGCGATTGCGAACATCACTAAGATAGTCGCTCAGTCGGTCGTATGCATCACGATCAAGGGTGAATGCACGACCTCCAACATTTGCACTAATAGTCTCTTTCATCTTCGTATTATATACTTGTTTGGTTAATTTCTACTGCAAATATAATACAAGTTTAGGTACTATGCAATAAAAAGTACTTAAATTTTACAAAAAAATAGGTATAACCCCGCAGATTGGAGTTATACCTATTATATAAAGGTGTGTTATTTTACTTGCCCAGGTTGTGGTAAGATGGAAGGACTACCTCGTTAAAACGGCGCATAACCTCCTCTGCCTTCTGGTCATCCTTTGGCTCAAACATAAATACGCCACGGTAGCGATTCTTTGTAAGCATAGTCTTGTAAACCTCGCCCCAAGCGCGATTTTTAGTTGCAATATCGCCATCACCAACAAGCATATGATTGTCGTTACCCGACTTGTAGATTGTGTCGTGGATATGTACAGTGCCGAGCTTTGTGCCCAGTGACTCGAGGAACTTAACTACATCATATCCCTTGCAGTTTGCGTGACCAATATCAAATGTGGTGTATACGTTGTCAAACGGCTCTACGACCTTCAATACATCCTCAATGGTGTAGACATAGCTACCTACAAGGTTCTCTACGCAGAATCGTACGCCCAACTGTTTTGCTACAGCATCCATCTCGGTAAGCGACTTTTGTGCCTGAGAGAGGGCAGTCTCGCTTGGACTTACGCTCTTACTTGCGTGCAGAACAAAGTTCTTGCAAGTTGGGAAGTTGGCAGCGCAGAGGCGAAGTGCACGCAAAATATACTCTACAGACTGGGTGCGGATGCTCTCGGCAGCGCTGATGCTTGTCCAGTTCTTATCCTCATAAGGGAGGTGTACAGACCATACGGTAATGCCCTTCTCCGCCATCTGCTTCTGCATAGAGGCAAAGGTCTCGTTTGCCTGCTCATCGCTCTTGTTGTGCAGACCATATGCGTACTTAATCTTCAGCTCCACATACTTAAAACCCGCATTTGCAACCTCCTCAAGACGGGTTGAGAATGTCTTGTCGTCGACATTAATCTGCATACCCGGGGTGTACTGCAGTTTTGAAATATCCTCATTCTCAGGAGCGATAGCTGTTGTCGGTTCGATAATCACAACGCTTGGCTCTGGTTCAGGTTCAGGAGTTGGGTCTGGTTCTGGTTCTGGAGTAGACTCCTCGGAGTCTGGATTCTGCGGGAACTGACTCCAGTCTGGACCTGATGGACTATTATCGGTACAACTAACCATAAAAAGCATAAAGGCTATAGGAAAAAGAATTTTATACATAACTTTACTTCATCTGTGACAATAGGTGATTTTTAATATCTGTCCAGCGGTAGTAGACGCTCTCTACAGGTGTTGCTACACTGCTGTCGAGAATCTGCTCGCGCTCGTTGTGGAGAATCTTTACAAGAATATCGTCGCTCTTTTTGCTGCGGTAGAAAACGAGCTGGATATTGGCACCCATAGGTGTTACCTCGTTTATTCTCCACTTGTAGCCTACATTTGCCCAATCGTCAGTGACGGTATTTGCGCACTGTATGCCGAGAATAGCGGCAAACGGAATGACTGTCACATCGTGTGCAAAGCGGAGTGTAGCCTGCTCGTCGCCACTTTGGATGGCGCGATCGGCGGTGGTGATGACATTCTTAACAAACGGATATATGCCCGAGACGATAACCTTGCCAAATGGTTTTGACGGACCGGTAAGCGCATAGCGACGAATGTTAGATGCTCGCCACATACCTGCACGCTCCTCCTCGGTAAAGAGGTAGTCGAGATTTGGCACTTCTGCCACAGGTGTCGAGCCGAGAATACCTCCCATCAGGAAAGAGTAGTGGGCAAACTGCTTGTGGTCGATACCACTCTGCGGCTTTGTAAATATTCTATTCAAAAATGGCTCAATATCAGGCATATAGGCATAGTGCAGAGAGTCGCTAAGCCCCCTTGCATCCTGCTTTACCGAGTTAAGACCGGCGTATGCCTTCAGGTAGGTGTTTGCATCGCTCGACTCCATACGGATATTAGATGTAGGTACCATCTTCGATATCTGACGGACAGCAGATGCCATACTGAGGATACAGCGCTGAACGGTGGTCGAGCGGCAGTCGATATAGCAGTTTTTGCGGAAAATTTCGGGGTAGTTCTCTACCATACGCTCGGCAATAGAGCGGTGCTGCTCAAAACCGAGAGGGGAGAGCTCTCCCTCACGATGTTTTGCATCGGCAGCCATTATGCGCATATCGGCGAGGTAACGCTTGCCAAGCTCGGTAAGCTCGCCTGCCTTCTCCGCTGCAACGAGAATATTGAGCGGATAGTTGTATGTCTTTGCGCTTGCGTGCCAACGAGAGCCGTGGCGGGCAAGGTGGCTCAGATAGAAGGGTTTGTAACCCTTTGGCGCGGGTGTGAACTCTGTGTCACGATACTCGGCAGGGTAGGGACGGTAGAGCTCGAACTTGTAACCTTTGTCGAAATTTGCAACCTCGCTTGCACTCTGTGCTGTTGTTGTCAAAACAAAGAGCGAGAAGATCAGTAGTAGTGTAGTTCTCATTATTTGTTGGTCATTATCTCAAGAATAAGCTTGTCGGTCTCACGCATACCGTTGCGACCGATATTTGTCAGGTTGGCGATGCACTTGTCCACATCCTCGTCGATAATACCCTCAAGCGAGGTTGTATATCGCTGCTCTATGGCAAGCACTGCCGAGAGTACGGCTGTCGATACACCGCTTGTAACCTTGAGTGAGCAGCTCGGCTTTGCACCGTCGCAGATCATACCGGTAAGGTTTGCCACCATATTCTTTACGGCAAAGCATACCTCGTTGAAGCCTCCACCCATAAGGTATGTAATACCGCAGCTCGAACCTGTTGCCGCCACTACGCAGCCGCAGAGAGCCGACAGACGACCCAGACTCTGCTTTATGTAGACTACGGTCAGGTGACTCAGGGCAAGTGCACGCAGCAGCTGCTCGTCGCTCACACCCTTCTCTCTACCGAATACAACCACCGGAACAGTCGCCGAGATACCTTGATTACCGCTGCCCGAGTTACTCATTACAGGCACCATAGCGCCACTCATACGGGCATCGCACGCACCACTTGTGTATGAAAGAATCTTCGTGAAGAGTGTATCGCCGAAGATCGACTCTCTTGTGCTGTTGTGCATCAGACGACCCAAGCCGTGACCATAACTACCAGTAAACGACACCTCCGCAGCGCCGATATTCATACGCTCGGCATCCTTCAGCCACTCAATCTGCTCAAGTGGAACAGTTGTGGCATACTCATAGACCTGCTTCAGGGAGAGTGACAGCTCCTGCTCATCACTTGCAGTGCCGCTCTCGGCAGCCTCGGCGTTGAAGAGTATCTCGCCATTACGACTTACAAGGGTGAAGTTTGTGTGGGCACCCTCGATAACCGCCACAGCGCTACACTCGCCGGCAAAGACCTCCGCGCGGATGTAGAGCATCTGCTTTGTCTCTCTGTCGATGTCAATCTTGATCTCTGCGCTCTCGAGGTAGGACTTTGCCTGCTCCACAGCGGCAGTGTCGGCATCTTTGAGCACCTCGAGCTCATACTCCGACTTGCCTGCCACAGCACCGAGTGCTACAGCTATCGGCAGACCGGTCATACCCGTATTTGGGATACCTACGCCCATAGCATTCTTGTAGATGTTCGGGCTCAGTGCCACACTTATTCTCTGAGGAAGTGCTCCAAGTGCCTCGCAAGCCTTTGCAACACATAGCGATACTGCGACCGGCTCAGTGCAGCCGATTGCCGGAATAACCTCCTTGTGGAGTAGCGCGTCGATTTGTGCGTAGTTCATATCTGTATAGATTAGCCAATTAAATACCAAATATAAGCGGCGTATGCAGCCAGAAAGACAATACCCTCGCCGCGAACAATCTTACCCTTGCCGCAGATAAGTGCCGAGAGTAACAGCAACAGCACCGCTCCGACCATTACCAACAGATCTATTGTCGTAATACCGCTCATTACCAGCGGTGAGATGGTTGCACAGGTACCCAAAATCAGCAATATGTTGGCGATGTTCGAACCGACAACATTTCCCAAAGCCATCGCTCCGTGCCCCTTGAGTATCGCGGCAAGACTCGCGGCAAGCTCGGGTAGCGATGTGCCACCTGCAAGTAGCGTGATGGCAATTACTCGCTCCGAAACGCCCAAATCCCTCGCAATAGTTACGGCAGAGTCGAGTGTAAGGTCTGCTCCATAGATAAGTCCTCCAAAACCGAGTGCCAACATCACCAACGACTTAAACCACGAGAAGTTCTCGACCGGCTCAATCTCCTCGTCGCTCTGCTTGCCAGAACGGATAGAGAAGATGATAATCGCGATATAACAGAGCAGAAGGGCAATACCCTCAATGCGGTTCAGCGTGCCGTTGAGGAGCATCGCCAATAACCCTATAGAGACAGCAATGCAGATAGGAATGTCCATACGAACATTGCTCTTTGTGAAGGCTACAGGGGTAAATAGGGCACACAGACCAAGAACAAGCAGAACATTGAAGATGTTCGAGCCGACAACATTTCCGATAGCCATATCGGCACTGCCTGCAAATGTCGATGCAATACTTACGGTAAGCTCTGGCAGAGATGTTCCTACAGCCACAATCGTCATACCGATAACATACTCGCTTATGCGTAACCTCTGGGCAATAGCCGCCGAACTATTTGTCAGCCACGTAGCACCCATTGTGATAAGAGTAAATCCTATAACGAGTAAAATCCAGGTCAAAAACATATTATAAAAGTAGGTATTTAATGATAGCAGAGGCAAAGATAGTAAATTTTTATAAAAATTCTTTGAAAAAATTTGCAGATAAGAAAATTTTACCTACCTTTGCACTCGCAATCACGAAATGTGTTGTCGATGGTGCCATAGCTCAGTTGGTAGAGCAAAGGACTGAAAATCCTTGTGTCCCTGGTTCGAA
>CANBCZ010000056.1 GCA_947367255.1 uncultured Alistipes sp.
GGTCGCGGCGTATACTCATTCTGTATGTGTCCCGGCGGATTTATCGTTCCGGCGATGACAGACGAGAGTCAGAGCGTGGTAAACGGTATGTCACCATCACATCGTGGCTCACCATTTGCCAATTCCGGTTTTGTGACAGAGATTCGCGCCGAGGATTATGCACACCTCACTGCGCAGTTCGGAGAGCTTGCCGGTTTGGAGTTTCAGCGCCGTTTCGAGTGTATGGCACGCGCCGAGGCAAACGGACACCAAACAGCTCCTGCACAGCGAGTTGCAGACTTTGTGGCGGGCAGAGAGTCGGCATCGTTGCCACTCTGTTCGTATGTCCCGGGTATAGTCCCTTCAAGGCTCGACAAGTGGATACCTGAGTTTATATCTACCCGTCTGCGCGAGGCTATTCGCATATTCGACCGAAGAATGCGCGGATATCTGACAAACGAGGCTGTGGTGGTTGGTGTAGAGTCTCGAACATCCACCCCTGTCCGTATTCCGCGCGACAAGCAGAACCTTATGCATCCGCAGATTGCAGCACTCTACCCTGCCGGAGAGGGTGCCGGATATGCGGGTGGCATCATCTCGGCAGCACTCGACGGAGAGCGCATAGCCGAGGCAATAGCACAGAGCATTAAGTAGTATTAGGTATGTTTTCAATTATCGTCTGCTCCATATCTACACACAAAGCGGAAGCCTTGAGGCGAAACATAGGAGATACAGCCTCTATGCCCTTCGAGATGCTTATTTTCGACAACCGTCAGGTCGGAATGGGCATCTGCGCCGTCTACAACAAGATGGCTGAGCAGGCGAAATTTGACAATCTGCTCTTTGTTCACGAGGATATAGTCTTCCACACATACGGCTGGGATAAGGTCTTGGCAGAGAAGTTCGCCGAGGCAGATTGTGGCGTAATAGGCTTTGCCGGAGGTACATCCAAGTATCCATTTCCATACGGCTGGGGTGGAAGCAAAAGGTTTATACACAGAAACTATATTCAGGACTTCAGCTATAACGAGAGCAAATATATAAAGGAGAGTGCTGACGAGCCATTCACGGAGGTCATAACACTCGATGGTATGTTTCTGGCAGCCCGAAAAGATGTATGGAGCAAGTGTCGTTTTGACGACCAGACCTTCACGGGGTTTCACTCATACGACACAGACTTCTCCACCTCTGTACATGTTGCAGGGTTTAAGAACTACGTCTGCAACAATGTGCTTATAGAGCATCAATCTACAGGCTCTTTCTCCAAGACTTGGTACCAGAGCGAGTTGATATACCTCAAGAAGTGGCAGAGTGTACTCCCACTCTATATCACTCCGCGCCACACTGCCGAGGAGATAACAGAGAATACACGCAAGATGGAGTATCGTACACTGCGACGCCTCTTTAAGTTGGGGATACTTAACCGAGAGGAGGCCGTTGCAGCGGTAAAAAAGTTCCGAAAGAGCCATCCGTTCTCGATATATTCACTCTACTTAATATCCAAACTACCAAAAGCCTAACGCAGCACTATGTTCCGACGTATTATAGACTCCATACGTAAAATATTCCACAGGATCTACTCTCTATACAAGAGACTCTATTTCAAGCGCTGTGGAAAGAGGTTGTTTATCAAGCACCCTTGTTATGTATTTGGTGGCAGCATGATAGTTATCGGCGACAACTTTCACGCAGAGAAGCGACTGCGATTAGAGGCATTCAGAAACGGAAACCGCGACCCGAAGATCTTTATCGGCAATAATGTCGAGATAACTTGGGACTGCCATATCGGCGCAATAAATTGCATAGAGATTGACGACAATGTACTTATCGGCAGCCGTGTGCTCATTACCGACCACTCTCACGGACATATCCCACCCATATCGGCAGATGTTGCACCGATTCGCAGAGAGTTATACTCCAAAGGTCCTGTCAAGATTTGCAAAAATGTATGGATAGGCGAAGGGGCATCCATACTTCCGGGTGTTACTATCGGCGAGAATACAATTATCGGTGCCGGCTCGGTTGTTACCCATTCGCTCCCTGCAAACTGTGTTGCCGCAGGAGTTCCCGCAAAGATTATAAAAACCTTTTAATACACATAGAATTATGAAACGACTCTTCATTCTACTGACCCCGTTCCTGCTCGCTGCTTGCGGCACACTGAACACCGAAAAGCTTCTCAGCGCAGGAGTAAACCTCGCAACATCGTACACCATTACCGACGAGCAGGTTGCCACGATGTGTGCAGAGTATATGGCATATCAGGACGAGCAGAGCACTATCGCTGCTGCGGACTCCCCTTACACTACTCGCCTCAACAAACTTGTAAGCGGCATTAAGAACACTGACGGACTGAACCTCAACTTCAAGGTATATCAGACCGACGAGATTAACGCCTTTGCTTGCGGTGATGGCAGTATCCGCGTATACTCAGGTCTTATGGATGCCATGAGCGACGAGGAGATCTTTGCCGTTATCGGTCACGAGATCGGTCACCTCAAGAATGCCGACACAAAGAATATGATGAAGCAGGCATACAAGACCGCCGCACTCAAGGATGCTATCGGCGCTATCAACCCTACCCTCGAGAAGCTGACAAACTCTCAGTTGGCAGCTATCGCTACGGCATACAAGGAGGCGCAGTTCTCTCAGGCTCAGGAGTTTGCAGCCGATCAGGAGGCTTTCAATGTATGTATTGCAAACAGCTACAGCCCTTATGCTATGTACAACGCTCTCAACAAACTCGTAGAGCTTGCAGGTGGCAATAGCGGTTCATCTTCAAAGGTGGCGCAGATGTTCTCTACTCACCCAGACAGCGCAACCCGTGCTGCTCGTATGAAGCAGACTGCCGACGAGTATGTAGCGCAGCAGAAGCAGTAGTCTATGTTCTCGATTATCGTCTGTTCAATAGATCCGCAAAATGCCCAAGCTCTGAGACAGAGCATTGAGGCTACGGCAACTATGCCGTTTGAACTCCTCCTCTTTGACAACAGAGAGGAGGGTCTCGGCATATGTCAAGTCTACAACCAGTGTGCAGAGATGGCGAAGTACGACTATCTGTGCTTTGTCCACGAAGATATTATCTTCCACACTCGCGGTTGGGACAAAATCATTGCCGACAAACTCTCTGAAGAGGGGTGCGGAGCTATCGGTTTTGCAGGCGGAACAGCCAAATATCCATACCTCTACGGCTGGCAAAATATCAGCAAATTCTGCCAAAAGCACTACCTCAGAGGCGCAAAGGGCAAAAAACCATCTCTGCGCACTTCACGAAGCAAGAGTGAATTTTCAGAGGTTGTGACATTAGACGGAATGTGTCTATGTGTCAGCAGAGAGAGGTGGAGCAAGCACCGCTTTGACCAGAAGACATTCACAGGGTTTCACTCCTACGATACGGACTTTACAACAGCACTATTTGTTGCCGGATACAAAAACTATGTCTGCAACAGCGTCACTTTAGAGCATCTATCAACAGGCTCATTCTCAAAGAGTTGGTTGGAGAGCGTAAAAATATACTTAGACAAATGGGGCTCACAACTGCCACTCTATGTTACCTCCCGCCACAGCGCCAAAGAGATTGAGAGAAGCAGTGGTGCTGCCGAGGCCTTTGCTATAAAGAAATTAATTAGAAACAGACTAATAAACAGTGATGAGGCTCGCAGTTTGGTAGCGAATTTCCGACGCCGACACCCATACAGCATACACACCATACCACTACTTCTAAAACTCAGATAAAATGGAGAAGACTAAGGTTAAGGTCATTGTTCCGATATACACCTCGACCCTTACGGGCAGACATCTGCGCTCATTTACCAACAATCTCAAGGTGCTTTCGGCATACCCTACAGTCCTTTTAGCACCCGAGGGTCTTGATATAAGCGCCATCGAGACGCTTGCTCCACAGTGCGAGGTTGTAAGGGTTTCGGATAGTTGGCTCGGCAGAAATGGAATTGCAGGATATAACGATATGATGCTGTCAAAGAGTTTTTATCAGCTCTTTGAGGATTGCGACTATATCCTTATCTGCCAGACAGATGTGTGGGTATTCAGAGATGAACTTGAGCAGTGGTGCGACAAGGGTTATGACTATGTCGGTGCGCCGTGGCCGAAGCGACGCATATACTCAATGCCTATCATCAGCCAATTCCTCTGGCTACGCCGCAAACTCTTCAAGCGCGAGGGAAAACTGATGCGTCAGGACTACTTCAACAAGGTCGGAAATGGCGGATTCTCGCTACGCAAAATTACCTCTATTTTGGAGGGGTGCGACAGATACGCGACGACTATTGCCGAGTTCAAAAGGGGCAAGGGCACGCTCTGCAACGAGGATTGGTTCTGGTCGCTTATCCCAACCAACTTCCACTACCCGACCTTCGACGAGGCTCTCGGTTTCTCGTTCGATGTCCATCCCGATATATGCTATAAAAAGAGCCACGGCAAACTGCCTATGGGCTGCCACGGCTGGTTCAAAAAGCGAAATATCGAGTTCTGGACTCCGATTATCGGAGGAGGAGTAAATAACAAAGGGTGTCACTGACACCCTTTGTTATTTATGAACTATGGTGTGCGATCCATCAGGATTGACAATAACACCACTGCCGTTACCATGGTTGTAATAAGTTGAGATTTTACCACCGGAATTGACAATAACGCCGTTGCCGTTACCACTGTTATAGTAGGTCGAAACCTTACCGTCGGAGGAGATGGCTGTGGTAGTGTTGCCGCCCTTATGAAGAGTGATATGTTTGCCGTCAGGGGTTACGACACTCTTTGTGCCGCTGCTCTGCTCTACAATCTGCTCTCCGCCCTGCTCTGCAGTATCCCTTCCCGCCGAAGATAGAGAAACAACAATGGCGCAGGATGTACAACTACACCCCACAACCACAGTTATTAAAAATTTACCGATATTCATTGTTCGCTTTTATACAGAACGAAAAATGGAATAAATTTATTGTCTATCGTTTTATCATCAAGACTTGCACTACCATCACCCTATGCACTAATTTGCTGACCCGCCTAAAGGCGGCTCTTCCTCCTCGCAGTTCGGCATAGTCTACACGCAGCCTCTGCCCTCACAAGCAGCGTCGGTCGTCAAAATGTGTTAGAGACGTGCAGCTAATGCTGCCTTTTCGCAACAACGACTTTGCACTCCGATCACCCTGTGCACTAATTTGTCGTCAAAAGTGCGTAGCTGTGGTATATCGTGCAAAAAATTAGTGTCGGATAGTTCTAAGACGTACAGCCGACACTAATTTTTAAGGGATGTGCCGCAAATGCGCCACTATCACGATAAAACCCATTTTGTTGTCAAAAGGTAGTAGTAGGTGTGCATCGCAAAAGAAACCCCTTTGGGATAGTAGTAAAACCTA
>CANBCZ010000057.1 GCA_947367255.1 uncultured Alistipes sp.
GTACTTGCCGTCATAAGTGCCGTCGAAGAAGTTGCCGCTATAGAACTGAAGAGCGATTTGGTCGGTATAGAGCTCAAAACCGCGACCCGACTGCGGCTCGTAGATAGACATAACCTTGACAACCTCGCCATTATCCTTGCGGTTGAGCACCCAATTCATATCGTATCCGCGACCATTCTTGAGCTGCTCATTGTCAGCATCGATCATATCACCAATAGGGTGTGCGGTACGGAAGTCAAACGGAGTACCCTCGACAGCCATAAGTTCGCCTGTAGGTATAAGGTAGCTGTCGGTAGGAGTGATATAGTCGGCATCAATCTGCAGAATGTGGTCGGTAATGGTACCGCCTGCCTCGCCCTTGAGGTTGAAGAATGAGTGGTGCGAGAGGTTCACGGCAGTGGTCTTGTCGGTTGTAGCGCTATAGGTGACCTTGAACTCGTTGTCCTCTGTAAGGATATAGTCCATAACGATAGTCAGATTTCCCGGAAAACCATCCTGACCATCAGGTGCGGTATAACTAAAGCGGATAGAGTTTTCGGTAGCCTCCACAACATCCCACACGACCATATCGACGCCCTTCAAGCCACCATGCAGGGTCTGTCCGTTATTGTTCTGCGGAGTGGTGTACTCTACCCCCTCCAATGTAAATTTTCCGCCACCGATACGATTTGCCACACGACCGACAACAGCTCCGAGGAAGCGCTCGCCGCCATTATTGATATAGCGATCGATATTCTGATAGCCCAGAACAATATCCGCCATATTACCATTACGGTCAGGCATCCAGAGCGATACGACACGCGCACCGAAGTTTGTCACCTGCATTGTAAGGGTTCCGTTTGTGATGGTATAGAGGTCGGTCGCCTTGCCATCTACGGTTGTCTGAAAATCCTCCGCCTTCATAAGGTCGAGGTTCTTGTTTGCACTGCCACAGCAACCCACAAAGAGCATTGCCACAGCAAAAAGATAGGTTAGTCTCATAGTTGTTTTACACCTTTATATATTCCGTTTCTCATTCGTAGCAGATACTTCGCCTTAAGTGGTTGCAGTACAAGCATATAGAGCACATACAGCAGATATGTTGCAACCTGTTTGCGACTCTCGCTCTTCAGCAGTTTCCCGACCTCTCCGTCCGCCTCGGCACGCAGGCGCTTGCTCACTCCGACATTATAACTCAGGCGGTCGAAATAGTCATCAGTAAGCTTGCTGTCAGGTATATGGTGAAAGATTGCCGCATTAGGCACAAAGTAGAGCAGCTCCCCTGCCCTGCGAAGACGCGCAAAGAGGTCATTCTCCTCGCCACCGACAAGGCTCTTGCCATTTCTTCCCAACTGCGGATTGAAGAGCCCTACCCTATCGAACACCTCACGACGGAACGCCATATTTCCACCTGCAGGAACTCTGTTCTGCGGGAAGAGAGTAACGGCAATATCGAGGTCTAAAGGGTTGGCAATCATCTGCTCTGTAAATCGGGACATCCAACGCGGGCGGGCGCTCTCGTAGCACGCCTTAACAGCACCTCCCGCAGCCATAGCTGTCGGGAAGGAGTCGAAGAACTCGATATAGCTCTCGGCAAAACTATCCTCGAGGGTCTCGTCATCATCAACAATAGCGATATAATCACCCACAGATGCCTCTATACCGCAGTTGCGGGCATTAGAGAGTCCCTGTTTGGTCTCGGTGACCATTCTTAAATCGAATGTCGGATTTTCACGCGCGAAGTCAGCAAAAACAGCCTCTGTATCATCCGTAGAGTTATTGTTCACAACCACGCACTCCCACTGCTCGGCAGGTGCTGTCTGCCCCACAACGGAGCGCAGTGTACGCAGCAGAGATTGCGAACGATTGTATGTAGCGACAACGATTGATAATTTTTTCATAACGCAAATTTACAATTTTTACGGAAAATTTACTATCTTTGGTCAATTATTAATCACAAAATCAACCGAAAGATGAAAAAACTCGCTCTCTATCTGATGCTTATCCTCGTGAGCGCATCACTGACTGCTGCACCTCCGCGTCAGTCATTTGTAAAGGTAACAGTAACTCCGGACCACGCCGATTGGTGCTATACCTGCGGTGAGAAACCTGTATTTAATGTTACCGTGACAGATTGTAACAACACTCCGATTAAGGATGCTCAGATCTACTATGAGATTTCGGAGGATTTTCTCGATCCACTCGAAAAGGGTGACAAGACCCTCAAAAATGGTGCTGTAAAGTTCTCGGGTCATACGATGAAGAAGCCGGGCTTCCTCCGTTGTCGTGTATGGGCAAAGGTTGAGGGCAAGAGGTATGACGAGTGTGCTACTGCAGCATTCGAGAAGGAGAAGATCGTACCTAAGACCGTTCTGCCGGCAGATTTTGCAGAGTTCTGGAAGAAGGAGATTGAGAAGAACTCAAAGATTGCACTGCTCCCGCAGCTCGACCTTGTGCCTGAGAAGTGTACCCCTAAGGTAAATGTATACTCTGCATCGTTCCAGAGCTTCAAGAATGGCTCAAGAATGTACGGAACACTCTGTGTACCTGCAGATTACGACGGTAAGTGTCCTGCAATTCTGATTGTTCCGGGTGCAGGTTGCCGCTCACGCAAGGGCTACTACAGCGAGGCAGAGAAGGGTTTTGTTACATTCGAGATCGGCATCCACGGCATCCCTACCGTTATGCCTGACGAGCGCATCTACGAGACCCTCAAGCAGGGCTCGCTACTCAACTATCCGTCTGCAAATGTCGATGACAAGGATAACTACTACTACAAGCGCGTATTCGTAAGTTGTGCTCGTGCTGTCGATTTTCTCGCATCTTTGGACTTTGTAGATGCTGATCGTATCGGTGTTATGGGTGGCAGCCAAGGTGGTGCTCTGACAATTACCACTGCATACCTCAATCCTAAAGTGAAGTGCGGTGCAGCCTTCTACCCTGCTATGTGCGACCTCACAGGCTACCTCTATGATCAGGGTAACTCTTGGCCTTACCTGTTCAAGAACAAGGCTTTGGCAACAAAAGAGCGTCTTGAGACCGTTAAGTACTACGATGTCGTAAACTTCGCACGCCACCTTGCAGTTCCTATGTGGGTATCGTACGGCTACAACGACCTTGTTGTATGCCCTACATCTATTCAGGGAGCTATCAACCAGATGCCTACACAGCCTGAGGTGATGATTGTACCGCAGTCACGCCACTGGACATATCCTGAGCAGGATTCGGCTCGTTCAAAGTGGATGATGAATCAACTTAAAAAGTAGAAAAAGTATGAAAAAGTTAGTTCTTTTCGTAACCGCTCTCCTCTTTGCGGGAGCAGCATTTGCCGGTCCTAATGACGGCACAGGTTCACTTACCGAGCATACATTCAAGCACAAGGGTATCGAGTACACATACTACCTCTACAAGCCGCAGAATCTGCCTGAGGGAGCACCTCTGATTATGGCATTCCACGGCTACGGCTCACGCAGCGTGCCATCTGTAGGCTACGGATTTCATCCGATTGCCGACAAGGAGGGTTTTGCTGTATGCTATCCAAAGGGTCCGCTGGACAATAAGGGCAAACCTTGCTGGGCTGTAGGTTACGCCTTCCACTTTGAGGATAATTGGAAGCGTGACGATGTAGGTTTTACCATCCGTCTTGTAAAGCACCTGCAGAAGAAGCACGGCTTCTCAAAGCACAATGTATTTGCAACAGGTCACTCAAACGGTGGCGAGATGAGCTATCTGCTCGCCTATAAGGCTCCTCATATCTTCGCAGCTGTAGCACCTATCTCAGGTCTTACCATGGAGTGGATGTATCGCGATCTGAAGGCTAAAAAGCCTATTCCGTTGATGGAGTCGCACGGTACTATGGACAAGACATCCAAGTGGAACGGCAATCTCGAGAAGATTGACAAGTGGGGCGGTTATATCTCTGTTCCAAGCGCTGTAGGCTACTGGGTGGCTGTAAACGGATGTACCCACGAGCATACCGAGTATCTTCCGCTTGTAGAGGGCAAGAATCAGGTTATTGCCCACCGCTATGTAAATGGCGTTAATGGCAACGAAGTTTGGCTCTACGAGGTTGTAGGAGGCGTTCATAAGTGGTCTGACGGCAGTATGAACACCGCTGCCGAGATCTGGAAGTTCTTCAGCAAGTATCTCAAATAATCAGAGCTCATTTAGCGGCAAATTCGTCCGTCCGACCCCAAAAGTCGCGACGGACGAATTATTTTTATAAAATAATTGCTGCTTTTTTGCGAAAAAATTAGTACTTTTGCCGATTGGAAAATAATCAAAAACAAAATATAGAAAGTTATGACACAAGAAGAGCTCTTTAAGAAACTTATCGCACACTGCAAGGAGTATGGTTTTATCTTCCCTTCAAGCGAGATTTATGACGGTCTTGGCGCCGTTTATGACTATGGTCAGAATGGTGTTGAGTTGAAGAACAACATCAAGCGTTACTGGTGGGACTCAATGGTAAAGCTCCACGAGAATATCGTAGGTATCGACGCCGCTATCTTTATGCACCCTAAGACTTGGGAGGCATCAGGTCACGTTGCAGCCTTCAACGACCCTCTTATCGACAACAAGGACTCTAAGAAGCGTTACCGCGCAGATGTCCTTGTCGAGGAGTGGATGGCAAAGCAGGACGAGAAGATTCAGAAGGAGTGTGACAAGGCTCGCAAGCGTTTTGGCGAGGCGTTCGATGAGGCGCAGTACCGCGCAACATCACCACGCGTGCTCGACATAGCTGCAAAGCGCGACGCTATTCACGCCCGTTTTGTTGAGGCTCTCGACAAGAACGACCTCGAGGAGCTCAAGCAGATTATCATCGACTGCGAGGTTGTATGTCCTATCTCAGGTACTCGCAACTGGACCGATGTTCGTCAGTTCAACCTCATGTTCTCAACACAGATGGGCTCTACTGCCGAGGGTGCAAGCACAATCTACCTCCGTCCTGAGACTGCACAGGGTATCTTCGTAAACTTCCTCAATGTGCAGAAGACCGGTCGTATGAAACTCCCGTTCGGTATTGCTCAGATCGGTAAGGCATTCCGTAACGAGATCGTTGCTCGTCAGTTCATCTTCCGTATGCGCGAGTTCGAGCAGATGGAGATGCAGTTCTTCGTACAGCC
>CANBCZ010000058.1 GCA_947367255.1 uncultured Alistipes sp.
CGTAAACAGGCTTAAAACAACATCCTGTTGTATTTGTTGCAAGTTGTAACCTTGGTGTTTTGCGCCTCGTCACATAGATCCACTATGCTCCTCGTCGTAAAATGCCAAATAGTCACAAACTCACAAAAAATAACTTCGTAAACAGGCTTAAAACAACATCCTGTTGTATTTGTTGCAAGTTGTAACCTTGGTGTTTTGCGCCTCGTCACATAGGTCCACTATGCTCCTCGTTGCAGAACTCCAAATAGTCACAAACTCACAAAAAATCACTCTTCATCATTTTGTTGCAAGTTGTAACAAGTACTTCAATCTCTCAAACAAAGAACCGATAAACAGTCTAATCCAACCTCCGGATTAATAAATTAGTTTATTTCATTAACCATTTGGTTATATTGTCAATGTATGTCTTCGAGATAGGTACATCGAAGATTCCCTCGATGCCGAACTCGATAAATACTCCATCTTTGTCGCGACGCAGCACCTTTACACGGTCCATATTGATCATATAAGAGCGATGGCAACGCTGTATGCTGCAGTGGCTAAGCTGTCCTGCAACGCGCTTCATAGTGTTGCGGATCATCGTCTTTTTAATCTGCTCGTTGTTCAGGTACCATACGCAGATATAGTTATCTGCCGACTCGATCATTATCAAATCCTCGCGCTTTACGGAGAGTCGCATCTCGTTATGCTCGTCGTAGAGCAGGATATATGCCTTCTGTTGCAGCTCCTCGTCGTTGTCGATTCTCTCCTTGAGAGCCTTGAGCTGGTGTGCCTTATCGACAATGATGATATAGAGCAGCATAATTATATACGGAATAAAGAGTATGCAGGCAGTTCGTCCCAGAACATTGGAAAAGAGGCGGAAGATGCTTGTATACTCATCGTGGAAGAGGGTTGCCGACCAGATAGTAATACCCAACGCCACGACTAAAAACTCAATGCCGCACCAGACAAGAAATCCGCGATAGGTTATCTCGTTTTGGCGGTTGCGGACAAGTATCACTCGCGAAATCATAATCAGCGCAGCGGCTACGACAACTGCCGAACTCAGCGCAAGGAAGAAGGCGTCCTCTGAAGAGTTAATCCAACGAGAGAGTGAGCCGTGGATTATAAAGTCGAGTGAGTCATATATGTTGAATGGTCGAAAAACTACAATAAAGACCACAGCAATAACAGCCATAGAGAGCACTGTCATTGCCTGTCGATAGTAGGTGAGTATCGACTTGGGTACTGATTGGTCAAGCAGACTTCTATTCATCTTCATTTGGTTTAAGCGACGCATAATTCAATACTCTGCCAATCAACTCCTCACTCTGGTCGCAAGAGATATAATACTTATCTTCGTATATGTCGGTAATCTCTATAAAGTTACTCCACTTTGAGGCGTATATCTTTACAAAATCCCAACTCTTAAAGTCTATGAAACTGCCGTAGTAGCCGAAAAATCCCGAGGCTGCAAATATCGGCATTATATACCTCATCTCCTCATCGGTTACCTCCCTTATTGCAGCAACCTCCTTGTAGGCGATGTGTGTATAGTCCGAGATGCAGCATATCTCTATGCCATCGTCGCTGAGGAGTATTCGGCGAGGAATACTCAGCGCCATAAGTGCGATGACGGCGATAACGATAGAGATAAACCACGCCAGAATATAACCACCATCTACCAACAGGCAGAGTGCAGCGGCTATGACGGCAAATACCATAAAGTGTATCGCAGTCAGGTAGCGGGTCTTGTTGTCTGTCGTATATCTGTACTCGAACATTCTCTACTCCTCTTTTATCGCTTGTGCTATCGCTTGAGCGATAATCATATCATCGGGTGTGGTAATCTTTATGTTTCGACCCTCGCCCTTGCAGAGTGCTACCCGATGTGGGGTAGTGGTCTCTACTACCGAGGCATCGTCGGTAAAACAACTCTGGTAGTCGGTATCATATGCGGCGCGAATAAGCCCTGCCTCGAATACCTGAGGGGTCTGCACCACGCGGAGCTTTGTGCGGTCTGCAATCTTGCTGCCATCAACTGTCACCTCTCTAAATGAGTCCACAGCCTCGATAACGGGTATTGCCGAGCCGTGCTCTATGGCGCACTTAACCGTATTGCGAATCATATCTGCCGAGGCAAATGGGCGAACTCCGTCCTGTATGGCGATAATATCCACCGCCTCTGTAATTGCCTCAATGCCGTTCTTTACCGAGTGGAAGCGCTGCTCTCCGCCCTCGACAATCTTGTGGCGGGCAACACGAAAACGTGCCGAGTAGTTCTTCCAGAAATCTATCTGCGCTGCGGGCAGAACAACGATAATCTTTGCACCGGGAAGTGCCTTTGCAAAGTTGTTGATTGTCTTTACAAGTATCGGCTCGCCGTCAATAAGGGCAAACTGCTTGGGCAGTGCACCTCCCATACGGCTGCCACTACCACCGGCAACTATTACTACTCCGACTACTCTCTCTTCCATATAAGTTTCTTTCCAAAACCGAGCGTGTTGTCGGTAAGTTTCATAAAAGTAGGTTCTACAACCCAGATATTGAGCGGTGCTACGGCTGCGTATGGAAAACGCTTGACATATACGGCTCTATCCTCGCCCTCGCCGCGTCTTACGGTACCGCAAATCTGCAAACCTTGTACCTTGCCCACAACCCTTGTCTCGAGGTTTATTGCACAAGCTACATTTGCATTTGCAGCCATCTGCTGTGCGTGGCAGGTTGTATCGTCCGAGGTGAATACTATCACATTTCGCTCCTTGTCGTAGGCATAGAAACACGCCGCGCAGTAGGGTATGCCATCTGTGGTGGAGGTGGCAAGCGTCAGTACGTGGTGACGAGCGATAAATGATGTTATTCTCTTCTCGGGAAGCATAGACTATCTGATAACTACAGAGTCGATAACGGTAATCTTCATTGAATCAGGTACCTCGCCCTCAAGCTCTGCGATGACGCGTTCCTTGACCCACTCGAACTTCTCGCGGTTAGCCTCCTTGATAGGCTCGGAAGGCTTCTGCGGTACCTTGAGAGGGTTGATTGGCTGACCATTCTTCCAAAGGCGGAAGTCGAGGTGCGGACCTGTCGAACGACCGGTGCTACCTACATAACCAATAACCTGACCCTGAGATACACGCTTGCCTACAGCAATGCCCTTTGCAAAGCCGCGCAGGTGGAGATATCCCGACTGCATCTTGCCCGGGTGCTTGATGTACACGGTATTACCACCGGCACCTTTGTAACCCTTGTATGTTACGGTTCCGTCAGCTACGGCGCGTACAGGAGTGCCTGATGGCGCTGCATAATCGACGCCGGTGTGAGGACGATACTTCTTGAGCACAGGGTGCAGACGAGCATACGAGAACTTCGACGATATGCGGGTGAACTTGAGCGGTGCTTTGAGCATCTGCTTGCGCAGTGAGCCGCCATCAGCCTCCCAATACTGCACCTTACCATCCTGTGGGAATGGAATGGCGTAGATATCCTTGCCCATGTGGTTGAACTTTGCGCCCCACACACGACCAATACCTACCGAGAGTGTATCGACAAACTTCTCGTCGTAGATAACGGTAAAACTATCGCCCTGCTGGATGCCGAAGAAATCGACAGTCCACTGGTATATATCCTCCATCTCGGCTGCAAGGGCATAAGGCATATTCTCCTGCATAATTGTACCCCACAGCGAGCTCTCGATAACGCCACTGCTCTTTGTACGACGCAGTGTAACAGGCTTGGAGTCGGCACGAACAGCCACCGAATCGCCCACAAATGAGAAGACGACATAGTCCACAAGGTTCTTCTCATAGACTAAGTGGTCGAGTCGCATACGAGTTGTATCGAGCGTGTCGCGCTTGGTGAATGTGGTGTACTTGTGTCCGATGCGGATGGTGCGAAGCGGACAGATATCCTTTGTCAGGGCATCAAGACGAGAGATTTTCGGAACGGTAATGCCGTAGCTGTCGAGAATTTTTCCCCAAGTGTCACCCTGTATAACCTCGTGGTTGTCAAGCTGATAACCATCGGCGTCAATGCCGTAGACGATATTGCGAGGCTTCTCCTCTATAGGATCTGCACTACTGAAGCAAGCGGTAAAACCTGCGCAAAGTGCGATAATTGCTATTGTATGTAAAATCTGTTTCATAGGGTGCAAAGTTAATAAAAATGAGCTAATAACCTATAAAAAACTATGTTTTTTCACGAAAAAGTTGATATG
>CANBCZ010000059.1 GCA_947367255.1 uncultured Alistipes sp.
TCCTCGAAATGTCGAACAACTCGCTCTCGATGCAGATTTTGCAGTCGGAGGCGGACCTTGCCGAGAAGCAGAACATCCTGCGTAACACGATGATTTCGATGGAGCAGGAGCGTTTGGCACTCCGTCAGGAGAAGCTGCAACTCGACCTCGAAGTGTCGCGCCTACACCGCACCTATCAGCAGAACGAAAACCTCTACAACGACAACCTCTTGGCTCGTGAGGAGTATATCCGCTCAAAGGAGGACTATGAGCTTGCGGTGCGTAAGCGTGATTTGGTGTTGGAGCGACAGAAGCAGGACTCGCTCTACCGCACATCGCAGGTGTCGCAGATGGAGGAGAGCCTGCGCTCGATGCAGCTCAATATGGAGCTTATACGCCAGCGTGTAGATAACCTCAAGGTGAAAGCTCCGATTGATGGCGAGGTGGGTATGCTCGATGTCGTTCTCGGTCAGTCGTTGCAGCAGGGCGCAAACATCGGTCAGGTGAACGACCTAACGACCTACAAGGTGCAGGCGCAGGTTGATGAGCACTATATCGACCGCGTTACAACGGGTCTTGTGGCATCGTTTGAGCGTCAGGGAGCGGAGTACGAGATGCAGCTCCGCAAGGTATATCCCGAGGTGCGCAATGGTCAGTTCAAAGCGGACTTCCGTTTCAGCGGTGCTGCGCCCGAGAATATCCGTAGTGGTCAGACCTACTATCTCAACTTGCAACTTGGCGAGGCAGCCGAGGCAATTCTGATACCTCGTGGCTCGTTCTATCAGGCGACGGGCGGAAGATGGATTTATGTCGTCGATGCTTCGGGCGAGAAGGCATACCGCCGTGAGATTCGCATCGGCAGACAGAATCCGCAGTATTATGAGGTGATCGAGGGCTTGCAACCCGGCGAAAAAGTTATAACTTCGTCGTATGATAATTTTGGCGAAAACGAGGTGCTTATCCTCAATAAATAATTTTGCATTTTGAATTCTAAATTTTGAATTTATTGTTATGTATATCAGAAATTTTCTAACCCTGCTTCGCCGTTACACCACATCGTCGGTATTGAACATTGTGGGTATGGCAGTAGCATTTGCAGCGGTATATCTTATTGCCGTACAGGTAAAGTTTGACCTATCGTACAACCGTGTTATCCCTAACTCGGAGCGCATCTATCGCTTGGAACACCCATCGTGGTCAGAAGAGGGTCGCTGGGAATGGTATTGGAATCGACGCATCCCAGTGGAGATGTGTGCCGTATGCCCTGAAGTGGAGACTTCCGGTGCGATTGATGTAAAAGGTGGTTATGGCAATTCGCAATACCAAAATGAATACTCCGCAAAGCGCAACTCTACGATTGATAATTTCAACATCAGCGTCTGTGGCACAGAACTTAATGGTTTGGCAGTATTCCCCTTCGAGTTTATAGCAGGAGGTATCGACGAGGAGTTCAAGGCTAACTATGGTATGATTATCTCGGAGAGTGTAGCCAAGCGTTGTAACCTGAAAGTTGGCGACAGAATTAACTATGGTCGTGGTGCTGTAAATCAGGCACAACGCATCATTTCGGGTATTTACAAGGATTTCCCACAACCTTCAACAATGGCATATAGCGAGGCTTATGTGATTATGCCCGAGGCTACTCCTTATGAAGAGAATAATTGGGGAAACTCCTACTATGTATTACTTCGTGAGGGTGCTTCGCGTGAGGAGGCGGAGCAACGGATGCTCGACTATGTGAAAAACGACTGCGAGAAACGAGGATTTTCAGAAGAGGAGTACAAGCGACAACTGGAACGTATTACTCCTCGTTTAACCCCGATTGCCGACCTCTACTTTGCCGATGATACCTCGCCGGAGTGGATGCACGGCAGCCGTACAACGACATATACGCTGATAGCCATTGCCGCGTTGATTCTCGTTATCTCGTTTATCAACTTTGTAAACTTCTTCTTCGCGTTGATACCGAGCCGAATCCGTGCCGTCAATAACTACAAAATCTTTGGTGCTCCAACTGCGAAACTGCGTCTGAATTTCCTCTTTGAAACCGTAGGCTTGATTCTCGTATCGTTGTTTGGTGCAGCAGTTATTGTGGTGCTCTTTGCTGATACACCACTTAAAGAGTATATCTCTACCTCAGTGGCTATTAACGAGAATTGGCCGTTGGCAGGTGTAATGGCATTGTGTGTTGTACTGCTCGGTGTGGTGGTATCGTTCTATCCTGCGTGGTACATTACCAAGTTCTCGCCGGCATTTGTTATCAAGGGCGATTTCTCGGCCTCAAAGTCCGGTCGCATATTGCGATATACGCTTGTGGGCATACAATATACTATCTCCATTGCGCTGATTATTTGCTCATTCTTTATCTATCGTCAGCATCATTATATGCTAACTAAGGATATGGGCTTCGACAAAGAGAATCTTTTGGTTGCTAAACTGCCTTATGAGGCTGTAAATGGGCAATTTACTGATGTGCTGGACTACACTAAGCGCGATGCACTCATCGACCGTCTGATGCAGAATCCTCAAATCAAGGATATAGCTATGAGTCGTGGCCCGCTGACAAACTCAGCAATGGCTTGGACCCGCACTATGCCGAATGGATCAGACCAAGAGTTTAGAGTTCACGTGGTTTCACACAACTTCTTGCAGGTAATGGGTATTGACATTGTCGAGGGGCGCGACTTTATGCCATCCGATGAACTTACCGAAACTGGAGCATTGATATTTAACGAAACAGCAGCAAAGGCTTTTGAACTAACATCAGAGAGTGCTATTTATGGCCATATAGGCAGTAAAACAACGCCGGTTGTCGGTATCTGCAAGGACTTTAACTTCCAATCGGCACACTATGATGTCAGACCTTTTACCTTCCTTATTTATGGTAAATATGGTTGGGATTTGCCACGCATTGCCTATATCCGCACGGTGGCAGGAGCTGACATTGCCGAGGTGAGAAAGCATATTATTGATACGGTGTTGGATATTTCGCCTAATAGCGACCCTGAGAAGATTGATGTAAAATTCTTCGACAATGAGTTGGAAATGGTGTATCAGCGTGAGGATAAGCTCTCTACGCTCGTTACCTTGTTCTCGTTCCTTTCGATTGTGATTTCGATTATCGGAGTCTTTGGCTTGGTACTCTTCGAGACGCAGTATCGCCGCCGCGAGATTGGTATTCGCCGAGTACACGGTGCATCGGTTGGCGAGATACTCAGCCTCTTCAACCGCAAGTACCTCTACAT